>JAYWFU010000092.1:0-6078 GCA_043778625.1 Bacteroidia bacterium | reverse complement strand
ATAATCGCACGTAGTTTTTAAGGGCATGTATTGTTTTTTGTTGTGCTTGCTTGTCAATTAATCCTGCGGCTTCCTGTGCTTGGTAAGCGTTGATGCGCTTGGTTTGCGACGCACTTTCGTCAATGGCTATTAAAAATAATCGGCTCATATTATCGGCGTATAATGCGCCGTGAGTGGTGCAGGCTATACTCGTAATTGGGCCGCACACTACTAATTCTTTTATGCCTATGTTGCCCTTTTCGTCCTTGTAACTTACCCCACTTATTAACTCGCCGTTGCTTACTAATTCACGCCAGGCGTATAGGGCTTCTTCGCCCAGCCCGTCTACGTCTTCAAAGCACAAGAGCCTGTTTTTAAAATAAAATTTAGGTACGTTGTACAACATTTTTTCGCTACATCGGCTAAATATTTTCTTGCTTTCTTCGGGCATTATTTTAAATATTCCTTTTAATAAATTAGTCTTACCACTGCCCGAACTACCCTGTATTAGGGCGTTTAACGGATTAGTTTGTATGTGGCTGGTGGCTATTACAAACAAAAATATTTTATTATTGTCCTCGCCAATAATGCCCGTTTGTGTTAATTTATCTTGTATGGTATGTATTAAATTAGGGTCGTTGGCTATTAATAATGCTTCTGTTTTTTCGGTTGGAGTAAGTATATATTGTTCTTCTTCGGTGGGTATATCGCTTGCCGTGGCTTGCAATAATTGTTCTCTGTAATGGTCTAATTCATTGGTAAGTTGGTGTATATCTAACTGTAATTGTGTGGCGTTTAATTGTAATTGTTCGCTGGCTTCTTGTATCGTTTTTTCTACTTGTTTGCTCTCGTATAAATCTAATTTATAACGCCGAGTATTCGTGTGCAGTACACTGAGCGTGGTCGATGTGTCGTTAATAATTTCGAGCGTTACCGTGAGTTTATTCATTACTTTATCAACCCCGCCTTTAATGTAATAAGTAGCCGTTTTGGTGGCAAATATTAGCTTGTGAATGTTGGTTACATTAAGAGGGGAATTATGAATTATAGGAGTTGTATTATTTTCTTTCGCTACCGCTATATTGCCCGCTAGTACTGGCTTACGGTTACTTAACAAACTAATAAAAATGTCTTCATCGTAATTCAAAAACGTTTCGTTTACATCTTTGTTAGGCAACTCCAACGTGGTTATTAATAATTTATCATTCATCATTAATAATTCTTTAGCGTATTTACTAACTGCCTTGCAACCCGCTTCATCGCTATCAAATGCAAACACTACTTCGGTGAGTTGTGTTAAATTTTGTAGTGCATTTTTCATTTCATCATTCAAACGATTAGTACCGTAAGCACTAATAATACTGTACTCTTTGGCTATTGTAGGCAGTTGTAACAAGGTAGCCGCATCAATAATAGCTTCTGTAAGTATTAGTTTTGTTGTACTTTCAGCAGGATAGCATGGGTAAAGCCCTGTGCTATCTTTGAGATAAAAATGGCGGGCTACTACCTCTAAACTTGGTGAGTTTTGAGTGGAACGAAAATACAAACCAGTTATGGCATTGCTTTTATTACGCAATGCAAAACATATACACTCCTTGCCAAAGGCACGGTAGGCGGGTGCTTCGGGGTTACGGGTGTTACTGCCTGCGCTACTTAACAACCCTACACTTAGGCAGTTAGTTATTAAATCTTCGTTTTTGCGTGTGCCGTGGTAAAACTGTGCGCTATTATACCCTACTTCAATTTTCATAGCATCTAGCCCCCTTGTGGCCAAATAATCTATGGCGGGTTTACTGCGGTGTACCGCTCCCTTAAAATAGTTGAACATCCTTTGTAATACTTCCTCACGTGGCACTATGCCCTGCGTGGTGTGTGCTATTGGCGCACTATTCAGCACTACTGGGGTTATCATTGCCGTGGCTTTTACTAAGGCTTGGTGCGTGGTTAGGCTTTCTTTGTGTTGTATAAACCCAATGTTATCAAGCGGTTTGCCGTGCATTGTGCAATTACTGCTAAAACAATACACGGTATTGGTATCAGTATATACTTGCATGCTGGGCGTTTTATCCGCATGAAACGGACAACACAACATGCTATTAGCGTTGGGTGTTAAACCATAATGCGCTAATACTTGCAGTATGGGTAAGCGGGTTTTGATTTCGGGGATTTGCATTTATTAAATTGTTAAAAAATAAATTAGGTAGTGATTTCACTACAAACATATATTTATCGCTACATTTGTACTAATCAATTAAACACAACTTATTCACAAACACTACCTATATTGACTTTTAAAGTGGCTATTTCACTACATTTGATGTGTTAATAAATAAATTTCACTATGAAAGAGTTCGGCAACAGAATACTTAGTTTAAGGAAAGAAATGAAACTTTCTCAACAGGATTTGGCTAAAATGATAGGTGTTCATTTTACCAATTTGGGTAAATATGAAAGGGACGAGGCTATACCATCAGCCGACACCCTTAATAAATTAGCTAAAGCATTAGAAGTATCGTCAGATTTTTTGCTAAACGGAACCATACAAGACAAGGCTAATAATTCATTAAAGGATAATGAGCTATTAATTCAATTTAAAAAAATTGAAAAGCTACCTAATGATAAGAAGAAATTATTACTTGAATTTATTGACTCTTTTGTAATTAAATCAAATCTTATACAACAACTAGCCCACTAAAGCCATGCAAGCACAGCAACTAATACAGGAAATACAAAGGCTACCGCTCACCAAAAAATTTTATGTGGTAGAAGAAACTATAAAGTCTATTAAGCAAGACGAGGTAAACCATCAAATGGAATTTGCCGTAAGCCAATTATATAACGATTACGTAAACGATAAAGAATTAACCGCTTTTACAGCATTAGATTGTGAACATTTTTATGAAACAAAGTGAAATTTGGTTAGTTGACCTTGACCCTACAAAAGGCGCAGAAATACAGAAAAAAAGACCTGCCGTAATAATTAATAACGACAAGCTCGGAAAGCTTCCGCTAAAAGTAATTGTACCTATAACTGATTGGAAAGAACGCTACGATATTGCGCCGTGGATGGTTACTATTGAACCTACCAAAGCTAACGGGCTTAGTAAAATGTCCTCTGCCGATTGTTTTCAAATTCGCTCCGTTTCGCAAGAACGATTAATTAAAAAAATAGGTAGTATAGATACACTTACCCTATACGAAATTAAAGAAGCTATAAAAAAAGTAGTAGAATAAAACTAAGCTAGCAAACACAAAACAACAAAAAGCCCTGCAACGCAGGGCTTTATACTTTTTATACCGTTTATGAATACCAGCAACATGCTGGCACTAGCCTCAACTACACGGTTACCTAACGCTCGCACTGGGGGCACTAGCCTAAACTACACGGTTACCTAAAGCTCGCACTAGCGGGGGGAATTATGATAAGAAACACTAGCAAAGACCCCAATACTTCTTATTTTAAATAACAAACAAAAGCCCTGCACCTGCAGGGCTTTATACTTTTTATACCGTTTATGAATACCAGCAACATGCTGGCACTAGCCTAAACTGCACGCTTACCTAACGCTAGGACTAGCGGGGACAGGTTTCTTAATGCCGTTGACCAAGCTATACATGCAATAGCCGTTACTCCGCATTTTGGAATACGCTATGCAAATGTGAGATGCCTACTTGTTAAAAACTATACTTACATGGTACACTATACCTTTAACGAAACAACACACATAGCAACGATTAGAGCCGTAATAAATACTCACAAAAACCCTAAAACAAGTTGGTTGTAAAACAACAAAAAGCCCTGCAACGCAGGGCTTTATACTTTTTATACCGTTTATGAATACCAGCAACATGCTGGCACTAGCCTCAACTGCACGCTTACCTAACGCTAGGGCTAGCAGGGGTAAATTATTTTATTAGTTCGCAAGAAATTATTTTACCGCTATTTATATCTATAACCTCTTCAATACCACACCAACGATATGTTTTGACACTATTCATTTCTTCATACACGTTATTAATTGGGCAATTATCAGTTGGATACTCCTGATATTCCAATTGCCACAATTTATCTCCACTTGTATTTATACAATAAACATTTTGATTATGATCACTTTTATTTTTAGGAATATCTACAACAATAATAATCTTATTATTCAATTGTAAAAAAGTAATAATATTATATTCAAATGAAATTAAAACATCTTCTTTTAGAAAAAGTTTATTTTCGATCTTAATTAAATCATTCATGTTATTTTTTTATTTCAGTTGTATTTGAATAAGATACATTTTCTTTTCCTCCAATTACTTGATATTGAGTCCCTCCTCCTTCTGTCCCTAGCTCTTTTACACCTGCAGCAGTTCCTTTTCTCAAAGTAGTTCCTACGCCAATTTTCACATCCGTAATATGAGTAGGTTCGTAACTCAAAGATAACTTATCCTTAATTTGAGCTGGACTTAGACCATTAATATCAGATTTTTTTACAATCCAATCACCTTGAGCATTACTTCCTTTTGATACCCTTACGAAAGCTTCTTCTGCCTGAGTTGTAAACTCAACCGTTTTTGTCCCTGCTTTATAGGGAGCATATTGTTTATTTTTAGTGAAAGATTCATTTACTTTTGCGGTACTTACTTCACGAGATGTTTTCGATATAGCGTTCCCCATTGTTCCTGCAGCAATTGTTCCTACAGCATCCGTCATCATAAAAAGTGCATCAACACCTTCTTTTGTAGGTCGATTTTTAGGGTCAAAATCTTCCATTGTGGCGGTTAATGCTTTTTCCTCAGACTCAAATATATAATGCATTCCATCAGGAGCTGATACAACGTAGCTTTTAACTAAATCGGGGGCGTAGCCTGTTGTTTTGTGAATTAAATTTAGCATCCAGTTACCATAGTCAATTTCTCCAGTTTTTTCAATATGGCACTGCCCCTCACTATTACTTGAAATAACTCTATAATGAACCCACTCAGCCCCTTCCAAATCTTTACCGTCTATTGGCCTGTTTTGCGCAAACGCATAAGAACTGTTAAAAGCATAAGAGGTCGATAATGGGTCAACACTTAAAAATCTTCCTAACCTTGGGTCATGCACCCGAGCTTCAAACGCATAACTATTCCCCGCCCCACTAATTTCGTTATCTTTCTCTTGCCCATTAAAACCATACCTAATTCCGCTTGCGCCAAATTGGGTAAGGGACGTAATACAACGTAGTGGGGTAGCATTCTTAATCATACTAATTAAAGCGGGTAAGCAAGTTTAAAAAAATTAGCGTAGTTAGTTAATCGCTTACTGTTGTATAGTTTGGTAAGGTTATCTTGTGTTATTAGGTACTGTTGCCAGTTGGTTGACTGCGGGGTCGTAGTGGTAGGTTCGTTTTTTATACTCTTAAAATAATTAGTGGCAGTTTCGTTATTACTAAATGCTTTCACTATCATTAGGGTATTGAGTTGGTCGTACACAAGCGTGGATATTTTTAACTGTTGCGATTCGTACTTATTGGTATTAAAATCTGATACCGCATTTTTTATAGTTTCCAATTTATTATCAGTAGCAAATAGTGCTATGTATATTAGCTCGGCAGTTTTATCGTGTGTGTAATAGGTTGCAGTATCGTTGGCATTGGCGTTATTGTCGTTAATTTTGTTTTTGGCTACCGCATCTAACACTGCCTGAGCTTGTGCTTTTATAGGGTCTTGCGGATATTTGCTTATTAGTTCATTTAACTCGTCTATCATGGTGATAATGTTTTTGAGTTTGCCTTGGGCTAATGCTTTTAAGTACAAAAACTTAGGTGTTAAGTCGTTGCTTTTGTACAATTTTAGTGCAGTATTGCTAATACTTAACACGCTTTTGTAATCGCTTTCTTTGTACGATTCAAAGGCTTCCTCATATAGTTTGCCTGCTTTAGCTTTTGATTTTTCGGCTTGTATGTTGTATTCGGGGTTACTTACTAATTGTCCGTACTCCGTAAATTCGTAGTCTTTTAATATAATGTCTTTGTACTTATTAGCCAGTGCATCATTTTTTTCAGTTAAATACAATCGGTACAATTGATAATAGGTTACTAGTTTAAACTTATTTTCGGGGTAGCGTTT
>JAYWFU010000091.1:0-18130 GCA_043778625.1 Bacteroidia bacterium | reverse complement strand
TAATTGGCATCTACCATTACCGTGGGTGTAAAATAAGTATTGGCAAGGGTGGGTTTAGCTCGGCGGTCGCCACCATTCCACCACGTGCAATCCATTCCTTCTAGTGGTTCACCCTTTTGTTTATTAATTTTAATGGGATCACCATCTTCATCAATTTTTTCAATTTTTGTGCTGTCTTGCTGTGCAAACAGTGCAAATGCGTTAGCCAAAAGCGTTACGCTTACTATTATTTTTTTCATGTGTTAATTTGTTTTTGATAGTTCTAATAACCTATTTATTTTATATTTATGATGAATAATATCGTATTCGAGCAAGTTGCCCAACCCACTAAAATGTATTTCTATTATTTTTTGAAACTGGGCATTATCATTAAATGCGTTATAAAACGTATCCATGTTTAGTGGGCAAATAGTACTACCAGCATCTTTACTAAAAAAATATAAAAACATTTGTGGTTGCCCCTTTTGCGGATAACCATTAGTGATTTTGTACAATAAAATTTCTTCTGTTGAGTTTAAAATAGTGTACGCTTTATTGTTATATAATCGGTAATAATTTCCGTCGGAATCTCTGTAACCGTACACCTCTTTTTTTAAATAAGTATAGGTGGAATCGTACGTTTTTACTTCAATAATTTCTTTCTTAATTACTTCGTGTAACTTTAATTTACTACCCTTAGTACTATGCGATAACTCGCCCATTTTAAAATCATGTGCTGTTAAATACAGCCCTACGCTTGCTTGCTGAGCATTGGTTGAGGTATAAACACTAATTAATAAAACAAAAATGTGTACTACCGCTTTAGTATTAATCATGATGTGTTAATGATTTTAATTAACAATACAAATATCTACACTATGCCATCAATATAATATAAAGAGGGCACTGCTACACATAAAGAAAATATAAAGATTACGCAAACCTGTACCCAACACCACTCTCGGTAAATATGTGCTTGGGTTGATTGGAATTAGTTTCGATTTTTTTGCGGAGAGTTCCTATAAATACTCTAAGGTACTGCGATTCAGTTTGTGAGCCAACTCCCCAAATTTCTTTTAAAATAAATTGATGCGTAAGTACTCGCCCTTCGTTTTTAGCCAGTAAAACAAGCAATTGATATTCAGTTGAGGTTAGCTTTAAATACTCATTATTTTTTTTTACGGTTCTATCCGTTAAATTAATTTCTAAATCGTTACATATAATTGTAGCATTATTATTTGGCAATTGATTACGCCTTATTGCGGCACGAATGCGTGCTAATAATTCCGATGTGCGAAATGGTTTTGTTAAATAATCAGTGGCGCCGTTATCTAAAGCGGTTACAATATCTTCCTCGTTATCAATTACTGATAGTATAATTATAGATTTATTATACCATAACCTTAATTCTTTTAGTACTTCGTGCCCACTTTTATCGGGTAATCCAATGTCTAATAAAATTAATTCGGGCAACTGATTAGCCGCTAATAATATACCTGATTTACCAGTTTGAGCCTGATGCACTTTGTAGCCGTTGCTTTCCAGTGTAATTTCTAACAGTTTTAAAATTTGAGGCTCATCGTCAATAATTAAAATTTCGGGTTTATTCATTTTTTAGATTAGTTAAATAGGTAGTTTCTGTTGGAATTCCAATTATAAATTTTGCTCCGCCATCATCATTATTTTGAGCCGTAATACTACCGCCATGCACCTCTACAAAGCCCTTAACAATTGATAATCCCAAACCTATACCTCCAGTTTTAGTAGTTCCGCCTCTATAAAATTTAGTAAATATATTGGGCAAATGCTCATTAGGTATACCCAATCCATTATCGGCAATAATTACTATTAATACGCCATTTGTAACTGTAGCAGTTACTTTAATTGTAGCGGTTTCGGGCGTATATAATATCCCGTTAGCAATAATATTATGTACTACTTGCTCCATAACACCGCTATCTATTTTGCAAAGGGGTAAATTATCATTAGTAATAAATACAATTTTCTGGTGGTGAACGTTAGCGTTCATTTTGTAAATTACTCCGTTAATAAATTCGTTAACGTCAATCCACTGGATATTTAATTTTAAAAACCCAGTTTCTAATCTACTCATGTTTAATAAATTTTCAACCTGCTTATTTAATCTAATACTCGCCCTATCAATTTGTGTTAAAAGCTCGTTTTCATTGGCTAAGGATAGTTTATCTTTATTTTCTTTGAGCGTATCTACTGCTCCCAATATAGTTGCGATAGGCGTACGTAGCTCATGCGATAACGAATTTAACAAGGTGTTGTATAGTTTAATTGTATTTTCTTTTTCCTGCTTATCTCTTGCAAGGCTTTCGGCTTTACGAATTTTAAATGTGAGTACAGCATTAACCAAAGCAATTATAAAATACAAAAAAAACATTAGTAGGTCTTCCGTATTATTAATATGAAATGTAAATACGGGAGGAATAAAAAAGAAATTCCAAATTAACGCGCTTAAAATAGCCGCAATTAATACAGGAAAAATATCAAATAACATTGCCAAAAACGAAACACCCATTAATAAAATAAGTGCCACTATTTTGTAACCCATTATTTCTTTGCTCGAATAACAAATACCTGTTAATAGTAGTATTACCGCACTACTTACAAAGTATTGTAAAAACGAATTATATTTTTTAGCTACAAACATTTATCTATACACTTAGTTATTTCATTTTAATAATAATTACTAAATAATTTATGATTATAAAAGTACTACTAATACCCTATAATAAACAAAGTGCCTAGTGTGAAAACACTAGGCACTTTAATTTAAAATATTATTTATACTACTTACTCAGTAATTACTACACGCTTAGTGGTTACACCCGTGTTAGTTTTAATGGTTACTAAGTAAGTACCAACACCTGCCGTAGCAAGGTCTAACGGTACTTGTTGCTGTAATATATTAGCTATTGTTTTGGTTAAAATTTGTTTGCCTAACACATCAGTTACAATAATGGTAGCATCGGTTTGTGTATCAAATACCAATGTTACGTTAAACACACCATTATTAGGATTAGGAAAAATGTAAGCATTATTAGTTAAGTTACGTTGCACTTGTGCTAAACCAGTAACTGTAGTTGGACACACTATAGGGAAAATTACTAGTGATGCTGTTGCACCCCAACTTGCTGGAGTTTCCGTAAATGCGTGCCAAGTGTTATCGCCAAATTGTTCGTAAGCACTATTTGTTGTAGGATTATTAAAACGCGTATGTACCACCGCTACAGTATCGCCAGACACATTACTAAACGTATAGCCAACATAAAAAGGTGTATTATTAGCAATACTTACTGGAGTGGTAAACGTAACCGTGTTTAATTGTAAAGGGGTAAACGTACTATTAACCACACTTTTAGTACCTAATATTGTACCAGGTAAACTGGCCGTTTCTCCCCATACACTGTATGCAGTTGAACCGCTACCCTTAACAACACCATGATAAATACGTAAGCCTGATATAGTTAATCCTGAACTAAACCCTGATGTTGGGTAACTATAACGCTCGGCTTTAGCAATATCTCCATATTTATTTTGCCCTGTAAGGTAGCCGTCAGATGCAAGTGGCCCGAGCCTAAATAGTGCTAAAGTATCATCAGCCTCCAAGTTACTAAGTGTATCGCAAGCCGTAGGTTGTGTAGCTGTTACTGTTATTGTTTGGCATACTGGTGCACTACTTCCAAATGAATTAGTAGCGGTTAAACACACACTATAACTACCTGCAGCGGTAAAGCTAAGTGTAGGGCTAGTAGCTGTGGTGCTACTTAACGTAGCGCCACTTGGTGTAACTGCCCAAGCATAGCTTGTTGCATTAGTGGTAGTATTAGTTAAAGTAACTGCACTACCGCCTACAAATGTACTTGTAGCACTAGGTGTAAACGAAGCCGTAGGTGGTGTATTTTGATTTACTGGCGTACACGATAAATTAGTAACCGATACTATACTCGCACGACGAGGATCGTTAGTTAAGGCGGTTACCATACGTGTTTTCTGATCGTTAGTAAACATATACATACATTGATCATCCACATAGTCCAAGAAATTCATAAACATATCTCCCGAATTACCACAAGAGGCACTAGGGTGTGTAGGACAACTATAATTTGCCGAGTTTTGTGTAGGAGTATCAGTACAATAATCATCACCACAGGTAGCATCGCCCCATACGTGACGTAAACCTAACCAATGCCCTATTTCGTGGCTTGCTGTACGCCCTTTATTATAAGGCGCATTACCAGCTCCTGTAACTCCCCAACCATTGTAAGTATTTACAAAGCCATCAGTAGTGGCAGTACTTCCGCCACTAGGCATGCCTACTAAGCCCGAATTATCAGGAAAGGTTGCATAACCTAGCAACGTATGGTCTAAATCTAACACCCATACATTTAAGTACTTTGTGGGATCCCATATTGTGTTTGGTTTAATTGTAGCGTCAATGTATGATGTACTATATCCATTAGCTCCTGGCGCAGTAAAATTTTGGCTTGTATACGACATTCTATCAATACCTGGTATAGTCATTTGTGTGCCAGCAGGTGTGCGTTGTGCCATACAAAATGTAACCCCTGTATTAGCTTTAGCAGAAGCAAAAACACTTGGTACATTCCCTGAGTTTAAACCTGTACCCGCATAATCGTCATTTAATACTTGTATTTGTGAATTTACTTGTGCGTCCGAAATATTACTACCCGTACCCAACGCTTGCCCTGAGTGTATAACATGCACTACTACTGGTATTGTATAGCTAGCTTGCATTACGGTACGATACTTACTTTGGTTAGCTTTAAGTACAGCTATTTGTTTTTGAAACTCAGCTTCCCATTGTGCCGAAGGCACAGGAGTACCACAACGCTTAAATGCTTTAGTTTCGCCTCTTTTAGCGCCCGATAGTGTAGTAATTGTAACCGAATTATTTTGAGCAAATGCTACAACACCAAGGCTTGTGGCTAATGCTACCGTGAGTATTTTTTTTCTCATGTTATTTTAGTTTTAGGTATTATTATAAAATATAATTTTAATTAAAACTAAAATTATAACTTTAATTTAATTAATTGCATAATTACTTCATAAGTGGTTAATGATTTTAGATAAGTATATTTTCAAAACTAATTAACCTCTATTTAATACACATTAAACTCGTATTGTTATTACGAGCACATCGTCTATCTGTTCTTGTGTGCCCTTCCAATCATTAAAGCGAGTACTTAATAGTTTATTTTGTTGTGCAACATCGGTAATTGTGGCTACTTGTATTAATAATTCTTCCAACTGATTGTACTTAAATTTTTTAAGTTTAGGTCCACCAAATTGATCAGCATAACCATCAGACCCTGTAAACACTACATCATTAGCACATAGTTGTACTTTGCTTAACGTAAAAGGCAATAATTCTCCCACATGTGTACCTACCGGAAATTTATCTGCTTTAATACAATAAAGTACGCCTTCGGCAGTATATTTTTCGGGCAAATAGTTTTTGCCATTTACCACCAAACCTTTACCACCAGTGGGTCTAAAAATATATACATCACTATTAGCCGAAGCAAGTTCTAATGTCATGGTAGTAAAATCGTAAGCGCACAACGACATATCCATACCATCGCGGTAGGTTTCTTGGTTACTATCATGGCTCAATGCTTTTATAATACTGTAACGCAGCGTGTCTAATACTTCGTTAGGCCGTGTAATACGATTATCAACAATAATTTCGTTTAAAAAACTTATGCCCAACAAACTCATAAAAGCTCCAGGTACACCGTGCCCAGTACAATCAGCGGCAGCTATTATAAATTTATCGCCTATTTTTTCGGCCCAATAAAAATCGCCACTTACAATATCTTTGGGCTGATAAAATATAGTGTGGCTTTTAACTTGTGCGGCTATAAAGTTTTCGGAAGTTAACAGTGCATTCTGTATGCGGCGTGCATAGGTTATACTATCAGTTATTTCTTTGTTTTTTTCCTCAATAGCATTACGTTGCGCTGTTATTTTTACGTTTTGCAATTGTAGTTTTTCACGGCGTATTTCTATTTCTTCTTTTTGTTGTTCGAGTAAATTATTTAATCTTTTTACGCGCGAAAAGTTCTTACGCCAATTATAAGCCATGGCCGCTATTAGCAAGGTTATTAATATTGCTATAGTAATAATTATACGTTGTGTTGATAATTGGGAGCGTACTTTTTCGTCTTTCACTACTTGCTCTTTATTGCGTTGCTTATCGGTATCTATTCGGCGGAGGCTATCAGCACGTAAGCGTTGTTCAAATTTAATTTCGGCTCGTGCTTTAACCGCAAGTTCTATAGTTCGTTGGTTGTGTAACGAGTCTTCTAACTGAGTAGCTTTAGTAAGCATTTCAAAGGCACCTTTGTAATTACCTTGGTTGTACATTAGTTTGCTACTTAAACTAACGGCTCGGTAAATTAACTCAGTATTTTGTGCAGCAGTAGCATAGATACTCGCAGCCGTTACACACTCAAATGCTTTGGGTATGTTACCCATTAGTTTTAGTATATTACCCTTGGTAAGTAGCGTTTGTGCCACTAGTGTTTTGTTTAATAATAATTGTGCGTATTTAATGGCAGTATCAGCATACAATAGGGCTTGCGGATAATTACGAGTTTGATAATAAGCATTGGCTAAGTTGTCGCAGGAGGCTGTTTTTAGCACATAATTTTGTGTAACGGTAGTATTTTTATTTATGGTTTCAAACACTTGTATGGCATCATCATATTTATGATTTAATAAGTATACAATAGCTTTATTATTGAGCGCATCGTCAATAAATACTTGCTCGTTAATAGCGGTGGCTAACACTATACTTTTGTTTATTTGTGGTATGGCGGTATTATATTCTTTAACCCTAACTAAAGCACTAGCAAGCCCATTGTTACATAAAAATTGTAGTATTTTGTTTTTTGATGATTCGGGATTATCAATCCCTAATTGAAATGCTTTAAGTGCATTAGCCGTATTATTAAGTTCGAGTTCGGCCACGCCTTGCAACCAACTATTGTACATAAATAACTTATTGTTGGAGGGCGATATAAAAAAGTAGGCGTCTTTAAAATAAATAAGTGCGGTATAATAATTTTTGGTTTGTAGGTAATAGTAACCCGTCCAGGAGGTTACAAAACCTACTAAATCATCATCTTTTAATTTATTAGCTTGTATTAATGCCTGCTGAAACTGTTTAATAGCTGTGGTGTATTGTTGCTTACGGCTGTTATACACCGCTTGCCACACTAGCGCTTTACATTGTTCGTGTGGTAGTTTTAGTTTAGTGGCTAACTCATAGGCCTTAATACCGTATATGTATGCTTTTTCGGATAGGGTAATATTATAATAAAAAGCAAGCTGATTATACGCCGTTAGTTGTTGTTGAGGATTAGTAGTATTAAGACCTATTTTTTGTAACGAGTCAGCATAACTACTTTCTGCCTTTGTAACAGTTGGTACAAAGCTTATTATAATAAATAATAAGGGTATATAAACACGTTTAAACATTTACTGTAAATATGATAATAATTTTAATAAAAAAATAAAAGGTTACCATTAAAAATAGTAACCTTTTATTGTGTATTAAAAACTAGCTTATTTTTTCTTTGCTACATAAGGCATATAATTAGCATCTACTTTTACTTTAATTACTTTAGCTATTTTGTCCTTAACAAGGCTTGGAATTTCTATTTTATAATCCACTAAAGTTACCTCCATAGCCGATGTTAAAATTAATTCGCCATCTTTCATTGTTATTGTTCCATCTAACGTGCAAGGGTTGGTAACACCGTGTATTGTTGCACGTCCTAATGCTTTAACTTTGTAGTTACTGTTTTTGGTTATATCAACTTTGGTATCAATTTTACCGCGAAAAATAGCATACGGATATTTTTCTGATTCCATGTAATTTTCGTTAAAATGCTCACCCATTAACGAATTTTTAAATTCAAAACTTTTTATCGGTATTTTTACAATAATACTATCAGTTGCAAAGTTTATAATAGAGTTGGATGTATTGCTCTTGGCATCAATGTTTTCTAAGGGCGTTTCAGAAAAAAAAGAAACTTTAACTGATTTATCAACTGACTTGTACAACTGCGCAAAAGTTGTGTTAATACTTAATGCTAATGATGCGGCAATAATTAATTTTTTCATTTTTTTAATTTGTAGTCATTTATAGTGCAAATGCACGATTAATATTAAACCCTAGGCGTATTCCTACATTTTGCCAAGTATCAGTGGTTTGTGCTAAAAATTGAGATTCAACCAAACCAAACGAATTTGTAAAGTGCATTTGAAACACATGTCCGCCCGTTTCAATATCTATGCCAACACCTAAACAGTTATAATAATTATTAGCGGTAGAATATTGATTTAAACGGTAACCATACTCGGCAGTAATAGCGCAACGGCGGTTAAACTTATAACGCAAAGCACTAGCTATACCGTAATTAGTATGATTATCTCCTTTAAGTTCAGTTAAATTGTAATATACCACATAAGGAGCTACTTGCGCCGAAAATCTTTCAGAAAATTTACGCGCTACAATTAATTGTGCGTTATAGGCCAAACGATTTTTTTCATCAGCATACACATCAATTCCATTCACATTGCGTTTAAGTGTTGAATAATACGAACCCACATAACCTGTAATACTTACTGGAATATCGCTTTTATTAATTGTTTGGCGTAATATTCGGTATTTGGCATACAAATCCATCATTTTACCTACCGAGGTACGCCCTAAGCCTAGCTCTAAACGACCATCATAACTATATTCAAACCCCATACGAATACTTGCACCACCGTCAATACCAAAAAATTGATAAGGGCCTCCGTTAACAGTTCCGAAACGATGCATTATTACATAGTTAAGTGTACGTTTACCTTGTGTTTCAACGGTGTGCATATTTATTAAGCGCGTGCTTTTAAATGTTGCGCTTACAAAATTACGTTGCTTAGAAACACTTTCATCAAGTGAGTTCATTAAATCATCTTGTGCTTGCGTAAAATTTGTGGTAGCTAACAATGTAGCTATTGCAATTATTTTTTTCATTTAATTTATCAAATTTATTGTTCTAACAAACCATCAGTTTGCCATTTAGTAACTTTATCTATATCAGTCTGTGTTTTTGCCCCTCCTTGTGGCATAAAACTACCTGTACCTTGCCCCATATTCATACGGTTTAGTATTGTGGTAATATTACCCTTAACATCGTTATAGTTGGTAAGATTAGGAGAGACGCCATTAACTTCGTGGCAACCAGACACTGCACACTTGGTATCCATTATAGTTTTTATATCAGTAGTGTATTTAACTTTAGCTACAACTACTGGCGGAGTACCTGGAGCAGGAGCGGGCAAAGGAGTTACTACTGGGGCAGGAGCTATTTCCTCCACACTTTTTTTGGCACAAGCGGTAACTATTGCTATTAGCGTGCTTGCTATTAGTAGTTGTTTTTTCATTTTTAAAATAATTTTTTAATTGGTGGATTGCGTTAATAAATTTGTAACAATTAAATAAATTGTAGAATTAAATACAAGTCTTAAAATAACGATTTTTTAATTTTAGCACTCAACTCTTTACCTACTGTAACTAAGGGTAGGCGTACATAGTTATCAATTATTGTTTTGTGTTTTAAAAACTCTTTTATACCTGCTGGATTACCCTCAGCAAACATTAAGTTAGTAGGATTAAGTAATTGATAATGTAATTGCGCAGCTTTAACAAAATTTTGTTTTAATGCCAAACGCACCATATCGCTTACTTGCTTGGGGTACACATTACCAGCCACGCTTATTACTCCTACCGCTCCTATTGCCATCATAGGTAGGGTAAGAGGGTCGTCGCCACTAATAACTACGAAGCTCTTAGGTATTCCTCCGTTAATAATAGCCATAGCCTGCTCAATACTTCCGCTAGCTTCTTTTACGGCTATAAATTTTGGGCTATAATTAGCTAATGTAATTATGGTGTCGGGTGTCATACTTTGGCCTGTGCGACCCGGTACGTTGTATAGTATTATGGGTAGTGGGCTATGTTTTACTATGGCTTTATAGTGGGCTATAATACCTAATTGCCCTGGTTTATTATAATACGGCGATACACTTAATATGGCCGAAATACCTGTAAAATCAGTATTTTTAAAACTATCAATAATAGCTTGTGTATTATTACCTCCAATACCTAACACTAGTTTGCATTTGTTTTTAGTAGTACTACGGATAGTATTTATTACTAACTGTTTTTCGTCAGCGGTAAGTGTAACACTTTCGCCTGTAGTGCCTAATATTACTATATATTCTACTCCCCCTTTAATTATGTGTGTAGTTAATTTTATTAATGCGAGTACATCTACAGCGCCTTTAGCGGTAAACGGTGTTATTATAGCTACCCCTGTGCCTGTAAATGCGTGGTTCATGTTTATTAATTTTAATTATTTATTAATTTGAGATAATGATCAGTATGGCGTAAAAAATACTTTAAACTTTTATCTGTACTACAATCAATGGTAATATTACTAATTAACTTGTTATTATTGGTTTCTACGCCTAATTTAAACTTAGCGGTACTGTGTGCATACAAATAATTTAAGGGTGCTAAATTATTGGCATCGGTATTAATTATTAAATCGTAATTGTAATTTACAAATTGGGTGTGCCAATTTGTTTTGGGTGTGAAATCAAAATTTACTTCCCGTAAACAAAATAATTCAAAACTGGATTTTGGTAACAATATAGGTTCAAATTCTTTTTGATTAATATAACCTATGGCTTTAATAACCTTACCTTCTTGGGTATAATAATCAATTAGTTTTTTAATTAATTCAACATCGGCTACTAATGTTGCATCAAACAATACTATAATTGTTCGTACATTTTTTATACTAAAATTTTGTACATGATTTATCCTGCTACTAAGTGTTTTAAAAAACAATTGTAGTTTGTAATTGGCTATAAAATTACGGAAATTAAGTAGTGCTTGCACGGTATTTACTTGAATAATGAATCCACAAATTCTACTTTATTAAACACTTGTAAGTCAGTCATTTTTTCGCCTACGCCAATGTATTTCACTGGTATTTTAAATTGATCGGATATTCCTATAACAACTCCGCCCTTAGCAGTGCCATCAAGTTTAGTAAGCGCTAAGGCATTAACGTTAGTAGCTGCGGTAAATGCTTTACATTGTTCAATAGCATTTTGCCCTGTACTAGCATCTAACACTAATAGTATTTCGTGCGGTGCATCGGGCACTACTTTTTGCATTACTTTTTTAATTTTAGTAAGCTCGTTCATTAAGTTTACTTTGTTGTGTAGGCGGCCTGCGGTATCTATTATTACTACATCGGCATTTTTGGCTACTGCACTACTTACGGTATCAAAGGCTACTGAGGCAGGGTCGGCGTTCATACCCTGCGATACAATATCCACCCCTACACGATTGGCCCAAATGATAAGCTGGTCCACGGCAGCAGCTCTAAATGTATCAGCCGCACCTAGTACTACGTGTAACCCTTTTTGTTTTAATTGATATGATAACTTACCAATAGTAGTGGTTTTACCCACACCATTAACGCCTACTACCATTATTACATAGGGTTTTTTGCCTACTGGTATTTCCACGTCTGATAAATCCAAACTATTATTTTCAGCTAGAAGAGTGGCTATTTCTTCTTTTAATAATTGATGTAATTGGTCAGTACCTACATATTTATCAATGGCTACGCGGGCTTGTATGCGTTTTACAATTTTAAGAGTAGTATCCACGCCTACGTCGGAAGTAATAAGTACCTCTTCTAAATTATCCAATACATCGTCATCAATGGTTGATTTACCCACTACTGCCTTCGCTATTTTGCTAAACAAACTTTCTTTTGTTTTGGCTACTCCTTCATCTAATGTTTCTTTTTTTTCTTTGGAGAAAAAACTAAATATTCCCACGCTTCTTTACTTATTTTATATTATTTATTTACTTTATTTTCAAAATTACTATTTTTTATTCATCTAACGCATCAAGCACTAATAATGCTTCGTTAAGCTCACGTAAGGTTTTATTGTCTTTAATTTGTTTAGCTAATACAACACCTAATTTATAATTACTAATAGCCAAAGTAGGTGTATTAATTTGTTCATACAGCTTACCTAAGGTGTAATAGGTAGCTAAATAATTTAAATCTATTTGCTTTAAATTTTCTAACTGTGTAATAGCTTTATTATACTCTTTTAATGCTTGATATTCAATAGCTAAAGCATAATTACTAAAAACATCAATAGGGTTGTCAGTCAAATATTCTAACAATAATTTAATACGATTATTCATACACTTACAAGCCTAATTGAGCTGATAAATCCAACATTTTACGAATACTTAATTCAGCTTTTACACGTAATGCTTCCTCCATGTTAATTTCGGGTAGTTCGTACAATAATGTGTTATACACTTTTTCGAGTGTATTTAATTTCATGTGTGGGCAATCGTTACAAGCACAGCCATTATTAGGTGGGGCAGGTATAAACGTTTTAGTTGGACTATCCTTCATCATTTGATGTAAAATACCCGTTTCAGTAGCTACTATAAATGCCGTACACTCGCTTTTTTTAACATAATTGAGTATAGCGGTGGTACTGCCTACAAAATGCGCTATATCCAGTATATGGGCTTCGCACTCGGGGTGTGCTAATAGTTGCGCAGTGGAGTGCTGGGTAAGTAAATACTGTATTTTTTCGATACTAAATATTTCGTGTACCATACACGCACCATCCCACAATACTATGTTAGCGCGACCTGTAACCTTACGTACGTAAGCCCCAAGGTTTTTATCAGGAGCAAATATTATAGGTTGGTCTGCAGGCAAGCTATTTACAATTTGTACAGCATTACTGCTAGTGCACACAATATCGGTTAGGGCTTTAATATCGGCCGTGCAATTAATGTAGGATATTACCAAGTGGTTAGGGTGTAAGGCTTTAAACGTTTCAAACTCTTGTGGTGGGCAACTATCAGCCAATGAACAACCAGCACGTAAGTCGGGTAATATTACTTTTTTAGTAGGGCAAAGTATTTTAGCCGTTTCCGCCATAAAGTGTACTCCCGCAAATAGTATAATAGCAGCATCAGTCTTGGCCGCTGCTTGTGCCAAACCTAAACTATCACCAATATAATCAGCAATATCTTGTATGTCGCCATCTTGATAGTAGTGCGCCAAAATAATGGCATTTTTTTCTTTTTTTAAACGCTTAATTTCTTCAAATAAGTTTAAGGTAAGATTAATTTTAGCATCTACAAATCCGTTGGCAACTAAATTAGAGTTCATTTGTCTTATTATATTATTAATAAATTAATTTAAATAAATTTTATACTTACTATTACTAGGGTGTTAGTATTGTGCAAATGTTTATTTTATATGTGATTACTATTACGTTGCTACTATATAATTAACACTGTTAATGTAGTTATTAGCTTACAAATGTACTGATAATACTCAAATTAAGAGTCTTTATTAACAATGGTTAATAATAGGTTATTACTACTTATATAGTGTAAAAACTATATATAAAATTGCGCATTAATTGTGCATAACCTATGTTGATTAAAACAGTAACTAGTGCTTGATAGTGTCAATTATTTGTATAACCACAATTAATAATTACATTACCTATAAATAATAGTGAGAAGTTGTGAGTACTAAATAAAGTTATACCTTTTTTAGTGTTAATAACTCCAATACCACTTTGTAGTGTTAATAGGCATGTTACAAATTCTAAAAAAGTACATTTGTGTATAATACTAACCTAAAGTTAATATAAATTACTTGTATATATGAATACTAAAATAATACCCATAGCTGCCGACCATGCAGGCTTTGAATTAAAGCAAGAAATAATAAAACACTTACAAGCACATAACTACACCGTAAAAGATTATGGAACAAATAGCACCGATAGCACCGATTATCCCGATTATATACACCCACTAGCCATGGCTATAAATAAGGGTGAATACTCACAAGGCATTATTATATGCGGTAGTGCCAACGGGGTAAACATTACCGCCAACAAATACGAAAATGTGCGCAGCGCTATAAGCTGGCTACCACAAATAGCCGCCTTGGCACGTCAGCACAATAACGCCAACGTATTGGCTATACCTGCACGGTTTGTAAAAGAATCGGACGCATTAATGATTGTAGATACTTTTTTGGCTACCGAATTTGAGGGCGGACGCCACCAAACTAGAGTTGATAAAATAAAACGCTAACTAGTTTATTTTTAGTGAATGGAACCTATAACCATAAGTGGCTTTACTTACATACGTAATGGGTTTAGGTACGGGTATCCGTTTATACAAAGCATGGAAAGTATATTACCCCTATGTGATGAACTAGTGGTAGCCGTAGGCGATAGTACTGACGGCACTCGCGAAGCTATTGAGGAATTAAGCGCCAAAAATGATAATAAAATAAAAATTATTGATACCCTGTGGGACGAAACCCTGCGTAAGCAAGGTAAAATATTTGCACAGCAAGCTAACATAGCTTTAGCCGCATGCAAGGGTAAGTGGCTGGTGCATATACAGGCCGACGAGGTAATAGCCGAAACAGATTTACCGCATATAAAAAATTTAATTACTGTCCACGATGCTAACCCTAACGTGGATGGATTGTTGTTTAAATTCCTTAATTTTCATGGAAACTATAATTTTTTGAGCGCTTCGCGCTATCAGCATTTTAACGAGATACGTGTATTTAAGCGTGGATTAACTATATTTTCGTACCGCGATTCGCAGGGGTTTCGTAAATATCCGTCGGAGCAAGAATATACTAATGGGCACGCAGGCCTTAAGCTCAATGTAATAGATACGGGTTTGCCAGTGTTTCATTATAGTTATGTGCGCAATCCCGAAAACATGAATGAAAAGGCCAAGTTTTTTGAAAAATTTTGGCACCAAGACGGCTACTTACAACAAAAATACGCCAGCCAACAAGAGTTTGATTATTATAATATTGATCGTGTAAAACCTTATTTAGGCGCACACCCCGCTATTATGCACCCTATAATAGCAGCCGTAAACTGGGAGTTTGACCCTGCTAAAATTCACAAAAAAATAAGTTTTAAAAACAAACTATTATATTGGTTAGAAGACCTTATTAACTACCGCATAGGTGCTTACAAAAACTATAAGGTAGTAGGGTAGGGGTAAATATTATGAAAGTAAAATAATAAGATTCTTATTTTACTTTAAGGGATGAAAGTAAAATAGTAAGATTCTTATTTTATCTTTGTGGTAAAAAATAACATACTACTATGATACAAATAGAAAATTTTAATGCGGGTAAAATAAGACAAGGATTAGATTATAAGTATTTTTTGCCAAATCTTATAAATTTAGAGTGGGTTTGGAATGATTCAAAAATTAATAAATTAATAGAAAATGCCTCTTTTCAACTAGGGCAGCTTAATTCCTATGCTCAATTAGTACCTAATATTGATTTGTTTATTCATTTTCACATAACTAACGAGGCGGTTATATCAAGTAAAATAGAAGGTACTCAAACACATTTTGACGAGGCATTTTTAGCAAAAGAAAATGTTAATCCTGAACGAAAAGACGATTGGCAAGAAGTTAAAAATTATACTCAAGCTTTAAATGAGGCCATAATAGCATTAGAAACATTACCAATATCGTCGCGATTGATACTAAAAACCCATGAAATACTTATGCAAGGGGTGTGCGGGCAGAAAAAAACACCTGGAGAATACCGACGAAGCCAAAATTGGATAGGGGGAAAAAGTTTGTTAGATACTGTTTTTATACCACCCCATCACGATCATTTACACGAATTGATTGGTGATTTAGAAAAATTTATACATAACGAAAACTTGGAGTTGCCTATGCTCATAAAGGCAGCCATAATTCATTATCAATTTGAAACAATACACCCATTTTTGGACGGTAACGGACGGATAGGACGCTTACTAATAACATTATTTTTAATAGAAAAACAATTACTTACCAAACCCTTACTTTACTTGTCGCATTATTTTGAAGCTGATAAAAACTTGTATTACAACAATCTAACCAAGGTAAGAACTAGTAATGATATGTTGCAATGGATAAAATATTTTTTAGTTGGAATAGCACAAATATCTCAAAAAGCGGTAGAAAGATTAAGTACTATTCTTGCGCTTAAATTTGAAATGGAATCGTTAATTCAAACCAAATTTGGTAAACGAATGAAATCAGGCTTATTGCTACATAATTATTTATTAGAGCAACCCTTGGTAAGTATAAAACAAGTGCAGGAAACCTGTAAGTTAAGTGCTAAAGCAGCAGGAGAGTTAGTAAGTTTGTTTGAGAAACACAATATTTTAAAAGAGTTTACCGGCCAGCAACGTAACCGTATTTTTATATATGAAGAGTATATAAATATATTTAATAATTAACACCGAGATATTTAGTAGTAGCTTACTAAAATTTAAAAGTTGTGGTATAAATACTACATTGTATCCAGCGGGCTTTTTACTTTTTTAATTTCTTTTTTGCCTACTTGGGCGTATAGCATGGTGGTTTTCATATCCTTGTGGCCAAGTAGAGTTTGTATAAACACCATGTCGGTGCAGTGCTCCAATAGGTGCGTGGCATAGCTGTGGCGCAGGCTGTGTATGCCTACGGGTTTGTTAATTTTAGCAAGGCGCATTCCGTTTTTAAACACTGCCTGCACACTACGTATAGAGTACTGGCCACCGTATTGCCCCTCAAACAAATATACTTTGGGTTTGTAGGCTAGGTAGTAGCTACGGAGTAAGGTTAGTACAGATTCGGGCAAGTTAACATAGCGGTCCTTTTTGCCCTTGGCGTTATCAATAAGCACTTGCATGCGTTGGCTATCAATATCGGTTATTTTAAGCTGTACCACCTCGCTTACGCGCAAGCCCATGCCGTAGCATAGTTGTAGCATTAGTTTGTGCTTGGGGTTGAGGGTTACGTCAAACAGTTTTTTAATATCCTTAGCATCCAGTACTTTGGGTAGTGTGCTGCGTGATTTGGGGCGTGGTATTTCAAAAAAGAATTTTTGTTTATTAAGCACTTGCTCAAAGTAAAATTTGAGGGCGTTAATACGGCTATGTACGTGGTTTTCCGACATTTTGAGGTCGTTGATACAATACAGTAGGTACGATTTTAATCTATCAGGCGTAAGATCGTTAACGGGGTGGTGCTTGAGTATTAGCAATAGTTGCATGAACTCGCCTAGATATATTTTGCTAGTATTGGGGCTATAGGCTTTGAGTTTTAATTGGTTAGCCATGTTTTGTAATGCAGACTGATTAATGGGGTGTACTTTGGTTAGCCATTGTGGCACAGCATCTTTGGGCGGTAAGCCCACTTGCTTGCGTAGCTCCACACTATCAGTTATGTACCAACACTTATGGGTATTGCTCCAATGGCAAAACGGAAACTGTTGCTTGAACTGCTTTAGTAGCGCATCGTTTTTAGGAAAGTTGCACCAAATAATGCTTTTGGTACGATGCGTACCTGCCGAAAATTGAATTTGATTGTTGAAAATAGTAGTGCGCATAATGTATATTTTTATTTTTAATAAAAGTAATAAATAGTTGAAATACGCAATGCGTTTTATTACTATTTTTTAGCTGAACCACTTACCAATCCTAGCAGAAATTGTTTTTTGTATTTATGGAATAAAAAGTGTACACTTGTGTATATAATAGAGTTAGCAGCAAGGCTTAGAACGACACCCTACAACGAACAATCTTTACAAATACCAACAAGGGCGTAGTTCATTTGTTGGACAACATATTTTTCAGGAACAGAAAACTCAACAAGTGTTGGAAGACACTCAATACTTTCACATTTAGTACAACGAAAATGATTTGCTTTTTCCTTGTGGAAACACAATTTTAAGAATTGAAAGCAACGAAATCAATTCTGACAAAATTTTGGAATCTGTAACAAATCAAGGATTTAATTGCAAAATTTTAGAAGATGAAATATGTGAATAATTTTACTGACCTAGGCATTTACTTAATAATCATTTTGTACGTACACGGATTTGCCAATACCATTCTTTGCACTAAGTTTTCAAAAATATTTTCTTTCATA
>JAYWFU010000090.1:0-18218 GCA_043778625.1 Bacteroidia bacterium | reverse complement strand
ATGTGCCAAGAATGAGATAAACCTAAGGCGATTGAAAATAATTCGTTACTATTCATAATTACAAAGATAGATTACCCACACCAAACGTCATAGACCCTATAAAATTAACAATTCATTAATTTACCTATATAATTTTAATTGCTAATTTAGTTTAACTTAATTTTTCATAAATCATTATACGCCATGTACAATCAAACTAATATGTTAAACGAGCTCAACGGCACTGTTAATAAGCTTACCAGTAGCTACGATGCCTTTAAAAACTTACCCGAAATTACGCTTGCTACTACTCCTAAAACTGAAGTATATACTGAGGATAAATTAACCCTTTATCGATTTGATAGAGCAACCCCTGCAACTGTTAAAACCCCTGTATTAGTAGTGTATGCCTTAGTTAATACTTGGCAAATGATGGATTTGCAACCCGACCGTAGTTACGTAACTAACCTACTTAATCAAGGGTTAGATGTGTATTTGATAGATTGGGGAACAATAACCCAGCAAGACAAATACACCACCATGAACGACTACATTAATGGCTATATAAACAACTGTGTGGACTATGTGTGTAAGCATCATAAGTTAGACAAAATAAACCTAATGGGAATATGCCAAGGTGGTACATTTAGTACTATTTATGCGGCTACTCACGCTAACAAAGTTAAAAATTTAATAACCTTAGTTACCCCAATTGACTTTAGTACTAATGATGGTTTACTGTTCAAATGGGCTAAGGATATGGATTTTGACGCGTTAGTAAAAAATTATAATGGTATTATTCCAGGCTCGTTTTTAAATGTTGGTTTTGAAATGCTTAAACCAATGATGAAAATTAACAAAGGGCAAGGCTTAATGAACGCAGTAAACGATAGCGAAAAACTATTAAATTTTATGCGTATGGAAAAATGGATAGCCAATAGCCCCGACCAAGCTGGGGCGTGCTACTTACAGTTTATGAAAGATTTATACCAAGGCAATAAATTAATTAACGGCGAAATGATTGTGGGCAAACACAAAGTAAATCTTAACAACATTACTATGCCATTACTTAACATTTATGCTACTGAAGACCACCTAGTACCCCCTAGTGCTACCATTCCGTTAAATGATTATGTGGGTACCAAAGACAAAGAAATATACTCGTTTAAAGGCGGGCATATTGGCGTGTTTACAGGCGGACGCTCACAAAAAGAACTTGCTCCAGCAGTAGGCGCATGGCTTGCTAAACGCGATAAATAATTTATACCATACTTACTACACCATTAAAAGTGTCGCATTACCTAGGTAATGCGACACTTTTTTTGTTCACGCCTTGGTTCGTGTCCTCACGAACCAAAACAGTATTTAATTGTTTCGTGAGGACACGAACCAAGGCGGAAAAATAATTTATCAATAACTACAAGTGCTTTTCGGCATGGTACGATGACCTTACCAACGGACCACTCTCTACGTAGCGTATGCCCATAGCCAAGCCAATTTCTTTATATTTAGCAAATTGTTCGGGGCGTATGTAATCCACTACTGGCAAGTGTTTTACCGTAGGTTGTAGGTACTGCCCTAAGGTAACTATTTGCACGCCTACATTGTGTAAGTCTTGCATGGTTTCAATTACTTCGGCTTCGGTTTCACCTAAGCCTAACATCACGCCTGATTTTGTTTTAATACCTGCTTTGCCCAGTCGCTCTAAGGCTTCAAGGCTACGTTCGTATTTGGCTTGTATACGTACTTGCTTGGTTAAGCGGCGCACGGTTTCGAGGTTATGGGATACTATTTCGGGGCGCACGTCAATAATGCGTTGTAAATTTTCCCATTGCCCTCTAAAATCGGGGATAAGTGTTTCTAAGGTAGTACCAGGGCTTACTTCACGTATTTTGTTTACGGTTTGTTCCCAAATAATTGAGCCACCATCTTTTAGTTCATCTCTATCAACGCTAGTAATTACGCAGTGTTTCACGCTCATTAATTTTACTGATGCTGCTACACGTGCAGGCTCGTCCCAATCCACAGGTAATGGGCGACCAGTAGCCACGGCACAAAACCCACACGAACGGGTACAAATATTACCCAATATCATAAACGTAGCTGTACCTGCACCCCAGCATTCGCCCATGTTGGGGCAGTTTCCGCTTTCGCAAATGGTGTGTAATTTATGTTCGGTTACCAGTTCGCGTACTTTTAAATATTCTTTACCAGTAGGTAATTTTACACGCAACCAATCAGGCTTACGTACACGTTCGGGCGTTGTAGTTGAGGTAATAGTCATTGTAATAATTTGTTAGAGAATAGTTAATACCATTGCGAACCAAAATTAAACGAAACATAGAGTTGTAAAAACAATGGGCGACGAGTTTCGTAGGCAAATATTTTTAATGGTAGTGGCATAAAATCAAGCGTAGCACCCACTTCAAGGGCTTTAATATCTTCGTCGTACGAGGCATATTCAAAACTTAATGCTGCCTTAGCATGTATGCCAGGGTAAGGTAGTGTGCGCCCAATACCTGTTAAAAATTTTGATCTACCGTATATCGAATCAACGGTCATAGTAAGTGGGTCAAACTGCTTGGCAACTCTGTCGTTGTTGTATAATTTGGCTGACTTATAATCTACATAATAAGGTTTTACTAATGCCAATGTAGGTCCTGCCATTAGCAAATAACGTACTTGTATGGCGTTGGGAGTTTCTTTGTCAAACAATACTTTTTGTACGCCTACACTAGCTCGCAAAAAATAAGGAGTGGCTATTTTACCATACCTAAATTTTTGTCCTGCGTCAAGTATGCTTTTTACTTTTGTTTCTTTAGGGTGGCGATACGTAGTAAATTCAAAATTAATTATTTGGCGAGTTTTAGCACCACGTGCTTTACCGCTTCTAAAGTTTAAGCCCCAACCACTGGTAGTTATCATTCCGCCAAATGTTTTTTCGTGAGTAAATAATGTTTTAGTGGAGCTATACGTCGGTATATTTTGCACTACACTAGGAGTGGTAGTACTTTGCGCATTAGCATTACTTAACGCAACACCTATCAAAAGTGTAATTACAAGTAGTTTTTTCATCAATCAAATGTATTGAATTTTCGGTTTGCTAGCATCAAAAAAAATCAATTACATTTGTAATAATTATGAAATTGCTACAAACTATACTAGCCATTATTATTGCTACACTATTAGTTACTATTACTAGTGTAAGTAATTTGCATGCGGTATTGCACAGCCACCACCAGCAAGACGATAAATACACCTGTCACGCTAAGCATTTTGAAACCAAACATCACCACTGCCAGCTTGATGATTTTGCACTTGCCTTTGATGCCCCAGTGCCATTTGTATTACAAGTTGCAACTCATTACTTTGAGTTTAATTATAACGTAACTTATCATAGTTGCGTTACGTTAGTTATTCATTATTTGTTTAGTGTAAAGGCTCCGCCTATTAGTTAATCAAACATAACTAATAACAGGTGCGCTTAATGGTAAGCACACTACTATTTTATTTTTTTAACGTGCTATTTTTTCATTTACATGAAACATTTACTTACTAAGTATGTGTTGTTATGGTTGATGTTATTATCATTTAATGCTACTGCCCAACAGTGTTGCTATACACTAACCGTAGTTATTACTGATGATTTAAATCACCCTGTGCCTTATACTGCAGTGCAATTAATTAACGCCACTACTACGCAAGGTAACACTACCCTAGCTAACGGACAAGCTAAGTTTAATAACTTAACTACTGCTAACTACACCTTGCGTGTGCATAATTTATTGTACACTGATACTGTGCTTAAC
This sequence comes from Bacteroidia bacterium, assembly GCA_043778625.1. Lineage (GTDB taxonomy): Bacteria > Bacteroidota > Bacteroidia > UBA4408 > UBA4408 > JACMRI01. The sequence goes on along the minus strand of JAYWFU010000090.1, from coordinate 14,430 downwards.
ATAGCCGTAACTGCTAACCAAACGGTACGTGTTAAACTTAATCATACGGCAGCCAACTTACACGAGGTACACATACACCAAGAGCGCACGCCTACCACTGCCACGCAAAACTATATGGAACTTAGCCAATTAAATTTGCTAAAACAGCAAGGTAAACCGTTGGCCAAAATGTTGGAACAATTACCTGGCATTACTACTTTAAATACAGGAGCAAGCGTTAGCAAGCCCGTAATTAATGGTTTACACAGCAACAGGATACTCTTGCTTAATAACGGTGTGCGCCAAGAGGGGCAACAATGGGGAGCTGAACACGCCCCCGAAATTGACCCATTTAATGCAGGTAGCATAACTGTAATTAAAGGGGCTAATGCCATACAATACGGTAGCGATGCGGTAGCTGGTGTGTTGCTAGTAAACCCTGCGCCATTGCCTGACAGTGCTGGGCTTAGCGGTAGCGTGTTAGTAAATACGCAAACCAACGGGCGATTAGTAATGCCTGCTATAATGATACAACAAAGGCTAAAACGTAAGCCTAGCTGGGCGTACAGGCTGCAAACATCAGGCAAAAAAGTGGGTAACATAAGTACGCCCACTTATACTATGGGCAATACTGGCACGCAGGAGCTTAATGGTAACGTACTTGCACAGTACAACCATAATGCACACAGGCTAACGCTAAATTTAATTACGTACAATGCAACGTTGGGTATATTTAGAGGGTCGCACATTGGTAACTTAACTGACTTGAACAGAGCTATTGCTAATACAGGTGCTTCGGATAGTGCTGCTTTTTTGTATGCTATTGATAGGCCCAAGCAATTGGTTAGCCATCACACGGCTATGGTGCATTATCAAACTAATGTGGCTGCGCACGGAGTATTAAATGTGCAATATGCCTTTCAGGCTAATTACCGCAAAGAGTTTGATAACCACAATGTGTATGTAAACGGGGTGCTTAAAGCCAATGCGCCACAATCAGCCCTAGAACTATTTACCCACACTGCCGATGCCAGCTACGAGTACACTACCGAGCATTGGGGGCATGGTAAAATAGGAGGTAATTACATGTATCAAATTAATAATAATACTGCGCAAAGCCGTGTGTTTATACCTAATTATAGTAGCACTAATGCGGGGATATATTATTTGCACTATGCACACATTAATAAATTTAATATTGAATTAGGCCTACGCCAAGATGTACGCAATAGTAGTACTTATGAGCGTAATGCTAGTAATAATTTATTTAGCCGTGTGCGAACATTTAATGCTACATTAGGTAGTGTGGGCGCATCGTACTATTTGAGTAATAATGTTAAGTGTATTGTTAATTCGGGGCTTGCGTGGCGTGCACCTGCACCTAATGAGTTGTATAGCAATGGTTTGCACCATGGTGTAGCGGCTATTGAATATGGCAACCAAAATTTAAACGTGGAGCGAGCCTTAAATAATTTGGCGGCGGTCAATGGTACTGTGTTTAATGGTAAATTATCATTTAATGCAGAGGTATTTTATAATCATTTTTTTAATTTTATAAATTTAGTGCCTGTATTACCTGCCACGCTTACTATACGAGGTGCGTTTCCTACATTTAAGTTTGTGCAACTGCCCGCACAGTTATATGGTAGCAATGTTAAATTAAGTTACCTGCTAACAAAACACGTTAGTTATACAGGTGTGCTATCTACCGTGCGAGGTTATAACTTGCTAAGCAATGAGTTTTTGTTAGGCTTACCTAGCGATAGATTACTTAACGAAGTAGCGTATAATTTTACTACTAAGCCAAGCCAGCAGTACAGTGTAAGCCTTACACACACGTGGGTGGATAAACAGCACCGTGTAAATTACGCCAGCGATTACAGCCTGCCACCTGCCGCATACAACCTAGTAGGAGCAACTGCTAGCGCAAATTATACGTTAACTAACAAAAAAGAAATAGTAGTGCTACTTGCATGCAACAACCTGTTAAACAGCCAGTACCGCGATTACATGAACCGCTTTAAATACTACACTAATGATGTAGGGCGCAATGTAAGCCTAACGGCAATTATTAAATTTTAGGGCTAATGATACCCTTATTAACTAAAAAACTAACTTAATTAAACCAATAACTAAAATGAAAAATATAGTAAACAACACCGCAAAATTATTAGTAATAGCAACAGTAGTATTAACTGGCTGTAAGAAAAAAGTAGAAGACAAAGCAAATGAACAAGAGCTTATAACTACCGTTGAACTTACGTTTAGCAATCCTGACACTACATTTGTAGTACAGTACGAAGACTTGGACGGCGCAGGAGGTAATGCGCCCATTATTGCTCCTATTAATTTAAAAGCGAACAAAAATTACAACGTTAATTTAAAATTATTAGACAAAACAAAAACTCCTGCCGAAAACATTAGCGATGCCGTAAAAGCTGAAGGAACTGACCACCAGTTTTTTTACGTAGCAAACAATGCAAACCTTGTGGTAAAAACAACTGACGTTGATGCCAACAATAATCCGTTAGGGCTTACAAGTACGTGGGCTACTACCAACGCAAGTACTGGTACTATTACCATTACATTAAAGCATCAGCCTAAAATAAAACTTGCAAGCCCTGGTAGTATTGCCTTAGGCGATACTGACGTAGAAGCAGCATTTACAGTTACCATAAAATAGTATTTAGTACTAACACAATAACAGTTGGTTTGCTAACCAATTGTTATTGTGTTACTTTTGCGTAGCTAAAAAACAATACCATGAGTAAAAAAATAAAAACACAATTAGTAGCGGCTTTTAACGGTACTGATAAAGTAGCGCAACTTAAAGCTATTGAAGATGCTTACGAATACGGCGATGTAGCTGTGGTAAAAGCATTATTTGAATTACTTAAAACCAATACTGACGAAGAGATATTAAGTGCCGCAATGGATTTTTTATACAACGTTAAAGACCCATTGTGCGCGCCAATATATATAGAGTATATGCTACTGACTAAGGGAGAGTTACGCCGCGAAATAATAGCTGCCTGCTGGCAATCAGGTCTTGATTTTAAAAACTATATTCCGCACCTTGTTACCATGGCTATTGTTACTGATTTTGAAACTTCGTTTGAAGCCATTACCGTTATCGAAAATCAAGAGCCTCCCTTTGATAACGCTATACTTACGGGCAGTATAGCCGCCGTAGAAAAAGAATTAGCAAAGCAAGATATTACCAAGCAACCTTTGTTGCAAACGCTTGTTATCACGCTCAAAAATTTTAAATTAACCGCGTTTACTAACGAATTTTCTGAAAATTAAATTAGGAATAAAAAGGTAGTGAAAATTAAATTTTCACTACCTTTTTATTCCTAATTACTTCAATGTTTTAGTTGTTTTTCAGCAAGTAATAGTACCTACTTACACTATAAATCAGCTGCTTGGGCTATCATCTCGGCTATATCAAGTACTTGTATTTCGTCTTGTTTGTTGTTATGTTTGAGTCCATCAGTAAGCATGGTATTACAAAACGGACAACCTGCGGCTACAATGGTAGCTTTGGTTTCAAGTACATCTTCGGTGCGTTCAATATTTACTTCTTTGTTTCCTTTTTCGGCTTCTTTAAACATTTGCGCTCCGCCTGCGCCACAACATAATCCGTTGGTTTTGCAGCGTTTCATTTCAACTAATTCCACGTCTAATTTTTCAATTACGGCACGTGGCGCAAGGTATTCGTTGTTGGCACGTCCTAAGTAGCAGGGGTCGTGGAAAGTAATTTTTTTACCCTTAAATGTACCACCCTCTACTTTTAGTTTACCACTATCTATCAACTCTTGTAATAATTGTGTGTGGTGTATTACTTCGTAATGTCCGCCAAGTTCGGGGTATTCGTTTTTAAGTGTATTAAAACAATGTGGGCAGGCGGTTACTATTTTTTTTACTTCGTATCCGTTAAGTATGGCTATGTTACTCATGGCTTGCATCTGAAACAAAAACTCGTTACCTGCACGCTTTGCAGGGTCGCCCGTGCATGATTCCTCAGCGCCTAACACGGCATATTTTACATCAACATGGTTAAGTATTTTAACTATGGCTTTGGTTATTTTCTTTGCTCTATCATCAAAACTCCCTGCGCATCCTACCCAAAATAAAATATCGGGCTTGGTGCCTTGTGCAGTGTAATCGGCTACTGTTTTTACGTTTAATGCGTTGCTCATTTTGTTGAGTATTTAGATATTAGATTTAGAGATACTAGACTTTAGATGCTAGATATTAGATTTAGAGATACTAGACATTAGACTTTTTTACAATTGTCAATTATAAATTGTCAATTAATAATAATTTATTCATTAGCCCACTTTAGGCGGTCGGCTTGGCTGTATTGCCAAGGTGCGCCATTGTTTTCAATATTGGTAAACATACCTGTAATAGATTGTGGAGCTTCCGATTTTTCGAGTACTAAGTACTGGCGCAAATCCATAATTATAGCTAATGGGTCAATGTTTATAGGGCAGGCTTCTACACAGGCATTACACGAGGTACAAGCCCATAATTCTTCAGCAGTAATATAATCGCCCACAAGGCTTTTACCATCGTTAAAATCAACACCGTGGGCATCTATATTTTTACCTACTTCCTCCAAACGGTCGCGGGTGTCCATCATTATTTTGCGGGGCGATAGTAATTTGCCCGTTAAGTTAGCTGGGCAATTGCTAGTGCACCGTCCGCATTCGGTGCAAGAGTAAGCGCTCATTAATTGCACCCACGATAGATCGTTTACATCTTTTGCGCCAAATTTTGGTGGAGCTGCATTAGGGTCAAACTGTGCTGAAGGATCTAGCATTAAATTAACTTCACGCGTAACATCAGGGTTGTTTTTAAACTTGCCCTTCGCCCATAAATTACTGTACCACACATTAGGAAACGCCATTAAAATATGTAAGTGCTTAGATACTGGCAAATAATTTAAAAATAAAAATATCCCAATAATATGCAACCACCAGCACACACGCTCAATAACCATAAGCGTGGTAGCGTTAGTACCTTGCAACCAACCAAATAGTAAATCCGACACTGGGAATGTGCCTGCTTTGGTGTAATGGTGGGCATCTTGGAGTTGTAGAGCATGGTCGGCGCCGTTCATCATAAGTACGGCAGTCATTAATACCATTTCAATATACAAAATGTAGTTAGCATCTTTAACTGCCCAGCCTTTTAATTCGGGCGATGTAAATCGTTGTATCTTTACTACATTACGGCGTACCCAAAACACAATAACAGCCACTAATACTAATAATGCGAGTACCTCAAAAAAACCAATTAAAAAATTATAAAAACCACCCATAAAACTTAGTATGCGGTGTGTGCCAAATAATCCATCAATAACTATTTCGAGTACTTCAATATTAATTAATACAAAACCTATATATACAAACAAGTGCATGATACCTGCTACTGGGCGTACTAACATTTTACTTTGCCCCATGGCTACTCGTGCCATTAACGCCCAGCGTTGGGGTTTATTGTCGGTACGGTCCACATTTTGCCCTAGGTTAATATTACGAATTATTTTGCCAATATTTTTGGTAAAAACATACACTGCACAGCCTAAAGCGGCAATAAAAATGATAATTTGAATAATTGTAAACATGCTATTAATTTGTTTGTGAAAATTGTAGTAGCAAATATAGTGAGTTGTTGTACATAGCAAAATGTTATTTAATGCACAAAAGAAAGTTTTATTAAAAATAAGTAACATTGCCTGTAACTTTTAATGTAACTGGTGCGTCTAATACACAAAACTAACTTAACACAATGACTACACACGACTATAATACTGCCGTAGATGCACACGCCGATGGGCTGTATCGCTTTGTGTTAAAGCATATAAGAGATAAAGACGTAGCAAATGATATTATACAAGATACGTTTGAAAAAGTATGGATAAAGCATGAGAATATTGATGCCGACAAAGCGAAATCTTATTTGTACACTACTGCCTACCGTACATTAATAGACGAAACTCGCAAGCAAAAAAAAATAGATAAAAGCGTAGTGATAGAAGAGTTTGAAAAGGGCTATGAAAACCATAATTACGATTTGAAAAAAGTGCTTGATATTGCCTTAGCACAATTGCCCGAAGTACAACGCTCTGTAGTTTTGTTACGTGATTATGAGGGCTATGATTACGCCCAAATAGGCGAAATAACTGGGCTTAGCGAAGCCCAAGTAAAGGTGTATATATACCGTGCACGTATTGCGCTAAAACAATACATAGGTAAAATTGAAAACGTACTGTAAGCCATGAGGACTATAACCATAACCAACTACGAAGAATTTATTATTGATTATATTGACGGTAACTTATGTGCCGAAGAAACTGCTGATTTATTACTATTTGTAGAACAACACCCCGCTATTAAAGCCGAGTTTGAATTGCTGGACAGCACACCAATTGCACCGCCCGAAACAATAGTATATACCAATAAAAACAAATTAAAAAAAGATACTACTTACACCAACGAAACTATTGTGGGGTATATGGAGCATGATTTATCTCCTACCGAAACACTTGCGTTTGAAAAAGAATTGGCCACCAATACCAGGTTACAATACGAGTTAGCGCTATTTAATAAAACGATTTTGGTAGCTGATGCTAAAATTACTTACCCACACAAACGCAAGTTAAAAAAGCAAAACAAAGTACTATGGCTGTGGGCATACGGCGCAGCGGCGTCAGTGGTAGTAGCTATGCTAGTGTACAGCGTAGTTAATACTAGTAGCCACCAAGTAGCTAATAATAGTGTAGTTGCACCTATTAATACTACTATAACAGATAGTAATATGACCACTATTACTGAGGTAGTTACACCAATTACACCCAATAAATTTAAGAAAGTACAACGTAAAAATAGTAGTACATCTACCATAGTTAATAAGGCTACACTACCTGTAATTAAAAGCAACGAGGTAGCTATAATTAAACCCGAAGTTGATACCACAGTAATAATACCCACAGCACAAATTATTGCGCCTATTGCTTATACTTTAACTGAAAACTATGCTATTACTACCATAAGAGGGCAGAGCGTAATAGCCACTATAAAGGAAGCAAACAAGTATGTAAGTATAAAAGAACTAGCCAAACAAAAAATAAATAATTTACTAACCAATAAGCTGGGCATTAAGCGTAAACCCAATGCTGACGGTACTTTGGTAGCTTACGAAATAGCGGTGGGCGAGTTTGAATTTTCACGTACGGTGAATACTACAAAATAATTTTAATAACAGTTGTAACTTTTTAATTAGTTATACGTCATATTCAAAAATAAACATTAACAGACGTGTTAATAGTTAAGTACTAAATTAAAAAAATAATTAACCCTAAAAAAACAGAACTAATGTATACTACACAACTATTATTAACAGCCACAACACTAGCAATAACGAGCCTAACAGCACTAGCACAAACTAACGATGTAATAAAAAAAGAAATTGCAACGCAAGCATTTACAGGCGTTGAAGCGGCAGGAATATTTAATGTAATAATTACTGATAATGCTACTACTAAAATTATAGTAGAAACTAGCACCGAAAATCAAAGTAATATAACCACTGAAGTTAAAAATGATAAGCTGGTATTAAGTACTAATGGGAAGTCAACTAAAAACACAAAAGTAAATGTGTACGTTGACGCACCTATTATTAACAGTATTAAGCTGTCAGGTTCGGCTGAATTAATTACTAATGGCGAGTTAGTAGAAGATAAATTAAACATTGAAATGAGTGGTGCTGCCGAGGCCGATATGCAACTAAAAGTAGTTGAATTAACTACAAAATTAAGTGGTGCTGCCGAGCTAAAATTAACAGGCACAGCACAAAACCATAGTACTACAATTAGCGGTGCTGCCGAACTAAAAAGTATTGATTTAAAAACCGAAAATACTACCGCCAAACTTAGCGGTGCAGGGCATGGAAAGGTAAATGCTAAAAACGAATTAAATGCTAAAATATCAGGTGCGGCAAGTATTTCGTTTAAAGAAGACCCCGCTGTTAAAAACATTGATGTAAGTGGTGCAGGAAGTGTTACGCAAAAAGAGGAAGATACTGAAATTGCCAAAGCCGAAATGAATGCAAATGGAGACAGTGATACTACTCGCTTTAAATTCAAAAATAAAAACATTATTATTATTGACGGTAACGATGCTAAGAATGATAGTATTAAAAAAAAGAAAAACGCTTCGCAATGGTACCATTGGGCGGGTGTGGAGCTAGGATTTAACGGACTATTAACTAGTAAAAACGGAACAGACTTAGGTGCTAATTATAATTTTATGGGCAATAATGCTGGTCGCTCGTACCACATGGGGCTAAACTTATTTGAAAAAGGATTTAGCCTATACAAACACAAAATAAACATAGTAACAGGCGCAGGGCTTGAGTTTGCTAATTATAGCTTTAAAAATAACGTAACGCTATTCCCTGACACTAACCAACTAACTACCATTAACACAGGCATCAAATACGATAAAAATAAGTTGCGCGCTAACTACATAACTGTGCCGTTATTATTAGATTTTAACACCAGTAAAAAAGAAAAAAAGAATTGGCATTTAACCGCAGGTATAATAGGTGCTTGGCGTTATGGCGCATTTACAAAACAGATATACCAACAAAACGGACACAACGTAAAAAACAAAATTAAAGATGATTATACCTTGAATGATTTTAAGTTTAGTGCTACGGTTAGAGCAGGTTATAGAGGTGTAAATGTGTTTGCTAATTATGGTTTAAACACGTTGTTTAACAAAACTAATAACCCCGATATATACCCTGTAACAGTAGGCATTACACTAATTCCTTTTAAATAAAAGCACCTAAAAAGTATCGTATTAATTACACCATTTACAGTACTGTTGTAGTTGTAAATGGTGTAATTATTTTACATTAACCTATTACTCACAATTTTATTTACCAAATTATATAACTGAATGGGCTGGTAGGTACGCCATTGCAGGTTGTTAAGCTCACCACCAATATTAATATAGCTATCAATGTTCGCAACATTCATTTCGGTAATTACGTGGGGTCTAAAATTTACAAAAGCTACCCAGCCATTGGCTACATCATCTAGCCACTCCTCGTAGTAGGAGTCGTCGGCCGCATGAAAATTCAATACGTTTTCGCCTATTACAATATATTTATCAATACCGTGCGGTAGCATTGCATCTACCACATCTCGTTTTAAAATCATACCATCATTTTCAATAGCATCGTTCCATTCGCCTATTAACTCTACTATTGCGCAATGTTGGTTATAATCAACAAACAATATTTTTAGGTACAAGGTACTGCTTCCCATATCGTCCCACTGTGGGTGTATTACAAAATTGTAAATATGATTGCTGTACTCAAACTCGCTATATTCACGTTCGTAAAACGGCGACAACGCATCGTCTTGCGAGTTATAATAATGTTGCCAATTGTAGTGAGGCTCGATGTTGTGCATTGGTTGTACTATTTATTTTTTGGCATAAGTAAGTACATCATCGGCAGTAATTTTTTTGTCGCACAGTATAATTAAGCGTTCAATTATATTACGTAGCTCACGTATATTACCTGTCCAATTATATTTTTTTAATTCGTCTAACGCCTTGTTATCAATAGCTTTGGTAGCTATACCGTAGTCGTTACATATCTGCTCCATAAAGTGGTTACACAATAACGGAATATCAGTAACTCTATCGTTAAGGGCGGGTACTTTAATTTCAATTACACTAAGGCGGTGGTATAAATCTTCTCTAAAATTTCCGTTTTCAATTTCTTTACGTAAGTTTTTGTTAGTAGCCGCAAGCACTCGCACATTTACTTTTATTTCTTTGTCGCCCCCTACACGTGTTATTTTACTTTCTTGCAAGGCACGCAACACCTTGGCTTGCGCACTAAGGCTCATATCGCCAATTTCGTCCAAAAATAATGTACCGCCTTCAGCCATTTCAAACTTACCTTTACGCTGTGCCACGGCCGATGTAAACGCACCCTTTTCGTGCCCAAATAATTCGCTCTCAATAAGTTCGGTAGGTATTGCTGCACAGTTTACCTCCACTAACGGAGCGTCACATCTATTACTTTTTTCGTGTAATTGCCTTGCCACTAGTTCTTTACCTGTGCCGTTAGACCCAGTAATTAGTACACGTGCATCGGTCACGGCCACACGGTCAATCATTTCTTTAACTTTAATAATTAATTCACTTTCGCCCACAATGTGCGATGCGCCCTTAATTATTTTCTTTTTTAATTGTTTGGTCTCTTTTATTAACGATGTTTTATCCAACGCATTACGCAGGGTTACTAACAGTCGGTTAAGGTCTAATGGTTTTTGTATAAAGTCGTATGCACCATGTTTTACAGCCTCTACAGCAGTTTCAATACTACCGTGTCCGCTCATCATTATTATTGATACGTCTAGATCTTCCTTGTGTAATTTTTGCAATAATTCCATACCGTCCATCTTAGGCATTTTAATATCGCAGAGTACTACATCGTATTTGTCGGCTACTATTTTGTTATAACCTTCAAGCCCATCAACGGCTTCGGTAATTTCGTGTTTTTCGTATTCTAAAATATCACGTAGTGCATTACGAATACTTTTTTCATCATCAATTATTAATATTTTACTCATGGTTATTTGTGGTGTGTAGTTAAACTTTTATTAATTTATCAATAGCCGTGAGCAACCCGCTAACCTTAGTAGTGGCTAAGGAGTAGTTAGCTACCTTACCATCTTTTTTGGCTACTAATACTCCTGCACTTTTTAGTAGCGTTAAGTGGTGCGATACCACGGCTTGCTCCAAGTGTAAGCGGGTGTAAATGTTGGTTACATTTAACGTTTTATGTTGGTCAATTAGTTTTACAATTATTAACCGTTCGGGGTGCGCCATTGCTTTAAGTAGGCGTGTTATATCTATTATTTGTTCGCTATTATATTTATTGCTCGGTGCTTTCAATAGTAAGGTTATAAGGTAATTATTGTTTAATAAATTTTAAATAAGTAGTGCCGTAGCGCACATAGTACATACCTGCCACAAGCCCTGCTACATTAATACCTTGGCTGGTTACGGTGCAATTATACACTTGCCCATACGCGTTTGTTATGGTACTATTTTGTAATGTAGTTGCGTCACTATTTGCAATAATTAATACATCGTGTACAGGGTTAGGGTAAATTATTAACTGGTTATTTACCACCTTATTTACAATTGCATTAGCTATCAAAAAATTGTTGTAATGCGCCTGTGCCGTGTCGCTTAGGGTTAGTAGCTCTTGTTCGTTATCAGCTATTAATAATGCAAAATCAAGCGTAATGCTATCTCCTACATTTAGTGTAAATGGCCCAACAGATGTGCAATTTAGCACATCGTTACCTTGCGCAGTGCCACCACCCGCAGTAAAGCGATTAGTGCTTAATGCTACATATTTTAAACTATCGCTAAAGCCTTTAACGCCACTAATATCAATACCTCCAGCACCTGCAGTTACATTATCAATATGATAAGTGTGAAATTTATTTGCACCATTAATTACACTCAGTACCTTAACACCCGCAGCGGTTAATGTAGTGGGGTTGTAGGCATAACCTAATTGTTTAGTACTATTTACATTGCCTTTATTTAGGGCGTTGCCAATATCCCAATCGGCCATGATACCTGCGTAACCATTAACTAAATTAACATTGTTGGTATTGGTAATTGTATAACGCTTTATTACATAATTAGTAGTAGTTTTTGGTAATAATGTTTGCTCACGCACCACTACATTATATTGGGTAGTGTTGTTATATTGGCTTTCATACGCAGTATAATTAGCACTAACACTGGGTATTGTTTTAACTCCGTTAGTGCGCACCCAATCAGTGTCGTTAGTGGTTGCAACTCTAAATCCATCAGCGGTTTGTTGCCATTTATTACTTAACATAAACGAACTTTCGTAAAGCGCATTGTTTCCCTTATATTGAAACCCTACCCCATTACGTGTGTTGTTATTAGTATAACCATTACTGCCATTACTGGTTATAGTGGTAGCAATGGTGTTGTTAGTAATAGTTACGTAGTCGGGGTTAAGGGTAACTAACATTACCTCAGTACCCAATGCCTTGCCGTTACCAACTATCGCTAGGCGTACTGGTGCTAATGTATTAAACGGAATGTTACCTACTATTTTAAATTGTATGCCCACCGTGTTCGTATTGCCAAATGTATCGCCAACGGCAGCCGCAACGTGTGTGTAAGTAGTGGTAATACCTTGTAAATAAGGGGAGGTGCTACTGGCCGTAACACTAATATTGGTAGCCTGGGCAATATAATTTTTAAGCGTAAACTTTACCGTAAGCGTATCGTTACTGGTATAGTTTTCACTGGTAATTTGTGTAGTAGCAAAGGCTACCCACGCATCGTTTTGTGTAAGTGCTTTGTAGGCATTAATGCGGCCTGTACCTAACTTATCAAAGTATTGAAAGTTGGTTCCGTAAATATTATCAGTACTAGCCTTAATTCGTTGCGCAATAGTTTCTGCATCGTCGTTAGGGAATTGTGCCCGCAACAAACCCGCCATACCTGCTACCATAGGTGCCGCAAACGATGTACCCGAAGCCGTACCATTAGTACCATTACCACCATAAATATTGCCTACAAAAGTGGTATATATAGCCGTGCCTGGCGCACTAACATCTACCTTGTAATTATAGGTAGAGCCTATAAATTTTGTATCCATATTATCTACATTAGCTACTGATATAACGTCGTTGTACGATGCAGGATAATACTCCAGTTCGTTTCCCTTATTGCCTGCAGCACCTATTATTAAGGCGTTGCGGTTATAGGTGGCGTATTTAATTACATCTAACCCATACTGCGATGTTGCTCCTACCCCACCCCACGAGCAGTTAATAATGCTACAACCGTGGTCGGCGGCATACACTACTCCCTCGTACTCGTTACCCAAATACCCTTGTGCGTTACCTATTTTAATAGGCAAAAATTTACAATTAAATCCTACACCACTTACGCCTTTGTTATTATTGGTAGTTGCTGCCGCAATGCCTGCACACAATGTGCCGTGGCCATAAGGGCCGTAAGGGTCGTTATCGTTATCATACACGTCCCAACCTCTAAAGTTATCCGTGTAGCCGTCCATATCGTCATCAGTACCGTTAATAGGGTCGTTGTAATTGTTTTTCATATTACCTTGTAAATCCTCGTGCGCCCAATCGCTTCCAGTATCTACAATACCTATTACTACGTTGGTATCGCCTTTGTTTACGCCCCACGCCTTGTACATAGCCATACGTGTGGTGTCAGTAATGTAGTATTGATTAGTTTTAAAAGGGTCGTTAGGCGTGTACTGTACTTGATGTATATGCTTAACCTCAGCATACTCCAACACACCACTTGCCACTAACTGCGCAATGGCTTTGTGTATAGGCAACTTGGCATTATATTTTAATTCGTAAATTAATGATATATCTACACAATTAACGCATGCTCTATCCCAGTCTTGCACCGCTTTACTTTTGCTAAATAGTTGCTTTACGCTGGTAAGTTGTAAGTTGTTAGTAGTAGTTGTAAAGCCTAGGTTAGTTATGCCATCAGCTCTACATTCCGCTCTATACTTAGGTTTTACTTTAATAATAAGTGTGTTAGGCACATAATTTACTTGTGCAATTGCAGTTACATATACTACACTAGTAAATAGTGTAAGCAGGTATTTCGTTAGTGAATTCATAGTTTTTTTTTATTGGGTTAAATATACTACAATAATGTGTAATGCCATTGGTTACTACCAATACTTTAGCTTGCACCACCTTATTGTACATAGCTATTTGGTTAAATGTTTGTTGCGTAATAGCTATATCATGTGCCTTACACTCCACTATTAAGTAAGGCTTTAGCTGTGCATCGTATATTAATATATCAAACCTACGTTTAAGTTGGTTGTATTTCAACTCTCGCTCTACTGCAATGCGCCCCGCTGGATACCCTAAGTGATGCACCAAATAATTTAACACATGCTGGCGTACCCACTCCTCTGGCGTAAGCACAAAGTTTTTGTTGCGTATAGGGTCAAATATAGCATCGCCCATGGGCGACATAATTGGCGTATAAGTAGGTAAGTTAAGAGTTGTCAATTATTGTGTTATTTATTATCTCAAAAATAGCCTTATTATTTTGCATACCACTACACTTACCTCATTACTGCCAATAATTAATTTAATAACGCTACTTTCGGTAAATAAGTTTATTTTTGTAAATAATTAAACTTTTAATTTAAAAAAACACCATAAAATGAACATACTTACATCAATTTTACTACTAGGCTTAGGCACACCCGAAATTATATTAATAGCTTGTATTGTTTTATTATTATTTGGAGGTAAAAAAATACCTGAATTAATGAAAGGATTAGGCAAAG
>JAYWFU010000089.1:0-74190 GCA_043778625.1 Bacteroidia bacterium | reverse complement strand
GTAGGAGGCATACCCATTAATCAGCTAATAACGGATAGTATAACCGCCCAAGCTTGGTTATTAAAAGGTAACAATGCTTCAAGTGCTAACAAGCTAGGCACACTTAATAGTAGAGACTTACACATAGTGGCAGGTAATGCTACCGACCCCGACCGTATTACCATACTTAACGGCACTGGTAATGTAGGCATAGGGCAAACTTTGCCAAGTGAAAAATTAGATGTAATAGGCAACATAAAAACCACAGGCAGTGTAGAATTTGGCACAACACTTAAGCCAGCAGGTTTAACAGGTACAACGGGCGATATACTCATAAGCCAAGGTGCATTACTAGCTCCTACTTGGGTAGCCCAAAGCAGCATAGTGCCCACTACTACTAATACGCTTGCTAACCCTACTAATACCATAACCAGCACTGTTAATGGCGTAGTGGCTACCAGCCCAGCGGTAAACACGGTAGCTAACAGCCTTACAGGCACTAACCTTACCACTACCGTTAATGGTGTGGCGGGTACACCTGTTGATTTAAGCACTATAATACCTCCTAGCAATAACTGGAGCTTGCTAGGTAATGCGGGTACTACGGCAGGTACTAACTTTTTGGGTACTACTGATAATATGGATTTGGTGTTTAAACGCAACAATGTGCAGGCGGGTTTAATAGGTACTTTAGGCAACACTTCGTTTGGAGAGTTAGCACTAAACCCATTAAACACAGGTGCGGGTAACACTGCTATAGGTTACAATAGTTTAGGGCAAAACACCACAGGTGTACAAAATACAGGCGTGGGCGTGGCAGCGTTAAGAGCGCACACCACGGGAGTTAATAACACTGCAGTAGGCTATCAATCTATGTTTACTAATGCAACAGGTATTGCTAATACCTCGTTAGGAGCTTACGCATTAAATTTAGCCACTGGTAATTCTAACACAGCCTTAGGCGCGCAAGCGTTACAAAATACATCTACTGGGCAAAACAATACTGCCGTAGGTGCATTTAGTATAAGCACCAACACTACTGGTAGTAGCAACGCCGCCTACGGAGTTAATTCATTAAGCACTAACACTACTGGTAGCAACAATGCTGCTTATGGTTTAGGTTCGTTATTTGCTAACACCACTGGTAACGATAATGTTGCTATTGGTAACAGTGCAATAAGTTATATTGTTAATAACACTACCGACCCTAATACAGCTGTTGGTACCAACGCTTTGTATGGAGGCGATAACAGTATTTTTGCCAACAATACCGCTAATGGTAACGTAGCCATTGGTTACAATGCTATGTATGGCACAGCTAGTACACCAAGCACAGGCACTAGTAATGTAGCGGTGGGGAATAATTCATTAAATAAAAACACCTCTGGCAGTTATAATGTGGCTACAGGCAATTACGCATTAAGGTTAAACACAACTGGTTACGATAATAGTGCAGGAGGTTATTTAAGTTTAAGTGCTAATACAATAGGTAGCGGCAATACTGCGTTTGGAAAAAGTAGTTTGCAAAATAATACAGGCGATGAAAACACAGCAGTGGGTAATAGTAGTTTGGCTTTTGCTATTGCCAATAATAACAGTGCATTAGGTAGTGGCTCGTTATCAAGTACTATTACTGGTACTGAAAATACAGCATTAGGCTTTATAGCGGGTAATGTTAATACTATAGGTAATGATAATACATTTATTGGTGCTAGAAGTAATGCTACACTAAACAACTTAACCAGAGCCACCGCCATAGGCTACAATGCCAAGGTAGGTGCAAGCAACGCCATGGTATTAGGAGGTACAGGTGTTGATACCATTAATGTAGGTATAGGTACACCCACACCTAATACTAAAGCCCTGTTAGATATGGTAAGCACGAGTAAAGGATTACTAATGCCACGTGTAACTACTGCGCAACGCCTAGCTATAAACAACAACGCAGTAGATGCCACCATAGTAGGCCTGCAGGTGTACGACACTGATACCAAAACATTTTGGTACCACGACGGTACATTTTGGGTACAAACCGCTAACAACCCCGACCCTACCGTGGCCAGCATTACCGTATTTCCATTCGTTGCTATACCAGCTGATTACTTGGAGTGCAACGGCGCGGCAATAAGCCGTACTACTTACGCTGCTTTATTTATTAAACTAGGTACAACCTATGGCGTAGGCAATGGCAGTACCACATTTAACCTGCCTGACCTACGTGGCGAGTTTGTACGTGGCTTTGATAACGGACGAGGGGCTGATGCTGCACGTGTAATAGGGAGTGCGCAGGCCGCAACAGGTATAGACGATCAAGTTTTTCAAACAGTTATATTATCTCATGATAATCAAGACGGGGCAAACTATAATGCCACAGCCGTTAATTCAGGGCCTGGACAAGCTGGTTTTGGAAGAACCATAAATAGATTTAAAGTTCGCCCGCGCAACGTAGCCATGGTATACGCTATAAAAGCTATACCTACCACAGTTACCGTAGGGGCTACTACCATAAACAATATAGTTAACACTGCAGTAGCTGCAGCTGTGCCAGCAGGTTTAGTACAGCATTTTGCTAATATTACTGCCCCTGTAGGCTACTTGGAGTGTAATGGATCTGCCGTAAGCCGTACTACCTACGCTGCATTATTTGCCGCAATAGGTACGTTATACGGCGTAGGCGATGGTAGCACAACATTTAATGTACCTGACCTACGTGGCGAATTTATACGAGGTGCAGATAATGGTAGAGGAGTGGATGCAGCACGTGTGTTGGGTAGTGCTCAGGCTGATGCTCTTAAAAGTCATACGCACGATTATCAATTTAAAGGCGGTAACGCAGCGTCTGGGGTAGACCAGTGGAATGGCATAGCAGGTAGACTAGGAACAAATATTGGAACATCTGCTACAGGTGGTTTAGAAACTCGCCCACGCAATGTAGCTATGATGCCATGTATTAAATATTAATTAGGTATGGTTGAATTTAACAAAATTAATTGTAGTATATTTTTTTGTTTAGTTGTATTGCAAACTAATGCTCAAAATGTGGGTATAGGAACTACCACCCCCATTGAAAAATTAGAGGTAGTAGGTAACTTAAAGTTTACGCAGGCGTTAATGCCTGCAGGCGTTGCTGGTAGTGTTGGTCAAGTACTTATAAGCCAAGGCCCCCGCTGGTGCGAGCATTCTGCTCGTGTCCGCTACCATTGTACCAAACCTTATTTTCTCTGCCTTGGTTCGTGTCCCCACAAAACAATTAACACACTGTTGTTTCGTGGGGACACGAACCAAGGCCGTGGAGTAGTTAATTATCCATTGTAAATTAGTTTAAGGAACTAACGGCATAGCAGAGCACTCCTAACAAACGTTAGCCTAAATTATCTCTGGTACTTTGGAGTAAATAATAATTATATTTACACTAATAAAAATATATTAAAATGAAAACCATAGCCAAAAAATAAGTACAAACCGAAGCCTTACGCTATATTGATAATGCTAAGAAAATATTAAAAACAAAGGGTAAAACTTGAAAACAGTTTGTACTCCGACAAAAAAACATGTTAAAATGGCTGGGAACACTGCTTATACTGGTGTATTGTATGCTTTAGACCACACAAACATACTACCTCCGTTAGCTAAAAAAACACAACGCCGAGATGTAAAAGATTACCAAGAGGCTTTAGCTAAGGTAAACAAAAAAATGTTAGGTTACTATGTAAGTTGCTACCAACAATTACACTTAGTAGCAGGCTACGATGGGGTAGGACACAAAGAAATTTTACGGATATCATTAAGCGATGCCACTGAGCTTATAACTTGGGCAAGTAACCGAGCAAGGGAATAGTTAGTTATAAGTAAAACCAGCCCAATCAAGGCAGAGTGTTGTAAATTATCCATTGTAAATTAGTTTAAGAAACTAGCGGTATAGCAGGGTGCAAGTAACACTGAGCTACGGCCAAGTTTGATTTGTTAATAGCCGTTGTGCAAGCACAACAGTACACCCACGCTACGTAACTTCTCTCCTACAAAGGAGGGGACGCCCTTTAGGGCGAGGTGGTAATTACCCACTAGTACAAGCGTCACACATTTTATTATTAGTATATTTGTATTAAATAAAATAACAGCCATGACAGACCAAGAGCTTAAAGACTTAGTAGCAAGCATAGCGATAATGCAAGCCGAAAACCAAAAGGCACAAGCCGAAAACCAAAAGGTACAAGCGGAATACACAAAGTCACAAGCGGAGTACGCAAAACGCTCAGCTAAGTACGACGAAGAGTATGAACTACTGCGTGCCAAAAACGAAAAACGTTTTGCTAAAACGGAAGCTTTATTATCAAACATTGGGCACAACAACGGAGACTATGCCGAAGATTATTTTTATAACTCGCTCAGCGATACAATGCTATTTGCAGGTATTAAGTACGATACAATTAGTAAAAACATACACATTAAACGCCACCGATTAGAAGACGAATTTGATATAGTAATGTATAATGGCAATAGTATAGCATTAATTGAATGTAAATACAAAGCACACGAAAACGATTTAAAAAAACTAGTAGAAAAAAAGGTAAGTAATTTTAGAGAACTTAACCCCGATTATGCTAGTTATAAAATTTATTGTGGCTTAGGTAGTTTTAGTTTTTATACAGAATTAGAGGAGCAAGCCTTGGCTATGGGAGTAGCTGTGCTAAAGCAAAAAGGAGATGTAATGGAGGTAAACGCAAGTACTGTACGAGCGTATTAATTATCCATTGCCAATTAATAATTATTGTGCAAACACAGGCGTAAATTCAAACGCACTGCCTCAAACAAACCTTTGTCCCCCACGCTAACGCAAGTATTTTGCTCGTGTTAATTATTATGTATAGGTTTAATTTATTGTTTGTATTTATAGGTAAAAGCAAGTACTATACGAGTCTATTCGTTACTAGAGTAGCTACATAACGTAGTTTGTAATTAACTAATGATTGTGAACAACACATTGTTACAAATTAACTAACACCATTACCTTGCGAGTGTATTGTAAAACATACTTTTATAGCATACATTTTATATACCGCATCACTACGTGAACAACGCTTTTACCGACCGCCGCTTTGTAGTTATTGGCATTATAGTAGGCATAGCTGCTATATTTTTATTACGCTTATTTTATGTACAAGTACTTAACGATAAGTACACGCTATCGGCTAATAATAACGTGTTGCGCTATATGACTGAGTTTCCGGCTCGTGGTTTAATACTCGACCGCAAAGGAAAGCTATTAGTATATAACGAAGCCGCCTACGATTTAATGGTAGTACCTAAGGAAATTAAAGACTTAGATACCAACGATTTGTGCAAAATTTTAGGCATACCTAAAGATGAATTTATAAAGCGACTTATTAAAATTAAAAAATACTCAAAGTACAAGCCCTCTGTATTCGAGCGTCAAATAAGCGCTGCAACGTACGGCATATTGCAAGAAAAATTGTATAAAATGGAAGGCTTTTTTGTACAATCGCGTACCTTGCGTAAATACCCAATACCAACCGCAGCCCACGTATTGGGTTATATTGGTGAGGTTACTGAAGACCTTGCCGCAAAAAATACCTACTACTCACCAGGCGATTATATAGGTATAACAGGCATTGAGCAGAGTTACGAAAAAGAATTGCGTGGACAAAAAGGAGTAAAGGTAATGATGGTAGATGTACATAACCGACCTAAGGGACATTTTAAAGATGGCATGTACGACACCATGGCCGTGGCTGGCAGTAGTATTACTACATCGTTAGATGCTGATATGCAATTGTACGGCGAACAGTTAATGAAAAATAAAGTAGGCGGTATTGTAGCAATTGAACCCAAAACAGGCGAGATACTAGCCGTAATTAGTAGCCCAAGCTACGACCCTAATTTGTTAGTAGGGCGCGATCGTTCCAAAAATTATGGGCAGTTACTTAAAGCGGACCATTTACCTTTGTTTAATCGTGCGCTAATGGCTTATTACCCACCAGGTTCAACATTTAAGTTAGTAAACGGATTAATAGCCCAGCAAGAGGGTATGCTTACTGCACACACTCGCTATGGCTGTAATAGAGGTTGGCCTGTAGCAGGTGGGCACCCTGCATGCCACGTACACCCCACGCCGTTAGATTTGCCAGGGTCAGTTATGAACTCCTGCAATAGTTATTATGCCTACGTGTATCGTAGTATTATTCAAAACCCTAAGTACCCTAATTCTGAACAGGCTTACGCCGCTTGGCGCGATTACGTAGAGAGTTTTGGCATAGGACGCAAAATAAATACTGACCTTGGCAGGCAAGAGCTAAAAGGGCGCATACCCACCGTAGCATACTACAATAAGTATTTTGGCAAAGGGCATTGGAATGCCTACACCATTATTTCGTTAAGTATAGGGCAGGGCGAGCTAGGTATTACTCCGTTGCAAATGGCTAATATTACTAGCACCATAGCCAATAGAGGGTATTATATTACGCCACACATTGTAAAATCGGTGGGAGACAAAAAGTTTTTGAAAAAAGAATTTCAAACTAAAAACTTTACTAAAGTAGAAGCCCGCCACTTTGACCCAATAATTGAAGGTATGAGCAAGGTAACTAGTGGTACAGCAACTAACGCCAAAATTAAAGGAATAAACGTAGCTGGTAAAACGGGTACGGCACAAAATCCACATGGTAACGACCACTCGCTATTTGTGTGTTATGCTCCTGCCGAAAACCCTAAAATAGCCATAGGTATTATGGTAGAAAATGCTGGTTTTGGTAACAGTTATGCTGTGCCAATAGCCAGCTTAATGATAGAAAAATATTTGCGTGGCGACACCCTGTGTTCTCGTCCCGAAATCGAAAAACGAATGTTAGAAGCCAATCTTTTAAACAAAATGCATGACAAACCAAAAAAGCCTTTTCGTAGGAATTGATAAACAAATAGTAGCCCTGTATGCAATACTTGTATTTATGGGCTGGCTTAATATATATGCTGCCGTGTATAACGAGGAGCACAGCAACATATTAGATATTACTCAAAGTTATGGCCGCCAACTGTTATGGATAGTGGGCGCTGTTGGTTTGGCTACGTTTATATTATTGGTTGATGGTAATTTTTTTACCACATTTTCGTATCCTATTTACGTATTATTTTTGGTGTTGTTAGTGTTTACATTAGTCTATACTACGGCTACCAAAGGCGCACACAGTTGGTTTAATATAGGTTCGTTTAAAGTACAACCCTCCGAGTTTGCCAAGTTTGCTACTGCTTTAGCGTTAGCTAAATATTTAAGTCAAGTAGGCATACGAATGACTGATATGAGTACGCGTATTATGTCGGCTATAATTATTGGCATACCCGCTTGCTTAATATTATTGCAAAACGATACTGGTTCTACACTTGTGTTTGCTGCATTTATATTAGTGCTATACCGCGAAGGCTTGAGTGGTAACATACTGCTGTTAGGCGTGTTAGCGGCATTCTTATTTGTATTAGCGTTACTGTTCGATAAATTTATTTTAATAGGAATTATAGGTGCGGTATGCGCATTGGCATTTATACCCATGCGTAAACGCTGGAAAGATTTTTTCCTTATAGCAGGTATATTTGTAGTGTGTTCGGGTATGATATTTAGTGTCGATTTTGTGTTTAAAAACGTACTACAACAACATCAACGTAACCGTATTAATGTATTGTTGGGTAAGCTAGAGGATAAAAAAGGTGTAGGTTACAACGTTAATCAATCGTTGATAGCCTTTGGTAGCGGAGGTTTCATAGGCAAAGGCTACTTGCAAGGCACACAAACTAAGTATAATTTTGTACCCGAACAAAGCACCGATTTTATATTTTGTACAGTAGGAGAGGAGTGGGGCTTTGTGGGCTGTGCAGTAGTTATAGCCACATTTGTAGCTTTGTTAGTAAGCCTTGTACTATCCGCCGAACGGCAACGCTCCAGCTTTTCGCGTATTTACGGCTATTCGGTAGCGGCTATATTATTTATACACATGTTCATTAACATAGGCATGGCCATAGGCTTAGCACCTGTTATTGGTATTCCGCTTCCATTTTTTAGTTATGGAGGTTCGTCGCTTTGGGCGTTTACTATTTTGTTATTTATTTATGTGAAGCTAGATGCGCATCGTTTACAATCTATGCGATAATTATTTTGGTTCTTGCTTGTATCACAATTATAAGTTACACTTTGAAAATATACAATGCATGATAAATTAAAAAAATATTTTATTAATAGAACTATAATTGACGAGAATATGCTCAAACATATTTTCGCTTATTTTACTCCCTTGACAACAAAACGTAACCAGTTTCTGCTTAATCAAGGCGATATTTGCAAATATTATTATTTTGTAAATAAAGGTTGCTTGAGGCTATTTACTATTAATAGAGAAGGTATAGAAACAACAAGATACTTTGCCTTTGAAGGTGCTTTTGGTACTGCCTTACCAAGCCTTATTGATCAAACACCTGCCTTTGAGTTTGTGCAAACAATTGAGCAATCAGAACTCTTGAAAATATCAAGAGAAAACTTTTTTCATTTAGTAGAAACCGTACCTCAATTTGCTAAAATTTATAGACAAATATTGGAGTGTGGTTTCATATTTGCTCAACAACGAATTTATGGTTTTCAAGGTTTTGATGCTTTAGAAAAAGTAAAGTGGGTTATGAAATATCAACCTGACTTTTTGGTTAGAGTTTCAAACAAAATAGCCGCTTCATACTTAGGTTTAACACCATCAACATTAAGTAGAATTAAATCAAAATTGTAGTATGTATACTTGTCCCAAATGCGAAAGAGAATTAAGGAACGCTAACCAATGGCACAATTGTGTTAAAGTAAGTATTAGCGACCTTTTTACGAACAAAGCAGCAGAATTAGAGTTTGTATTTGATAGACTATTATTGGAAATTATTGACTGGGAAAACATTTCGGTTAATGCCACAAAAAACTGTATTGTATTTGTACACCGTAAAACTTTTTTAATTGTACGACCTATGAAAAAGCAATTAGATATTAAGTTTTATTCTGAAAAAGAGCAAAATGATTTTCCAATAATTAAAAGTGTATTATGGAATAGTAAGTATGAAAACCACATTAGGATAGCTGGTTTAGATGATTTGACACCAGGCATTTATAGTCTCATTAAGAAATCGTATTATTTATCGTAAATTGATAAAAAACGTTGATTTAGATCAACACTTTTCTTTAAAAGTTTTTAAATATTACCTCCAATTGTAGATACTGAATTAGACAATGGTGCAAGAGACAAACGCGGGCAAACGGACAAAGGAATATCTGCAGAGATAGTGGCCATGGAGAGTATTAAAGCAATTGAAAAAGATAAGTTTGAAATACCAATTGGGATAGTAAAAGTGTTGAGGATTGGATCACGGATAAACCCAAAACTATTTTGAAAATAGTTAACAAACAGTCTCCTCTAAAGTAAATATAAGGCTACGATGTATTAAACGATTAATCACTTTAATTTTATCCTTACACTACTAATACCTATACTAATAGTTTATTGCACCATACTCTTAACCAAAAATAAGCCCTACTCTCGCGTATCAAGAGTAGGGCTTATTTTGAGTGAGTTACCTATTTTTTGGTTATTACTTTACAAAATGTAAAAAATAAGATACGATGCTAATACACAAAATATGCTTTGGCTTAGCTTGAATGACGGTAGTGTAGGACTATTAAACGATGAAGCTTTTGCATTGATGAACATTCAACACCCTAAAGAAGTGAAGTTAAAAATTATGACCGCAGAAGAAGCAGTAAACGAAATAGATTATTTTACTAATAATTAGTACCTACGTAATTACTTCAACAAAAAATTATATACAATAGTACCTCTTTGCTCTTCAGGTGCTTCTTCGTTAGGCGAGAATTTTGCACGCAGTGCAGCATCTTTAGCGCGTGCTAACAATGTACTATTAGTAGTAGTAGAACCGCGTACGCCCGTGTTGGCACGTATTACATTTCCTTGTTGGTCAATAAATATTTCTACCACAACCTTACCCGTTTCTTGTACGTTAAACGATGGTGTAGGTAATGCTTTGGCTCTACGCCCTTCCATACTATAACTTGGGCCTGTACCTTGCCCTGTACCTTTGCTACCATCACCACCGTTGCCGGGAGTATTGCCAGTGCCACCAGTGCCTTTGTAGTTAGTACTATTAGGGTCGCCATCTGTCCTGCCTTGGTCGCCAGCACCAGTAGTACCAGTACCTTGTGAGGTTGAACCATTGGATTTTTTACCCGTATATAATGATGCAGGGTTTACTTTAGGCTGTGTTTCCTCTACAGGCTTGGCAGTTTCCGTAGTGGGTGTTTCGGTAGGCTTAATTTCTTTAACAACTTTAGTTATTTTTTCGGTAGTATTTAGTTTAACTGACTCTTCAATAGATTGTGTTACAATTTTTTCGTTTTCGTCCTGCGCTACTTGCATTTGTTGTTGCGTAAATATTGGCTGCGATTGCATATCACTGTTAGGCTGTATGTCGCCAGTGGCTTCATCAACATATCCTAAATTCACTACCATTCCTTCGCCACCACTCATCGGAGGGTCAGGTATGGTTAAGTTAAATAAAAACAGTAATAACGCCAACAGTCCATGAAACAGTAAGGTTATAGCCCAACCTGTGCCACGTTGTTTGTTGTAAGTGCTTGTGTCTTGTTGTATAACAGCGTTCATAATAGCGTATATTAGTTAGTACTACCAGCAGTTGCACTTTGTGTAGCCAGTACCATTTTTATTTTAAGTTCGTTGCCCATGTCTAACAATTCTACAAGGTCTTGTACTGGTAACGATTTGTCTACCTTTAATATTACGGTAGGTTCTGCTAATGCACTACGTAAGCTTACTAGAGTTGATTTAATATTTTCTTTAGCTACAGGTTTATTATCAATAAAATAATTTTTATCAGTATTTACTGATAGTGTTACGCTTTCTTTACTCATTGATTTTTTGCTCGCGGCATTCGGCAATAGTAATTTAATTACGTTAGGGCTAACGAGCGTAGATGCAATAAGAAAAAATAGCATTAAGAAAAACATAATATCGCTCAAAGAGTGCGAACTTACTTCAATATGTGCACGATTACGTTTACGAAGATTCATTAGAGTAATATGAGTTAGGTGTAATAAATAAAAAACAGGAGAGGTATTACTTGCCCGCAGGCTCAGTAATTACATCTAAAAATTCAGCAGAGGCTAATTCAATTTTAGCAATTAATTTATCAATGCGTGCCACTATTAAGTGATGCGCCACAAACGCCATAATACCAACCACTAAGCCTGCTGCCGAGGTTATCATTTTTTCGTACAAACCTCCTGCTATCAAACCAATACTAATATTATCAGCCAAGGCTATGTTGTAAAATATTTTAATAACACCAAATATTGTCCCTAAGAAACCAAACATGGGGGCAATAGCTGCAATGGTACTTAGGTAGCCCATATTGGTTTCTACTTTGGCTAGTTCTACTTTGGCAGCGTTTTCCATACTCATTTCAATTTCTTTAACGGGCTTACCTAAGCGCACTATACCTTTGTAAAGTACAATACCTACTGGGGTTGTATTGCTTTGCGCTAAAGTTTTTGCAGTATCAATATTACCTTGTTGTAGGTAGTTTTTAATCATTGGCACAAATTGGTCGTCGGTTTTTAAGGCTTTGTTTACTACTAACAAACGTGTTACAAACAAATACACTAATAGCACTGATAATAGTACAATAGGTATCATAATGAAACCACCTTTAACTATTAAATCTAAAATAGATAATGCGGGAGCGGGTGCTGCGACAGCTGCTGCGGTAATAGGTTGTGCAATAGAATCGGTACCTACTTGAATTTGAGCTATGATGTTGTGTAGCATAATAAGAATGTATTTAGTTATAAAATTTATAGTGTATTTAAGTATAACTAAAGTACACGGCTACTTATTGTGTACTACCTAAAATAAATATAGTTGTAAACACGTAGCTGTTAAATGTAATTGATAATGGACAATCATCAACGGCTTACCTTTTATACCACATACATTTGTAAAATAGGCTAATAATTAAATATCGTTAAAAACCCACCCCGCTCTAAAGAGCACCCCTCCATGGGAGGGGAATTCTGGGCGTGATTGTATAACTGGACTAAAACATACTTGTAACTGGTATACTTGTAACTGGTATTAGTTAAATGAAAAAACGGGTAGAACTTCCGTTGTCAATTGACAATTCCTAACTATCAATTATTAAATTTATTCCTGATAATATACCCGTTTAACTCGGCGCGATACGCTGGTTAATACCTCGTAAGGTATGGTATCCATGGCTTCGGCTTGTTGGTATACGGTTTGTCCTTTACCAAATATAATTACTTCATCGCCCTCTTTTACACCTTTAATATCGGTTACATCTATCATACACATATCCATGCATACGTTGCCAACTATGGGAGCTTTGGTATTGTGTATAACTACGTGTCCCTTGCCATTGCTCAGTTTACGAGGTAAACCGTCAGCATAACCTATGGGTATGGTGGCTATTACGCTATCGCGGGTAAGTGTGCCTTTGCGGCTGTAACCCACACTCTGTGCCTGTGGTACGTTTTTAAGTTGTGATATTATTGTTTTTAAACTGCTTACTTGTTGCAATTGTTGTTGTTCATAACTGTTGCTTGAAATACCATACAATCCTATGCCTAAACGCACCATATCAAAATGTGCTTCGGGAAATTTGGCAATGCCCGAACTGTTACAAAAATGGCGCAAAGGCACGTTAGGTAAGCTCTGTAGGAGTTGTGTACTTAACGTATTAAATAGTTCAATTTGTTTTTTGCTATAATAATCTAACGAAGGTTCGTCACTGCCTACAAAGTGAGAAAAGATAGATTTTACTGTTATATATTGTCTGTTGTTTTTAAGTTTAATAATTAAGTTATTTAATTGCTGGGCATCAAACCCAAGGCGGTTCATCCCTGTTTCTAATTCGAGATGAATACCCACGGGTACTGTTATTCCTCGCTGTTTAATGGTGTCGAGCAGTACATCTAATATTCTAAAACTATAAATTTCTGGTTCTAAATTATGGGTAAGCATGGCTTCAAAGCCAACGGCCTCAGGGTTCATAACCATTATGGGTGTAGTAATGCCTGCATTGCGTAGCTCCACACCTTCGTCAGCGTAGGCTACGGCTAGGTAATCAACGTGTTGGTATTGTAGTAAGTTGGCAATTTCAAAACTACCGCTACCGTAACTAAATGCTTTAACCATAGCCATAATTTTAACTGGAGCAGGCAACATTTTTTTATAAAAATTATAGTTGTATTGTATGGCATTAAGGTTTATTTCGAGCACTGTTTCGTGTGCTTTTTGTTGGAGCTGTTGTGCTATGGTTTCAAACTCAAAGCTACGTGCGCCTTTAAGTAATATAGTTTCGCCCGCAAACAATTGTGCAGCACTTTGCGCAAGTAATTGCTGGGTACTTGTGTAAAATGTTTTTTCAACCTCAAACAAATGTGCATGGGCTGTGATGGCAGCACCTACGCCTATTAAGCGGTTAATGTTTTTACTTTTAAGTAATGCACTTACTTGAGTATATAGTGCAAGTGGCGTTTGTTTGCTTTGTTGTATATCACTTAGTACTAACGTTCTTTTGGGGTGTTGCTGTTGCTGGTTCAAAAAATCTAACGCTATGGCCAACGACCCTAAATCGCTGTTATAACTATCGTTAATTAAGGTACAATTATTAACGCCGTCTTTAAGTTCTAAGCGCATTTCAACTGGTGTTAACGTAAGCATACGCTGTTGTATTACGTCGTTAGTGTAGCCGTTGCATAGCAAATATAACCAACAGGTTATGGCGTTTTCAATACTGGCTTCGTCAGTAAATGGTATAGTTATGTTTATGAACGCATTGTTATACACACCCTGTATGGTAGTGTTATCAATTGTTTTAGTAATGCTGCCAATTTGTAAATTAGCTTTTGTTTTTTTGCTCCAGGTATATAATTCTTTATCTGTTAAATTTTGAGCGCTTATAATATGTTGATGTATCGCTGCGTAATCATTACTATAATACAATTGATTACAGTGGGTAAATAGTAATAATTTTTGTGCCGCTTTAACTTCGTTGTTTTCAAAATTTTCGCTATGTGCCTCACCAATATTAGTAATAATACCTTGTGTTGGTTGTATAACGGCGGCTAGTTTTTGCATTTCTCCCATGGTGCTAATGCCCGCTTCAAATATTGCTAGTTGGTGGCTATCATTCATTTCCCACACGCTAAGTGGCACTCCCAGTTGCGAGTTATAACTCTTGGGGCTACGTACTATGTTTTTATCGGCATGCATTAATTGATACAACCATTCTTTAACAATAGTTTTGCCATTGCTACCTGTTATTGCCAGTACTGGGTAGGTAAATAAAGTGCGGTGTTGTTGGGCTAATAATTGCAGCGCCACCATGGAATTACTCACCTGTATATAGCACGCGTCTGCGTAATAGTGTGGGAGTGGCTCTTGTAACACAAACGCTCTAATGCCGTAATCGTATAGCTCATCAATATATTTGTGCCCATTACTTGTAGTACCTACTAATGCAAAAAACAAGGTAGTTTCGGCATTAATTATTTTACGACTATCAGTGGCAATGTATTCAAATACTTGTTCGGCATTGCCCACAATAGTAGTGGCTTGCATGCTACTTGCTGCTTGTATTAAGGTAGTGTTCATAGTATTAATTACATATTATCAAATACGAAATTAATAATAAGCAATTGATAATTGGTAATTGTTTTACATCGTTATTTGTACGCTTACTATTCAAATGGTACTAAGGCCAATAACTTACTATTAGCTTCTGCCTCTTGTTTTACTTCAGCTAATAAAATTTCGTTTAGTTGCATAATCTAGTTGAGATTAATAGTTAATTAAGCGTAACTAACAAAGGCGTTGCACTATTGTTAATTGTAATTACCTCAAGGCTTTGGGAGTAATTAATAATGTTGCTTAATACCATTTTGCTAGGGGTACAAGAGTGAGCGTTACTAGCAACATTTTTAGGAGTAGATGTTTTTATCATATAAAGTTTAATTAAATTATAATGTGCTAACGCAACTACAGTTTATTTATTGTGTAAGTTTAAAAAAAAAGCCTTAACAAATAATTAAGGCTTTTTTTGGTTAAAAATTTAGCGTTCTTCAAAATATACATCAACCGCACAATCAGTATCGGTAATAGTTATTTTGCCATTGGTAGCTGTAGCTGTGCCAAGGTTAGCTGTTAGGGTACGTATTTTGTCCCAACCGCTATTACTTCCATCATCATCACCAAGGTCAATAGTGTATATTTTGTTTTGTAATTTAAAATTATAGGCTGCTAAATTGTAGGTTTTAGGCAAATTGCCAGTTCCTGCATTAATAATAATATCTGAGTGAAATAATACAGTACTATCAGCTCCAAAATTAATGAACAAGTCAGCATCACTAGTGGCAAAGCCGAACGTTCCTGGATCCCATTTTGTAGTTCCGTTTAATTGGGCAAATGATTTTAATACAATTTTAGTAAGATAACGTTCTTTTGGTGCCTGCGCAACCACTATAGGTGCATCTTTTACAGTTATTATTACTACGGCATTGTCAGCAGCTTTATCTTTTTTACTTACTGCGCGCAAGTTTACCGCATAAGTACCTGCTTTGGTATATTTGTGGGTTGCACTTTCGCCTGTGGCAGTTGCGGCATCGCCAAAATTCCATGCTAACGAGGCTGCATCAGTAGCGCATGAGGCAAAGGTAATATCTTCGTTTACAGTAGCTTCAGTTTTACTAGCGGTAAGGCATGCTACTGGTAATGTTTTTTTACAACTTACTAATGCAGTAGTTGCAAGTAATGCAATAGTTACAATTTTTTGATTCATGAGTTTTGTTTTAGTTATTATTTTTATAATTTATTGTTTATAACCAATATTAAGTAGCGAATATATAATAAATCCGCCAATTCCTTGCTCTAACATTTGCCAAAGGGTATCAATAATTAATTGAGTTTTAGTATGGCTGTCGTTAAACGTATGCCCTAGTAACGTAGCTAATATGTAGAATAATAATCCAATAGAAGCACTAAATAGTATTGCTTTAAGAGGCGAAAAATAATCCCAAAATTTATTAATGCAACTAATTAACACAACTCCCATACCCGTATAAAAAATAGCAAGTGCTATAACTAATTGCTTAAAGGTAAGTAGCAAGCCCTGAAAATCATGTAATATTACACTATGCCACACTGTACTAAGTAGCAACATTACTATTGCACTTATTATTGTGGTGAATATAAATTTTAACTGTATTTTCATAAAATAATTTAATTGTACAATAGTAAAAATTTATAAATGATTTTAATTAATAAAAACTTAAATAAGTTGCTGTACCTATTACTAGGCATAACAATAGTGTTAAGTTGCAACAAAAAACTTAGTTTCGAAACTAATGCCAAACACATTGGTATCCCATTAGTTAATGCGCACCTATCGTTATTAAACATACTTCCTGACTCGTTAATTACCAACGATAACAACGTTCTTACGTTAATGTATCAAAAAAACTTTGCCGCCGTTAATTTGGATACGCTTATAAAACTGCCCGATACATTGGTTAAAAATGTAATGCGCATAGCTTTTAACTACACGTTTCCAAAGGGATACACGCTATATAGCCAAACTATAACGAGCGATATTAATAGTAAAGATATACAGCTTACACGTTTTAGATTGCGAGAGGGGGTAGTAGAAATAACGTATCGCAACACTATTAAGGAAGCCTTGTTGATGAAATACACCATTAAATCGGCCACCAAAAACGGACAATTTTTAGTAATAACCGAACGTGTACCTGCCGCAACGAGTGCAGGCGCTGCCATATTAACTAAAGAGTATGATTTAAGTAATTATATGTTTGACCTCACTGGTCCTAACGGAAATAGATATAATAAATTAAGTGCCATAGTAGCTGCAACGGTTGATACAGCTGGTAATGCAGTATATGTAACTACGAAGGATAGTTTAACATTACTATCAAAATTTAAAAAAGTAAAACCCTATTATGTGCGTGGTAATTTTGGACAGCGTGTGCTGGAGAGCCAAACAACTACTGCTATTGACCTATTTAAAAAAATTAATATACAGCAATTACAATTAGCTAAAGCCAGCGTAACGCTTGATATTACTAACTATACCGGAATTGATGCCGAATTAAAATTAAAAGCATTAAGTACTAACACGGCTACACTTACGGGTACTATTATTGGTAAAAGCTATGCCATAAACCGAGCTACGGAGGTAGGTGTGGGGCAAAATAATATTACGCCCACGCACCAAACTATTAATATTAGCGAGCAAAACACCAATATTATACAACTGTTACAAGGCAAGCCCTTACAGCTTAACTTAGGCACACGGCTATCGCTTTCGCCATTAGGCAATGCCTCGTTGGGCAACGATTTTATATACGGCGCACGTAATATTGGCGGATTATTTACGGTTAAAATACCGCTTACTTTTTCGTTTAATAATTGGATACTTAACGATACCTTGCCTTACAGCATTGATACCGTGAGCATTAAAAAAATTGAAAGTGGCACACTCCATTTTTTAATTACCAATACTTACCCTGTTGATGCCCTTACTACCATACGTGTGGTGGACGCTAATAATAACAACATAACCACACTACTTGCTAACGCCGCAGTGCTCGGTAATACTACCACTGAGCAAATTATTAATATGCCGCTAACGGCCGAACAATTAAAATTATTAGTAAAACACCATAGCCTAATTATTACCACCACACTTAACACCAGCCAAGCACCTAACTTAGTTAGCCTTAATGCTAATGCGGCTATTGACGTACGTATTACTGCTGATTTTATTACTGCAACTAAATAATTTTTTATATGAATAAATATATTTACACCTTACTTGCTTTAGTACTATTTAGTAGTAAAATTAATGCACAAGTACAGCACGAAATAATAACCGAAGGCATTACCATTAAAGGTAACGGAGCTTACGGAGCTAACTTTTTAACCAACAAACAACTCAGTGTTTTTAATAATAATGTACTTAACTTAGCTACACCCATTGGGAACAAAGAGTACAACCGCTTAGGGTTAGATTTAAGTAGCGAATTATTATATGTCACTAAAAACAAACACGATAAAAGCTATATAATAGGGGTAGGGGCTACAACCCTTGTTAATGCTAGCCTTAGTAATGATGCTGCTAACATAGCCGCCTATGGTAACTATAACTACCAAGGTAAGCAAGCCCATTTAGGGCAAAGCTATGTGCAGTATTATAATATGCAGTATTTAAAATTGGGTGTAGTGTTAAAGGGTAAGGGGTGTTATCCATCAGAAACACAACTTACCGCTAATATATATGGCATTAAAAACTATGCACAAGCTAATATTAATTATTTGAATATGTATACCACTCCTTATTTTACGAGTATTAGTACGCAAAATAATTGGAACTTAACAATTAGCG
The DNA here is from genome assembly GCA_043778625.1 of Bacteroidia bacterium. Lineage (GTDB taxonomy): Bacteria > Bacteroidota > Bacteroidia > UBA4408 > UBA4408 > JACMRI01. The sequence goes on along the minus strand of JAYWFU010000089.1, from coordinate 55,665 downwards.
ATACAAGTGCTAAAGCAAAAAAAACATTTAATTATAGTGGGGCTGGGGCAGGACTTAATTTAGATATGATTGTATACGGAGCTACAAAAATATATTTTGGCTTGCGTAATGTAGGAGGTTTGTGGTTAAACAAAAATACAATTAATATACAAAAGCAAGGTGCATTTAATTACGATGGCATTACTATAAACGGCATTAACGATTTAAAAGATACTACGCTAATAAATACCTCTATTAATAAATTAAAAGATAGCTTATACAGTAGTAGTAAGACACGTTATAGCACACAACTCCCTTGGAATATGTATGTGGCTTTTGCTCGTAGTTTTTCCAGACGTATAGATTTACATTATGGATTTAATTATCAATACAGTGTAGGCTACAAACCTATGTTATTTGCACAATTAAATTATTATTTAACTAGAAATTTACAAGTAGGTATAGTTAATACTTATGGAGGTTATGCGGGCTATGGATTAGGTTTAAATGCTAATATTAAATTAAATAAGATGAGTATTTACATGGGCATTAAAAACATATTGCTACTACCCACAAGTAAAGCCAACGCTGGCGTACAGGCAGGTATCAATTTTAAATTATCAAAAGATTAACCACAAATGAATTACATTTTTTTAGGCAATACAGTACAAGAATATTTAAGTGCGTTATTAATTATTGTAGTAGGCTTGTTGTGCCAATTATTATTTACTAAAGTAATCGCTCGCCTACTGTACAAGGGCTTACAAAAGTATAGTACCGAAACCCATTTTGAAGATTTTGTGCCCTTGGTGCGCAAGCCCTTAGGGCTTTTTATATTGGTAATAAATGTGTATATAGCGTTTAATCAATTATCGTTTCCTAGTACTTGGCACTTAGCACCACCTACACAATTTGGGCTACGTTACTTGTTAAACAAGGGTTTTCAGGTAGCTATAGTAGTAGTACTTACGTGGATGTTGTTGCGCGTAGTTGATTATTTTGGATTAATATTAATACGCAAGTCTGCCAAAAGCGACAGTAAATTCGACGACCAAATAATTCCGTTTTTTAAAGAAAGCATTAAAGTTATTGTAGTAATACTGTCGTTGTTTTTTGTGCTAGGTGCATTATTCCACATTAACATAGCCTCGCTAGTGGCAGGGCTCGGTATTGGTGGGTTAGCCGTGGCATTAGCTGCCAAAGAAACGTTAGAAAACTTGATAGGTTCGTTTACTATCTTTTTGGATAAACCCTTTCACGTAGGCGATGTAGTACAATTTGGTACTACCACAGGCACCGTAGAACGCATAGGGTTTAGAAGCACAAAATTACGCACCTTTGAAAAAACAATACTAATTGTACCCAACAAAAAAATAGTAGATGCCGAACTCGATAACCTAAGCCTACGCACCGAACGCCGTGTAAAACAAATGCTACAGCTACAACAGCCCAATAATATTGAAACACTTAAAAACGCATTAGCCGAAATTGAGGTCTATATTGGGCAACATTCCGAAACCACTAACGAACAAAAAATACGCATTGATAATTTTGCCATGGGAAGCATTAATATATTGCTTTATTACTTTATAAAGCCCATAGAATGGGAGTTATACATTGATACTAAATCCGAAATTAATTTCCGCATTATAGGTATTTTGCTCAAGCACGAACTCAAATTAGTACAAACACAAGTGGTAGCTGCATCGTAGCACATTGTTTTTAATAACTAAGTACAACAAGCATTATTGCGTTTAGAAATACTAGCTATATTTGCATTTTACAATTACAAAAAAAACAGTAATTACATTATTTAAAAATAAGATATATAGAGTTATGGGAAAATTAGCGAGCAGAATGAGTAGCTTTAACGAAAGCCAAACACTAGCAATGGCACGTAAAAGTCGCGAACTACAAGCGCAAGGCATTGATGTAATAAGCCTAAGCATAGGCGAACCCGATTTTGACACCCCCGATTTTATAAAAGAAGCTGCTAAAAAAGCAATTGACGAAGGCTACACCAAATACACACCAGTAGCGGGTATGGCCGACTTGCGTAAAGCTGTTGCCGAAAAATTTAAACGTGATAACAATATTACCTATAAGTCAGAGCAAATAATAATATCAACAGGTGCCAAACAAGCAATAGCTAACGCTGTGCTAGCATTGGTAGATATAGGCGACGAAGTAATAATACCTACCCCAACTTGGGTAAGCTATGTGGAGATTGTAAAACTTGCAGGCGGAATACCAGTATATATTAATACTAATATTGAGGACGATTTTAAATTTACAGCCGCACAACTACAAGCCGTAATTACACCCAAAAGCAAATTAATAATTTACAGTTCGCCCTGTAACCCCACAGGTAGTGTGTATACCACCAACGAACTTAAAGCCATAGCCGATGTAGTAGCTGCCCACGAAGAGCTATACATAATGAGCGACGAAATATACGAGCATATTAATTTTACTAACCAACACACAAGCCTAGCTTCGTTCGCCAACGTGTACGACCGCACCATAACCGTTAACGGCGTAAGCAAGGGCTTTGCCATGACTGGCTGGCGTATAGGCTTTATGGGAGCTCCGTTGTGGATAGCACAAGCCTGCGAAAAAATGCAAGGGCAGTTTACCTCAGGCACTTGCTCAGTGGCACAAATGGCGGCTATTACAGCCGTGTTGGCTAATCCTAGTGTAACTGTGGATATGTGCAAAGCATTTGAAAAACGCCGCGACTTAATGATAAAATTATTGAGTGCTGTACCTGGTTTTAAAATAAATAAACCACAAGGTGCGTTTTATATTTTCCCTGATGTAACTGCGTATTACGGCAAAAAAATTGATGATTTTGAAATTACCAACTCGTCCGATTTATGTATGTTTTTACTGCACCGTGCGCACGTAGCCTTAGTATCAGGCGATGCCTTTGGCGATGATAGATACGTGCGGTTTAGCTATGCAACAAGCGAAGATAAGCTAATAGAATCGGTTAAACGTATTAAGGAAGCATTAACTATTTTACAATAAAATAATAGAATGAATTATTGGCTAGTAAAATCGGAACCGTTCAAGTACAGTTGGGATACATTTACCATCGAAAAAAAAACAATGTGGGACGGCGTGCGTAATTACCAAGCACGTAATAGCCTTAAAGAAATGAAAAAAGGCGACTTAGTACTTTGGTACCATAGCAACGAAGGTATGGAGGTAGTAGGTGTGGCCAAAGTAGTTACCGAACATTACAACGATCCTACCATTAACGACCCTCGTTGGTTTGTAGTGGACTTGGGCATACACAAAAAATTTAAACAAACGGTAACTCTTGCTCAAATGAAACAAGAGGAGCTGTTACAAAGCATGGGCTTAATTCGCCAACCCCGCCTATCTGTTATGCCTGTTACTAAAGACCACTTTGATTATATTTGCAAGCTAGGTAATACAGTGGTGTAGCGGTATTAAAATAATTTAAAAAATAGCGTTGTAGGTACGGTAAGTATTTGCAACGCTATTTTTATAATTTACAAGAAAAAACATAAGGCACCTAATACTTTATTCCTTAACCGCTGGCTTTTTTTCCATGGGGCCACGTTTGTAAATAACTAATCCGTTTAGGAAATTACGTAGTATTTGGTCGCCACAGGGTTTAAAGTTAGGGTGGTCGTCGGCTCTAAACATTGCGCCAAGTTCACTTATTGTTATTTTAAACTCCACTAATTTACATATTTCTACAATGTCTTCGTTGCGTAATTGCAGGGCTACACGTAGTTTTTTCATAATGTCGTTATTACTCAAGTTGCTCATGGGGTGTGTAATTTGTATGTTTTGTTTTACTAGTTCAAAAGTGCAAATTATTACGTTCAATAACACACGGTGTTTAGTTATTTATGCTTATTTTTATACAATACATAAAATTTCTATACTCACTAATATTACTAACACACTATATGATATTTACAGCACAACAAATAGCACAATTAATAGCAGGCACAGTAGAGGGCAACGCCACACAAAGCGTATCTACCCTATGCAAAATAGAAGAGGGAAAATCAGGAGGCTTGAGTTTTTTGGGTAATATGGCGTATGCACCCTATATTTACGACACGCAAGCAAGCATAGTTATAGTTAATAACGATTTTGTACCCGAACGCCCATTACCATTAGGATGTACGCTTATACGTGTACCCGAAGCCCGCACTGCATTTGCCCAATTATTAGCTGTATACAACCAATATATCCAAAATAAAACAGGTATTGAACAACCTAGTTTTATAGCAAAATCAGCTACGGTGGGTACTAACGTATATGTAGGCGCATTTGCTTACCTAGGCGAAAATGTAACCATAGGCAACAACGTAAAAATATATCCGCAGGCTTACCTAGGCGATGGGGTAACCGTAGGCGACAACACCACTATATATGCAGGCGTAAAAATATACACTGGCTGTGTAATTGGCGCTAACTGCACTTTACACAGCGGGAGTATTGTAGGGGGAGATGGGTTTGGATTTGCGCCTAATAGCGAAAATAATTATGCTAAAGTGCCACAAATAGGCAATGTTATATTAGAAGATTATGTGGAGATAGGCGCCAATACCACCATTGACCGTGCCACACTAGGTTCAACCATTATACGCAAGGGAGTAAAATTAGATAACCTAATACAGATAGCGCATAATGTAGAGATAGGCGAAAACACAGTAATAGCAGCCCAAACAGGCGTAGCAGGTAGTACTAAAATAGGTAGCAATTGCATGATTGGTGGGCAGGTAGGTATAGTAGGGCATTTAACCATTGCTAATGGAGTTAAGATAGCCGCACAATCAGGTATTGGTAGTAGTATTAAAGACGAAGGCATAATACTGCAAGGTTCGCCAGCCTTTGCCATTGGGGATTACAAGCGTGCCTACGTACATTTTAGAGGATTATCAGAACTAGCCAATAAGGTGCGTTTTATTGAGCATGAATTAAAACAAAAAGTTTAACTCCTCCATAAAATAATGAGTATGCGTTGTTTAGTTTTTAGTATATTGGTAGTGCTAGGTAGTGCTTCGCAAGCCTTGGCATTAGCCATACAAGGGCGAGTGTTGGATAATACTAATGCACCCATAACTAATGCTACGCTAAAAATTACAGGTACTAACATTGCTGATCAAACTATTATAACCAAGACTGACGGGGCATTTTATATTACACTTAATGCCAATACCGAATATAAAATTGTGGCTACGGCTACTAATTATCAAACACGTATTGTATTGTTTAATACCCGCAACATTACTACCGAAATAATAAGCGGAGAATATGCCTACAACATACCGTTAAACTTAACTAATACCACAGTAGGTGTGCTTGTAACTTATAGTAGATACAAAAATTTTGTAGAAATGGTAAACTACAAAACTGAAGCGGTAGCTATTGAACCGCCCATTAAAACTGAAGAGCCTATTATAACTAACCCAATAATAAAAACACCTACAACCACCGTAAACACTAATGCTACCAACGATAGTAGTAAAAACGTAGCAGTAATAAACCCCACAACTATTGATACTGCAATAATTGTTACGCCCATAAAATCAACCGTACAAACTGTTGCCAGTAAGCTAGAAAGTATAAAAGCAGTAACTCGCATCAATAGCGATTTTGCTACTAATGCTACTGCACTAAAACAATACGTAATAAGCATGGATACTAAGGCCGAAAGTAATTACAAAAACAAATTACAGCGACAATTAAGCCGTAACAAACAAATTATTGACGAGTCGGGCAACCCCATTACCAGCCTTTACGCCACTATTGCTAACTATCAAAAACAAGTACACGCTAAACAAAATAAATAATGGTTGTAGTTAAAAAAATAATTTATTCATTATTACTAGTTGTGTTTGTTACTACACAATCACATTCGCAATCGCTTAACTTTAATCAGTTTGGTATTGAAGATGGTATGCCACAATCAAGCATTACGGCATTAAGTAGCGATACCTTAGGCAGTGTTTGGGTAGGCACTATGAGTGGAGTAACGGCATACAACGGAGTGGCATTTACCACTTACAATCGCTTAAATGGCTTGCACGAAAATCGTGTAAGTGCGTTGCACATAACTCCATATCAGCAGTTATTAGTGGGGCACACGGGTGGTGGCATAAGTGTAATAAACATTAGTAGCAAAAAAATAGCCAAACTAACCTTTGGTATTATTGATATAAATACACCTATAACAGCCATCGTTACTGATAAGGCGCAAGGTATATGGATAGCCACACTAGGGCAAGGCGTACTGTATTACAAACCAAGCAGTAGCGAAATAAATACCCACGAATACACAGGGCGTGGCTCGTTGTACAAAATTAGCTTGAGTAACTATAACGCCTTACGTTGCAACCAACTTACACTAGTAAACAACGCAATACTGGCAGCAACCGATGACGGTGTGTATCGCATAAAAATAACTAAAGGCAATATGCAGGCGCAACGTTTAATATTAAACGATGTATTTATAGGTTCAATAGCTACAAGCATTACCACATTTAATAACAAAATATATGTAGGCACTAACAATAAAGGCTTGCTTAGTTTTGATATTGGAGCAACCGCTTTACTTAAAACTTATACTGCAACCGATGGGCTAACCGACACCTACGTTAAAAGCCTGTACGCCACTAACAAAGCCTTGTACGTAGGTACTAATAGCAAGGGAGCATGCAAATTAATTGCTCAATTAGAACAAGCTAATTACCAAGGTGCTGTATTGCAACAAATTAACACTAACCATGGGTTGAGCAACGATAAGGTAAATTGTTTTACGGAGGATAACGAAAAAAATATTTGGATTGGTACACTGTTTAAACTCAACCAATACTTTGACGAACAGTTTGAAATTTATGGCAATTTTGAAGGACTAAAAAATACTATTGTTTGGAGTGTAATAACCGATAAGCGCGACAAATCATTGTGGTTAGGTACCGATGGCGGATTGTACCACATGACTACTATGCCTAATAGCAACCAGAATAAATTTGAATTAATTACAGATAATTACTCAAGCGAATTAAAAAATACTACCGCTTTGTATCAAGATGATAATGGCAAAATTTGGTACAGTAATTACGGGCAAGGTGTAAGCGTGTATAACCCTGATACTAAGCAAGCCGTTAGTATTACTGCTATACCATGTAAGGAAGTGTACGCTATAACTGCCGATTCACAACAAAATATTTGGATAGCTACCAACCACGAGGGTATATATACCTACAACGCTACTACCAACGCATTAGCGCATTATATTATAGCCAACGGCTTGGGAGGCAATAATGTGTATCAATTATTTATGGATAGCAAGCACAATATGTGGGCAGGAGTATTGGGTGGAAAGTTAAGTAAATGGAACGGTACACAATGGGCTACTTATAATAACCGCAACAACTATCCAAGCGATTTTACACTAAGTATTACCGAAGATAAAAAAGGAACTATTTGGTTAGGCACTTACGAACATGGCTTGTACAAATACAGCAACGGAAAGTTTACAGCAGAAGCCTCCTTTAAAGACAAGCAATCATTAATTTATTTATTACAAACCGATGTGCAAGACAACCTATGGATAGGCACTCCCACAGGTATTGATAAATTAAACTTAACTACTAACGATTATAAACATTACAATAAATACGATGGTTTTTTGGGGGTAGAAATTAACCCAAATTCAGTGTGTACTGATGGGGACAATAACATTTGGTTAGGCACAATTATAGGCTTGGTTAAGTACAAGCCTAATGCTTTGCGCAACACCAACAAGCCTCCAATACTATCATTAGGGTTGCCGTTGGTTAATTTTAAAAAACAATTAATTAATGCCGATGCAAGCTACTCGTACGATGAAAACCAACTTACGTTTGAGTTTATTGGAGCAAGCCTTACTCGCCCTAAGGAAGTAGCGTATCAATATTACTTAGATGGTTTTGACAAAACATGGCTACCATTTGCACAGCGTAATAGTGTAACCTACAACAACTTACCAGCAGGTACTTACACATTTACGGTGCGAGCTGCTAATCATAACATGAAATGGAGCGAAATTAAAAAATACAACTTTACTATTCATCCTCCATTTTACCGTACGTGGTGGTTTAATTTATTAGCAATACTTGCTATTATTGGTACAGTGGTTGGAATATTTGTAACACGTACTAAGCGTTTGCGTAATACCAACAAATTACTCGAAACACAGGTGGCACTTCGTACCAAAGAGCTAAATACCGAAAAAGAAAATGTAGAACTACAAAAAGTAGAACTCGAACGTAAGAACACTAATATTACGGACAGTATTGATTATGCTAAGCGTATACAAAGTTCGTTATTTGTTACCGAAAACGAACTTGAAAACGAACTGCGAGATGCCTTTATTTTCTTTCAACCCAAAGATATTGTTAGTGGAGATTTTTATTGGCTAAAGCGTAACAAAAACAGCCTATACTTTGCCCTAGCCGATTGCACAGGCCATGGAGTACCAGGGGCAATGATGAGTATTATGGGCTATAATTTATTAAATGAAATCATCAATAATGCCACGGCATACATATCGCCAAGTAAAGTATTACACGCCTTAAAAAACGGACTAAGTGCACAACTCAACAAACAACACAATGACGAGGCTATGCTACAAGACGGTATGGATATAGCATTTTGTAGCATTGATTTTGATAAAAATGAACTAGTGTATGCAGGCGCATTTATGCCATTGTATTTGGTACGTAACAACGAGTTAATTGAATACAAAGCCAATAAAATACCTATTGGAAAAATGTTTTTTAAAACTCAAGAAGACCTATACGATAACCACACCATACAATTACAAAAAGGAGATGCCATTTATTTATCGAGCGATGGCTATGCCGACCAGCGTGGAGGTGCAGACGGTAAGAAATTTTACCCAGCTAAATTCAAACAATTATTAACAGACATTAATACCAAACCTACACGCATACAAGTAGCATTGCTGCACAAAGCCTTAAATGATTTTAAGGGAGATGGCGAGCAAATAGACGACATTACGGTACTTGGTATTAAAATAGGGTAGTTTACCATAGCAATCATTTTATTTAAACACACACATATAACACATTGACAACAACGGATAAAATATACATAGCAGGACATAGAGGTATGGTGGGGTCGGCTATTATGCGTGCCTTACAAGCGCAAGGATTTAGTAATTTTATTACCTACACTCATGCCCAGTTAGACTTAACTAATCAGGCAGCGGTAGCCGAAATGATGGCCAAAGAAAAACCTAATTATGTGGTACTGGCAGCCGCTAAAGTAGGCGGTATTATGGCTAATAATACGTACAGAGGGCAATTTATTTATGAAAACATGATGATACAAAACAACGTAATTCATCAAAGCTATGTACAAGGGGTAAGTAAATTATTGTTCTTAGGGTCGTCGTGTATTTATCCAAAATTTGCACCACAACCCATGACAGAAACCGACCTGCTAACAGGCGTTTTAGAACCCACTAACGAACCGTATGCCATAGCCAAAATAGCAGGTGTAAAAATGTGTGATGCGTACCGTGCGCAGTACGGCTGTAATTTTATTAGTGCTATGCCCACTAATTTGTATGGGCCTAACGATAATTATGATTTAGAAAACTCGCATGTACTGCCTGCATTAATTCGCAAAATACATACCGCTAAAATTAATAACTTACCTACGGTAGAAGTGTGGGGGTCGGGCAAGGTAAAACGTGAGTTTTTGCACGCTGATGATTTGGCACAAGCTTGCGTATATTTACTATATAATTATAATGCCGAAGGGCTTGTAAACATAGGTACTGGCGAGGACATAAGCATTGCTGATGTTGCGCAGCTAATAAGTAAAGTTATTGATTACACAGGCAAGTTGGTGTTTAACACTAATAAACCTGACGGCACACCACGCAAGCTAATGAACGTGGACAAAATACATAGTTTGGGTTGGAAACACACCATTAACTTACAACAGGGCTTAACCAAGGTGTACAACGATGTATTGCAACAACAATTATTTTAAATTACTACTTACTAGTGCACTTGTACTACTTGTAAACACAGGTGTGCGAGCGCAATCATATATTGATTATTCGTTGCTGAATAATCAAAATTATTACAATGCTGAGGCACAATTGTATAGCGATAGCTCGCAACACAACGTACTTACAGCTTGCAAGCCCTTTGTACTGAATAATGTAACGAGCGATAATTTAATTCAAAACAAAAAAAACTACATTAAACGCAAATTATTTGCACAAGATTTTGTGGTACTACGTGATAGCAATGCGTCTTACCTGCGTTTAAACCCAATATTAAATATTGCACTTACGCACGATAGTGTACCGCTATACCAAAACACACGAGGCGTGTATGCTAACGGAAAGCTAGGCAAGTACTTATCATTTAACACATGGTTTACTGAGAACCAAGCACTATTACCCCAGTATTTGCAGGCATACGCCAAGGCCACCGAAATAATACCTGGGCAAGGACGCTATAAAACCTATAAAAAAACAGGCGTAGATTATACCAACGCAAGTGGCTATATTACTTATATGCGTAAGCACATAGCCATACAGGCGGGTAGCGGTAAGCAGTTTGTTGGCGATGGGTATCGTAGTTTGTTTATGAGTGATATTGGGTTAAATTATCCATTTGTGCGAGTTAGTGTTAATTACAAGCACTTTTTTTATCAAACACAATATGCCTTACTCACTAACATTGATCTTAACCGCTACACAACGTATTCGGGGCTTACAGAGCCTTACTTTAATAAAACAGCACTTACTACGCACATAGTGGGTGCATCATTGTTTAATGATAAGTTACAAATTACTCTATTTGATTGTAAGCAAACCGAAGCTAGTTTTAATACTGCCACAGGTAAGTTTAATGTGTTATTAATTAATCCAATTATTACGCTAACACCTGCCACTACCAATAACAGTGGGCTTTGTATTAAGTATCGTTTTGTAAAAAAAGCATATACCTACGCACAATGGATTTTGCATTCGTTTAATGAGGGTATGCAAATTGGGGTAAAATCGTTTGATAGTTTTACGCTAAAAGGTTTAACCCTGCAGGCCGAATACACTAGTAATAAAGCCCAGCAGTCAAGCGTGTTGCAGTATAATCAGCCCATTAATCACCCTTGGAATTACAACTATAATGAAATCTACGCTACTGTTAATTACGTAAGTAAATATGGTATAGGCGCAAGTGCCACTTACAATTATTTGCAACCACAAAACGCATTAACTATGCTTAACCGTGAGGGACAGTTAAGTAGCATTAACACCAATAACGCATCGGGTGCACATCCTAGTTATTTTAATACAGTAGAGCGTCAAAGAAACATTGCCGTAAATTTATTTTATATTCCTAATCAAAGCAATTACTTAACCCTATTTGCAAGCTATGAACAACGCACTAATACAGGTACTAAAACTTACAATAGCAATTATATAACCGCAGGACTACAATGCAAATTAAGCCAATTATACTACAATTTTTAAATTAATGGGTACTATATTTAACTGCAAATAAAAAATCATTCATCTTTACAACCTATTCACTTGGACTATTTATTACTCGTATTTATTACCGCTGCCTGCATAAGTTTATTTAGCATACCTGCATTAATTAAGGTAGCTATAATGAAACGCTTATTTGATGCCCCCGATGGCGACCGTAAAGTACACCAGCGCATTGTACCCACCGTTGGCGGTATAATAATATTTGCGGCCACATTGTTTAGCTACGCCCTGTGGTATCCTATTGATAATGCGCATGATTTAAAATATATTGTAACCACAACACTGCTTTTATTTTTTGTAGGTATTAAAGACGATATTATTGGCACCGCCCCAGTTAAAAAACTACTATCATTCATCATCATTAGTTTTATATTGGTATTGCTTGCTAAACAACGCATAACAACTATGCATGGTATATTTGGTATATATGAAATGAACGATACCTGGCAAATATTTTTTAGCGTAGCTACAGTTATTGTGTTAATTAATGCGTTTAATTTAATTGATGGAGTAGATGGACTTGCAGCAGGCATAGGCTTTATAGCCAGTACTATGTTAGGTACTTGGTTTTACTTTGTGCAAGATGCTAGTATGGCAGCACTCGCCTTTGCATTAGCGGGTGCATTAGCTGCATTTTTGGTGTTTAATTTTGCACCTGCTAAATTATTTATGGGCGATAGTGGATCGTTAATTATTGGGTTAATTATAGCTATGTTAGTAATACGTTGCTTGAGTTTTGATGTAAATAAAATATACTATCCAGCCCTTGTAACCCTTAGTAGACCTGTGTTTGTACTTACTTTATTAGTGTATCCGTTATATGATACGTTTAGAGTTTTTTTAATTAGAGCACTAAAAGGACACTCACCATTTGAAGCTGATAAAAACCACATACATCATCAACTACTAAGGTTAGGTTGTAGCCATGCGTGCATTGCAGTTATGTTATATGGCTTTACAATAGTATTAATACTATTGGTGTATAGCCTACATCAACAATCCACATTAGTACAGTTTGTAAGTGTGCTAGCCACCACTATTGTGGCGGGGCAATTGCCATTTTTAATAAAACCTAAAAATGCGTAACACCTTTATAATTGTTTTATTGTGTATAGTTGCCAATGTTAATGCGCAGTACATTAATTATCAATCAATAACTAATCGTGTTATTGATACCGCAATTAACAATGTGCCGCATCGTGTTATTAATACAATTGGCTTAAAACACGACTCAATTAAAAAACAAACTCGATTAAAAATTTTGCCTGTAGCAATTTCAACATTCCAAAAAAACAAAGTAGGAGCGGAGCTAGGTATTGGGTTTTCAATTAACCATTATTATTCAGCGAAGCTAGCAGCGAGTATTAATTACCAACGTGTGTGGCTTAATGGCACTACTGGCTTAGATTCTGGCATACATCAAACGCAGAGCATAGGTAGCGTGGGTACAGCCTTTTATACTAAAAACAAAAATTTTGTTACCAGTAATTACCTTGATTTTAATGTAAAATATACGCCTAACAAATACATTAACTTACATGCGGGGCGCAATCGTTTTTTTGTGGGGGAGGGGTATCGTTCATTAGTACTCAGCGATAATGTTGCACCATTTTACCACTTGAGTTTTGATGCTAAGTTTAAACAATTACAATACGCTACTACTTACGCTCACCTTGTGGATATGAATGATAGCAAGCCGTTGGATAATAAAAACAGGAATAAATTTATGACATTTCATAGTATAAGTTATACGCCTAGTAAGTGGCTCAACGTGCAGTTGTACGAAACGGTAGTGTTTCCTACACGTAGTAATAATACCTACAAATTCAAATACGACTTAACTTATCTTAATCCCATTACGTTTTTTCGCCCAGTGGAGTATAGCCAAGGTAGCACTGATAACGAGCTACTGGGGCTTATTTTAAAAATAAAACCAATTAAAAATTTAACGCTTTACAGTCAATTTGTATTAGATGAATTTTTGCTATCGTACTTTGTAAAGCGCACCCATTGGTGGGGTAATAAGTATGCGGCGCAGGCAGGTGCTAAATACAATTATGTGAGCAACAAAAAACAGTTTGTAGCCCTAGCCGAGTTTAATTATGTGCGCCCTTACACCTATGCCCACGCTGATTCACTTATTAATTATGGGCACTACAATCAAGCATTGGCGCACCCCGCAGGGGCTAATTTTGTGGAGGCATTAGCGTTACTATCCTACCGTAGTAATAAATTACAGCTAGTAGCTAAGGGCAGTTATTTTGTAACTGGTGTAAGTACTATTACTCAAAACTATGGTAATAATATTTACACATCATATACCTCACGTGTTGCCGATTTTGGTGTTACTACCCTACAAGGTAATCGTATACAGCGTATAACGGCTAACTTACAGGCAAGTTATTCATTTAAACTAGCTACAGTATGCGCAGGCACTACTGTTATTAAAACTAATGGCATTAGTAGCATTGTGTACGTGGGCATACAATCTACTTTGTTTAATCATTACAACGATTATTAAACCGTATAGCTGTAACTTTACTTACTACTACTATGTTTGTAGATAATTATTTTACCACTATATTTGAAATAGATAAGTACCTACACAATCCATAGTGTGAATTACAACACCTAAAAAATAATTGCAATGTTTTACAGCACCGATTTTGAAAATTATTTGCGTTTTGAAAAACGTTTTTCAAATCATACCACTACCGCTTATTTAATTGATTTACAACAATTTGAAGCCTACGTAATGGATAATGTACACTTTAATACTATTAACGATATTACAGCCAAACACATTCGTACTTGGATAACTTTTTTGGCCGAAGACGAAAATAAATCCGCTACAATTAATCGTAAAATATCAACGCTAAAAACGTATTACAAATTTTTAATGCGTTTAGATGTACTGTTAGTAAACCCTATGCTAAAAATTGTTGCTCCCAAACAACAAAAACGTTTACCACAATTTGTGGAAGAATCGCGAATGGAAAATTTATACCAATGTTTTGCCACGCATTTTGATTTAAGCAATCCAGTAGAGTATACTTACTACTTAAGTTTTAGTTTATTTTACTTTACTGGTGTACGTTTGAGCGAGTTAATTAACGTACCATTACAACACGTAAACTTATACGATATGAGTATAAAAGTGCTAGGCAAACGCAACAAAGAACGCCTAGTACCCATAACGCTTGAAGTATGCGCTATGCTAAAAAAATACTTACATACACGGCCCAATGTGGCTAGCGACATATTGCTTATTGATGATAAAAATAAACCATTTACACCTGCTAAAATGGGAAAAATAATTAAACAAATGTTGAGCTTACTACCCACCACCGACCGCAAGAGCCCACATGTGCTACGCCATACGTTTGCTACACATTTATTAAACCAAGGAGCTGACATTAATGCCATTAAAGAAATGATGGGGCACGCTAATTTAGCAGCCACACAAATTTATACACATAATTCCATTGAAACATTAAAAAAAACTTATAACTTGGCTCATCCAAAGGCGTAATTATTTTTTATAATTACTCTTTGTAACAACAAAAATTAAATGTTTAATTAATAAATTTAAAAACACCTAGAAATCATGAAGATTAACATTGAATCGGTACACTTTACAGCAGACCAAAAATTAATTGCATTTGTAAACGAAAAAGTTGAAAAACTAATGACTTTTTTTGACCAAATAAGTGGTGCAGAAGTTATATTAAAGCTAGATAAATCGAGCGATAGCGAAAACAAAGTAACCGAAATAAAATTATTGGTTAAGGGACATGATATGTTTTCTAAAAAACATGCAAAATCGTTTGAAGAAGCGTGCGAAGAAGCGTGTAGTGCATTAAAAACCCAGATAATTAAGCACAAAGAAAAAATACAAGATAAGCACGCTTCAGTTGAATAATTAATTATTGGATATAATGTCCTAATCAAACAACAAAATAGGGTTAAACTAATATATTAGTTTAACCCTATTTTGTTGTTTAAAGCGTAGCTACTACTTGTGCTACAACACTAGGCAAGTGAGTATGCTCGAGTAAATGTATTTTTTGCGCTAAAATTTCAGGCGTATCGTTAGGCAAAATTTCAGTGGTGTATTGTGCTATTATTTGTCCTTCATCGTAATGCTCGTTTACGTAGTGTATAGTAATGCCCGATTGTGTTTCGTGGTTAGCAATAACGGCAGTATGAACGTGCATACCATACATACCTTTGCCGCCATAATTAGGCAATAACGCGGGGTGCAGGTTAATGATTTTGTTAGGAAATTGTTGTACTAAATAGCTGGGAACTTTCCACAAAAAACCAGCTAGCACAATAAAATTAATCTCGTAAATAGCAAGGCGATGCATAAACAATTGCTCGTTATCAAATAGTGTTTTGTCAAATAAAAACACGGGTATATTGTGCGCCTTAGCTTTATCAATAACGCCTGCATCAGTCTTGTTACAAGCTACACAGGCTATGTTAGCGTGCGTATTAGTGTTAAAGTATTTAATTAAATTAAGTGCATTACTCCCTGCCCCCGATGCAAATATGGCTATGTTAATCATTCAATTATTATTAATTATGTGTACATGCTTAGTTACGTTTATCAAGCCCCCACATTAACTTATTGCGTAGGGTATTAAAAAAACTTTGGTTGTGTAATTTAATAGTACTAAACATGTACTCGTCTTTGGTTAAAATAAGTTCAATGTCGGACGTTATTGTTTGCGAACGTGAATCTAACGTTACTAAAAAATTATTTTGTCGGCCCTCTACTTTTAGTTTTAATATTTTGTTGTCGGGTATAATTAGTGGGCGCACATTAAGGTTATGCGGAGCAATAGGCGTAATAATAAAATTGGCGCAATCAGGCGTTACAATTGGCCCGCCACAACTTAATGAGTATGCTGTGGAACCTGTAGGAGTTGCTATTATTAGGCCATCAGCCCAGTAGGAATTTAAAAATTCGTCGTTTAAATACGCATGAATAGTTATCATAGCTGCCGAATCGCGCTTGTGTATAGTACATTCGTTAAGAGCGTAATTAAAGCCATCAAACAAATTAACCGATGTTGTTAGGCGTAACAAGCTACGCGTTTCAATGGTGTATTGTTTGTTAATTAGGGCGTCAATTGCAAGGTCAATTTCATCTTTAGCAATATTAGCCAAAAACCCCAAACGTCCAGCATTTAAGCCTATTACAGGCATAGTAGTATGTTGTACGTACTTAATTGTGCTTAGCATAGTACCATCTCCGCCTATGGATATAAGTACATCGGCCATGGTACTAAGCGTGGTGTTAGAGCTAAATAATTGTGGCGTACGATGAAACGTAATATCGTTTTGTAGTAGCTCATAATAGCCATGATGTACTACTAACGTAGCATTACTAGTATGTAGCTTATTTACCAGTGCTTGTATAAACGGTTGTAATTGAGGATTGTAGCTGTTGCCAAATAATGCAAAACGCATAGTGTAAAATTGAGTTGCTTGTAAATATTAAATCTTGGAGTAAATGTATTTGAAAAAAACGACATATTATAACTGTAAATTAAATTGCAACAATGTTAATGTTTACATAGTTTCATAGTATGTTTGTACTACATTATTTTTAACATAATACACATAAAATACACCAATAAAAAAACACTTCTACTATGAAAACCGCAGTAATTCGCAAAGCTCATTTTAACGCCGCGCATCGCCTTAACAACCCTGCTTGGGATGCAGAAACTAATAAACGCATTTTTGGAAAATGTAACAACGACAGATATCATGGACATAATTACAATTTGTTTGTGAAAATTATTGGTGAAGTAAATCCAGAAACGGGTTATGTATTTGACTTAGGCATACTAAGTAATTTGATTAAAACCCATGTAGAAGAACCATTTGACCATCGTAACCTGAACCTCGATACTGAAGAATTTAAAGACCTTAATCCTTCAGCTGAAAACATAGCTATGGTAATTTATAATAAGCTACGTGTCCACATTGACAAGGTTTTTGAAATTAAAATTACACTTTACGAAACCGAAAATAATTTTGTAGAATATCCTGCTTAATATTTTTTAAATTTATCACAACACAACTTATATGTTTAATAACAACAACCGCCCTGTTAAAGAAAATTTAATATACGGCACACGTGCAGTAATTGAAGCCATTGAAAATGGTAAAACTATTGATAAGCTAATGATACAAAAGGGCTTGAGTAACTCGCTCACAGGCGATTTGTTTAAAGTATGCCGCGACCACGAAGTGCCTTATCAATTAGTGCCACCCGAGCGCATTAACCGCGAAACTAGAGCCAACCATCAAGGCGTAATTGGCTTTATGAGTTCTATTGAATATCAAAATATTGAAGAAATAATTACTCAGTGTAATGAACAAGGGCAAGTACCATTATTACTTATATTAGATGGCATAACCGATGTACGTAACTTTGGAGCAATAGCCCGTACTGCTAACTGCACAGGAGTACACGCCATAATAATACCTAGCCGAGGTGGTGCTATGATTAATGCCGATGCTATAAAAACATCGGCTGGGGCATTACACAGCATACCCGTGTGCAAAGTAGATAGCTTAAAAGCTACCGTATTTTTATTAAAAGAGTACGGCATACAATTAGTAAGCTGCACCGAAAAAACCGACACCTTGTACACCGCCTTTGAATACACCAAACCTACCGCAATAATAATGGGTGCCGAAGACAAAGGCATAAGTAGCGAGTTAATAAAGCAAAGCGATATTAAAGCCAAATTACCATTGCTAGGTAATATTGAATCGTTGAATGTATCAGTAGCTTGTGGCGTATTGTTGTACGAAGTCGTGCGCCAACGTGGGTAATAATGCACTACTATTAATTATATTTTATTTCGCTATTTTTAAGCAAGATAATAATTGAAAACAATGATTGAAAAAGTAATACACAGTAATTTAACCCTTGCCATAATTATACGCAGTACCTACAGTAACGACGGTATTGAGTTTTTTACGGGCGATAACGATTCGCAACAGTTAGGATATATGAACCGCCCCAAAGGCTACGAAATACTACCACACCGCCATAATATTGTGCAGCGCGAAGTACGCCTAACACAAGAGGTGTTGTACATTAAATCGGGCAAGGTGCGGGTTGATTTTTATGATAATGAACAACAGTATTTAGAAAGCCGTGTTGTTGCTACTGGCGATGTAGTGTTGCTGGCCGATGGCGGGCATGGTTTTTTTATGTTAGAACAATCGGAAATTATTGAAGTAAAACAAGGCCCCTACTGCGGCGAGCGTGATAAGGTGCGTTTTAACTCAGTAACCGAGGCGCAACTAAATATTGTATAGCGCTACCCTTTGGTGTGTAGTCGCTCACGGTTAATGCTTAATGGATGAAATTGCAGTAGATTACTCCGTAGGAAATCATTATCCAAATGGGTATAAATTTCGGTAGTTATAATACTAGCATGTCCTAGCATTTCTTGTACCGCCCTAATATCAGCACCTCCATCAATAAGGTGTGTAGCAAACGAATGGCGTAAGGTGTGGGGGCTTATTGTTTTAGTAATGCCTACGCTCAAGGCACTATCTTTAATAATGTAAAATATCATTACGCGCGATAGTTTGCTACCTAGCCTGTTGAGGAACAAACTATTTTGATGTGCCTTGTTTATTTTTTTTAAGAATATGCGTTGTTCGTTAATATAAATAGTAATAAGCGTTATAGCTTCGTTACCAATGGGTATAAGCCTTTGCTTATTGCCTTTGCCTATTACACGTATAAAACCATCGGTAAAAAACAGGTCGGTAAGTTGTAAATTGCACAGTTCGGTTACGCGCAAGCCGCAGCTGTAAAGCGTAGCTATTATGGCTTTGTTACGGTGGCCTTCGGGAGTACTTAAATCAACGGTGGCAAGCATTGTATCAATTTCGTGTATTTCGAGCGTGGTAGGTAATGCTCGTTTTAAACGAGGGGTCTCTAGTAATTGTGTGGGGTCAAAATCAATTACGTTTTCAATTAATAAATATTTATAAAACTTACGAATACCTGATATAATGCGTGCCTGCGAGGTTTCGCATAATTGCAATTCATTTAACCATTTTAAAAACTGGGTTAAATGTTTTAGCTTAACCTGGTTAGGAGTTAAGTCATTGTATCCATTTTGGTGGCAAAACAAAGTAAATTTATGCAAATCGCGTTCATAACTTTCAATGGTGTGTTTAGCCATTGATAGCTCAAACTGCATGTAATATTTAAAATCGTTGATGGTGGTTTGCCACATGGGGAGCTTTATGAGTTAATATTTGATGCCTGTATGTTTTATCATCTAAAATAATTTTCTAAGTCATTATTTGTATCTACATTGAAAATTTGATTCGTTAGAAAACGAGCTATAATAGCAAAATAAGTAAACAGTTAATTTGTATATTTTTCATTTGCAAAATTGTTTTTGTAGTGCTATTTTAAAATTATCAATTTCTGTGCTAGAGTAGATACAACAAGAAGTGTCAACCATCCAAAACTGATATTGATAAATTTTTCCGTTACAGTAAAACTCATCACTCATTATGTCCACCCATCCTAATTCAGTTTCGTCTGTGTTAATATTAATCCCCGAATAAGTTTTAATTTTAGTTTCTTTTAAGTCATCCTCAAACGAAGATGAAGTCATAAAAACGCCATTTGTGGGGATTTTAATTTCATAATTCCAACCGCTTGGAAGTTTATCTGCTTTTTCTACTCCATAAATTGTTACAATGTATTGGTTTTGAAGTTTATCAGGAATTATAAGAGTTTTAGACCGTTGAGACCAACAATAAGCAAAGTATATTATACTCAAAATAAATATTTCAATGCAAAAAGTTATGAGATATTTGGAAAAATATTTTTGTAAAATGAAATCAATTAATATTCCTATGATAATTATAGGTGTGAAATAAATTAGCCCCAAAATCCCAAATCCCATAGGTCCTGAATTCATAGCTAAGTAAATTACAAATACAGAGGCAAGTCCGGAAATAATATTTAACGGAGTTGGTCTATATTTAATTTTCATCATCGCTCAATTTACACTACTTACACCAATCTCCCCTCCTTAAACTTCTCCACAATAACATCAGTGGCTTCATCTAATAATTTATACACGTTTTCAAAGCCATCTTCGCCTAAGTAGTAGGGGTCGGGTACTGCGGAGTTACTATTAGGGTATAGTTCGTTTAATATCATTTTTACTTTGTTGCGCTCTTCGTCAGTGCTACACATGGCTAGCACTGTACGGTAGTTGTTGGCGTCCATAGTGTAAATGATGTCAAAGTTGGTTAGGTCGTTGGTGGTAAATTTCCGTGAGCGCAAATCGCTAATATCTACTTGGTGGCTAAGTGCATTTTTTTGGGTGCGTCTATCAGGTGCCTCTCCATCGTGAAACCCATTAGTACCTGCTGAATCGGTGGTAATAGTCAAATTTTTAATACGTGCCTTGTGGCGTAACAAGCCCTCGGCTATTGGGCTACGGCAAATATTACCTAAGCACACCATTAGTACTTTAATTGGTTGTTGTGGCATCGTATAATTAATGTTTTTGAAAATTAGGGCAATCGTTACACTTATTAATTCGCTTGGTTTTGCAACTAGTTAGCGTAATAGTTGCTAATAATAAAATTGTGACTATGTAGGTAAGTATTTGCATTGCTTAAATGTTTATTTACAACTTATTATCGGTTAAATACTAGGGCGCTTCCTTTGGTGGTTTTGTTAATTGTGCCGTTGTTATACACGTGGGTACCATTAACAAAAGTATGTACAATTGATGATTTAAACGTATGGTTGTTAAACGGGCTCCAACCACATTTACTTAGTATATTGTGCTCTGTAACGGTGTGCGGCTGATTCAGGTTTACCAAAGCTAAGTCGGCATAATAGCCTTGGCGCACATAGCCACGTTGCTGTATTTGGAACAATTCCGCCATGTTATGACACATTTTTTGGGCTATCATTTCTAATGTAATTACTCCCTCGTGGTATTTGTCTAACATAGCTTGTAGGCCGTGTTGCACCAACGGGCCACCACTAGGGGCTTGTGCATAAGGTTGTTGTTTTTCGGAAAGAGTATGTGGTGCATGGTCGGTAGCTATTACGTCAATGTTGCCGTTGAGTACTCCTTGCCAAATTGCATGTTTATCAGTAGCGGTTTTAACGGCAGGATTCCATTTTATAAGGTTGCCTTTGGTTGCATAGTCTTCGTTGGTAAACCATAGGTGATGTATGCAGGCTTCGGCTGTAATGCGTTTTTGTGCCAATGGTGCATTACTAAACTGCCCCACTTCTTCCGCTGTTGAAATATGCAATATATGCAACTTAGTATCAAACTGTTGTGCTAAGGCAATGGCCTTGCGCGATGATTTAATACAGGCCTCGGCCGACCTAATAATGTGATGCTGTGTTACAGGTATCCCATCGCCATAAGTGTTGTGGGCTTGTGCCAAGTTGTGTTTAATGGTGGCTTCGTCCTCGCAATGGGTGGCTATTATAGTTTTTGCTTGTTTAAAAATTTGCGACAGTACCTCTTCATTATCCACCAACATATTACCCGTGCTACTGCCCATAAATATTTTTACACCACATACATGCTTAGAGTCAGTAGCTAATACTTGCGCTAAATTATCGTTGCTAGCTCCCATAAAAAACGAGTAATTAGCTAATGACACTTCTGCCGCTCGTTCAAATTTTTGCTGTAATAATTCCTGTGTAAGTGTAGCAGGGTTGGTATTGGGCATTTCCATAAAGCTAGTAATACCGCCTGCTACGGCGGCTTTAGCTTCGGTATATATTTCGCCTTTGTGGGTTAAGCCAGGCTCTCTAAAATGTACTTGGTCGTCAATTATGCCAGGGAATATATGTAAGCCTGTGGCATCAATTATCTCCACGTTAGCATCTGTAATTACAGCGTCAGGTGGCAGTACATCTGTAATAATTCCGTTGCTTATTACAATAGTACGTGGTGCTACTATACCCTCGTTTACTAATGTTCCGTTAATTATTGCTTTAATCATGGTGTTGGGTAATGGTTTCAACTATGGTTAATAATTCGTCTTCTAAATTAAGAGTTTCCAAATTTTCACCTATAAATATAATAACGTTTTTGCGTATTTCATCGTCTTTCCACACAGGGCCAAAGTCTAACATATAGTTATCGTGTATAGCTTGGAAGACTAGCTTCTTAGGCTCGTTGACCACACTAAATATTCCTTTGGCTCTAAATATTTCAGGACCATTATTGGTTAAAAAACTAAATAGCCAACGGTCTAACAGCACAGGGTTTATATGTGGTATATCTAAGGCTATGCTCTTGCTCGAAATACTGTTACTACTACTACTCTTAGTACCTGCGCTAATAATTAGTGGAGTATCAATAGCAGTAAACGAAGGCTTTAGTGTGCTAAAATTTATTTTGCTCGTTGTTAGTTTTTCAATGGCACTAATGGTAAACGCATTTTGTGCAAGTAAACTTTCCCAGTTATTAAATTGTGTAATTACATGCAGCACACAATCGGCATTAATGGTGGCTATACTTTGTAGTATCGTTTCAATTTGTGTAGTGGTTAAGCCCTCAGTTTTACTCACTAACACTACGTTTGCATAGCCTATTTGTTGGGCATATAGTTCTACCTGTTGTAAATGTTGCGCATGGTGCACGGCATCAACTACGGTAACTACAGCGTTAATTTTAAAACTTAATTGTACGTTAGTGTTCTCTAACAAGTTATTAAGTATTTGCCCAGGTTGGGCTACACCAGTAGTTTCCACAATAATGTGCTTAGGTACATTTTCTGGTCCTTTATTAAATACGGTAAATAATGCGTCTTGAAAATCGTTATTTAACGAGCAACACACGCAACCATTATTCAGTTCAATGGTATTGGTGGTGTTAAGTAATTGCCCGTCTATTGATGTTTCGGCATATTCATTTTCAATTACAAATACATCGGCAGAGGCCTGTGTGGCTAGTATTTTGTTGAGGACTGTTGTTTTGCCTGCCCCCAAAAAACCAGTAAGTATAGTAATAGGTATTCTGTTTTTAAGCATAATTAACGTATGTTATTTTTATAAATAAATTCTACCTTGTCTACGTTTAACTTAGCATTTCGTGCGCCTTGGGGTAGTTTGCTCAACGTTAGTTTAAGTTTGTTGTTATAACTATTAGTAATACCCGTTTGTTGCTGAGCATAGTTTACTTCTACTTCAAAATTATCAGCCACTACATTTTTATATTTACTCAAGGGCAATAGGCACTTAACTTCTACACGGTCGGGGAACGTTTTTATTGTTTTTTTGTCTAACACATTTACCACTTTTACAGGCACAGTAAATTTAGCTTCGGTAAATTCCTCTACCTGAATAGTTACGTTTACGTTTTCAATATCGGCGGTTATATTTGGGTATTCAGCAGGTAACTGCAAGTGGAGCATCTTGTTTATTGTAGCTTGCAGGTTTTGGGTAGTAAAGTTTTCGGTTTTAATTTCATGTATTGTACTTAGTTCGGCACTATCGCCAAATAATACTACGCTTGTGGGTTTAAGCGTTACGGCCTCCGTAATAAAAAACTTGGGCGCATAACTTAGCAAAGCACTAAAGCTAATGGGTACACGTTTTTTGTACTTTTTACTCATCGTAAAATTTATCACATCAGGCTGAATGCGTATTATACGTAATCCGTAGGGTATTTGTTGTTTGATGGTGGAGTAATAACGCGGGTCATTCAAATTCAAATTAGTGGTATTACTAGTTGTTGTTTGTAAGTTTTGTAAATTAATAAGTAATGGCTTTTTAGTATTTATAAAATTGGTGCGCAACAAATTAAAGCCTGACCCACTAACCTCTACCGTTAGGGTGTCAGCACCATTAGCATGCAATATATAATTGTGCTGAGCGTTAGTATAGCTCAATGCAAACCGTAATTGTGTGTTGTATTGCTTGCCTAACACCACAAGCAACCATGCTAATGTAGCTAGTATTACGCATATCATTAACACGCCAAAACGCTGACGATTTTTAAACACAAATAAAAATTTATTGGCCATTTGCTATTAGTAATTAAAACGGAGCCTCTTCAATACTAGGGCCTGCCGTAAAATCATCGTCGTTGTTATTTAATTTTGAGCCAAACGTTTTGGTAGTTTGCCCATTGTTTTGGTCAAAGTTATAATTGGGTTTAATACTGTTAGTAGGCTCGTACCCTTGGTTATTAGGCACTTGCGGGTATTGCCCATCCATAGATACAAACTTGGTAAGGTGGTTAATGTATTTTAAACGTACATCGCCCGTGGGGCCATTACGGTGCTTGGCTATTACTATGTCGGCAGTGCCTTTGGTGGGAGTCCCATCTTCTTCAAACTCCATTCCAAACATTTCTTTTCTAAATACAAACATTACCATATCGGCATCTTGCTCAATAGCCCCAGACTCGCGCAAATCGCTCAACATAGGTTTATGGGCACTTGTGCCGCCACGTTTTTCCATGTCGCGACTTACCTGCGCTAAGGCTATAATAGGCACTTGTAGCTCTTTGGATACTAATTTTAATGTGCGTGAAATGGTACTAATTACTTGCTCACGCACCATCTTACCCTCCTCGGCTACGGTCATTAACTGCAAATAATCTATAATTATTAGCTGTATGTTTTTTTCGTGTTTTAGCCTACGTGCTTTAGCTCTAAACTGCGATATTGATAGGCCTGCCGTGTCATCAATATACAACGGCGACTCGTACAAACTATTTACTTTTTTGTTGAGTTGTGTCCATTCGTGTAGTTGCAAATTTCCTTTTTTGAGGCTTTGGCTTTCTAACTCGGTTTCCATACTTACCAAACGCATTACTAATTGTACGGCGTCCATTTCCAACGAAAAAAACACGGTGGGTATATTCCAATCTACCGCTGCATTACGTGCCAATGCTAGGGCAAACGCAGTTTTACCATGCCCTGGCCTAGCCGCAATAATGTTAAGTGTAGCTTTTTGCCAGCCACCTGTTATACTATCCAACTCAGTAAAACTCGACGGAACACCTGTTAAACCATCTTTCTTGTTGGCATTTTCTTTAATTTCTAATACCGCTTTATCTACTAATTCCTTAATAGTTTCAAACTGCTTATTCATATTACCTTCCGATAATTTAAATAGCGAATCCTGCGATTTATCTAGCAAATCAAAGGCATCTGTGCCTGTTTCAAAAGCCTCGTCTTGTATGTAGCTCGATATTTTTATTAACTCACGCTGTATATATTTTTCGGCAATAATACGCGAGTGGTATTCAATATGCGCACTTGACGATATACGCCCTGTAAGCCTAGCAATATATACCGCTCCGCCTGATTCCTCGAGTATGTTTTTACGGCGTAATTCCTCCGTTACAGTAAGTAAATCTACAGGTTCGTTACGGTTGTTAAGAGCTAAGCAGGCTTTAAATATATTTTGGTGTTTTTCTTGGTAAAAACTTTCAGGGCGCAACACATCAATAATAGTTAGCAATGCGTCTTTTTCGAGCAATACTGCGCCTAGCACCGCCTCCTCTAAGTCAGTAGCCTGTGGGTGCACTTTGTTACGAGCATAGGCAGCCGCTAGGGTAGGGGAGTCCTGAGGTTTTATTTTTCGTTTGTTGGTGGTAGTAGTATTTAAAACTTCCATAGCGGTGTAGTGTAATTAACGGGTTGCTACAAATATACACTTAATCGTTGTTTTATGTGTACTCCAATAATTGCTTTGTGTTAATTAAGATAGTATTAGCTGTAAAACTTGTTAGTTGTTACGCTCACGAGTTTGTATTTGCACGATTTTCTTGTGAAAAATTACACACACTATTTTATTTTAGTTTTTAGGGGGTACTTTTAGTTTTTTAACGCAAATTTATTTATAACGATTTTTGGAATTTGCGGCGGTTAATATTTTAGTAATGTAATTTTTTCTTAAATATTGACCTATTAGAAATGCAAGAACAGCAATAAAAAATACCCATTGATTATATTTAATAAGCCAAAAAATAAAGGGAGAACTTATAAGTAACCATTCAATGGCCAACTTATAAGTTATAAATTGAAATTGTTTTTTTAATGAAAAAAGAATAACATCAAGTATTCCAACAGATATAAAAAAAAACATCCAGCATACCATGCCATAAACGAGTAAAGAATAACCTGTTTCAATAAAAGCGTCAATAATTGAAAAATTATCAATTAATAAAGCACTAAAAAAACTGGCTAAAAATAAAGCAATGAAAATAACTAGAGAATTAATCCAATTAGTCAATATAATTTTCAATAGTACCTTCATGATTTATATAATTCTTCTGTTAGATTAAGATGTGAAATTTATTTTTCACTTCGGAATCGTTTCCCTTCTAGCGCTAGCTTATACCCACACGTGTTCGAAACCTTGAACTATTATTTTTTTGTCATACCAAAAGAGATGAAAAATTCAGTAAAATCGGATAGTTTGAATAAGTGTAATTTGCTTTAAAAATGAAAAATTGCATGTTTCGAACACTTGTGGCTTATACCTCGCATCTCTTATTGTTTTACTGTAGAGTTTGTTCAGGTAGTTTGTTATGTTTTAACGTTACAATCCGTTTAGGTGTTTAGAGTTAGCTACATGGTTGTTGGTTATGTATTCGATGAAATAACGATTGTCTTTTTTATCAAAAAACACATACCACACTGTGCGTTTACTTGCTTTAATTTTAGCGTATTATTTGTGTTTGCGATACTTAAAAGTGGGCGTTGAGTGTTTTAATAAATTAAGCTCGTTATTTATTTGAAATTTAAGTTTGTTAACATACTCCTCCGAAGTTTCGTAATATGAAAAATAGCTTTTGTAATACAACACTTCTGCTAGTTCCGTTAAATAATACTTTACACTTTCGGCATAAACAATTTCTATTTGTCCCATGGCAAACTTTTCAAATGCTCAATTACATGGTTAAACACCTCGTCGCCAGTAATACTTGTTTTCCACTTACGCTCAAACTCGTCCTCTTCAATTGCGCCTAGTTCTTCGAGTATTGGGTTTATTTTTTCTCCGTGCTTTTTAAGGTTAATACGTACGTGGGTGGGTGTACCCTTTGCGTTTTTTTCTATTTGAATACCTGCTATACGTGCCATGGTGTGTGGGGTTTTATAATTTTAGTTAAGTAAATGTAAGCATAAAAAAACCGCCCTGCAATAGTTGCTGGGCGGTTTTGTGTGGGTGGTTTATTTTTTAAATTACACTATTTTCAACTCGTACATTAAATAAATGTTGCATTCTTAAACGGTTAATAAATAGGGTGACGTTGCAAATAAAAATGAAAACACGAAACATATACTTATTTGAATGTGTTTCTTAAACTCTCGTGTTTTTTATTAAGTTATTGTACCCTATCATTGTTTATTACGTTTTAAAATTTATATAAATGTAAATTTTATTGAATAGAAGCTACAAGCCCTCACTAGCGTAAACCGCTCAGCTACCTAGCACTAGGACTAGCGGGACTAATACTAAATAAAATGTAGAACAAAATAATTATTAACTTAATATTGAATCGTAAATAAATTTAGTAAATATTACTAGAATGAAAAAGTTGAAAATAAAAAAAAAAGATAAAATGAGAAACGCTAGTACTGATTTTAAACCGTCATCGTTAATCAAAAAAGAATGTTTTTTTAATTCTCTTAGGTATGAAAAATAACCTACGTGATTCAAAAAAATTGAAGGTAATGTTAAAAATATACCATAATAATAATTTAAAATTTTTGTAGTTAGTAAAACCATTATTACGCTCGTAATCGAATAGCTTCCTAAACCTATAAAAAAATAGTGTTTTAATGTTTTTTGAAAAAAGTATAATTTAAGCATTGTCCTTAAATTTTATTTCCACTGTGGTCTCTTCAATGCTAGCACTAGCTTGTAGTTCGTGTTCTTTATTATTTTACTGTACCCTATCATTGTTTATTATGTTTTAAATTTTACTTAAATACAAAGTTAATTTTGTTGAGTACGATTTAGAAACTCGCGCTAACCTAAGCCCCTCGGTTACTTGATGCTTGCGCTAACGGGAAGATAATTAATGCCAATCTATAAAACCAAATAATTCCAATATACCTGTTAAAATTGAAATGATTCCAAATAAGTAAATCCCAGTTTTATCACCCATTAATACCCCAAATAAATTAGGATTTTTATATATCAATCTAACTATACCAATTCCAAATAATATAAAGGTAATGCCTAGCATAAAATGTTTTACTGTCATTATTTCTTTTTATTTTCTTACGTTTTATTATTTGAATCCACCTCTTGAATTCGAGATTTCAAAAGTCTTACCTCCTAAATAATCAGTTAAAATTTTAATTCCTCGATTTAATTTACTACTACTTATAGAATCACTGATAATTTTACCAGCTCCGCTAGCAACAGCTTGTGACTAAAAGCTGTTGTCTGTTATTACTTTCCAAACTTAGCCTTTAGCGCAGCCAAAGCGTCGTGCATACTATTTACAGGCTCTTCTTTTTTAGGTTCTTGCTTAGGTTTGTTAGATACGAATTTAGTAGTAATTTTTTCTTTACCCTCTGTAGGGCTTGTGCGGCGTGGTGTTGGTGCGCTTGCGTTATTTTTATCTTTACCAATACCTTTCATGCTTAGTGCTATACGCTTGCGTGCTACATCTACCTCGGTAACTTCAGCCATTACTTTTTGTCCAACTTTAACTACTTCCGATGGGTCAGTAATAAAATTATCACTTAACTGCGACACGTGCACTAAGCCGTCTTGATGCACTCCTACATCTACAAATGCACCAAACTTGGTTACGTTGGTAACAATACCTGGCAGGAGCATTCCTATTGCTAAATCTTGTATTTTATTTACTGTTTTATCAAATTCAAATACTTCAAATTCCTTACGAGGGTCACGCCCTGGTTTTTCTAATTCTTTTAAAATATCTTTTAATGTAAACTCTCCCACTTTAGGCGAGATGTATTTTTTAATGTCAATTTTTTCGCGAATAGTTTTATCGTTTATTAAATCGCTTAATGTACAATTGGCATCTTTAGCCATAGCCTCCACTGTGGCGTAGCTTTCGGGATGCACTGCACTTGCATCTAAGGGGTTTTTAGCATCACGTATGCGTAAGAATCCTGCACATTGTTCGTAGGCTTTTTCGCCCATACGTGGTACTTGTAACAAATTTTTGCGAGAAGCAAATGCTCCTTTTTCGTTACGGTATTTTACAATATTATTAGCCAACGCAGGGCCTAAACCTGCTACGTAAGTAAGTAGTTCTTTGCTTGCGGTGTTAAGTTCTACGCCTACATTATTCACGCTACTTTCCACTACCTCATCTAATTTTTTCTTTAATAAGTTTTGGTCTACATCATGTTGGTATTGCCCCACACCAATTGATTTTGGATCAATTTTAACCAACTCGGCTAATGGGTCGGCAAGCCTACGTCCTATGCTTACTGCGCCACGCACGGTTATGTCCTTATCAGGAAACTCTTCGCGCGCTACATCGCTTGCACTGTATATACTTGCGCCGCTTTCGTTTACCATTATTACTAATATTGTTTCGGGCAATAGTTTTATGCCACGTACAAATGTTTCGGTTTCGCGGCCTGCTGTACCGTTGCCTATAGCTATGGCTTCAATATTGTGTACTGCCGCTAATCTAAACACCGTTTGCTCCGCATTTATAGCATTAGTAGTACCTGTGTGAGGGTATATAACATCGTCGGCCAATAATTTGCCTTGTTCGTCTAACACTACTACTTTACAGCCAGTTCTAAAGCCAGGGTCAATGGCCATGATTCGTTTTTGCCCTAGTGGCGCAGCAAGCATAAGTTCACGCACGTTATTAGCAAATACGTTAATGGCAGCTTCATCGGCTATTTTTTTGGTAAGTACACGGTACTCACTTTCCATACTGGGTTGTAGTAGGCGTTTGTAACTATCGTCAATAGCTTTTTTAACTAACGTGGTGCATTGGTTTTTATTTTTCAAAAACAAACGTTCAAGGCTGTGCACAGCATCTTCGGCAGGAGGTGCTATATCTATACCTAATATACCTTCGTTTTCGCCGCGGCGCATCGCTAATAAGCGGTGGCTTGGGCATTTCATTAGGGGTTCCGACCAATCAAAATAATCTTCATATTTTGCTCCCTCTTCTTTTTTACCGTATCGTACAGTACTTGCAATTACAGCGGTATTTTTAAATATATTGCGCAAACCTACACGTGCAGTTTCGTCCTCGCTTATTATTTCGGCTATAATGTCTAATGCCCCAGTTATGGCTTCGTCAGTAGTATTTACGCCTAATTCAGCGTTAATAAATGCTTTGGCTTCGGCATCAATAGCATTGCTTTCTTGAGCAAATATTACTAGTGCTAACGGTTCTAAACCTTTTTCTTTAGCAACAGTTGCACGAGTTTTACGTTTAGGTTTGTAAGGCAGGTACAAATCTTCGAGCTGATTAATAGCGGCTGCATTTTCAATTTTAAGTTTTAATTCGGGCGTAAGTTTACCTTGCTCGTCAATGGTTTTAAGTATAAATGCACGGCGGTTTTCTAATTCCTCAAACTCGGCGTGTAAGTTTTTTATGTTTATTATTTGCACCTCGTCTAGCCCGCCCGTAGCTTCTTTACGGTAGCGTGCCAAAAAGGGCACTGTGCCTCCTTCGGCTAGTAAATCAAGGGTGGTGGCTACTTGTTTCTTGTCGATGTTGAGCTTTGAAGCAATTAATAATGCAAAGTTATTCATGTATAGTTGGGGTAAAATTTTAGGGGTGAAATAATGATTATTTGATATGCAGTAAAAATATAAATTAATGTAGGGCTACCAATTTTTTTATGTCAAATTAATAAAGTATTTACTATATACTTTTTATTAAATTTGAAAAACATTCTATTTAATTATAAGCTAATGCAAGGATCTTACAAATATTATTTATCGCTTACATTATTACTGTTGTTGCTAGGTATACAAGCCAATGCCCAGTATAATAATAGTTGGATTAATTATTCAACACTACATCAATACTTTAAATTTCCGATAGTTGCCACAGGTGTGTATAGGTTAGATTCCTTAACACTTGCTAATGCAGGCTTCCCCACAGGGAGTATATCGCCCCAAAAACTACAGCTATTTGCCCGTGGTAATGAAATACCCTTGCACATACGTGGCACACAAGATGGGGTACTTAATGCTACGGATTATATTGAGTTTTATGCCACCAAAAATAGTGGCGATTTAGATACCGCACTATACCTTGCCAAAGGCGGCAACCCTTATTACAGCTTGTTTAACGATACTATTAATTATTATTTAACGTGGAGTATTACAGCGCAAAATGGGGTGCGTTACGCTGTAGATACTACTCGTAATCACAGCAGTTATACTCCCATTGCCTATTGGAACAAGTTAAGTATAAACAGTTATACTAATAGTTATAGTTATGGCAAAGCCCTAGCGGGTGCTACTGATTATGGGTACAGTGCCGACGAAGGCTGGATGAGTTATACTGATAAAACTACAACTAATGGTTTTCAGGCTTATATTAATACGCCTAACATAGTGCCTAATGCACCTATTAGCATACAAACGTTTTATACCAGTGGTAGTAATTCGTCTACTTCAACCGTTGATAATCAGTTACAACTATCGCTCAATGGCACGTTGTTAAAGGATTCTACGTTTGATGGCTATCAATATTTTAATTATACTCTACCACAAACTACTGCAATTTTAACAGCCAATAATTTACTTACTTTTAAAAGTGTTAATTTGGGGCAAGATAACTCGGGCAGGGCTTATATAGCTTATTTTAACATTAATTATCCTGCCTATACTATTGCTAATAACAGGGCTAATTATTCTTTTTATCTACCTGCTACCACTACACCAATTCAACGGATAGATATTGCACAACAAGCTGGAAACATGGCTAATACACGTCTATTAAATACCACTAACTATAAACTTACTGTGCCTGACACCGCAAACGGTAACTGTATTGCACTGCTTGGCACTACACCCAATTTGCAAAATAATTATGTGGTATATAACTTAGACTCTACACTAAAAATTAAAAGCATAAGCAAAATTAATGGTACAGGTTACTTTACTAATTATACCCCTGCGCTAACTAATAACGAAGTTATATTTTTAACACACGCTAACTTAACTACTACAGCACAACAATACGCTATGTACCGCACTAGCAAAGGCAAGCAAAGCACGGTAGTACACGCTAACGAGCTGTACGACCAATTTGCTTATGGGGTAAACAATAGCCCTGTGGCACTACACAACTTTGTGCAGTATGCTAAACAAGTAGCGCCTAGCAATAATTACTTGTTTATAATAGGCAAAGGAATTAATAGCTCCTATGCGCGTTATGGTGCTAACTACGCACTAAATTTAGTACCTACCTTTGGCGAACCACCTAGTGATATATTATTGGTAGCTTCTATAGGATATACTAATCTAGCGCCACTTATGCACGTAGGAAGGCTTGCCACTGCTAGTGCTACCGAAATTAATTACTATTACAACAAAGTAGTAGAGTATGAAACAAATACACAATCTAATAAATTTACTGATGATGGCGAGTGGATGAAACAAGCCTTACACTTTGCAGGAGGTAATAGCGCGGCGCAAGCCAATATATTTAAGGGATATTTAGATGATTTTAAGGATACGTTAGAAGCGCCCTTATATGGTGGGCATGTGAGTACTTATTCCAAAAGTACATCGTTGCCAATAGGGCAAGTAACCGAGGTTATTAGGCAACAAATAAATAGTGGGGTAAGTATTATGACTTTTTTGGCACACGCCAGTGGTGCAGGGTTCGACCAAGATATTGGTTTTCCCAATACCTACACTAACACTAACGGTAAGTACCCTCTTATTATTGGTAATTCTTGTTTTGTAGGAGATATTCATGCTAGTAATACGTATTCATTTAGTCAATCGTGGATACTGGACCCTAAGGGGGCAATAGGTTTTATTGCTGAGCCATCGCTAGGTTTTCCTGATGTATTAGCTCAGTATTCGCAAGAGTTATATAATCAGTTATCTCGTAAAAATTATGGAGGTAGTATTGGTGCGCACATGAGTGCTACCATTGGTTTACTTACTACTACCAACAATGATTTATTACGCAATAGCTGTGTGGGTATGACCCTCCATGGCGACCCAACTATAGCCATTAACTCGCCCCAAAAACCTGATTTAGCCTTACGTAATAGCGCCACTACTATTAGCCCAAGCGTGGTTACTACTGCTAACGATAGTTTTACTATTAAGCTAACTGCATTTAATTTTGGTAAGGCAGTAACTACCCCTGTTAGTGTAACTATTGAGCATTTTTACCCCGGTAGCACCCTAGCCGATACTGTGTATAGTACCACTTTAGCCAATGGTTTAAATTATACAGCCTCTTTGCAATTTAGCATAAAACTTAATGCTACAAAGGCAGTTGGGCAAAATCATTTTGTGATAAAAATAGACCCTTATGATGCAATATTTCCTGAACAAACAGAAACTAATAATACTATAGCTATTGATGTAACCATACTCAACAGCGATGTATACCCAGTTTATCCAGCTAATTATGCTATTGTGCCTACTAATAAGTTAGTGTTAAAAGCCGCTACAGGTTTGCCATTAGAGCCTACAGCTAATTATAAAATGGAATGCGATACTACCGATTTATTTAATAGTCCGTTACTACAAACTACCACCATAACTAGTGCTGGTGGTGTTATGGAATGGAATATTAACAACGCTACACTAATAGATACCACCGTTTATTTTTGGCGTGTAGCAAAAGTTACAGGCAATGCTTTAAAATGGAAAGAACAATCGTTCGAATACATTGCGCAAAAAACAGGCTATAGTCAAGCACATTTTTTTCAGTTTGAAGACGATAATTACCAATACATTGATGCTGTAAGGGCACAGCGTAAATACAAATTTACTACTAAGCCAGTTAATTTAAAATGCGAAGTGCGTGGAGGTAGTGCGTTTGAAAATAAATTTCAATTAGATACCGAAATTAAAGAATATAACGGCTGTGGTTTTAGTACACAAATACACGTTGCTATTATTGATACCAACGGTCTGCAACCGTGGGGTACTAGTTATAACGGACTAAATGCAAGCAATAATTTTGGTAATTATAATAATAATGGGGGGTGCCGCCCACGGGTTGAATATGATTTTTCGTTTATCACCACTGATACTGTACAAATGGCGGGTTTACAAAACTTATTGCAAACCGTACCTACTGGCTATTACATATTACTTTATACTTACATCAACGGTAATTTCAACGCATGGAAACCAGCACTTAAAAACTATGTAAACTCGCTTGGAGGTACGTTTGTAGGTAGCCTGCCTGATGATTATCCGTACATATTTTTTGTGCAAAAAGGAAATCTAGCTTCGGCACAGCAAGTAATACCTGCATCAAGTAAATTTGAAAAGTTAGTGTTCAATCAACCGCTGTACAACGATTGGTATTATGGTAACATTACCTCTACCACTATAGGCCCTGTAAGCAAGTGGCATAGCCTACATTGGAACGCCACAAGCATTGATGCCGTTACAACCAACGATAATATTACGCTAAAATTATTTGCCAAACAGCCTAACGGACAAGAGGTGCAGGTAATGCGTACATTTACCACTGCGGATAAAAACGTAGTACTAACTGATAGTATTAATGCACTGCAATACCCAACACTTACGATGCGTGCTTACAGTAAGGACTCAATAACTCGTACGCCATCGCAAATGAACTACTGGCGCATATACTATGACCCATTGCCCGAAGGTGTTATTAATCCTAAGCAAGCGTATAGCTATACCAACAGTACCACACAAGAGGGCGATAGTATTAAACTACAAGTGGCGTTTACCAACGTTACCAACGTACCTATGGATAGTGTGCTGGTACGCTACTGGTGGCAAGATGCAAGCGGAAAAACATTTGCAACTGGTAACAATATTCCACAAACATTTACCTACACACGTGCAGATAAATTGCCCGCTAATGCGTCAATAAATTTAACAGCAAGCATACCCACGCTAGGTAAGCAAGGCAGTAATACGTTGTGGTTGGAGGCTAACCCCAGTAACGACCAAGCGGAGCAATTTCATTTTAATAATTATTTAGCATTGCCATTTAAAATAACTAAAGATAATCAAAACCCACTGTTAGACGTTACGTTTGATGGGCAACATATTTTAAATGGGGATATAGTAGCACCCTCGCCGTTGATTGAATTACAGGTAAAAGACGAAAACAAATTTTTATTACTTAACGATACCAGCAACGTAACCCTAAGCCTCAAACGCCCCAATGGCAATACCTACCAACGGTTGTATTATAGTAATGCGGGCAACTACACTATGCAATTTGTACCTGCACAAAGCACTACTAACAAAGCACGAGTGCTATTACAAGCCAATGGCCTAACCGATGGTGTGTACACACTTAGTGCGCAATCAACCGATAGGAGCAATAACCGCAGCGGCACAAGCAATTACGAAGTTAGTTTTGAGGTAGTAAATAAATCGAGCTTAACTAATGTGGTAAACTATCCTAACCCATTTAGTACCAACACCAAGTTTGTGTACACGCTTACAGGGGCAAGCATTCCCGAAGTATTTAAAATTC
The DNA here is from genome assembly GCA_043778625.1 of Bacteroidia bacterium. Taxonomy (GTDB): domain Bacteria; phylum Bacteroidota; class Bacteroidia; order UBA4408; family UBA4408; genus JACMRI01. The sequence goes on along the minus strand of JAYWFU010000089.1, from coordinate 19,404 downwards.
AAATACTAACCGTAACAGGTAAGTTAGTGCGCGAATTAACCATGAACGAACTTGGCGCAATACACACGGGACGTAACATATCCGCCACAGGCTGGGACGGTACCGATATGTACGGCGACCAACTAGCCAACGGCTTGTACCTATACCACATTATTGCCAAAGTAAATGGCCAAGATATTGAACTACGCGAAACTATTGCCGACAACTATTTTAAAAAAGGTTGGGGTAAAATGTACTTATTGAGGTAGTACGCTGTAACAAATAGATATTTGTAATAAATCTAGTTAATTGTAGATACACATTCATAAAGTAGATAAATCTAAAAACATAACAAAATGAAAACATATTTATTAATAATTGTAATGGTAGCGCAACAATTAACATTGCAGGCACAAAATTATAAGCCGTTTAATAGCGCTAATAAAAAATTGTTTTTAAGCAACGACTCCTCCGCTTTTGGTTCGTTGGTATTTGACTCGGTTAAAGTACAGGGCAACGAAATTATTTACTATCCGTTTAAAGTAATTAACCCTAATGCAAATAATAGCGACACTGGATGTACCAATGCTAGCGGAACGTGCCGTAAAGAAGATTATCCTTCATGGATAGGCGATAAAATTATTGAACGTCGTAACAATAACTACATTTTATTGAACTACTTCAATGATTCGTTACGATTTGACTTTAACAATAAATTAGATACCTCCGTAATTTATAACAAAGGACAACATGTGTTAAAAATGCTATATGTAGGAATATCCTACGAAAACATTTATGGATTTATGGATTCTGTTAAAAATTACAAATTACTCTATTTTGATAGCCTTAATAATCCTCAAAATAATATGCTACATAATGCGCCTATTAAAATTGGAAAAGAACTTGGGTTACTTAATTTTTTTCAGTTAGGCGATTTCCCAACTATAAAAGCACTACCCAACTATATGTTTGGACAGGAAGAAAAAAACTTAGGGGTGTTTACAATAACATCTGCCGATAGTCATAATTACCAAGCGGGCGATACTTTGGAATATCATGGCGTTATTAGTTTTTCTAATCATTTATTTAATAATTATAAAACTATATGTATAACCTCAAGAGTGAATACACAAGACTCAATAATTTATAAAATTAATACATTTGAAATCTATGCAAATGTATTTTACCCTATCACAACTGGATATTTAAGATATGCTAAGAGATCAAAATACTTCTCTTTACCATTTGAAAAATTCACTGTTGACCAATCTAATAATTATCCTATCAATACAACACTTCAATTTACCAAAGAGTGTGATAGCTTATATTATTTAACATTAACAACTACCAATAATCTTTGTATAGAGTATTGCGACTCTACCAAATGTTACACAGTACCAATAACGCCTTGTAGCGATATAAAAGTATGTCTTAATAGAGTTTCAACTTCTGGTAGAGTTGATTACTACGTAGAAGGCTACGGAAATATTTATTTAAATCCTTATTATAGCGGAGATCTTATGTATTCCAACATCAATGGAAAGCGTTGTGGTAACTATAAAAATATTTTAGGTTTTAGCACCATAGCATCTAACGCTGCAATAACCCTTTATCCCAACCCTAACAATGGCTTATTTACTATACAATGCGCACAAGCTACTGAGGCTACCGTAACCAATTTATTAGGCCAAATAATAGCAGTGCAACACTTACAACAAGGCGTAACTACTATTAATATTACTACTCAGCCTAAAGGTATTTATTTTGTTAAAACACCAGAGCAAACGTTCAAACTCGTAATAGAATAACCCCCCACGTAATACCCAACCTACTGTTAATAAAACATAACCCCACACTTGCTTAAATAGTGTGGGGTTATGTATTTTAACGCCATGATATATTTTAATTACATAACTAAACAATGCCTGTTATTACTAGCAATAGTAAGCCTTATACTAAATGCTTGCACACCTCGCAACAAGCAACTACCCAACAATGTAGTTACCTTAGGCGCTCCCGCCAAGGCTAAAAATAAAAAACAAGGAACGGTATTAATGCCTAGCGTACCTATATTTAATACGGATTGGAAACTTTCAGCTACCAAAAAAACGTGGGCAGACTCCGTATTTAATACACTTACTCTCGACCAAAAAATAGGGCAATTATTTATGGTGGCCGCTTATAGTAATAAGGACGATGCTCACCGAGCCGAAATTGAAGACCTTGTAACCAATTACCACATTGGCGGATTAATATGGATGCAAGGTGGTCCAATGCGCCAAGCACAGTTATGTAACAGGTATCAAGCATTGGCTAAGGTGCCGTTAATTAATACTATTGACGGCGAGTGGGGCTTGGCCATGCGATTAGATAGTACCACAAAATTCCCAAAACAAATGACGTTAGGTGCATTGCAAAACGATAGTTTAATTTACACTATGGGTACCGAAATAGCCCGCCAGTGTAAGCGTATAGGGTTACAGCTAAATTTTGCACCAGTGATAGATGTAAACAATAATCCTAAAAACCCAGTAATAAGTAACCGTTCGTTTGGCGAGGACAAATACGCTGTAGCCCGCAAAGGTATTGCTTATATGAAAGGCATGCAAGACCACGGCGTAATGGCTAATGCAAAGCATTTTCCGGGGCATGGCGATACTGAATCCGATTCGCACTTAACCTTGCCCTTAATTAGCGCTTCGCGCCAACGTATCGATTCCTTAGAGCTATACCCGTTTCGTGAGTTAATGCAACAAGGCTTATCAAGCTTAATGGTGGCGCACCTATACATACCCGCTATTGATACCACCAAAAATAGAGCCTCTACACTATCCAATAAGGTAGTAACCGATTTGTTAAAACGCGATATGAATTTTAAAGGCTTGATATTTACCGATGCCCTAAATATGAAGGGTGTAAGTAGTTTTTATACTCCGGGCGAAGTAGATTTAAAAGCACTACTGGCGGGCAACGACGTATTATTATTTGCTGAAAACGTCCCTAAGGCAGTAGCTAAAATTAAGGAGGCGTTACTAGATTCGTCGTTGAGCATTGATGCCATAAACGAACACTGTTACAAAATATTAAAAGCCAAGGAATGGTGCGGTCTTAACCATTATGCACCCAGTAATATAACCACCCTGTACAACGACCTTAACTCGGATAATGCTACCAAAATTGTACGCAATATTATTCGTCAATCAATTACCGTAGTTAAAAACAACGACAGTATAATTCCTCTCAAACGCTTAGATACACTGCGTATTGCAACGGTAGCTATTAATAGCAAACGTATTAATACATTTCAAAATAGATTAGGCGATTACGCCGTTGTTGATAATTTTATATTTGACGATAAAGCCTCACAAACCGCACAGGACACACTCTTACAACGTTTACGAAGTTATAATTTAGTAGTAGTAGGTACTTTTGATATGAATAACAAACCCGATAATAATTTTGGAATTACTAATCGTATTAATGAGTTTTTAGATAGTGTAAGCCTCCATCACCCCAGTATATTGTGCGTGTTTGGCAATGGGTATAGTTTAGGAAGCATAAATAGCCTACACCAATTTAAAGCAGTAGTAATGCCTTATCAGGATACTGAGCCAACGCAAGACCTTACCGCACAGCTACTCATGGGTGCTTTTGGTAGCCAAGGACGCTTGCCTGTAAGTGTTAGCAGTGAGTATAAGCTAGGTACTGGGCTCAACACACAAGGTGGCATACGCTTGGCATACAATACTCCACTGGAGGTAGGTGCTAACCCTACTATTTTAGCCCAAATTGATAGTGTGGCAAAGCTAGCCATTAGTAATAAAGCCACACCCAGCTGCCAAATTGTAGGAGTTAAAAATGGGAAGATATTTTATCAAAAATCGTTTGGCACACCTACTTATGACAGCAAACAATTAGTACAAAATACTGATGTGTATGATGTGGCATCGGTAACTAAGGTAACGGCGTCTTTGCCTATAATAATGCACGAAGTAAGCAACGGGCAATTTACGTTAGATAATAAATTGTGCGAAATAGCACCAATGGAGCAGTGCAATAAGCGCGATTTAACCCTGCGCGAAATACTTGCCCACCAAGCAGGATTACCCGCTTGGATTCCGTTTTACAAAGCATCACTTACCAAACCTAATGTGTACGCTTCTGCTTCAAGTCCCCAATTTCAGTGCACTGTAGCCAATGGGATTTATATATGTAACAATTATACGGATACTATTTATAGCATTATCGATAATTGTAAATTAGATGATAAACGTAAATATCTTTATAGTGATTTGGGCTATTACTTAATTAAACGTGCTATTGAAACCAAAACTAACCAAAGCTACGAAACCCTTACCCAGCAATGGTTTTATGCACCATTAGGTTGCACAAGCACGGGCTACAAACCACTATTACGTATGAATGAACTAAGTATTGTGCCTACCGAATACGATACCGTTTGGCGCAAGCAATTAATACATGGTTATGTACACGACCAAGGCGCAGCTATGTTAGGCGGCGTGGCTGGGCATGCAGGTATATTTAGTAACGCCAACGATTTAGCCAAAATAATGCAATTGTATTTGAATAAAGGCGTGTACGGAGGCGAACGTTATTTTACCGAAGCTACATTTAATGAGTTTAACAAAATACAGTTTCCCGCTAATGATAACCGCCGTGGTGCTGGTTTTGATAAGCCCGAAACTAATGCTAAAAAAGATAGCCCGTGTACCCGCCTTGCAAGTCCAGAAAGTTTTGGGCATAGTGGTTTTACAGGTACTTATGTATGGAGCGACCCTAAAAACGAGTTAACCTACATATTCCTTAGTAACCGTGTGTACCCAACTGCCGAAAACAAAAAACTCACTACTACTAACGTACGTAGCACTATACACGAATTGTTTTACAAAGCATTTGCTAAATAAGTACTTGCTTAGTTTTTAGCATAGCTATCCCTAATTAAAAAAACATATTTTTGTACCATAAATTTTAATCTACAGCATACCTCTATGATTTTACCAATAGTAGCCTACGGCGACCCAGTACTTACCAAAAAATGTATTGATATAACAAAGGCGCACCCTGATTTAAAGCCATTAATTAACAACATGTACGACACTATGTACAAAGCGCATGGTGTAGGGCTAGCAGCACCACAAATAGGTAAAGCCATACGTTTATTTATTGTGGATACCTCAGGCTTTGAGGACGATTACCCCGACGCTAAAGATTTTGTGCAAACTTTCATAAACCCAATTATTATTGAAGAGTCAGGTAAAGAGTGGCCTTTTAACGAAGGTTGCCTAAGCATACCTGGCATACGTGAAGATGTACTACGTAAACCAACTATTGTAGTACAATATTTTGATGAGGATTGGGAATTAATTGAAGAAGAATTTGACGGCATAATAGCCCGTGTTATACAACATGAATACGACCACATTGAGGGCAAATTATTTGTTGAACATCTATCATCGTTAAAACGTACCATGCTACGTGGCAAGCTCAACGACATTACTGCTGGCAAAGTGGATATAAATTACCGTATGAAATTTCCTCGTAAATAATAGTTGTTTGCCAATCAACTAATTTGGGTTTAAAATAAATAATTTGCACAATAAAAACTAGCTTTGTAAGTTGTACATAGTAATTAACTTGTATTAAATTTTTAAGACTATAAAATTAATTAGTAAATGAAGTATATTAAATTAGGGTTAGTAATAATTATTTTAATGGTACAAATACCATTAATAAGCTGTGCACAAACATTTGCTAATAATGAGTTAAGCTTAGGCCAGTGGCGCTTACATGCTCCGTTTAAATCGGCTATACAAGTAGCTAAAGTTGGTAATAAAATTTATTGTGCTGCCAACACGGGGCTGTATTATTTAGATACTGACGACAATACTTTACACGTAATAGGTATTGAGCAAGGCTTAGCGAGTAACCAAGTTAATATTTTAAAATATAGCAAAGACGCTCAAACATTGGTAATAGTGCATACCAATTACAACATTGATTTGCTACACAATGGCAAAGTATACAATATATCCGATATTAAAACCAAAAGTATTATTGGTTTTAAAACCATAAATGATGTGTATATTAGTGGCTCTTACGCTTATTTAGCATGTGGATTTGGCATTGTTAAAATAAATTTAACTAAACAAGAAATTGCCGATACTTATTACCTTGTACCTCAAGGACAATCAAAGCCTGTAAACGGCGTAGTGGTATTTAACAATTATTTGTATGCTAGTACTGATAAAGGCCTGTATCGTTGCCAATTTAATAATCCAGCAATAGCCGACTACCGTAGCTGGAAATTAGATTCAATGGGCAATAATGCTAAATGGTACAACAAAAAGTTTAACCAAATGACAGTTGCTAATAATCAATTAGTGGTAAATAATTATTCGCCCGCTTATTGGCAAGATACACTAATGGTGGGCAATGCACAAGGACAATGGAGTAAGCCAAGTACTTTTGCTAATTATGATGTGTCGGACTTAACAACAATTGATAACGAAATTGTAATTACCTACTCAGGCTCAACCCTAGTATATGACGCCTCTACATTTGCTTTTTTGCGTTACGGTGTTATTTCAACCCCAACTGTTAGTTACACTAATTTTCAAACAATAACTGATAATGATGGAGGTTATTACATAGCTGACAATACTAATGGGATAGTGCATTGCGATAAAAATTTTGGAAACATTAGCACTTATAGCCCTGTAAGCTCATTTTTTAACTCAGGATTTAGAATGAATTTTATTGATAGTACACTATATGTAGCAGGCGGAGGTTATGACTTATCGGGCTTTAGTAACTCTAGATTATACGGAGTGCAGAGTTATAAAAATTTTGAATGGAAATATAATTTTACTGGACGTAAGGATATTATGCCAACTTTTTTTGGTTCAACCACATCAAGTAATGTAAATAGTAAAAATAAAGCGCAAAAATACTATACCAGCTGGGGCTATGGCTTACTCGAAACCAACGACAGTGCAGGCATTTCTAAAGGTAAAATATACAATGCAAGTAATTCGGCACTGCAGGAGCAACCAGGTAATGCTGGTTTTATAGCAATTAATAATACCGTGTACGATAAAAATGGCAACCTATGGATGGACAATACTTATGCCGCTAAACCGTTAGTAGTTAAAACACAAGATAATCAGTGGAAATCGTTTGGACTTACGGCACAAGGGCGCACCAAGCAATTACTTATTGCTCGTAATGGTTACAAATGGCTTGCTTTTGCCCTAGGTCAAGGCATAGCAGTGTATAATGATAACAACACGTTGGATGATATTACTGACGATGAATACAGAGTACTAACTTCTAACGAAATTAATGGCGCATTACACTCATTAGAGATAACCAGCTTAGCCGAAGATGCTAATGGAGATATTTGGGTAGGTACTGCCAAAGGTGTAACGGTATTTTACAATGCGGATAATGTATTGAAAAAAACAAGTGGAGTTTACGATCCATTTCAGGCGCAACAAGTAAAAATAAACACTACGGGCAATGTTGAGTATTTGCTTGAGGCTGAATACGTAAACGCAATAGTGGTAGATGACGCTAATCGTAAATGGATTGCTACCGCCAATTCAGGAGTTTATTTGGTTAGCGAAAACGGTACGGAACAACTCAACCATTTTACAGTAGACAATAGCCCATTAATAATAAATGAAATTAAAAGTATTGCTATTAATAACCTCAATGGCGAAGTGTTTTTTGGACACGATTACGGTATTCAATCCTATAAAGGGGAGGCTTTACAGGCATCAAATTCATGCAACGACGTGTACGCTTATCCTAACCCCGTACGCCCTGAGTATGTGGGGGCAATAGCCATAAAAAATGTATTTGCTAAATCTATCATTAAGATAACCGACCTTACTGGCAACTTTATTGTAGAATTAAATTCAGCAGGAGGACAGGCAATTTGGGACGGCAAAAACAGCAAAGGCGAGCGAGTACCCACAGGTATATATGTGGCTTTGGTAGCCAACGAAGCTACGGGCAAAACATGTAAAACCAAAATAATGCTTATTGATTAGTAATGTTTGAAGGAAGGTTTAATAACGTACTGGTATTTATAATTTACATTTCAATATTTGTTTACGCCAAAACATTATTTACCGAACCTTTCGAGTTTTATATAGGCTACTTTGCTTATTTATTGTTACTACCCATATTTATATTTCGCCACTCGTTTCCTAGAGTATTTGTGTATGTATTCTTTTTTTTATTTATTCACGGATGGTTTTATGTGCTCAACGGCGACAATACTTGGGCTTATTTTATTAAAATATTTTTAGGTGTAGCATTTTCTTATTTGTTTTATTATTATGTAATAGTAGAGGCTAATTTTGATGTGCAAAAACTATTTGAACTTTATCTCAAAGGCGTATATATTGTGTGCATTATAGCTTGGGTGCAATTTATTTCGTTTAAATTAAATTTTGTTCAAGGGTATGATTATTCATCAATACTTAATAAATGGGGCGTAATTAAGGGCGGAACATTTGGTATTAGGATTAATTCAATATTTATGGAACCTACCCACTTTGCCACATTTACGTCAAGTGCAGTTTTTGTGTGCATTTATTCACTGTTTGTTAAACCATTTTATTTTTCTCGATTTCAATGCGCCGTTATTATTGGTGCATACTTTTTATCGTTTTCGGGTATGGGGTATTGGGGTATCATTATCATGTTATTTTTACTGGCTATTAATTTTGGTTTTGTTAAAAGTGCTGTGTTTGGTTTACCATTTATTATTGTAACCTACATTTATCTTTACAACAATGTGTACGAATTTCGCGATCGTATTGACGGCCTTACCGAAGTATACGAGACAAACGAATACGAAGTAGGGCGTACCCATGGCTCAGCCATTAATTTGTACGATAATTATAACGTAGCCAAACAAAATTTTGGTGAACATTGGTTTGGTACTGGGTTAGGTTCTCACCCTATTGCTTTTGATAAATATTCAATGGCAAAAAAAATTAAAATTGGGGGCTTTGTCAATAATGCTAAAGATGCTAACTCTATGTTTTTGCGCCTAATGTCCGAAACGGGTATAGTGGGAATAGTAGCTGCGTTGTTGTTAATTTTTAATTTTTTTATTATTCGTAGGCCTAATGCAGGCGAACTTATCGACGAAACGTATTGGATAATATCCAGCGCATTACTCGTAATGATTATACTAAACCTACTACGACAAGGGCATTACTTTTTGTTTGGATTTCCGTTTTTTGTACTCCTGTATGCTTATAATAGCCTTAATTATAGGTATAGGTACAAAATGTAATTTAATACAGAGTTATTTTTTATCAGGCAAGCTCACTAAATAATAGTAACTATAAAAAAATGCTCCCAAAAACAGCAAAGCTCCTACCAGTCTGTCCAAGGCTAGTTCAAATTCAATTTTGCCTGTGGCCTCGTTCATAATAAATAGTGCGGTTGCTACACCATAAATTCCTACAATAATTATAAAACCAAGCCCAATTTTATCTACCCATGTATCTTTTTTTAGTATTGGCTGTATTGGTTTAGGTGCATAATTTGCATTTTTAAATTGATTAGCCGTACCATATTTTTTATTAAAAACAGTGGTTTTAGCTTCTTGGTTTTGTGTAGCCCCATTACGTAACAGTAAATCGTATTTAGTTCGCATAGCAGCATTACTTAGTATGGCGTATGCATCCATAATTTGTCTAAATAACTCAGCCGCTTCAGGGCTAGCATTGTGGTCAGGGTGATATTTAAGCGCCAAACGCCTGTAAGCCCGCTTAATATCAATAGCGGTGCACTGCGGTGTAAGGTGTAATATGTGGTATAAATTGCGCAAAAGTGTAAGTTTATTTAGTGTAAAAATACTAAAAAAATAATTTTACATCTGTTAATAATACCTTGTGTGTTGGGTGTTTTTTTTGATGCGGATTTCTTACTATTGTACTAAAGATAAAATAGTAAAATTATGGCGGAAGAAAAAAAAGGAAATTATAGCGAAGACGATATTAAAACCCTTGACTGGAAAGAGCATATTAGGCTTAGACCAGGTATGTACATTGGTAAATTAGGCGATGGACAAAGCCATGACGATGGTATATACATACTCATAAAAGAGGTGTTTGACAACTGCATTGATGAATATGTAATGGGGCATGGTAAAAAAGTAGATATTACCATTAAAGAAAAAGTAGTGCGTGTACGCGATTTTGGGCGTGGTATTCCTTTAGGTAAGTTGGTGGATGTTGTAAGTAAAATAAACACAGGTGCTAAGTACGATAGCGAAGCATTTAAAAAATCAGTAGGCTTAAATGGAGTGGGTACTAAGGCCGTTAATGCGCTATCATCAGCATTTAAGGTTGAAGCTTACCGCGACGGAAAATTTAAAACCGCAACCTTTGAACGTGGCGTGCTTATTAGCGAAAGCGAAATAGCCGATACCAACCAAAAAAACGGAACCTTAGTAGAGTTTACGCCTGATGGTACAGTGTTTCACAACTATCATTTTATAAATGAGTATGTAGAAAAAATGTTGTGGAACTACGCCTACCTTAACACTGGCCTAGCTATACATTACAACGGTACCGAAATTAAAAGCGAAAATGGTTTGTACGATTTATTAGTACAAAACATACAAGAAACACCCATATACCCCATAATACACATTAAGGGCTATGATATTGAAGTAGCCATGACCCACGGCAATGGCTATGGCGAGGAATATTACTCGTTTGTAAACGGGCAACACACCACACAGGGCGGTACGCACCAGCAAGCGTTTAGAGAATCATTGGTATCGGTTATTCGTAACTACTACAAAAAAGATTTCGATGCTGTAGATATTCGTACTAGTATAATAGCTGCCGTAAGTGTTAAGGTGCAAGAACCCGTGTTTGAATCGCAAACCAAAACCAAATTAGGCTCAACAGAAGTAGCGCCCAATGGGCAAAGTATGAAAGCATTTATTAACGACTTTTTAAAAACAGCGTTAGATAATTACCTACACAAAAACACAGCAGTAGCTAACGAGTTACTTACCAAAATATTACAAAGCGAACGAGAGCGCAAAGAACTTTCGGGTATAAAAAAACTTGCCCGTGAGCGTGCAAAAAAATCAAACGTACACAACAAAAAATTGCGTGATTGCCGTGTGCATTTAACTGATGCTAAAGATGCTCGCAACTTAGAATCTACCTTATTTATTTGTGAGGGAGATTCAGCAAGCGGTTCTATTACCAAGGTACGCGACGTAAATTCGCAAGCCGTATTTAGCCTTAAAGGTAAGCCTTTAAATGTGTATGGTTTAACCAAAAAAATAGTGTACGAAAACGAGGAATTTAACCTCCTGCAAGCAGCGCTTAATATTGAGGACGATTACGAAAACTTACGCTACAACAATATTATTTTGGCTACCGATGCCGATGTAGATGGTATGCATATTCGGTTATTATTAATTACCTTTTTCTTGCAATTTTTCCCCGAATTAGTTAAGGCAAATCACGTGTACATATTACAAACTCCACTGTTTAGAGTACGCAACAAAAAAGAAACTATTTATTGCTACAGCGAGGACGAACGCAAAGCAGCCATGGCAAAATTGGGTGCTAAGCCCGAAATAACCCGATTTAAGGGCTTGGGAGAAATTAGCCCTGATGAATTTAAAAACTTTATTGGTAAGGATATGCGTGTAGACCCTGTGCTAGTAAGCAAAGACACCTCGTTTGAACAACTGATGAGCTACTACATGGGTAAAAACACCCCACAACGCCAAGAATTCATTATTGAAAATCTACGTTTTGAGCGCGACGAAGTAGCCGAAACCGAACTTGTATAATATACCTACTACACTACACCTATGAACAAAATATTAATTGCCAACCGTGGCGAAATAGCCCTGAGAGTAATGCGTACCTGCAAAGAAATGGGTATAAAAACAGTAGCCGTTTATAGCGAGGCTGATCGTGAGGCATTGCATGTAAAATATGCTGACGAAGCTGTGTGTATTGGTCCTGCGGCATCGGCACAATCCTACCTACAACAGCAACGCATTATTGATGTGTGCAAGCAACTTAATGTGGACGGCATACACCCTGGCTACGGTTTCCTGAGCGAGAACAGCACTTTTGCACAATTGGTAACTGGTAACGGCATTATATTTATTGGTCCAACACCGCACGCTATGGACGTAATGGGCGATAAGCTAAGTGCTAAAGAAGCCGTTAAAAAATTTAACGTACCCATGGTACCAGGTAGCGATGGCGCTATTACCAATTATGACGAAGGACGTGCAATAGCTAATAATGCTGGATACCCAGTGTTAATAAAGGCTTCGGCAGGAGGCGGAGGTAAAGGGATGCGTATTGTGGAAAACGAAGCTGAGTTTGAGGAGCAAATGAAATTGGCCGTAAGCGAGGCTACATCGGCCTTTGGCGATGGTAGCGTGTTTATTGAAAAATATGTAGCTGGGCCACGCCATATTGAAATACAAGTACTTGGCGACACACACGGTAATTTATTGTATTTGTTTGAGAGAGAATGCTCCATACAACGCCGCCACCAAAAAGTAATAGAAGAAGCACCCTCGTGCATATTAACGCCAGAACTGCGTAAACAAATGGGCGAATGTGCCGTAAATGCTGCACGTGCTGTAGACTACACAGGCGCGGGCACAGTAGAGTTTTTGTTAGATGAAAATAATAATTTTTATTTCCTCGAAATGAATACCCGCCTACAAGTGGAACATCCCGTAACCGAAATGATAACGGGCATTGATTTGGTAAAAGAACAAATAAACGTGGCCCGTGGCTTAGCATTAACATTTAACCAAGACGATTTAAAAATAAATGGACACGCCGTGGAAGTGCGTGTGTATGCCGAAGACCCCTGCAATAACTTCCTGCCCGATATTGGTACACTAACCACCTACGTGCGCCCACAAGGCTACGGTGTGCGGGTAGACGATGGATTTGAGCAAGGTATGGACATACCCATTTACTACGACCCTATGATAGCCAAACTTATTACCTATGGCAAAGATAGGCAAGAAGCCATAAGCCGCATGGTACGTGCCATTGACGAATACAAAATAACAGGTATTGAAACTACTTTGCCATTTTGCAAATATGTAATGCAACACGATGCCTTTACCAGTGGTAAGTTTGATACGCATTTTGTTAAAAATTATTTTACCCCCGAAGTATTAAAAGGGAATAACCCACATGAAGCTGAAATAGCAGCTATAGTAGCTATACAGCATTTAATTAATAGTAAGAAAACAGCTACAACAACACAAAGCACAAGTACTGTAACTAAGAGCAAATGGCAATTGCGTAGTAATTAAAAAATGTTCAGTAATTACCTATGGCACAAATAACCCGCGATACAATTGACAAAATATACAACAGTATTAATATTGTTGATGTAATAGCTGACTACGTAAACCTCAAACGTCGTGGGGCTAATCACGTGGGGCTGTCGCCGTTTGTAAACGAAAAATCACCCAGCTTTTATGTAAATCCTGCTAAGAATATTTTTAAAGATTTTAGCTCTGGCGTAGGAGGTGATGCCATAGGCTTTGTAATGGAAATGGAAAAATGTAATTACCCCGAAGCCTTACGGATATTAGCACGCAAGTATAATATTGAAATTACCGAGGAGTTTGTAAGTAACGAAGAGGCGCTAAGACAAAAGCAGGATAACGACATAAAAGAAAGCCTATATACGGCTAATGAATTTGCCAAAAATTATTTTAAAACCACCCTACACGACAACAAAGAAGGGCAAGCCTTAGGGCTAAGCTATTTTGACGAACGTAAAATATCAATGGATACCGTACGTAAGTTTGAGCTAGGTTACAACGTGGATGCTAAAACCGATTTTACCGATTTTGCCATGAACAACGGCTACTCGTTAGAAATATTAGTAAAAGCTGGGCTAACGAAAACTAATGAAAACAAATCGTGGAAAGTAGATGCCTTTAACGGGCGTGTAATATTTCCTGTACACAGCCTTACAGGACGCGTGGTGGGGTTTGGCGCACGAATATTGGGCAATAATAAAGAGGTGGCAAAGTATATTAATACTTCTGAAAGCGAAGTATATATTAAAAGCAAAATATTGTATGGCTTGCATGTAGCCAAAAAAGAGATAAGTAAAACAGGCAATGTGTTTTTAACTGAGGGGTATATGGATGTAATATCCATGTTTGAGGCAGGGTTTGAAAACTCAGTAGCATCAAGCGGTACATCGTTAACGGAAGACCAAATACGCCAACTCAAAAAATTTGCAACCACTATTACCATTTTGTATGATGGCGACAAAGCAGGCGTAAAAGCAGCTATACGTGCCATTGATATGATATTGCACGAAGGTTTAAATGTAAAATTAGTGCTATTCCCTGATAACGATGACCCTGATAGCTACTCCAAAAAAGTAGGGCGTGAGGCATTTGATGTTTACCTACAAAATAACACGCTAAATTTTGTACAATATCATAAAAAAGTAAATGGAGAGTTAATTAAAAACGATCCGCTTAAAAAAACCGAAGTACTACACACCCTCATTGAAACTCTTGCCCACGTAAGCGACCAAATAGCACGTAGTGTGTATGTTAAGCTAATTACGCAAGAGTTTGACATTGAAGAAACGGTAGTAATAGCGGAGTTAAATAAAATATTGCGCAAAAAAATAACGTCAAACAAACCCTCGGTAGCCACTGCTAATACTGGCAATGCGACTAACTCCGACGAACCTCCTGCCGATTTGTTTATTGATGATATCATTAACGAAATGGAAGCCCCTGTAACTGCTGCCAGCCAGCGACAGGAGTACGACCTTACTAGATTAATTGTGGAGCATGGCACCCACATTTTGTTGTTTGATGTAGCCGCTGAAGATGGTACAACTCAGCAGTTAGAAGTTAGTGTGTGCGAGCTAATAATGCAACTATTGAGTATAGAGCAAGTAACGTTTAAAAACGAATTGTATGCTTTAATAATAAACGAAGTAGCCCACTACTTTGAAACTGGGTTTGTGCCCAACGAACATTTTTTTATTCATCACGCCAACAACGCTATTAAGCAATTTGCAATAACGCTTACTACATCTCCGTACGAACATAGTCCACAATGGCTCAAAAAATTTAATATTATTATTCTAAAAGAAGAGGCAGATTTGCGGGCATCCCTCGAAAAAACTATTAAGCTATACAAGTATAATTTATTAGTAGATATTAGTAAGCAAAACATCGAAAACATTGGCAAAACTACCAACGAAGCTGAACAGATCGATTTGCTATTACTCCAACAACAACTCAACACTATTCGTGTAAGTTTTAGTGAGTATTTAAAACCTGTGGTGTAGCAAAATTTTAGTTAATATTTTCTTAAGATTTAGGTAAGTATATTTAGTGCCAACAAAATAAATTTACTACCATGAAAATATTGTTAATTGAAGATGAAATAGAACTGCGCAATTCTATTATTGACTATTTTAAACACGAAGACCATATAGTAGAGTTTGCGGTAGATTACGATAAAGCCCTCGAAAAAATTACAACCTACAACTACGACTGTGTGCTGGTAGATATAACACTACCCAAGGGTACGGGACTAGACATTATAAAACAATTAAAAAAAAACGATAGCAAAGCAGGGGTTATAATTATATCGGCTAACAACTCCGACGATGATAAAATACAAGGACTTAACCTTGGTGCCGATGATTACTTAGCAAAACCATTTAGCCTTGCAGAACTTAATGCACGTGTAAAAGCAATTATACGCCGTAGAAATTTTGAAGGCAACAATACTATTGTGATGAATGAAATTAGTATTTCGCCCGAAGAACGTTTGGTTAAAGTACATAATGCCCCCTTAATACTTACCGCCAAAGAGTACGACTTACTGCTATTTTTTGTAGCAAATAAAAACAGAGTAGTATCAAAAAACACAATAGCAGAGCACCTTTGGGGCGATGATGCTGACCAATTTAACAACTTTGATTTCATATACGTACACTTACGTAATTTGCGCAAAAAACTAGCTGAGAAAGGTTGCGAAGATTATGTGCAAACGATATATGGTGTAGGGTATAATTTTAAAATTTAACGAATGAAATTAATTAACCGAACACTTATTTATTACTTCTTAATAGGGTTTCCGTTATTAGTAGTGGCAGGTGTATTTTCGTATTATATCATTCGGAATGAATTAAGAGATAGCACTGACGAATTACTCGTAAAGGAACAACAGCGAGCTATACAGGTTATACAACAGTGCGCAACACCGCACAACATAAATTTAACTTATGATAGTTTATCTACCATTACAATAAGTAATCAGAGGCCACTTACCAATACCTATATTGATACTAGTATTTATAATGCAAGTACCCAAGAGTATAGTAATTATAGGATATACACCAGTGGCTACAGCTATCATAACACGTATTATATAATAAGGGTAGCCAAAACAAATTTTGAAGAGGAAGAATTGCTCGAAGGATTATTTTCGGCCATTGGAGTACTGCTATTATGTTTACTAATGTCCTTTGCAATTGGCAATTGGTTAATTGTACGCACGGTATGGAACCCTTTTTACACAACCCTTGCAAGGCTTAACGACTATGATGTTAAGCAACATAATAACTACTTGTTTACACCACAAACCATAATAGAGTTTGATACATTAAACAATGCGTTAAATAAAATGATACAAAAAATACACACTGATTATTCGCATCAAAAAGAATTTACCGAAAATGCTGCACACGAAATGCAAACTCCTTTAGCTGTAATTAAAGCTAAAGTTAATTTACTTATGCAGAGTAGCGCAATTACTGAAGTTGAAATGCAGCAATTACAAACTATTGAGTATACTATACACAAACTAACTATGCTCAACAAAGCATTATTGTTATTATCTAAAATTGAAAACAATCAGTACCACAGTATTGAAACTATTGCCGTAAGTTCATTAATAAATAAAGCCTTAGAAACCTACGCTGATCATCTTCAGGCTAAAAACATAATACCAATAGTTAATTGTGTAACTGATTTTAGTATACACATTAATCCAACATTAGCAGATATTTTGCTTAATAATTTACTGCAAAATGCCATACGACACAATGCTATTCAAGGAAAATTAATAATTACAATGCACCACAAAACTCTTGTTATAGCTAACGAAGGTGAGGCATTAACTCTTGATGCTAAAAATTTGTTTAAACGCTTTGTAAAAAATGATGCTTCTAAAGATTCACTTGGGCTAGGCTTAGCTATTGTGAAGAGTATTACTAATAATTATTTGATAGAAGTGGAGTATAGTTACATTAATCAATTGCACACATTTACCTTAAAATTTTAGCACTACTACTTAAGTTTAACTTTAGATTACTATAATATTTTTGAGAAATAAAACTTCAAACATATTTAAATTATCATGAAATTAACACTAACACTAGCTGCAAGTTTATTACTAACAAACTATGCTAACGCTCAAAAAGTAAAAGAGGCTAACGTCCCTACAAAAGTTAAACAAAGCTTTGCGGCAAAATATCCTAATTCTAAAATAGATAAGTGGGAAAAAGAAGGTGATGCGTTTGAAGCAGTATTTAACCTAAATAATATACACTCATCTGCCGTGTTTACAGCCAATGGTACGTTTAAAGAAATAGAACAACGCATACCTGCAACGGCATTACCAGCAGCAGTGATAACATATTGTACTACTAATTTTAAAAATCATAAACTTACTGAAAGTGCTACTATTACTGACGCACAAGGCAAGTTAGTGTATGAGGCAGAAATGACTAAAGGTATAAAACATATTGATGTGTTGTTTGATGATAAGGGTAACGTGCTAAAAAAATAAAAACATCAATTGTAATTACTACAACCAAGCAAAGTATTTATTAGCGCTAAGAGCTATTAACAACGTATATGGAAAAATTAATTTACTACTTTAATAACGCTCCCGATTATCATCGGGTTATACTATTACTAGCATCAATGCTAATTTTTGGCGGTATAGAAGTGTTTCGCTCAATATCTAATAATTATAATAAACTTAAGCAGTTTAAACTTAATGCTACCTTTATGCTTACTGCTGCGCCAGTACAAGTAGTTTTTGGGTTAGGCATAATTTATTTACTCAATTTAGTTGCGCAAAATAATTGGGGAATACTTAATTTACTCGAATTAAAAAGTTCATTAACTTATTTTGTAGTATCGTTTGTTTTATTGGATTTCTTTGAATACGTATACCATGTTATTATGCACAAGGTGTATAAGTTGTGGAGTTTTCATTTAGTACACCATACTGATAATGTAGTTAATGTATCTACCACGTTGCGCGAGCACCCTATGGAAACCGCCATACGTCTCACTTTTTTGCTAGTGTGGGTAGCTATTTCGGGCATTACATTTTGGGCATTAATTATGCGCCAGTTTATACAAATTGTATTTAACGTATTTGCACACGCTAATGTGCGTTTACCTTATTTAACTAATAAAATTATTGCTTACGTATTTGTAACACCCAATATACACCACGTGCATCATCACACCATACTACCTTATACTGATACCAACTATGGTGATGTATTAAGTATATGGGACAGATTCTTTGGCACGTTTAGCGAGTTGCACGAAACCAAAACTATTTTTGGTATAGATACTCACACACAAATTAATGAAAACTCATCATTTGTTAATTTAGTACAAACCCCTTTTATACCTTATACTAAAACAACTCTTTTAGCACCTAAACTATCTAAATAACATGGTATGACAAAGGCTTGTTTCTTATTATTATTAAGCATTATAAGCGTATGTGGCTATGCACAAAATGATACAGACACCAGTTACTATCAGCAGCAACAAGCGTCGGAATTTGCTTACCACGTGTTGCACCCACATAAAAAGCAAGTAGAAAAAAAAAAAATCGTTAATAGCCCATAAATTATATTTTGCTGTATTACCCGGTGTTGGTTACACGCTACAGTCGGGATTAACGGGCGTATGCAGTGCTAACTTGTCTTTTTACACGGCTAATCCAAGTACAACTAATTTATCTACGTTTAATACCGATGTTGAGTATTCTCCGTTTAAAAAACAATTGTTCGTTCCATTAATTGTAAATATTTGGACTAATAATAACCAATGGAACATAACTGGCGACATCCGTTATTATCAATTTCCTAGCTTAACCTATGGTACAGGGCCTTATAGCGACCAGCGCATTGTAGATAAAATAAATTATAACTATTTAAAAACACATGTAGCGGGATTTAAAAATCTGACCTAGGCATTTACTTAATAATCATTTTGTACGTACACGGATTTGCCAATACCATTCTTTGCACTAAGTTTTCAAAAATATTTTCTTT
>JAYWFU010000088.1:0-18489 GCA_043778625.1 Bacteroidia bacterium | reverse complement strand
ATTCATTAACTCAACATTTAATTGTTTTTTTACTCTTTTATTAATTTGCTAATTGTACTAACTCCATTAGTAGTGGTAACATTTACTAGGTACATACCAGCGTTTAGGTCGCTAATAGTTAGTGTGGTGTTACGGGTGTTAAGTAGTGTTTTACCTGCTAAATCCATTATTTGCACATTGGCTATCTCGTTAGCGTTTACGCCATTAATGGTAAACGTGCTCGTAGCAGGATTAGGCACAAGGCTAACGGTTAATTTTTTAGGTAATGCTTTGTTAAGCGCAGTAATTGTGCTTGGTGCTGGCTTTACGTTTAAATATTTTACTGCACCGTTCAATCGGTAAGCTGATAATGTATCGCAGTAAGTATTAGAACAGGTGCTATCAATAGCCACTGTTAAACATACCGTGTAAACACCTGCGTTAGCGTAGGCGTGCCCAAAACCAGCTAAGTTACTTGCCGTTATAGTGCTAATGGTACTATCTCCCCAACTAAAAGTAAGTGTTGCAGAAGAGTCTATTGCACTTAACGCTAAGTTCCAAGTATCAGCTATTGACGAATCTTTATACATATAAAAGCTTGCGTTACAACCGCTTGCTGGTGGTGGAGTTAAAACTGAAGAGCCTACAACAATACTATCGCAAAACGTGGCGTAACAATTCGTTACAGAGTCGCTTATAGAAACGCACGCTTGATAAGCTCCGTTAGTGCTGTAAGTATGAGTAATTGATCCACCACTACTTGTATAAGTAAGAAAAGAGTCTCCCCAGTCAAATGAAACACTTGCATTACTATTTGAACTATTAATATTTACCGTCCACTCTCCTGTGACGGTATCTTGCATTGAAGTGTAGCTTACAGTACAAGTGCTAGGAAAGCCAAGAGACGTTAGTGTGTCGCAATAGGAAGCCCAGCAATTATTTGCAGAATTGACTATATTGACACATGCGATATAACTAGCTCCATTATTATAAGTATGGGTAAGTACGGTGTCGCCTCCTGCCACATAATAAGAATCTCCCCAGTCAAAGTGAACGGTTGTAGTTGGGTCTGACCTATTAATATTTACAGTCCATTCTCTTGTTACGGTATCTTGTATTGCCGTGTAACTAACGCTACACTGAGCTTGTGTGGCAAACACCGTTGCCATAACTGCTACTGCTGATAGTAATATTTTTTTCATAATTTCTAGGTTTTAGTTTGTTTGTAATTATTGAGTTAACTATTACCAATACGCAGGCACAATTACAAACGTTAGCTAAAAACGAAAGTTTTTTTAATTAGTTTCATTTTTCCTTATTTATTAAGGGTTTCAGAGCTTGTAAAGTAGCCAGTTAATTTACAATAAGTAGTAAAATTTCATAAAGCCATTGATATTAAACATCAATACAGTTCATAAATTAAGTAGTAACTCCGTAGTAATTATTATTTTTGCAATAAATAGTTAAATTTAAAACAACACACATGTCAGCATCTAGTACTAAATACATTTTTGTTACGGGCGGAGTTACTTCGTCGTTAGGTAAAGGAATTATATCGGCTTCGTTAGCCAAGTTGCTACAGGCACGTGGGTTTAGAGTTACTATTCAAAAATTAGACCCCTACATTAACATTGACCCTGGCACACTAAACCCTTACGAACATGGCGAGTGTTATGTAACGGACGACGGTGCCGAAACCGATTTGGATTTAGGACATTACGAACGATTTTTAAACGTACCTACCTCACAAGCTAATAACATAACCACAGGGCGTATTTACCAATCGGTAATAAATAAGGAGCGCAAAGGTGTGTACTTAGGCAAAACTGTACAGGTAGTGCCACATATTACTGACGAAATTAAAGACAGTATTTTACTATTAGGTAAAAATGGCAATTATGATTTTGTAATTACCGAAATTGGTGGCACCGTAGGCGATATTGAGTCGTTGCCCTACATTGAATCAATACGCCAATTGCGTTGGGAACTAGGTAATAATTGCCTGTGCATACATCTTACATTAGTACCTTATTTAGCCGCTGCTGGCGAACTTAAAACCAAGCCCACACAACACAGTGTTAAAATGTTGTTAGAGTACGGCGTACAGCCCGACATACTAGTGTGCCGTACCGAAAAATATTTGCCCAAAGAACTCCGCCGAAAAATTGCACAGTTTTGTAACGTAAGCCCTGATGCTGTTATTGAAAGCATGGATGCAAGCACCATATACGACGTGCCAATGCTAATGCTTGAAGAGGGGCTAGACAAAGTGGTGTTAAACAAACTAAACACACCCAGCAAAAAAGAACTGGATCTTACGGCGTGGAAACAATTTTTGCACAACCACAAAAACCCCAATCACATTGTTAAAATTGGTTTAGTGGGTAAATACGTGGAGCTAAAAGATTCGTACAAATCAATTGCGGAAGCTTTTATACACGCAGGCGCAGCCAACCATTGCAAGGTAGAATTAGAATGGATACATAGCGAAGCCCTTACCGACGCCAACATTACCAACAAAACCTTAACGGGCTTGCACGGCGTACTAGTAGCACCAGGCTTTGGCGATAGAGGAATTGAAGGAAAAATAAATGCAGTACAATTTGCGCGCGAAAACAATATTCCGTTTTTAGGTATATGCTTAGGTATGCAGTGTGCTGTTATTGAGTACGCTCGCAATGTGTTAAAGCTAAACGATGCGCACTCGTCCGAAATGAATAAAAACACTCCGCACCCAGTAATAGATATGATGGAGGAACAAAAGAAAATAACCAATAAAGGGGGTACTATGCGCCTGGGTAGTTACGAATGTACCATAACCCCCAACACCAATGCCTACCATGCCTACAACCAAAGCACAATTACTGAGCGACACCGCCATCGTTACGAGTTTAACGATGCCTACCGCACGCAATACGAAACCGCAGGAATGATTTGCACAGGGGTAAACGCAGCTAATAATTTGGTGGAGATTGTAGAAATACCCACTCATAAATGGTTTGTAGGGGTGCAGTATCACCCTGAATACAAGAGCACCGTAGAGCAACCTCACCCATTATTTAATGGTTTTATTAAAGCCAGTATGGGCAAGTAATTAATTAAATATAATGTAGCCAAAAACGTTAGTTAACAAACATTAACAACGAGATTAATTAAGTAGTACACCAATAACGCGCAAAATATTATTTTGTGCAACCACATATTCTGCTAAATTTGAATTATTATTTATAATTAAATACACTAAAAATGATAGGCGTAAATAAAGTTATATTGTTAGGTAATGTGGGTAAAGACCCTGAAATTCAGCACTTAGAGGGTGGTGTTAGTGTGGCACGTTTCCCTGTGGCTACCACCGAAAGCTATAAAGACAAAAACGGAAATAAAATTGACCAAACCGAGTGGCACAATATTGTAGCCTGGAGAGGCTTAGCCGATGTTACCGAAAAAATTGTACATAAGGGTTCGCAACTTTATATTGAGGGCCGCTTGCGCACCCGCCAGTGGGAAGATAAAGAAAAAAACAAACGCTACACGACTGAAATTGTGGCTGATGTAATTACGGTAACGGGTGGTCGTAAGACGGATACACCTAACACTATGACGGATAACAACAACACTCCGTCTTCTTTTGATTTAAACGCTAATGATGGTAACGATTTACCGTTTTAATCTATTTGTTAATTAAGCATTTTTTATTTTGGACGAACCCCCAACGAGTAGCTACCTACTTAATCAAATAATTACACTACATACCGAAGGCTTTGCTAACCCTGCCAATTGGTTAATAGTAGCGTTATTAATAGTGCTGCTAATATTAGCGGCATTTATATCAGCGGCTGAGGTAGCCTATTTTAGTCTTACGCCAGCCTTACTTGAAACAATAAAACGAACTGACGACAGTAATAGCAAGCAGGTATTGCATAATTTGCAATCGCCCAAAAAACTAATTGCTATGTTTTTAATTGCTATTAATTTAGTAAATATTGGGGTGGTTATTTTGTCGTCGTCGCTTATTAATA
Organism: Bacteroidia bacterium; assembly: GCA_043778625.1. Classification (GTDB taxonomy): domain Bacteria; phylum Bacteroidota; class Bacteroidia; order UBA4408; family UBA4408; genus JACMRI01. The sequence continues at coordinate 14,491 of JAYWFU010000088.1, read as the reverse complement.
ATACCGAGCTCGTGGTATTTGAATCCGAGTTTGTAAAGTTTGTTTTTCAGGTAGTAATAGTTACTTTTTTAATATTAATTATAGGCGAAATAGTGCCTAAAATATATGCTTCGCGCAATGCTTTGGCGTTGGTTAAGTTTATGAGTATACCATTAACCATAGCCTCCAAGCTATTTAAACCATTAGTAACAGTGCTTGTGGGATCTACTGCATTTATTGAGCGTAGGTTTGCTAACACACAAAGCACGGTTTCAGTAGCCGACCTGTCGCATGCTTTGGAGTTAACCAACGATAATTCGGTACAAGAAAAAACATTACTCAAAGGCATTGTAAAGTTTGGTAATACCGAGGCCCGACAGGTAATGACTCCTCGCATGCAATTAGTAGCGTTTGATAACAAATTAAGTTTTGATGAGTTAATTAAAAATGTGGAGGAACAAGGTTTTTCGCGTGTGCCTATTTACGAAGACAGTATTGAAAACGTAATTGGTATATTGAATATTAAAGACTTGTTAAAGTACTTAAATAATCCTGCTGATTTAGATTGGACAATACTTTTGCGCCCCGCTTACTTTATACCCGAAAACAAAAAAATTGACGATTTGCTAAAAGAGTTTCAAACTCGTAAAACGCATATAGCCCTAGTGGTAGACGAGTACGGAGGCACATCGGGGTTAATAACTTTTGATGATGTTATTGAAGAAATTGTGGGCGAAATAAATGATGAGTTTGATGAGGACGATATTTTTTATTCAAAGCTCGATGACAATAATTATTTGTTTGAAGCCAAAACTTCACTTAACGATGTGTACAAAATATTGCAAATAGACGGAACTGAATTTGCACGTGTAAAAGCTGATGCTGATACCTTGGGAGGCTTTATTTTAGAGATGGAGGGGCGTATTCCGCAAAAAAACGAATACATTAATTTTGAACACTATACGTTTACTATTGAGTCGGCCGATAAGCGTAAAATAAAACGTGTAAAAATAGAAATACACCCAAAAAATGAAACAAAGCCTTAATATTCCACTAGCACTAATTGTAACAGTATTAGTTATGCTAACCTTGGGTTGCATTAGCAACGAGGAGACAGTAGTACCAAGGCCTAGGGGCTTTTTGCGCATACAATTTCCGGCTAAAATTTATAGCGCACAAACGACTACCTGCGGCTATACGTTTGAACTACCACAGTATGCTAAAGCAGAGCCAAGCTCACAAAATAAAACTAACGACTGCTGGAAAGACATACAGTTTCCGCAATTTAAAGCAACCGTACATTTAAGTTATTTTAAGCTTAACAACGATTTAAGCAAATACATTAACGATGCTCGCACGCTTGCTTACCGCCATACAGTAAAGGCGGAGTACATTAACGAGGATTTTTTTAAAAACGAAACTAATAAAACGTATGCAGTAGTGTATGATATTGGAGGCAATGCCGCAAGTAATTATCAGTTTTTTATTACTGACAGTACTACACATTTTGTGCGTGGTGCACTGTATTATAATTTACCCCCTAACGCTGATTCGTTACAGCCCGTAAACGATTTTATTAAAGCGGACATACAGCATTTTATTGAAACACTTAAGTGGCAGTAAATTAAAGCCATACTTAAAGCCACTCAACAGCTAGTGTTGCATTAAAACTCGATGCTAACCGTTGTTAAGTTTGGAATAATTTTAATGGTTCGTCCTAAAATTAATGCGTTATTGTTAGACTGATGCCCAGCAGGAAACCCAAAATAAATAGGATAATTATAGCTACTGGCTTGCTCTAAAATTATTTGGTTAGCCGTTAATCCATAATCAATTGTAGCCTCTTTAATATCAGTTAATGCGCCCACAATAATTGCTTTGAGATGCGCTAGCTTGCCAGCACGCCTTAAGGCAAGTAACATTCTATCAAAATGATAAAGGTATTCGTCAATATCCTCAAAAAACAAAATTTTGTTGGTAGTATCAATATCCGAAACTGAGCCTAATAGCGCATATAGTAATGATAAATTACCGCCAACTACTACACCTTCAATAGTTTGGATAGCATTTTTATTATTGGGCGTTTGTGGTAATTGGTACACGAGTGGCGCACCAAACAAGGCATCATGTAACGATGCTATACCTACGGCGCTACACTTGGGCATACCCTGTAGCATAACTGCGTGTATGGTTTCAATATTAAAATTATGTACGTGGTTGTGTAGCACGGTTATATCGCTATACCCTACTATCCATTTGGGTTTGCGAACAAAGGCGGTAAAATTTAAGGCGTCAATAATTTTTAGTGTACCATAGCCTCCCTTGGTAAATAGTATTGCCTTTATGGTTTCATCATCAAGCATTTGTTGCAAATCGTGCAGGCGTTCAGCATCAGTACCTGCCAAAAAACCACAGCTACTAAACGCATTACTACCCACAACTGGAGTTAATCCCCACGATTTTAGTAGTGACAATCCTTCTTCAACATCAGTAAATGTGGCTTGCTTTGCGGTACTTACTATGCCTATTTTATCGCCTTGTTTTAGGTAAGGTGGAGTTATCATGTGTTTTTTAAATTAAATGTTACCAGTCTGTGCCTGCTCCAGCTCCGCCAAAATCGCCACCATCAAAGCCATCAAAATCAGTTGTAGAAAAACTAAAATCAGTAAAACTTTCAGTGTTAAAATAATCAAATCTAAAACTATTAGAGGACCAGTTTTTTAAATCGAGATTAAAATTAACTTCTTTAAAATCGTAATTATTAGCTAATAAATTAAGTGTACTTGGTTTTAGAAAAATAACGTTAGTACCAACTGCGTTTAAATAATAATTTAAACTAGTGTCAAAACTATTTATGGTAATTAATTCTTCAATTTTACTTAAACCGTAATTAATCTTATACATTTTATAATGCCCATTTTTAGTAGAGTAGTATTTTAAACGACAATGATTTTTATTATAAAGTTCTTTATAAACACACTCTGTTTTAAAATTAGGTGTGCTTTTTAAAAAGCTAATTATTTTATTTCTAATTTGATAAAACCTTAATTCTTCATAGTTAGAAAACATGGTATATAAAAATACTTCTCCTTCAGAAACAACAGCGCTATTGTAATTTTCACCTTGCTTAAAAAAAGCTCTAAGAGATGGACGAGTATCGTTTTTATTTAAAAAAACTAATCTGTTTTCTATGGTTAAAATATGTCTTAAACACAAATCTTGAAAAGCATATTTTAACAAATCTTCTGCAGAACAAGTAAATGGATTTATTAAATAATGGTAGTGATAAGGTCGTAGTGCGTTCATTCGTAATAACTATATTCGAAATGTGGCTTGCTTTGCGGTACTTACTATGCCTATTTTATTGCCGTGTGTTAGGTAAGGTGGAGTTATCATGTTTTTTTTACAAATAGTACTTAATTGATTTTCAAATTCAAAAAGTGATATCCTCTATACTTTTGTATCATTAGTTTATTATTTATTCTACCACTATTTTTTGAGTTTGAGTACTCGTTTTTCCAGTTAAACTAATGGCGTATATTCCTTTGGCTTTAGTGGTTAAGTTAATGGTGTTAGTATAGTTACTTACGTCGCTAATTGTAGTAGTATACACTATTTGCCCTAACGCATTGTATATAGTTAACCTATACGTTTCGTTAGTGTTGAGTGCTACGTTTACTACAAAATTACCATTGTTAGGATTAGGGTATGTTATTAATTTAATAGCACTAGTGTTTTTGTTACCTAATCCAACGGTAGTACTTATGTTAATGTTGTCAATAAATAAATTATTACCGTAGCCCGAAATGTTTTTAAAACGGAAACTAGCATCTGTATTAGTAGGGACATTATTTAGGTTAATAATTTCGGTTTTCCATTCATTAATTTTAGGATAAAAATTAACGCCATTGCCTGCAGTATCTGCCGTTACTAAGTCAGCACCGCCTTTGTACCACAATTGGTTATAGGTTGCGCCACAATCTACGGTATACTCTACTGCAAGAGTGTCAGTACTATTAAGGTCGTAATAGTTATACCCATAATCAAAGTTAAGTGCGTAAGGAGTAGTTCCCGTAAAATTAAATGCGTCAGTTTCAGCAGTTGAAATACTTCCTTTTTGCCCGTTACTATAATTATTAAAATACATACAGTTTGTACCTATGCCATAAGCGCTTACACCAGTATATAGTGTCCATTGAGTGTTAGTGCCCACACTAGTAATTTTTATGTTGGAGGGTAATTGCGCACTAGTTTCAAAATTTTCGGTGTAAGGTAATGTTGCAACTATTGCACCTACGGTTACATAACTATTTATAACAATACTATCTTTGCCACCAGCACCTGTAACTACTAATTTTACTGGGTAAGTGCCGTTAGTTAAATAGGTAATTGTAGGGTTTTTAGTAGTTGATGTAGTGGGAGTACCTCCTACAAATGTCCAATAGTGTGCGGTAGTAAATGTTGATTTATTGGTAAAAGCTATTGAATCTCCTGCACAAATTATAGTTGTTGCCGTAGTAAATTTTGCCGTAGGCTTAGGTACAATCGGTTTTACAATAATTGGGGCATATAAGTTGGATTCCCACACACCTCTACCATAAGTACCCACACGTATTACATCGTGGGTAGGGTTAATTTCAATATCACGTACTATAACATTGGGTAAGTTAGTGTTAAAGGATATCCAATTATTTAGTACGTTATTGTAGTAATACACGCCATAATCAGTACCTATGTACAACCCACCAGTACCATCGTTAGCATATTTAATACAGTTTACTGGTATATCGGGCAGTGTACCTGATATATTAATCCAACTACTACCTGCATTACTACTATAAAAAACCTTATTACCTGCATTATAACCACTTATAGTCATCCATATTTTAGCCGAATCGTTAGGATTTATTTCAATAGCGGTAATATCTAAGCTGCCTCCAATAACGGGCAAATTAGCCGATACATCATTCCAAGTAACGCCACCGTTAAAGGTAGTATACAAATCGATACCTGACGAGGTATACATTACGTTACTATTTTTAGCGTATACCTCAAGTTTTGAAATATTAGCTCCTAAATTACCATTAGCTGGTAATTGTACCCAGCTATTGGTGGATGATAAGTACTCGTACACTTGATCGTACCCCGCCAATATTCTATCGGAATTTGTAGGGTCAATTACCATAGGCGTTATCCAATTGCCACTTACAGGCGCGCCTACAACGCTACCATCTAAGGTTAAGCCACCATCGTTAGTTTTGTAAAATCCTCCATACTGGTACATGCCATATATTTCGTCAGGATTTTCAGGGTTTACCGCATTGTCCATACCATCAGCCCCTGCGTACACTTTCCATGAATTATTAGTATAACAAAATCCGCCATTGTCTTGCAAGCCAGCAGCTACAATACTCTTGTCGTAAACAGAGCCTGATAACCTATAAATTTGCCCTGCGGGTAAGTGTTTCGCTAGGTCATCAAACGATACTGCTCCGTTGTTAGATTTGTACAATCCGCCATCAGAACACACATACATATTACTGCCAAACGACGTTATATAATGAATATCAGCGTGGGTATAAGTGGGTTGCGTGTAGTTGCTCCAGTAATTTATTTCAGTTCCTGTTGCCCCACCATCTACTGATTGGTATAAATTAAGTATCCCTATATAAATTTCTTCGGCATTAGTTGTAGATGCCGCTAGTGCTAAATCGTACCAAGCTTGCCCAAAACTAATAGGTACTGCGGCTTGTCGTAAGTTGAATGTTTGCCCCGCATCAACCGAACGCGTAATATCTACCTGACCAAATACACTTACTAAATACACATAATTATTGTTGGCAGGCGTTACCGCAATACGATTGTAACCACCTACATTAGCGGGTACTGCTATGGTTGAAAAGTTAGCTCCATTGTTAGTAGAGGTATAAAATCCATCATAATTAACAGCGTAAATAGTATTTATATCGTTAGGTTTAAAACAAAAGTCTTGTAGCCCGTTAGATAGATAAAAAACATTATTCCATGTACTGCCATTATCAATAGAATTGTACAAGCCATAACCTGTACTAAGCCAAAGTTTAGTACTACTATTGGGTTCGTACATTAATTTGCCCGTATAATAAGTTGGGCTGTTACCCGCAATAGCCCAAGTAGCACCATTATTATTACTTTGTAGTACTCCTACACTATAAGTATCGCCTGCGTCAACATCACCGGTTGATATAAAAATTTGGTTAGTATCAGTTGGATTAACAGCAATGCCCGATACGCCCAACGATGCTATTTGATTACTCAAGCACACCCACGTTTGCCCTGCATTAACTGATTTAAACACGCCGCCTGCGGGCGTACCCACGTATAACGAATTTGGATTTTGAGGGTTTTCAACCATAACTGTAGTGCGCCCATGCCCAGGGCTCCATGAGCTTGTATAGCTTGGGTTGGTAGGGCCAAGGCTTGTCCAGTTGGCGGGCGTAGCCATTTTTCTATTGGTTTGATTATTTACCTCATAACCATTCCAAATAGTTTTAGCATTAGGGAAAGTTCCGTTGGGCATTAAGCGGGTTTCCCAAAAATTTTCCCAACGTTTAAATTGCTTGTAACCACTGCCTTTTTTGGTGGGGATAGGTTTACCTTTCCAATAGGCGTAAAAATCATTTTGGTACTCACTTAACTTAGTATAGTTTTTAGCATTAGCACCGAGCCAAGGTTGAGCAACGCTATTAGCGGCAAGCGTTGTAACTATTACGATTGTGATAATTATTGTTTTCATAATTTAAAAATTGTTAGGTATATATTAAGTACGTTGTTTTATCAATAAGCGTTAGCAAGATACTAATAATTGTTTTACTTGAGCATTAATGGCGCAATAAATTTAATGGGAGCGCTACCAAAACTCAATAATTTTTCGTGGAAAGATTTAAGGTTAAACGCTTTGTTTTGTTTTAATTTTTGGCGTAAATCATATATTTCGCTATAGCCCGTAAAGTACGAACATAGTTGCACTTGTGTAAGTGTAGCTCTACGGTACTTGCCCTCAGCTTCCGATTTTTCTTGGTAAGCTTCGTTCATTAATAAATTTATGGCTTGGTCTTTTGTCCAGTTATTTACATGAATGTTATAATCTAAAATAGTATTGCATACTACACGCAAGTGCCATTTGTAATACATTAACCACATTTCATCCTCTTGTACTGTACCGTTAATTTCGGTGTTTTTTGCCCAACCCTCTTCCATCATCATTCGCTCGGTGTAAACCGCCCAGCCTTCAATCATAGCGCCATTACCCAATATCGATTTAATAATACTAGGCGATTGATTAGCATAAATTAATTGTGCATAATGCCCAGGTATAGCTTCGTGTATATTAAGTATTTGTAGCGTGTATTTATTGTATTCGCGCAGGTAGCTCTCGGCTTCATCAGCGCTATAAGCTGCAAGCGAACCCACGTTATAATACGTATTTCCGTTTTTATCATACGGGCCAGGTGCACTAATGCTTGCGCCTGCTACTCCTGCCATCCATTCAGGTTCTTTGCGCACCACTAGTGGCTTGGCAGGATCCATATAAAGTAAGTTTTTTTGTTTTACAAACGCAGTAAGTATGGGTATTTCTCGCCCAATTTCGGTTTGAAAATTTTGACGCGCTACGTGTGTTAAACTAATTCTGGCTATTGTGCGTTGCACTAATTCTTTTTTGTTAGTTGGTATTTTATAGGTTTTATCTGTATTCATAGCATCATTTTTCCACCAACGTTGGGCTATTATTTCCATTTCCGTTTGTAGCTCTTGCTTACGCTTTAGTGCACGTTGGTATATTTCTTCAGCCGAGGCCTGTGCTTGAATTTCGTATTCAAATTTTTGTGCAAACAATTCCTTACCAATTCTACAGTCTTTAAATGGTTTTTTGTTTTTTTGCATATCCATTTTCATTCCTTGCAGATAATCAATAAAATTATTGGTGTACTCTAACGTGTTTTTTAAAGTAGTGGCACTGCCCTTAGTGGCTATAATACTGTCGTTTACGCTGGTTTCAAAATAATTTACGGTACCTTGTAGTTGTTGTACCGCTAAGTCTAAATGCTCTAATGTAGGTGTAGTAATGTTTTGTTTGGCAGCATCGTAGTAGGCTTTGCTATTGCGCAACAACCCATTAACATTCATTATTTTTGTAGTTAATGGTGCATTTTTATTATTTAAAATTTCGGCAATGGCACCTCCCAAATTATAATTACTAGGATTCCATTCGTGGGCTTTGTAGTGCGTAATGCTCCACACGGTTTGTTTTAATTGGTTTTGGATTAATGCGTAATCGGTAGCATTGTTTTGGTCGAGGCTAGTTACGTTAAATTGTTTTAATGAATCTAAATACGCCGTGCTAAAAGCAACATCAGCCGCACGACTAGCTTCGTTAGGAATTATTAGTACGCTATCATAGTCGTGAAAGCCTTGCCCAGTAGCCCATTGCGGGTTAGCCTTCCATAGAGCATTTACAAATCTGTTTTTAAACGCATCAAACGCAACGTTGTTTTCCGAATTATTTTTAGTATTCGTACTTTTATTTGATGTAGAGTTACTACAACTTACTAATGAGGTGGCTAGTGCTAGGTAGGCAATGTTTTTTATCATTGTATAGTTAACTATTATTTTAAAATCCAAATGGGTTATTGTTAGTTGTGTTGTTTGATTGTGGTCATTGGTTGACAAACACTTTTCCACCACGCCAAGTGTCTACAGCTAAGTACCAATAATCTTTGTATAGCGCATTACGGCTTAGCTCATAATCATTAGTAGTAAACGGATTGTTAACTCGTGAAAACGCAAAATTTAATGCTCTAAAATTATTTTCCTCACCATATATCCACGTTTCCGACTCCAAGTTTTTGTACTGTGTTTGTGGCGCGCCACACACTATGTAAAGCATGCCTCTGTCGGTTTTCCAGCCCTCGGTGTACGACGTAAATTTTTCGTTAGCTTGCTTCACCCTACTATAATATACTCGTATTAATTCACGCGCTTTATTGGCATTGCCCGCCATGTTTAACCACACTTTATCAAGAGCCTCTTTAGGGTTAGTGGCGTTAGTAAGGTCGTCGTACTCTTGCTTACTAAGTATATACCGCATAGGTAGTATTAATTGCATTGCGTTAGTTACGCTAGGATAGTTGTTGTGAAAACTAAATATTGTTAAGCCATCTTTACGCAGTGAGTCGGGCTGTAAATGATATAATCCTTGTTGCGTAGTGGTAAGATTAAATTGCTTGTTATTATTTGTTTTGAGTACAAACGAACTGTCAGGCACAAACTTATACGATGCGTTAGGCGTAGTACTAAAGGGAGGTAATGCTACAGGAAAGTTTGTTTTAAAATAACGCGCATATAATTTTTTACTTAACGAGTTATGAGTTATAATTAATGGTACGGAATCGTTATGCGTATTGCCAAAGCAAAGTGGGCGAGTAGCGGTACTAGTTATAAAGTTTTGACGATTAAGTGCGTTTGTTTTATTTAGCACAATAAAGTGTTGCGCCTCATTTTTTCGATTAACATCCGTTATTATAATTTTATAAGGGGTTTCAAAATTAGGCGTAGCGGGTAGTTTAAGCGCAAGGGTTATTTGCTGTTGTAGTTTATATTGCGCTAACGGCAACGTAAATAGTGTATTAAATGTATCCAACGGAGCATAATTATCAACACTAGTTAGGCGGTAACTTAGTATTTGTACTTGCGCTGATAGTTCGTTGGCGTTACCAAATTTAGCATACAGTAATTGCTCATTATTTAATTGAATATAAACCGTAGAAGAATCTGCACTTGAATTATAGGGCAACACTTGTGTAGTTAAATTAAGTACTTTGCTTGCAACAGCTTTGTTTTTTTGCTGATTTTTAGCTGCATTGTAATTAGTAAAACAACCTTGTAGCAAAGGAGCTAACAATATAATAACGGCAGTATGGTTTAATTTCATTAGGCTAAAATAGTGTATTAAATTAAACTTGTTAATGAAATAATTTTGGGGTAGTAAATCCAAATTTTATTTTTTTGCGTAAATGAAATTGTAAATCAACTAATAACAATTTTCTTTTTAAATTATTTAAAGCATAAAATACAATAATCCCGTTTAATATTAATCATCATTTATACCCTAGTTTATTAAGTAAGTATTGCAAGTTAAAATAAAACAAAATTGGCAAAATTTAGAGTGCGTATGTTAAATAATAAAGCATTATTTTATGCTTAAAAAACTAAGGTATAAAAAACTTGTGTAGCCTTTGTTTTTTACTAAATTTGCATTATCAAAAAAAACAATTTGCCTGCACAAAAAAAATATAGCGAAGAACAGTTAGTTACTCTTTTAAAAGGTAGTGATGAATATGCTTACGCTTATTTATACGATAATTATTCAAAGGCATTATTTGGCGTAATAACACATACGGTGTTTAATACAGAAGAAGCAGAAGATATTTTACAAACTGTTTTTGTTAAAATTTGGAACAACATACAAAGTTATAATCCCGAAAAGGGAAGATTATATACTTGGATGTTAAATATTGCGCGTAATGCAGTAATTGACTATTCAAGATCAAAACAAGGGCAAATAAATGCAAAAATACACGAAAGCGAAAATATTGAAAACGACATAAACAAACAATATTTTAGTTACGCTAATTATGATGATTTAGAAATTAAAAATTTATTAAAAGAATTAAACAAAGATCATCAAACAATACTTAACATGGCGTATTACGAAGGTTATACACAGGTTGAAATTTCAAATAAATTAAATTTACCATTAGGTACAGTAAAAACAAAAGTTAAACAAGCAATAACAATATTAAGAAAAATAATAGGTGAATACTAACAATTACATACAATCAGGATTACTCGAAAGCTACGTGCTGGGTACCGCTTCGGAAGAAGAGGTGCTACAGGTGCGTAAGGCTTGTGAGCAATATCCTGAAATTATGATTGAAGTTATTGCTATTGAAAATTCATTAATTAGGCACGCAGAAGCATCTGCCACACAACTATCATCAAACGTTAAAACCAAATTATTTGCACAGCTTGCACTACAATCAGTTACGCCAATAGTTGATAATATAAAACCAATAAATACTTGGTACAAACTAGCAGTAGCAGCATCAATAACACTACTAGTAGGAAGCATTGTTACCAACAAATTATTATTTAGCAAACTACAATTTGCTAATGAAAAATTAACTGCCCTTAATGTACAACAAAGTAAATTACAGGCAAGTGAATTAGCACTGCAAAAAACTAACATAAGTATAAGTAGTTTACTAAGTAATAATACCACAACAGTTACGCTTAAAGCTACCGATAAATCAACTAACTATTTAGCCAAAGTGTATTGGAATAAAGTTACTAGTGTAACCTATATTAGCTTAGCTACTTTACCTCCACCACCTACTGGTAAGCAATATCAGTTATGGGCAATAGTAAATGGCAAACCTGTTGATGTAGGTGTATTTGATGCAGCTACTGATAGTTTGCAGCAAATGAAATTAATAACTACCCCTCAAGCATTTGCTGTAACCATCGAAAACAAAGGAGGAAGCCCAACACCAACTTTAAACACTATGTGCTTGTTAGGCAACGTGTAACTATTAAGGGTGAATACACTTAATACATTATTACGCATTTTTTTTTGGTCTTTTATTAGTTGGTTAATTACACGAGTTTTTATTTTTCAAACCTGTAACATACCTACTCCCTCAATGGAGGAGAGTTTATTAGTGGGTGATTATGTGTTAATAAACAAGCTAGCTTATGGCGCACGTATACCCATAACTCCATTAACCCTAAACTTAGATGGACAATCTATTGGGTACAACGAATTACAATTGCCTTACTGCCGTTTGTTTGGCTACTCAACACTTAATGTGAATGATGTAGTGGTATTTAACTATCCGATGGAAACCGAACTTCCTATTGACCAACGTAAGATGTATGTTAAGCGCTGTGTAGCATTAGCTGGCGATACGCTTCAAATAATTAATGGAATAATACATATAAATAATAAAGTACCACAAGCACCTAAAACTATTTTGTATAATTACACAATTAGTACCAATAACCAACAGGCTGATAGTAATATTACCCATGCAATTAAAGCATACAGTGTTATAACAACCAATAGTGGTACAGCTTATAGTGGCTATGCAACAACTGAATACGCCAATACATTAAAAACTAATACTACAATAACAAGCGTAACTAAGTTAACTATTCCTGGCCAATACTACACTCCAGCAGTATATCCTAATTCGTATTTAGCCAAATGGAATATTGATAATTTTGGAGTACTTTATATTCCTAAACAAGGAGATAGTATACCTCTTACACCTATAAATTTAGCATTGTATAGGCGTGCAATTGAAACTTACGAAGAAAATAATCTAGCAGTAAAAAATGATTCTGTTTTTATAAACAAGAGCTATTGTAAACATTATACATTTAAAATGAATTATTACTTTGTTATGGGTGATAATCGCTATAACTCAATAGACTCCAGATACTGGGGACTATTACCCGAAAACCATATAATAGGAAAGGTTTCCTGCGTATTGTTTTCTAATAAAAACCACTAGTGCCTAAAAGAGTTTAATTGTAAAATTAAAATGCCTAAAGGCGTATAAAAGTGTCTGCTGTTATATAGTGTAAACAATGTATAACCATAATTCCCCACGAAGAAGTGGCATAAAACGGTACGAATATCCGTTTTTGGTAGCATATCTATTTTTGGTTGAAATTTTTCAGCCAAAAATTGCATTCAGGTATAATAAAGTGCTACTACAGTAGCACTTTATTAAAACAACAACAATACCTATTGTGCCCTATTACATGGTGCATACATTGCAAAAATGAGCACTTTTATTCCCTCGCTGGCGCGAGTTGTGCTGTGAATGAATAGCGGCTATTTATAGTAGTTATTCAATGTTGTATAGGAGATGATAGTAGGTCTATCAGTATAGGTGTGCAAGCTCCCCCCGCTGGCGCGAGCTTGCAGCTCGTGTCCGCTACCATTGTACCAAACCTTATTTTCTTGTTTACTATCATTGCTCATTACAATTAGTTTTTATTTTTTTAATGAATACGAGCAACATGCTGGCACTAGCCTCAACTGCACGCTTACCTAACGCTCGTACTAGCGGGGAATTACTCAATTGAATTACACTCTCTAAATACGCTTTCCTTCAAGAAGACTCCTTCTTCATTAAAGTACTTATGCCTTTGTGTTTTAAAATTATTGTACTGTATAATTTCTTTTATTTTCCCATTTTCATACCACTTCTTACAATTTCCGTAAACACATATTTTGATTAAAAAAATGTTGCTGTCTAAATCATCTCTAACATACAAAGTGTCAGTTTTTATGAAGTCTCCTCTTTCTTTCAATTTACCTGATAAATACCAAGATGTATATTTTTTTTTGCCTTTTCTATTTGTTGAATAAGAATCACTCAACTTTCCATTTTTAAAATATCTTAGCTCTTTAACTATTTTATTTTTTTTTAGATAAGTTTTTTGTTGCGTGATGCCATTTTCATATTTTATAAACTTAACAGTATTACAAGCGTTTAAAAATAGACAGAATATTATTAAAATATTTTTCATAATTAGCCCTACTATTCTTTTACCTCTGCTACTTTTGGAGTAATTTCTTTTTTACCTACTGCACCCGCTGGCGCGAGCATTTTGCTCGTGTCCGCTACCATTGTGCCAAACCTTATTTTCTTGTTTACTATCATTAATCATTATCTTTAATTCTAACTTTTTGTAAATACCAGCAAGGCGTAACCCCCGCTGGCGCGAGCTTGCAGGCACACGTGTTCGAAACATGCAATTTTTCATTTTTAAAGCAAATTACACTTATTCAAACTATCCGATTTTACTGAGTTTTTTATCTCTCTTGGTATGACAAAAAAATAACAGTTTAAGGTTTCGAACACTTGTGGCAACATACTCGCACTAGCCTAAACTACACGGTTACCTAACGCTCGCACTAGCGGGGAGCCAAATAATCCGTCAATAACTATTTCGAGTACTTCAATATTAATTAATACAAAGCCTATGTATACAAACAAGTGCATGATACCTGCCACTGGGCGCACTAACATTTTACTTTGCCCCATGGCTACTCGTGCCATTAATGCCCAGCGTTGGGGTTTATTGTCGGTACGGTCTACGTCTTGCCCCAAATTAATATTACGAATTATTTTGCCAATGTTTTTGGTAAAAACATATACTGCACAGCCTAAAGCGGCAATAAAAATGAAAATTTGAATAATTGTAAACATGCTATTAATTTGTTTGTGAAAATTATAATAACAAATATAGTGAGTTGTTGTACATAGCAAAATGTTATTTAACGCATAAAAGAAAGTTTTGGGTCTATGACGTTTGGTGTGGGTAATCAAATTTTAGTTTAGCGGTAAGAAAATAAATCATATTAATAAAGTTCTCTGTTTTTCTATATCCCCTCGCT
>JAYWFU010000087.1:0-18518 GCA_043778625.1 Bacteroidia bacterium | reverse complement strand
TTTTAGGTCGTGCCATAAATGAATTGTTATATAGTCCAAATATACTAAAAAATATTACAAAAAAAAATTGGACTATATATTACTTCAAATTGGTATTAAATGTATTTTCTATTAAAGGAGCACTTATTTTTATTGTTTGCTTAATCCTAGCACTCATTTTATCTCTTTTTTGGTAATAAAATAAATATTAATATCTTGAACAAAAAATAAATCAATGACGCCATCAGTTTGAGTCACAAGCTTTTACCTTAAGCCAATTAACACTGCAAATCACATTATTAGCAATATACCATTCTGCTATAGACATCAATAGCTAAATACAAACAGAGCCTCCGTTAAATTTAACGGAGGCTCTGTTTGTATAAAGTAAACTAAATTAAACGTTACATAAATTTAGCTCTGTTATCTTTAATTTCTATTTTATCTTTCAATGCGTTAAACAATTCGTAGTCGGCACGTTGTTTCATTTGGTTGTACAACATGTCTTTATTTTGCTTGTAGCTATCGGTTGATGGTGTAGGCTCTTTCATATCTTCTAACTTAATCATATACACACCGTTTTCGCCTTTAATACCTTTGGACGTTGTACCTTTTTTGGCAGTAAACACAAAGCCTGTTACATCTACCTCACGCCCTAAGCCAGGTATGTAGCCTGAACCAAAGTTAGTGTTTTCGGCAGTTTGTATGCTTCCTTTTAATTTAGTAGCGGCTGCATCAAGTGTTGTAACACCTTCCAGCTCTTTTAAAAACTGTTCAGCTTTCTTTTCTTTACGTACTTCAATTTCTACTTGCTCCTTTACTGCCTCTAGTGTAGATATACCTTTTTCTTTTACGTTAGTTAGCTTAGCAATTATGTATTTGCCATCAGCTTCAAACACTGATGATATTGCGTTTTTTTCAGCGGTATAAGCCCACTTAATTAATTCTCTTGCTCCGTTTACACCTGGTAGGTTACGGTCTAATTGTTTGATGTCGGACGCTATACGCTTATTTAAACCACCATCAACAATGGCTTTATCATACCCTTCTACGGTAGTGTTTTTTCCTGCAAAATCTGATGCCTTAGCATATATAGCCTGAAACGTTTTGTTACTTGGGCGCACTGTTCGGGCCACAATACCTACTTGTACACGCTTAGCTTCAGCACCTTTGCCAGTTACTTCAATAATGTGCGCTCCAAATTGCGATTCTACCACTACTATTTCGCCCACTTTACCTGCAAAACAGGCATCATTAAATGGTTTAACCATCATACCGTCCTGAAACCAACCTAAATCTCCACCTTTTACCTTAGAGCCTTCGTCCTCAGATACTGAAGCGGCTAGTAATTCAAACGATACTTTTTTATCTTTTATTAATTGTTTTAAACTATCGGCCTTTGCTTTAGTTTTAACCATATTACCACCAATTGGCTTAATTAATATATGACGTGCTTTTACTGAATCAGCTACGTTTTTCACTGCCATTAACTTAGCTACTTTTAATGCTCCGTTTTCGTTATATGGACCATATACATAGCCTACACTAGCTCTAAACATTAACGAATCCATTAACGGACCTAATGTTCCTTTTTTCATAAATGCTAAGTTAGGCTGTGCATCAGTGTTACTTAACACAAATGCTGAATCTTCTTTTGTAGCAGTAAACTCTGTTGTTATTTTAGCTATTTCGTCGTTAGCTGCTTTAATGTCTTCGGCAGATGGAGTAGGTTCAAACACCACGTAATCAAATGAGCGAGTAGCTTCCTCTTGCTTAAATTTGGTTTTGTGCGCATTATAATAGGTTTGCAAATCGCTTTGATCAAACTTAACAGTACTGTCCGAAACTTCGCTATAACGCTTAGTTACGTATTGAAACTTAGCTAGGCGGTTCATATCCACATAATTATTACGCGCTTCAGCTTTAGTTATGTACATCCCCGATTTTACCAATGTATTGTATTTGTTTGATAAACGCTCCGCTTTAATTCCCTTTTCAAACTCTAACCATTGTGATTTTTGCTCTGGATTTTTATCTAAATTATTAATAAATTGAACTACTTGTCCTGCGTTGAACTGCCCAGTTTTAGGGTCGGTAAACGATTGTATAATCTGTGGGTGAGGATTTTTACCTTGTACCATATCAAATAATTCGGCAGTGCCCACTTGCACTCCTAATTCGTCAAATTGGTTGGTCATTACTGTTTCATATACCATTTGATTCCACACTTGGTTGCGCAACATATCCACGCTTGCTTCGTCTAGCTCACCTTTTTGTTGTTGCTGTTGCATGTTTTTCTTAGCCATATCTAATTTAGCTTCAAACTCTTGTACATCAACTTTTTTTCCACCTATTTTACCCATTTCGGTAGGGCTGTCGCCAAAAAACGAGCGTCCCGATTTAAAAAAATCTCCTAAAACAAATGCCAACAAAGCAAACATTACTACTGATACCAATAAACCTGCTCTGTTTCTTATTCTTTCTAATGTTGTCATTTTAAAATTTTATAGTTTTTAATTTAAGTGCGAATATATTAATTTATTACAAGTTTTGGGTGCGAAACCTATTTTTTTAATTCAAAATTATATTTTGAGTAATCATTAAGTTTTACGTTTAAAGTTATCGTTGTTTTTAAACTTGTTTACTACTTCCATAATTTTATAGTATGCTACTGTATACATAGGTGTAGCGGGCTCTGCGGCAAATCCTCGTAAGTTTTTGTTATACGCTACATCATTAATAACTATGGCCACGTTATGTAGCTTCTTGGTGGTTATTAATTCGTTCATAAACGTAATGTGATTACGCTCCGTTACTTCCGTTCGTACTACGTATAGTGTTGCTGTTGCAAATTTTACTAATGCAAAAGCATCACTAACATTACCAAGTGCAGGCGCATTAATAATTAAAGTAGTGTAGGTGTGTTGCAACGTGGTTATTAGCTCCTGCATAGTATGGCTTAATAGTAGCTCTGCAGCATTAGTTGCACTTGTTCCACTACTTATTGTGGCAATATTATTTTTATTTATTACTATAATTTCATTTAATGTGGCTTTATTCATCAAATAGTCACTCAAGCCTAATTGTTTGTTATTGAAATTATTATCACGCAGGTCACCGTTTATTACCACTGTAGTTGCTCCCGCCATAGCTATGGCATTGGCTAAGTGGTGCGCTACCAAAGTTTTGCCCTCGTTGTTAATAGATGAAGTTACTAACACTACTTGCTTTATACCTGCATCCATATAGTTGAGGTTAGTACGCAACTCTCTAAATTGCTCAGTTAATTGTTCTTGGTTAGTAGTACTAAAACTTACTAAACCTACTATTGGTGTACGAGTTAGGGAGGCTACAATTTCTTTGGAACTTACCGTGTTGTTAAGCAGTGTTGTTAAGTATACAAACAGTAAAGGAAATAGTATGCTTATTAAAAACGCTAGGGTATATATTTTTGATTTTACGGGTGATATTGGAGCATCGCTTGCATCGGCACTATCTACCACGTGGCTATCGCTTACGGTGCTAGCTAACGCAATGCTAGTTTCTGCACGTTTTTGCAATAAAAACAAATACATCTGTTCCTTAATATCAAATTGGCGTTTAAGCCCGAGCATTTGGCGTTCGGAGTGTGGTACTGAACGCAATTGGGTTTCGTATTTATTAATGCTTCCTTGCTTATCGTCCATTAACAGTTGTAAGTTTTTTTTAATGGCGCTAATGTTATTAATAATAGATTCGCGGGTACGCTCAAGCTGGTAATTCAAATTAATAATTAACGGATTATCGGCTTTTGCTGATAGTGTGTATTGATTTTTTTTTGCTTCCAACAAACGTAGTTCGTCAATAAGTTTATTCAATTGTGGTTCGTCAATACCTGATACCGATATCGACATATCATCTAAATTATTATTGCCTTTGATAAATTTCTCCACATAATCGGCCACGTTGTATTTGTAGCGTACCTGCGACATATTCATATCCGCCTCGTGAGCATTTTTCAAATACAAGTTTGCTTCAGTACTTATATCAGTACTTATACGATTGCCCGAACGGAAACGCTCAATATTGTTTTCAATATTTTTTAGATCAGTACTCGTTACACTTAATTGGTCATCAATAAAATGTAGGGTATTACTCGCCACTTTATTTTTGTGATTAATATCATTCCGCAAATATACCTCGCATACTTTGTTAAGCACGTCCACTGCACGTTGGGCAACAATATCGGTTAGTGTAAGTTGTAAAATAGTACTCTCACGATTTACTTTTTCTACAGTTATTCCAGCACTGTACTTTTGTATTAAGGCTTCAGGCGATGTAAAACGTATCAAAAAATCTCTATCCGTAAGTCGTTCTTTTTTGTACTGAGGGCTATCAAACAACGGCGCTTTTGTAACCATTAACTCACCTACCGGGGTACTTATTTTTTGTCCAAATTTTGCAACTGTTTTTTTTTCTTCGCTACCATCTACACCTATTTCAAACGAAGCGGTGTCAATTATATTAATGCAGATTGTGGTGCGATAAGCATTGGCATACAAGCTATCGTAACTTACTATTATGGGTGTGCTTTTGTAAAGGTCCGATTTTTTTAAGCGTTTACGCGATAGATAGGTTGTACCTAAGGGTAATTCATTTACTACTTGTGCCATTATACTACGTGATTGTAGTAGTTCAATTTCGTTGCTCATATTGTGTTTAGGAGCATCTTCTTCAAATTGTTGGAGTAGTTTGTCGATGGAAAGATTAGCGTCTTTTTCATCTTTAATAAGCATGGTAACTGCAGCACTATATTTGGGTACAGCGTACCAATAGTACCATTTGGCTATGGCTAAACTAACCGCTAATGCAATAGCAAATACGTACCAATAGTGTAGCAATGTGTAAGTAAAGCGCCTAAAATCGAAACTTCCCTTAGTTTGTTGGTTGCTCTCTTCGTCGTTATTGTTAGGTATATATTCGTTGCTCATTGGGTTTTTTGTCTTAGAATAAAATAAACTAAAGTGTAGTTATGTTTTACGCAAATTAAGTATCGTTAACAACACCAACGAGGCGCCACTAGCAATAAGCGGTGCTATACGGTAAAAACGGTCAATAGGTATTTTGCGTTCGCGGATAGGTGGAGCGTACACTATATCGCCGTTTTGTAAATAAATGCTTTTTGTAAATTGTTCTTTGTTGGTAAGGTCAATTACGTTAAATGTTTTTTTGCCATTTACCTCACGTATTAGTGTTATGCTGCGGTTGGCGTAAATATTTAAGTCTTGTCCTTTACCCAAAGCTTCAAATAGTGTTATGGTATTGTTTTCAATTACGAATGTACCTGGTTGTGCAAATTCGCCTAGCAACGTTATTTTAAAATTAACTAAGCGCACATTAACCGATGGATTGACTAAATATTTTTCAATTTTACCACGCACTTCTTCTTGTACCTGCTTACTAGTTTTATCCTTTAATGTAATTTGCCCAATCATAGGCATTTCAATATTACCGTTAAAATCTACCAAGTAACCGTGCACTGGCACGCCAGCAACCGCAGCATAAGTTTCGCTATAATTAAAATACACGGCAGTTTCTTTACTAGGCGAATAAATATCTACAATAACAATATCGCCAGCTTTAAACACTAATTGGCTTGCTGAGTAAGTAGTAGTGGTGTTTGCAGTATCAGTATCTGTTTTGTTAAAATAAACCATTGTTTTTATATTAACGCAAGCGCTCATACTTGCCACTAAACCCGTGGCAACAGTTAGTTTAACAAATAATACAGGTTTCATTATTGTTTTGAAATAAACATTTCAAACATACCCTTGCGATATTTTACGGTAGCTGGTTTTAATGAATCGATGCTATAACTTAATTTGATTTGATTTTTTTCAAAATTTTTATTTGCAAACGTACCGTAACGATAAGTGTTTGTAGTGTCGCCAACTATACCTAGTTTGGAGTGGTTTTTTACATTAGGCAACTGGTCTACAAAAAACTGAAACCCTTGCTTATCATGCATAGGTCGGTTAATAATTGTATCAGTTGAATTTGGTAATTTAGGGATGTTTATTTCTAAATTACCCATACGGTAATCGTTATTAGCCCCATGTTTTTTATCAAAATTAATAAACCCACAATTGGTAAATGTATATGACTTTGAGGTGTCTAAAAAATAATAGGCCGTTGAACCAAATATTACTTTTTTATTTTTAACATATTGCACGTGCACACTGTCCACGTTCCATGTTCCGTCTAGCTTGCCAATAACTCGTCGGTCTTTGCTACATGAAACTAGTAATACAATTAAGCTCGAAAATAAAAGTGTATTTTTCATAATTAAATTTATACTGTTTTAAACGGTTTCTATTGGATGATTAAATTTTTTGGCTTTGTCAGTAAATGCTGCCCTAGGTGTTAAGCCTAGTAGGGTAAACATTTGCTTGTCAGTATCAAATTCGGGGTTAGGAGTAGTAAGTAATTTGTCGCCTGCAAATATAGAATTAGCTCCCGCCAAAAAACACATGGCTTGCGCCTCCATACTTAGTTGCATACGCCCTGCTGATAAGCGTACAGAAGTATACGGCAAAACAATACGTGCTGTAGCCACCATGCGTATCATATCCCAACTAGGTACTTGTGGTTGTTCGGCCATTGGCGTGCCTTCAACTGCTACAAGCGCATTAATAGGTACTGACTCAGGGTGCACTGGTAGGTTGGCTAATGTTTTAAGCATATTTACACGGTCAGTATCAGTTTCGCCCATACCTATAATTCCGCCCGAACACACCGTTATACCTGCCTTGCGCACATTGTTAATAGTGTTAAGGCGGTCGTCGTAAGTGCGTGTGCTAATAATGTTATTGTAGTTTTCCTCTGATGTATCTATGTTGTGGTTGTAAGCGTACAGGCCAGCATCGGCAAGCTTTTGCGCTTGCTCGTCAGTTACCATGCCTAGTGTGCAGCATACCTCCATTCCTTTTTCGTTAATGCCTTTTACCATATCTAGCACACGGTCAAAGTCTTTGTTATCACGCACCTCGCGCCATGCCGCACCTAAGCACATACGGCTTGCACCACCACACTTGGCGTTATCAGCAGCTTGCATTACCGCATCGTGGCTCATTAGTTTGTGTACATCAATGTGTGTATTGTAGCGTGCTGCTTGTGGGCAGTAGCTACAGTCTTCAGGGCAGCCACCTGTTTTTATTGATAGTAGTGAACTTACCTGCACCTCGTATGGGGTGTGTGTAGTACGATGTACACTGGCAGCATTGTACAATAGCTCCAAAAACGGAGTGTTGTATATGGCTAGTAGCTCTTGGGTGGTCCAATTATGTTTTGTTGCAATCATAAGTGTAAAAATTGTTTTGCGTAAATATAATAGTTTTTAATAAATACGGCTTTCTTATAATAAATTAAAAAAATGTGTAGTATGATTTAACACCATGGCACAAGTGCTTGACAATTACAAAACAAATTGCGTAAAATTTTTAAAGGTGCTGGTACTATATACCAAACATTTTAGTAAACTTGCATTGCTTAAATAATAAATAATAAAAACAAACATAATAAATTAAGAAGAATGGAAGAGAATGCCGCAAACCACCAAGAGTTTTATTCAAAAGCAATTAAAGCGGGTAAACGCACTTATTTTTTTGATGTGAAAAGCACACGTGCCGATCAGTATTACTTAACACTTACCGAAAGCAAAAAACGATTTACTGAAGAAGGAAAGTTTACTTACGAAAAGCATAAAATATTTTTGTACCGCGAAGATTTTGAAAAATTTATGGAGGCATTAAAAGATACTATTCAGTTTGTAGAAGACAACTCAGGCCCGCTAGAGCCTCGTAAAGAATGGGTGCGTGAAGACAACACAGAGTATAAAGCCGATGTTAATTTTGATGATTTAGACAAATAAATAATTGATATTAAATAGTACCACTTACAAAAAAGTGCACGCAATTAATTAATGTAATTATTGTTCGTGCACTTTTTTAATTTTCAATACTAATTTACTTACGCTTAAATTAATGATACAAGTAAACGAACCCTTACTTAACGGTAACGAAAAAAAATATTTAAACCAATGTATAGATACTGGCTGGATAAGTTCCGAAGGCCCGTTTGTAAAGCAGTTTGAAGATGCTATGGCACTAACCGCAGGGCGCAAGCACGGCATAGCGGTATGCAATGGTTCGGTAGCGTTAGACCTTGCAGTGCAAGCCTTAGGTATAGGTGTAGGGGACGAAGTACTATTACCCTCGTTTACCATAATATCGTGCGCCGCAGCCATAGTACGTGCTGGCGCAGTACCCGTGTTTGTTGATGCTGATGCTACCACATGGAATATTGACACCACGCTTATTGAACAAGCCATAACACCACGCACTAAAGCCATTATGGTAGTGCATATTTATGGCTTGCCTGTGGATATGCAACCTGTACTTGATATTGCTAAAAAACATAATTTATTTATTATTGAAGATGCTGCCGAAATGCACGGGCAAACTTACAACGGCAAACCTTGCGGTGGATTTGGCGATGTAAGTACATTTAGTTTTTACCCTAACAAGCACGTTACCACAGGCGAGGGCGGAATGGTATTGTGTAACGACGATGCTATAGCGAATAAATGCCGCAGTATGCGCAACTTATGTTTTATACCCGAACGTAGGTTTAAACACGAAGAGCTAGGTTATAATTTTAGAATGACCAACCTGCAGGCTGCACTAGGTATGGCACAGGCGGAGCGTTTGGACGAATTTATAATTAAGAAACGTGCCATAGGTAATTTGTATAATCAGTTACTAATATCGTTAAAAGATGTGGTGCAATTACCGTTGCAAACTACATCTTATGCCAATAATATTTATTGGGTGTATGCCATGGTAGTGAATGATAACGTGCCACTTAATGCACAACAATGTATGGACGAAATGCTAAAACTAGGCGTAGGTACTCGACCGTTTTTTTACCCAATGCACCAACAGCCTGTGTTTAAAAAAGCAAGTTGGTACACTCCACAAACATTGCCAGTGAGCGAGCGCGTTGCCGAAAAAGGTTTTTACATACCTAGTGGTTTGGCAATAACTACCAGCCAGCAAGAGCAGGTGGCAGAGGCGGTGCATAAGTTGTTTATTGCTTACAAATAGTTGTTTTGATAGTATTATTGTAGTTTTAACTGCATAATTTGCGGTTAGTTTATTTTATACTATATTTGAATATGTCTTTGAAAAAATTTACAATCATGAAATTAACTATTACACACATGTTTCTCATTATTTTTACGCTTAGTGCTACACAATTGTTAGCGCAAAGTGTAGGGGTAAACACCAATAATCCGCACGCATCGTCAGTAATGGATATTGAGGCGGTAGATAGAGGATTATTAATACCACGTGTGGCATTAGCCGCAACAAATCTTGCTACCCCAATAGCAGGAATTCCCGCCAATAGTTTATTGGTGTATAATACTGCTTACGCAGGTGTTAGCCCCAATGAGGTGGTACCAGGTTATTATTACTGGGACGGATTATTAGCACGGTGGTCAGCTTTGAAAGGCGGAGGCTGGGAGCTTACAGGCAATACAGGTACTAACCCCGCAATTAATTTTTTGGGTACCACCGATGCGCAAGATCTTGTAATAAAAACCAATAGTACAGAACAATTACGTGTATTAAGTACAGGTGAAGTTGGGGTAGGTACTCCTGCACCCACTGCCACGCTTGATATTAATGGTACACTACGCCTACGTAACGCAGCATTAATAACCGCTCCCGAAAACACACTAACCGTTGATGCTACGGGTAACGTGCATCAAAAAGCAGGGGTAACTTATGTAGGTACGGTATATGGTGGCGATTTTGGCTATGCAGCCTCACCACCTACTATTACAGGCTTTTTCACATCGGCAACAGCCACTGCGTTTGATCAGTTTTATGTTTTTGGAGTACTTGTTTATAGCAATAAGGACGAAGTTCAAGTAAACTTCCCTAGCCTTGGTAGCACCAATTACATTGTGCTAATAACCCCTGTGTGCGAGGGCTGCAGCCAATCAGCAGCTGATAATGCCATAACTCCGCCAGTAATTTACGACCGCACCCCTAGTAGTTTTAAATTTATACAAAAAGGGCTTCCTGGCACCACCGAAGATATTACGTGGCACATACTTGTAACTACTTACTAATTGGTGTGTACTCGGTTTTAACAACTGCTATTTTCCAGTCTAAATAACCTTTTACGGCCATTGCAATAAATACTAAGTATAGTATAGCTGTTGGGTGCAAACCTTTAGCAAAATACATATACACGTATATGAGGTCAGTAATAATCCACACAAGCCAATGTTCAAGCTGTTTTTGAGCCATCATATAAGTAGCTATTAAACTCATGGCTGCAGTTAAGGCATCGAGCCACAGCATACTACTGCCTAATAAGGTAAGTACTTGTGCTATTACAATAGTGAATATAGTTATTAGTACGGTATAAATTAATAATTGGGTAGTAGTAATTTTACGTATTTCGAGCCCTTGCTTTGCAGTAGCGTATCGCCATTGATAATAACCGTAAAACGTAAGTGCCACATACACTATTTGCAACCCAGCATCAGCATATAGTTGAGCTTTAGCAAACACATACACGTATATAACTACACTTACCAGCGATACCCACCAGTTCCACACACTTTGCTTTATAACAAGCCAAACGCCAATTGCGCCAAATAAAGTAGCTATGTATTCAAAATAATTACTCAAAACAAAAAAGGTTTGCACATAGTGTTGTTAGTTTCGTAAAAAAGTTTAGTTTTGCAATGCTAAAATTAATAATTAATAATAAATAAAAATGGCAGTAAAGATTAGATTACAAAGACATGGTAAAAAAGGAAGTGCTTTTTTCCACTTAGTAGTTGCGGATGGTCGTGCACCACGTGATGGAAAATTTATTGAAAAAATTGGGACTTATAACCCAAACACAAACCCCGCTACAATAAACATTGAGTTTGAACGTGCGTTAGACTGGTATACAAAAGGTGCTCAACCTACTGATACTGCTCGTGCAATACTTTCGTACAAAGGTGTATTAGCTAAATATCACTTACAAGGTGGTGTTAAAAAAGGTGCGTTAACACAAGAGCAAGCTGATGCTAAGTTTGCAATGTTTACTGAACAAAAAGCAGCTAAAATAGCCTCTAAAACTACAGGCTTAGCTGATGCTAAATCAAAAGTAAAAGTAGATGCTGCTAAAAACGAAGTAAAAGTGCGTGAAGCAATAGCTGCTAAAGTTGCTGCTAAAACAGCACCAGTTGCTGAGGTTGTAGAGGTTGCTGCTGAAGAAGTAGCTACTGAAACTCCAGCTGCTGAAGGCGAAGCGCCAGCAGAAGCATAATATTAAAACAAACCAATGAACAATAACGATTTTTTACAAATCGGTTATATATCAAAATTACACGGATACAGAGGAGAGCTTAAAATTAAGCCCTCCTCTGTTGTTTTGATACAACCGCAAGATATTAAGCACATATTATTACAAAATGATAGTGGTGCTACTCCCTACAAAATAGAACAATTAAGTGCCAGTGGCGAAACCTACGTAATAAAGTTGGTAGGTATAAATTCCGATGTTGATGCAAAGCCACTTATAGGTTGCACATGTAGCGTAAACAAAGAGTTTGCACAAATTAACGAAACCGAAGCTATGGCCAACGAGTTAGTAGGTTTTGAAGTAATTGATGCCACTCACGGTACTATTGGTAGGGTTAAAGAATTAGATGTTGATGGGCCACAAGCCTTATTGTACATTACTCACCCATCAGCTATCGAAATTATTATTCCGTTTATACCTCAAGCTATTATTTTAAACATTGACCCCGAAAATAAGCAAATACAGGTAAACTGCCCTGATGGCTTGCTGG
Source organism: Bacteroidia bacterium (assembly GCA_043778625.1). Classification (GTDB taxonomy): domain Bacteria; phylum Bacteroidota; class Bacteroidia; order UBA4408; family UBA4408; genus JACMRI01. Next base: position 6,637 of record JAYWFU010000087.1, on the reverse strand, counting down.
CGGTGTATTTGGAAGGAAATGAGGGTAACGTAAATTTGAATTAAAAAAATTCAATTGTAAACTATCCCTAAGTTTGTATTTACACAATTCTAAAGCATGTTTCAAAAAATTATAAGTGCCATAACCGAATCAAAAAACAGTGGCACAATTTATTTTTTAGCCATTATTACAGGTGTATTCTGTGGGTTGGCATCAGTTGGCTTTGTAAGTGTACTTAATTACACGGAGCATTTTTATACTGATTTATTATTACTCAATAGCAACGCTAACGTTTCGTTTATTACTCGTGTAACACAGTTAGGTATTGGGCATGCACTACTTATTGTGCTAGTACCCGCTATTGGCGGACTAGTCACGGGTATTATTACTAATAAGTTTGCGCCCGATGCCGCAGGCACGGGCGCAAACGAAATGATAAATGCTTTTCATAACAAAGGGGGTAACATTGATACCAAAGTACCGTTTGTAAAATCAGTAAGTACTATTGTAACGTTATCATCAGGCGGTAGTGGTGGTAAAGAAGGACCAATATCGCAAATAGGTGCAGGCATTGGGGTTATTATTGCCAATGGCATGAAGCTGGGCGAACGTGCCCGCCGCACATTATTATTGGCTGGTACAGCGGCAGGCTTAGGAGCCGTATTTCGTGCGCCATTGGGCGGTGCGCTTACCGCAGCCGAAATGGTGTACCGCGAAGATATTGAAAGCGATGCCCTTATACCCTGCTTTATATCAAGCGTTACGGCGTTTTTAGTGTTTGGTTTGTTTGGTGTACAAAACGAATTGTTTAAAATAACGGGTATTGGTACCCTACATTTTTACGAACTGCCGTATTACTTATTGCTTGGTATACTCTGTTTTGCATTTGGTTATTTATTCCTCAAAGGCTTTAAAGACACTCGTATTTTTATTCGTAGTTCTCGCTTATCTAATTACTTGAAACCTGCATTAGGCGGGCTACTGGTGGGGTTTATTTATTTATTCTTTTTTGAAGTTGCTGGTACAGGGCAGTTTGCATTACAACAAATATTTAATGGCTTACAGCCTGCACACCTTGGTTCAAGCGCGTTGCAGGTGGCTATATGTTTTTTGGCATTGGCGTTTTTAAAAGTAGTGGCCACTACGCTTACCATTGGTTCGGGTGGTTCGGCAGGTATGTTTGGGCCGTCAATGTTTGTAGGGGCCACATTAGGCGCTGCGGTTTTTTATTTGGCGGTATTTATTCATCCAACGTTAGATTTTAGGTTAGCGTCATTTATGGTAGTGGGCATGGGCGCATTTTATGCAGGCATAGCAAGCGCACCCATAGCAGGTATAATAATGATATGTGAGGTTACGGGCTCTTACGTGTTGTTACCACCACTTATTTTGGTAAGTATTTTTACGTTTATTTTATCTAAAAAAATCAATTTGTATCAAGCGCAGGTGCACACTAGGTTTCAAAGCCCTGCACATTTGTGGGATATGAAAGTAGATGTACTAAACACCACCAGCATCGGTAGCTTATTTATCGAGTATCGCACGTTGGCAGTTATTAATAATAGTATTACTTACGAAGCATTGCGCAGTTTATCTACCGAGATACACGCCAGCGATTTTATTGTAGTTGATGAACACAAAAAATATTTGGGAGAAATATCGCTACGCAAGCACACCATGGAGCAAATAGAAGATGATGCGGATTTAAATTATGCAAATATTTTGGAACGCGAAATTTCAACCGCAAGCCCCAACCAAACATTACGGCAAGTGCTCGATACTATAATGGTGCACGATGTTGATAAGGTAGCTATTATTGACAACGAACAATGCTTGGGTTATTTGCGCTCGCGCGATGTGTTTGACGCTTATTTAAAAATTGTACAAAAACAGTAACGCACAATGCAACACCAGTATTTTATAACAGGCATTGGTACTAATGTAGGCAAAACATTAGTAAGTGCAATATTTTGTGAGGCCTACAATGCTAATTATTACAAACCCATACAAGCTGGTGAATTACATAGTACTGACGCCCACACCGTGCAACAGTTAGTTACACGCCCCATAACTATTTACGATAGTGCCTATGCCCTTGCTACTCCTGCATCGCCGCACCTAGCGGCCAGCATTGATGGTGTTACTATTGATTTAACCAATATAACTATGCCTAACACTACTAACAATTTAATAGTGGAAGGTGCTGGAGGGCTACTTGTACCTATTAACAGCACACAAACGATACTTGATATTGTTAAAAAAATAAACCTACCCGTAGTGCTAGTTAGCCAACATTATTTGGGGAGTATTAACCACACACTACTTACTTACGAATTATTGTGCAAGCATAATATTACCATTAAAGGCATAGTGTTTAATGGGGTTACCAACCCAAGTTCCGAATCGTTTATACTCCATTACACACAACTACCGTGCTTGCTACGCATAGCACAACACACTAGCATTACACCGCAATTGGTGCAACACTATGCACAACAATTACTGGCGCATTAACTAATGTATAACTACAAACCAGTACTTGCTACGCTACTTACCACGCTAATTGCGGTAGTGGTAAGCTATGGTTTAAAATATCAACAGTGGTTATCTGTTAAAAATACCGATTGGTTAAGCGATGTGCGCACCGCCCAACCCAACAAAAAAAACTTAGCCATATATAATAATAGTAAACAAGCACAGATACATGCTGTAATTAAGCACTACGTACCCACCGTGGTTGATGCCCTTGCGCACTATAAAACCGCCTGCACACAACTTACACAGCGCACACGCACACATGTGCGGATAGCTTATTTTGGCGATAGTATGATTGAGGGCGATATTATTACCGAATACTTACGTACTTATTTGCAACAAACGTATGGTGGAGCAGGTGTGGGCTTTGTGCCACTTAGTGCGCCAACTGCGGGGTATACCAATAGTTATCAATTAAGTTTTACTACTAATTATTTAGCTTATAATTTTAATGTGAGAGACACGGTTAATAATTATAAGCCTTACCTAAGTGGCTATGTGTTTGATGTTGCCCCAAACACTACTGCCACAAGCAAACTTGCGTTGTATAACACGTATGCTAAATGTAATTTTTATTTGCTGGGGTATAACTACAATAGTACCACACAAGTGGTGGAAACCACCGTTAATAATAAATTAGTACAGCTAACCTTGCAACCGTTTTCGGCGTTTAAAACATTAATTAAATCAAGCACTACAAGCGCAGCGGTAACGGTAGCGCCTTATTCAAAACTAGCGTATTATGGCCTGCAAACCGAGGCTGATACTGGTATAGTGCTTGATAACTATGCCTTTAGGGGCAGTACAGGTATGAATTTATCGGTACTTAATTATAATTTATTACACCAAATTAATGTAGCGCGCCCCTACGATTTAGTAATTGTGCAGTATGGCTTAAACATTGGCACTAATGAGCAACAAGATTTTTCGGCGTATCAAAAAACTATGCAGCGTGTGCTTAGGTATTTAAAAAAATGTATGCCACAAGCCAGTTTTATACTAGTAAGTGTGGGCGACAAATGCTACAAACAAAACAAACAGTGGGTAAGTGCGCCTTACATTCCGTATTTAATTAAAACACAACAAGCCTTGGCGGATAGCAGTGCTGCCTATTTTTTTAATTTGAATACCACCATGGGTGGAGTAGGAGGTATGCTTACGTGGGCTAATGCTGATACAGCTTTAGCGCAAAAAGATTATACCCACATAACTAGTGCAGGCGGAAAAAAAGTAGCGCAAGAATTATTTAACCTAATTAAATAAACTACTTTTAAGAACGTATCAATAATTATAAAAATGAAAAACGTTAAGTACATAAAATATTTTTTACCATTATATTTAGTAGGAATACTTGTAACTATTGGCGTTTATTGGAGTAAAGGCTTAATTGATTGTGCTGGAGATATTGATCCAGATGTTGTTAGCTCGTTTGGAAGTTTTGTTGGCGGATTTTGGGGGACTTTAGTATCATTAGGTGTGGCATACTTAGTGTTTTTAACCTACCAATCTCAAAAAGAAGAGTTTGAGGCAATGCGTGTAAATGCTGAAAAACAAGCATTCGAGACAACCTTGTTTAATCTTATCAATAATTTTAATAATGTTAAGAGAGAAATTGAAATTGATGATAACGACTCGCCTCAAAGGAGATTTAATATAACTACATTAGAATATAAAAATTATAAAGCAATAATTAAAATTAATGAGGATATAAAAAATGCATTAGAACTCCATCTTAACAAAACTCCTTCAGAATTTCTATTTAAAGAAGATTTAAAAAAAGATTATGTTGAAACAATTCAACAAATGTATGAAGGCGGTATTGACTTAACCTATAATGAAAATAAGAAACTAATTTTAAATATTATTTTCAATAATTACGAAAGCCATCTGTCCCAGTATTTTAAGCTATTTCAAGTAATTGTTGGTTTTATACAAAATAGGGTGCTAAGTAATTCTGAATTGAATATTTATAAAACAATAATAAAGGCACAATTGTCTAATGAAGACCTCAAATTATTAAATTCTAAATCACAAATTGACTCAGGTATAAAAAATGCAGTTCTGTTTTTAGACGCTGAAGTAATGCACCAAAATTTTTAATAAAAAAACCATTTAAAAAACATCAAAACCATGCTAACACAACTTTCAGTACCTCGCGCGTATTTGCCCGCAACGCTTAATTTTACTACGTTTAACGATGTAAAATCATTTTATGATGAACTTCAAAATAGAACGCTCAGTTCTGTTACTGATTTGCAACAATGGATGGCCGACCGTAGCGAGCTAGAATGTTTTGTACAAGAACACTCAGGTTGGTTGTACATACACATGACCTGCGATGCCACTAATACCAAACACTCCGACGCATTTAATTATTTCGTAAACGAAATAGACCCATTAATAGCGCCTTACAACAATGCCTTTAATGTAAAGCTTACACAAAGCACTTACTTAGCGCAACTTCCCGCTGATAAGTACGCCATACTATTACGCAGTACACTTATGGCTATTAAATTATTTAGAGAAGAAAATATTTCGTTGAATGCCGAAATACAAACCTTGCAAAATAACTATGGCAACCTAACTTCGCAAATGAGTATTGAACACGAGGGCAAAGAAATTACGCTACAGCAAGCGGCTACCTATTTTAAAAACAACAACAGAACGGTGCGCGAAACTATTTACAACAAAGTAAATATGCGCCGTTTGCAAGATAAATCAACCCTCGATGAATTATACACACAACTAATAACCCTACGCCACCAAGTAGCACAAAACGCAGGTTACGCCAACTATCGCGATTATAAGTTTGATGAATTAAATAGGTTTGATTACAACTTACAAGATGTGCAAGACATGCACGCCAGCGTAGCAAAATACATTAAACCCATTGTAGAGCAATTTGATGTGGAACGCAAAAACGAACTAGGTTACGCATCGTTACAACCGTGGGATATGGATGTAAACACACAGGGCTTGCCAGCACCCAAACCATTTGCCACAGGCGAAGAACTAGTAAACAAAACCATTGAATGTTTTAGCAAAATAGATGCACAGTTTGCAGAGTGTATAACCATTATGCGCGATTTAAAATACCTTGATGTAGAGTCGCGCAAGGGCAAAGCGCCAGGTGGCTATAATTATCCGTTGTACGAAAGCAATATTCCCTTCATATTTATGAATGCAGTAGGAACCATGCGCGACGTGGAAACCATGGTACACGAGGGCGGACACGCCATACACTCTATACTTAGTGCTAAGCTAGATTTAGTGGATTTTAAAAATCTACCAAGCGAAGTGGCCGAGTTGGCAAGTATGAGCATGGAGCTTATTGCCATGGAACACCTAGAAACTTTTATACCTGATAAAAACGAATTAAAACGCATTAAAATAGAGCAATTACAATTGTGCTTACAAACCTTAACATGGGTATGCACCATTGATAAATTTCAACATTGGATATATACTCACCCAACACATACGCTGGAGGAGCGCACCATACAATGGATTGCAGTGTTTGAAGAATTTAATACGTCTAAAATAGAATACAACGTACAAGAAGGGGCTACCACAGTTGCACAAAAATTAACCTACAAACAAAATGCGTGGCAAAAACAACTACACCTGTACGAAGTTCCGTTTTATTATATTGAATACGGTATGGCGCAATTAGGCGCAATAGCCATGTGGCGTCAGTACAAACAAAACTCTACACAATGTATAGCTAATTACAAAGCAGCATTATCATTAGGCTACACGGTTTCTATCCCCGAAATATACAAAACGGCAGGCATACAATTTAATTTTTCGAGCGCATGGATTAACGAGCTGGCAAGTTTTGTAAATGCGGAGTTGGAGGGGATTAAAGCAAGTTAGAAAATAATGATAATAGCTACTCCCGCCTTGGTTCGTGGGGACACGAACTAAGGGGTATAGTATTGGGTACGAGCGAGGACGCTCGCACCAGCGGTGAAGTACGTTTTAAGCACTACAGAGCATTACCGCTTAAAAAATATCCTTACCTTATGTTTTTTGAAATTGACGAAAAACAAAATATAGTCAAAATAATAGCGCTTTTTAATACTGCACAAAACACTAATAAATACCCCTCGTAACAAAACAA
>JAYWFU010000086.1:0-18955 GCA_043778625.1 Bacteroidia bacterium | reverse complement strand
AACCATTTGTTAGATATGTTTGGAATAATTTCTTCCTTCATAAACATTTTAGCGCCATCGGCTAAGGGTTGTAACAAGCCAAACGGCCCAGCACGATTAGGACCAATTCTGTCTTGCAAAAAAGCCGCCACTTTACGTTCGCCGTAGGTAGAATAAGCCGCTACGGCAAGCGAAATAGCAAATAAAACAAGTACAAGTATTACTTTAAAAATAATGTAGGTAGTCATAAGTTAAGTATAGTTAATTGTTGTTGTAAATTAATACTGCGAATTTAAAATTATATGTTGAATATGTTGGGTTAAATATTGTACTATTTTTAGTTAAATTATTGGTGCGTTAATCAAACAAACTACGCCCTTTAATGGTATTAATTCTACCAAGATGTTTGTAGGCACTTTCAGTAGCTTCGCGTCCACGGGGGGTACGCATTAAAAATCCTTCTTGTATCAAAAATGGCTCATACACCTCTTCAATTGTGCCTGCTTCCTCTCCTACGGCTGTGGCTATGGTAGTTAAGCCCACAGGGCCGCCTTTAAACTTATCAATAATTACGGAGAGTATTTTGTTATCCATTTCGTCAAAGCCATTTTTATCCACGTTAAGGGCATTAAGGGCGTACTGAGCTATTTCTAAATTAATGGTTCCGTTACCTTTTACTTGTGCAAAATCGCGCGTACGGCGTAATAATGCATTAGCTATACGTGGTGTGCCACGGCTACGGCGTGCAATTTCAAAGGCGGCGGTTTCTTCAATAGGTACTTTTAATAATCCTGCGCTGCGCTCCACAATTCCTGTAAGCAATTTTACGTCGTAGTATTCTAAGCGAGAGGTAATACCAAACCTTGCGCGCAATGGTGCGGTAAGCAAGCCACTACGTGTGGTAGCACCTATTAGTGTAAATGGGTTTAAGGTAAGTTGTACGGTGCGGGCATTGGGGCCGCTGTCAATCATTATATCTATTTTGTAATCTTCCATAGCACTGTACAAGTACTCTTCAATTACTGGGCTTAGGCGATGTATTTCATCAATAAATAATACATCGTTTTCGTCAAGGTTGGTAAGTAGTCCCGCCAAGTCGCCAGGTTTATCAAGCACTGGGCCACTGGTTACTTTAAAGTTTACGCCTAGTTCGTTGGCTACAATGTTAGCCAAAGTAGTTTTGCCTAAGCCTGGGGGGCCATGTAGTAGCACGTGATCGAGTGCTTCGCCGCGTTGCTTGGCAGCACGTACAAATACATGTAGGTTATCAATTACTTTTTGTTGTCCCAAAAAATCATCAAACGAAAGTGGACGTAAGGCGCGCTCAAATTCTTTTTCGGAATTAGATAATTGGTCTTCTTCGGGATTTAGGTTTGGATTCATCTATAAATTAGTTACTGCGAAAGTAATTAAAATAATGTACTGCACCTGCCATTAAATTACACTGCCCCTGCCAATTATAATTGGCAGGGGCAGTGTGTTTAGTTTGTAATAGATTTACTTAGTAATCCATTCCTCCACCCATACCACCGCCCATTGGCATGGCTGGTTTGTCTTCTTTCATATCGCTAATTACACATTCAGTAGTTAATAACATGGCTGCTATTGAAGCTGCGTTTTCTAACGAAATACGTGTAACTTTAGTAGGGTCAATAACTCCTGCATCAATTAATTTTTCGTATTTATCAGTACGTGCGTTGTAACCAAAATCGCCTTTACCTTCGCGTACTTTGTTTACTACCACAGCACCCTCGCCACCAGCATTAAACACTATTTGGCGCAATGGTTCTTGTATGGCACGTTTAACAATAGCTACACCTGTGTTTTCGTCTTCGTTGTCAAATTTAAGTTTGTCTAACGCATCAATTGCACGAATGTAAGCCACGCCTCCACCCGGTACAATTCCTTCTTCCACCGCAGCACGAGTTGCAGCTAGCGCATCGTCTACACGGTCTTTCTTTTCTTTCATTTCAACTTCGGTAGCAGCACCTACATATAGTACGGCAACCCCGCCCGCTAATTTAGCTAGGCGCTCTTGTAGTTTTTCTTTATCGTAATCGCTAGTAGCAGTTTCAATTTGCGATTTTATAGCACCTACACGTGCAGTAATGTCGGCTTTTTTACCGCCGCCATTTACTATGGTTGTGTTGTCTTTATCAATTGAAACTTTATCAGCTTTACCTAACATGCTAAGTTCAGCATTCTCTAATTTAAAGCCACGCTCCTCGCTTATTACGGTTGCGCCTGTAAGTATGGCTATGTCTTCTAACATTGCCTTACGACGGTCGCCAAAGCCTGGTGCTTTAACCGCAGCAATTTTTAACGAACCACGCAATTTGTTTACTACCAATGTTTGTAAGGCCTCTCCATCTAAATCTTCGGTAATAATTAATAATGGCTTACCCGATTGCATCGATTTTTCCAATATTGGTAACAACTCTTTCATACTCGATATTTTTTTATCAGTAATTAAGATGTTTGGTGTTTCCAAGGTAATGTCCATTTTCTCAGCATTGGTAATAAAGTATGGCGATATATAACCGCGGTCAAACTGCATACCTTCTACTATCTTTACTTCAGTTTCAGTGCCTTTGGCTTCTTCTACCGTAATTACACCTTCTTTTTTTACCTTAGCCATAGCATTGGCTATTAGCTTACCAATAACGTTGTCGTTGTTGGCTGAAATAGTAGCTACTTGTTCAATTTTTTCAATATCGTCGCCTACTTTTTTCGATTGTTTTTTAAGGTCAGCAACTACTGCTGCTACTGCCTTATCAATACCACGCTTTAAGTCCATTGGGTTAGCGCCCGCAGCAACGTTTTTTAAACCAGCTGTAACAATAGCTTGTGCTAATACGGTAGCGGTAGTTGTACCGTCGCCCGCTTGTGTAGCGGTTTTGCTAGCTACCTCTTTTAATAATTGAGCTCCCATGTTTTCAATAGGATCCAATAATTCAATTTCTTTGGCTACTGTTACACCATCTTTAGTAATGTGTGGTGCGCCAAATTTCTTATCAATAATAACGTTACGCCCCTTAGGTCCTAAAGTTACTTTTACTGCGTTTGCTAATTTATCAACACCTGCTTTTAGTTTTTCGCGTGCATCGGTGTTAAACGATAATTCTTTTGCCATTTTATTTTTAAATTATAATTGTGTGATTAATTAAACTAATTTGTAATTAAACTATTGCAAAAATATCTGCTTCTTTCATAATCAAATACTCTTTGCCATCAACAGTAACTTCAGTACCTGCATATTTGCCATACAATACTTTGTCGCCTACTTTTACAGTCATGGGTTCGTCTTTTTTACCAGCTCCTACAGCTATTACTTTACCGTGTTGTGGTTTTTCTTTAGCGGTATCGGGTATGTATAATCCGCTTGCTGTTTTGGTTTCTGCTTCCGACGATTCAATAACTACGCGGTCGCCAATTGGTTTAATGTTAATTTTTGCCATGTTGCTTTATGATTTTTTGTTAAAATAATTAATTTGTTACTTAATGTTTTTCACAAACAATGCCACTCAAAACAATGTGAGCATTACAAGTCAATATTGCAGTTATTGGTTTATAATTGTCATTTTTTGGCTGATATTTTTTCAGTTGTATGACATAGTAAAGGTTCGGCTGGAGTATTATTTTAGTGTATAAAAGTTACATCTTATAAAGCTAAATTCATTTTAGCGGTTAAAAATAAAACACACTAAAGCAACTAATTTTTTGCAAATTGCTATTAAATTAAGCTATTTACAAAGCAAACTCTTATAACAACGCTAGCTTTAAACGTGTTATTTAGCGTAATGTTATAGTCTTTCAATACTAAACCCCCACATTTTTTGTTAGTAGCTTTAGTTGCATTATATAGCAAGCGTTATTTAATTATTTTTATTATTTTTACCACTTAACCCAATTAAAATCCAAGTATATCGATTACACATCTACGCTACCTATTATTATTTTATAAATGATTACTCATATTGATGGACGTTTAGTCGAAAAAACACCCACCTACGTTGTTATTGACTGTGGTGGTGTTGGTTATTATATTAACATATCGTTAAATACATTTTCGCGTTTGCCCGAGGGCGAACGTTGCAAATTATATACACACCTAGCCATACGCGAAGATGCACACGTACTCTATGGTTTTATTGATAACGCTGAGCGTCAACTATTTTTGCAACTTACTTCTGTATCAGGCGTTGGGCCAGCTACGGCACGTATGATACTATCCTCGTTGGGTGCTAAAGAAATTATTGAAGCCGTTACCCATAACCAAGCTAAAGTATTACAAGCCTGCAAAGGTGTAGGTGCTAAAACGGCGGAGTTAATAGTGGTTAGCCTCAAGGATAAACTTACTAAAGAAATGATATTGAGCGGTGGCGTTACCGAAATGTTTGCAGGAGCCTCGGTTTCAAGTCCACTTAAAGAGGAAGCCCTATCCGCCTTAATTATGTTAGGCTTTACTAAAAACGTAGCCGATAAGGCCTTGGATAAAGTTATAAAAGCATCGGGTGACGCACTTACCGTAGAGCAATTAATTAAACTAGCCTTAAAAAATATTTAGTAGTTGCTAATGAAATTTAAAACTATTATTTATGCTTTAATAGCTACGTTGTGTATAGGTGTTTATGCCTATGCTACAGGCCTACATGTTGTTGTGCCGCAGGGATACGAGGCATTTGCGCTAGAGGCTATGTTAGTAGATACTAATAAAACCACTAAGCCTGTAACATTACCATTTCCGTTTAAAGACAGGTCGTATACGGGTAATCCTTACGAAGATGGATACTCGTCAAAACTTACGATGGAAGAGCCTAGTAATGTTAAAAAAGAAATTAAATACAACCCCACTACAGGCAATTATGAGGTAACTCAAAAAATGGGCGATAATGTATATAAGCCCACTACCTACTATACTTTGGAAGAATACAAGCGCTACGATATGCAAAAATCAATGCGTGATTATTATAAAGGAAAAGTAGAGGCCGCTAATTTTAACAAACAAAAACCATCGTTAATACCTAAACTTAATGTAGGAGGCGAAATGTTCGACCGTATTTTTGGAAGCAATGTTATTGATATTCGCCCACAAGGGACTGCTGAACTATCGTTTGGATATAGTATATCAAAAAATGCTAATCCTGCTATACCAGTACGTAACAGGACTCAAAGAAATTTTGATTTTAATCAAAAAATACAACTAAGCGTTACTGGTAAAATAGGAGATAAGTTTAAATTATCCACCAACTACAACACAGAGGCCACCTTTGATTTTGAAAATATAACCAAACTCGAATGGGCTGGTAACGAAGACGATATTTTGCAAAAAATAGAATTAGGAAACATTACCATGCCACTAACAAGCTCGTTAATTACAGGGTCGCAAAATTTATTTGGTGCTAAAACCAATTTAAAATTTGGTAAATTAAATGTAATGGCAGTAGTGAGTCAGCAAAAATCGCAAAAGAAAGAAGTTACCATTCCGCCTGGTGGTGGGCAGTTGCAAACTTTTGAAGTAAAGGCAGACAACTACGAGGCTAACAAGCATTATTTTGTGAGTCAATACTTTTATAAAAATTATGACAGGTCGCTTACTCGCTTACCGTTTGTAAATAGCCAAGTAAACATTACACGTATGGAAGTATGGGTAACTAACCGTACTTACGATGTAAACAACCGTAATATAGCCGCGTTTATGGATATGGGCGAAGCTACGCCAAGCACTACCAACAGCGTGGTTAGCAACGTAGGTGGTGCAACGTACCCTGACAATACAAGTAATAATTTACTAAATGTATTAAGCGCTTACCCCGCCACTCGCGATTATTCGCAAATATTAAATGTGTCGGGCTTGAGTGGTGGTTTTTTCAAAAACAAAAACTTTACACTTACCAAAGATTACGATATTACAGTGGCCAAAAAACTACAACCTAACGAGTTTACGTTTAATGCTAAACTAGGTTTTATTTCGTTAAATCAATCATTGAATGCCGATGAAGTTTTGGCGGTAGCCTACCAATATACCATTGATGGTAAAACCTACCAAGTAGGCGAATTTAGTACCGATGGAGTAGATGCGCCCAAAGTATTGTATCTTAAATTATTAAAAGCAACACTCACTAATGTGCAATTGCCTACATGGGATTTAATGATGAAAAACGTGTATTCGTTGGGTGCGTTTCAAATACAGCGTGATGGTTTTAGATTGGATATTTTGCATACTGATGTACGTAAGAATATTGATTTTAATTACATAGCAGCAGGCAACGCTAAGGACACTCCATTGGTGCGTGTGTTAGGGTTAGATAGATTAAATGCACAGCTAGATCCTGCGCCCGATGGTGTGTTTGACGTTATTGATGGCGTTACTATTAACTTAGAAAAGGGGCGGATTTATTTTCCGTCAGTAGAGCCGTTTGGTAATTATTTAGCTAAAAAAATAGCAGGAACAACTACTCTTACTGACGAAAGTAAACCGTACGTGTATCAACAATTGTACGACAGTACAAAATTTGCAGCGCAATTATTTCCTAACTTAAATAGGTACAAAATTAAAGGACAATACAAATCATCGTCAGGAGCCGATATATCATTAAACGCACTTAACATTCCGCAAGGTTCGGTAACCGTAACAGCTGGAGGAGTATTGCTTAAAGAAAACGTAGATTATACGGTGGATTACACCATAGGTAGAGTTAAAATTATTAACGATGCAATACTTAATTCGGGGCAACAAATTAAGGCATCGTTTGAAAACAATAGCTTGTTTAGTGTTACTCAAAAGTCGTTGTGGGGTACGCACTTAGATTATAACTTTAGCAAAGACTTTGTGCTTGGCGGTACGTTTTTGCACGCTACCGAACGCCCACTTACTCAAAAAATTAACATAGGCGACGAACCCATTTCTAACAGTATATATGGCTTTAATGCCAACTATAGTAAGGAAACTCCGTTTATTACTCGCTTGGTAGATAAGCTACCGTTTTACAGTACTAAAGATGCTAGTAACATTACTGCCAGTGGCGAGTTTGCGCAGCTAATACCTGGGCAAAGCAAAGCCATAAAAGGTAACTCGTATATTGATGATTTTGAAGGATCGCAATCCACTATTGATTTGCGTAACCAAAACTCGTGGTCGTTGGCCAGTATACCACAAAACCAACCAGCATTGTTTAGCGATGCTGGTTTACCCGATACACAATCAGGTTTTAGACGTGCCAAACTAGCGTGGTATGTTATTGACCCATTATTTTATCGCAACGATGGTACAACGCCTTCGCACATTGCTAATGATAAAACACAACAGAGTAACAATTATATGCGGTCGGTGCAGGAAACTGAAATTTTCCCTAATAAATCGTTAACACCTGCGCAACAAGTAACTAACTTACAGGTGTTGGATTTATCGTATTTTCCTGACGAACGTGGTCCTTATAATTTTAACACAACTATTGGTGCTGATGGTAAGTTTACCAACCCACGTAATAATTGGGCGGGTATTCAGCGTAGGTTAGAAACCACCGATTTTGAAAACGCAAATATACAATACATACAAGTTTGGATGATGGATCCGTTTGATTTAGCCTCGTATCAAGGCGTGCATGGCCCTAACTCATCGCCGCCAACCGAAGGTTATTTGAATTTTAACTTAGGGGATGTAAGCGAAGATGTATTAAAAGATAATCGTTTGTTTTACGAAAATGGTTTACCTGTAAATGCTATACAACAAGCCACTGATATTACTGACACCACAGCTTGGGGAGTTGTACCTACCCGCCAAATTGTAAATAATGCGTTTGATAACGACCCCGCTTCACGTTCGTTTCAAGATGTGGGGTACGATGGCGAAAACAATAATGAAGAAAAATTACGTAACGCCAACTATTTAACTACGCTACAAACTAATTATGGTGCTACTTCTAAGGCTTACCTAAGTGCGTTTAACGATCCTGCTTCCGACAATTACAACTACTATCGTGATAATAATTATGATACCGCTAAGGCCACAATAATTGACCGTTACAAGCTATTTAATAACCCCGATGGTAACTCTAAAATTACAGCATCAAGCGACCCATACCCCACACAAGCCACTACACAGCCTAATAGCGAGGATATTAACAAGGATAATACCTTAAATAGAAACGAGGCATACTACCAATACCGTGTGCGCATTACACCACAGGATATGGTGGTAGGGCGTAATTTTATTACCAACAAAGTAGTAGGGCAAGGCAAAACTATTGATGGCAAAACTATTGATGTACATTGGTATCAGTTTAAAATACCAGTACGTGAGCCACAGCAAACCATTGGTAACATTGCCGATTACCGCAGTATTAGATTCATACGTATGTTTATGAATGGATTTGATAAGCCTGTAACCCTACGTTTTGGACGGTTAGAATTACTACGTGGCGATTGGCGCAAATATGCTAAAAATCAATACGCACAAGGCGAGTATGTAACTAACGATGTAGAACCAAGCGAAACACAATTTAATATTGGTGCTGTAAACTTAGAGGAAAATGGCAAGCGTGATGGTATAAACTATGTGTTGCCACCCGGTATTCAGCGTCAAACGCTAAATAATACCAACGTACAAATACAGTTGAACGAGCAAGCATTATCATTAAGTACCTGCAACCTGCAAGACGGTGACGAACGTGCAGCATTTAAAAACACGGAATTTGACATACGTATGTACAAAAAACTTAAAATGTACTTGCACGCCGAAAACAAGCTAACCACAAGCGCTACACCTGACGGTACGTTAAATGCATTTATACGCTTGGGTACTGACTTTGACCAAAATTATTACGAGTACGAATTGCCTCTAAAGTTTACCACCCCCAACGCTACCAACACACCAGGTGTAAACGACCCCGCATTAATATGGCCTGCGCAAAATGATATTGAACTAGAGTTTGCGCAACTGCAAGATGCTAAATTAAAACGTAATGCAGCCTACGCCAATAATAGTGCAGACTTCGTGCGCCCTTACAGTGTTAATGCGGATAAAGATCAGGAGGGAGTACTGGTAAAACGTACCATTACAGTAGTGGGTAACCCTAACATTGCTAATTTAAAAATAGTGATGATAGGCATTAGAAACCCTAAAAAACAAAATGCCACTGATGCCGACGATGGACAACCCGTGTGCGCAGAGGTGTGGGCTAATGAATTACGCTTGAGCGATTTTGACAACATAAGTGGTTGGGCGGCACTAGCACGTGTACAGGCTAAATTAGCCGATTTGGGTACAGTAAGCGCAGCTGCTAACATGAGCACACCAGGTTTTGGTGGGCTTGACCAACGCTTGAACGAACGGTTTAAGGAAACTACCAAAAAGTACGATTTATCAGGAAACTTTGCCCTAGATAAGTTTACACCAAAAAGTTGGAACTTACGCATACCGATATACATGGGCTTTTCGGAACAATTTATAACGCCACGCTTTAACCCGCTCGACCCTGATATTACCTATAAAAAATCATTAGACAATTTGGATACAGAGGGCGAAAGAGATACCTTAAAAATACGCACGCAAGATTATACACGCCGTCGTAGTTTGAATTTTACTAACGTGAAAAAAGAAAAAGGAAAGAACAGTAAAAAGGCACGCGTGTACGATGTAGAGAATTGGGCGGCCACCTACGCCTACACTGATATGGCACATAGAGATATTAACTTGGAGTTTCAAAATTCGTTTACGCAAAAAGCGAGTTTAAATTATGGTTTTAGTCCTGCTAAGCCGTTAAAGTTTGAACCGTTTGCAAAAACAACTTCTAAGTTTATGAAACGCCAATCGATGAAAATAGTGAAGGACTTTAATATTGGTCTTGCTCCCAAACGGCTTGGTTTTAGAGTAGATTTAGACCGACAATACAGCGAACAACAGTTTAGAAACAATGCTGATTTTGGACAAATAATTATACCTACGTTTTTCAAAAACTTTGTAATGAACCGTACGTATGATTATGCACACGATTTAAGCAAAAGCTTAGAATTTACATTTAATGCCACCAATGCTTCGCGCATTGACGAGCCAAATGTAAGATTTCACAAGCCTACTGCTAACGAACAGCAGGCAGATACTACTCTAGGTAAAGTGGTGTACAATAAAGCACTAGATGCTTATAGTAAATACCGAGATTCGGTACTAACTAATATTAAAACAGGAGGACGTAACACCAGTTATAAACACACGGCTAGCTTAAACTATATCATACCTATTAATAAAATACCTATGTTTAACTGGGTTACGGCTACTACACGCTATACTGGTAATTATGATTGGACAGCTGCATCAAAGGCCTACGTGGACTCATCAGGAAATAGTTTAGGTAATACCATACAAAATTCTAACAGTAAGCAAGCTAACTTAACGTTGAATATGGTGGGCTTGTTTAACAAAATACCTTACTATAAAAAAATTACCTCGGCGCCTAAACCCGCTCCTAAAAAGAACGAGATAGATGCTAAAATAAAACTGTACAAAGACTCGTTAGATACCAAAGAAAAACATTTGGTGCGCTTAGACAAACAATTAACTAAGGCAAAACGTAAGCACGAAAACGAAAACATATTTGCTATAAAAGATTCTACTCGTAAGGATAAAAAACGTATTAAAATATACAACCGTAAATTAGATTCGTTGGAACGTGCCTTAAAAGTAAATGCACCAAACCTTTTGTTAGCAGGCATTACAAAGTTTGTACTGAGTTTAAAAAATACTTCGGCAAGCTATACTGAGAGTAATGGTTCGCTATTACCTGGGTATAATACTCGCAATCACTTGTTGGGTATGGACGGCAGCATTAACGCACCATCGCCAGGTTGGGCGTTTATAGGCGGAGTGCAAGACCGCAACATAGCCGAAACCGCAGGCGATGCAGGCTGGCTAGTTAAATCGAGAGAGGTAAATACGCAATACACATTTAATACTACCAAAAATTTAAACCTGCGTACTAACCTCGAACCTATTAAAGATGTTAAAATTGATTTAACGGCAAGCCGACAATCATCGCTTAACCACACCGAGTTGTACCGTTGGCAAGGCACTGATTACGCATCGTTGAGCCCTATTGATAACGGAACATTTAGTATAACCACTGTTACTCTCAAAACTGCGTTTATTAAAAATGAAAAACAAACGTATAAAAACGAAGTGTTTGAGCAGTTTTTAAAAAATAGAATTGATGTGTCAGACAAATTAAATACCGTAAAAGATGCTAATGGGTACGGAAAAGGTTATGGAGCAACATCACAAGATGTAATGATACCTGCATTTTTAGCCGCTTACACAGGCACGAGCGTAGGCAAAACTGCTACAACGGCTTTTCCTAAAATACCATTGCCTAACTGGCGAGTAACGTACGACGGATTATCTCGCTTAAAAGCATTTAAGGGGATATTCAAATCAATAACGTTAAACCATAGTTACAAAAGTACGTACAGTGTTGGAAGCTATACGGGTAACTTAAATTATAGTAGTAGTAATAATCAGTTGGATAGAAACCAAAATTATTATACCGAAAATATTATTAATAACATCACTATCGTAGAATCATTTAGTCCGCTGTTAGGTACTGATATGACTTGGATAAACGGTGTAACCACTAAGTTTGAAATTAAGCGTGACCGTAATTTAAACATGAATTTTACCAACACACAATTAACCGAAATACAGGGTAAGGAAATTGTAGTGGGAGGAGGATATAAATTTAAAGATGTAAAACTTAATTTTAATTTTCAAGGCACTAAAACTACTTTAAAAAGCGATGTAAACCTGCGTGCCGATTTATCTATACGTAATAACAAAACTATTATACGTAAAGCCAGTGATGCTAGTAACCAACTTACTGCAGGGCAAAATGTTACTACTATTAAACTCACTGCCGACTATGCCATTAATCAAAATTTAATATTACAAGCATTTTACGACCGTAACGTAAACAATCCGTTTGTGTCCACCTCGTTTAAAACCGCCAACACACAGGCAGGTGTAAAAATTAGGTTTACGTTAGCGCCATAGTGAGGTTAGTATGAAAACTAACTCTTTAATTTTATTGATAGGCACGTTGGTAGTTGGGATATTAAATATTGTTTATCATCATATTACGGATTACTACCTAAGTTTGTTTATTGCAGAAAAATATTATGATATTGACCTCCTTTATTACAGTGAAGAGAGAGTTTCAGTATTATTATTTAATTCATTTTATATCATTAACAATATCGGAATATGGTGTTTAATGATATTTATAT
Organism: Bacteroidia bacterium; assembly: GCA_043778625.1. Classification (GTDB taxonomy): domain Bacteria; phylum Bacteroidota; class Bacteroidia; order UBA4408; family UBA4408; genus JACMRI01. The sequence goes on along the minus strand of JAYWFU010000086.1, from coordinate 6,703 downwards.
CAGGTTATTATACCACGAAAATAATTTGTGACAAGTTTGCACACAATAAAATAATTAATGCAAAATCAATTTGCTTTTTGATTGTAACATGGGGTGTTAAAATTCCTGTTTATTTTGAATATTCTAGTTTTCCTTCAATTTTGAATGGACTTTTAATTTGGTAATATTCTATAAAAGTTAAGCTAAATTATGAAAGTATTTATTATAAAAATATTGTATTTCTAAACTTCAAAAAAACATAGTTAAATGAAAATTATCCGCTTAATTTTGTTAATAGGTACAGTTGTAGTTATGTTGTGCAGTTGTTTAGAAAAAAAGCAAAGCGAGTATAAAAGTAAAGTTATAAATGAAAATAGGTTAGTTCTTTTTAAAACAGTTTGTAAATTTGATGATTTATCAGCTCAATTTAATTTAGACTTAATGGTTAAGCGTTTTAAACGTAAAATTGAATTAAATGACTCTTGTATTGTTCAATTAATTATTAGTAATAAGGCTGATAATATAGGTATGGACACCATAACAATTGGTTCTAATTTTTATTATGATGTCGTTTTTAAAGATTGTAAACAGATAGTTTCCTACACAAAAAAAGGAAATAAACTAGAGGGTATGGATAACTATTATGGCGATATAATTATTGCCGATTTTAATTTTGATAAAAAAGAAGACGTAGCAATAATAAATGATTCAGGAGGAAATGGTGGCCTGTTTTATAGTTATTTTCTTCAACAAAGGAATGGAAAATTCCTTATAAATAGTTTCCTTACAGACTCAATAATTTATTTTCCTACTGAAATTAACATTAAAAATAAAACATTAGTTACTTATGTACATGCTGGTGCTTGTGGAATAGCAAAACACGTTTACCATTTAATAAAAGCAGATTGGATTGAAAAAAGTCACACAATAATTAATACATGCAAAAATTAATAAATGAACTAAAAATAATCCTCGCCAGTTTTCATGTATTGATAGTTGATTATAGTGGGTTTTGTAAGTTTTTGAAGGATTGAATTTTAAAGTGTATTATTGCTTATGATATGGAGTTAGCAGTAATGCGTTGAAAAACATAATAATGAGAAAATTTACATTTATAATATTACTTCTGATTTCAATTATCGACTTGAAAGCTCAAGATTATTCTTTTAGAAAAAACATAAATAAGGACTCTTTATTTGAAGCTTCATTAAAAAAACTACCTGAAGCTATGCGAGAAGATTATACAAAAGAATATAAGAATGGTAATGACCAATCTAAAGAATTTTTACTTTTTATGATTGCTATGTCAAAAAGCAGTAAAAAGGAACTTATTGATAATTATGAAATAAACCAAGCTGAAATTAAGAACCTAAAAACCGAATATTTTAAACTTGTTCCCAAAAATTATGTTGTAGAAATTGAATTTGAACCTGAAAGCAAAGTATTAATTATTCCTGAACAGATTACAATAAAAATCTACAAAAACAAGAATGAAAAACTTGTACAAGAAAATAATAATTTAGAATTAGTTTCTCAAAATTGGCATTTGAAACTAAATTCTAAAGAACTTAACGATGTATTAAAATCACTTAATTGGACAAATGAAACCTTAAAAGAAATTAAAAATTTACTTACTAAAGCAAATTGTATCTCAATACAAAATGGAAATATAATAACAATAGGATTTGCACGAAGTGGAATGGGAAAATATTCCTATAACATTTTTAAATCGACATTAACACCTAAACAAATTAAAGAATATAATAATGGCTGTCAATATATTTATTATAAAGACAGTATAATATTAGAATATGGAGGAGGTGCCGTTGGACCACAATGCTTTGAAAAATAATATAACAAAATAGCATTACTGCCAACAAGGGTTTTGCGAAAGTGTGGCATTTGTACTAAATTTAAGAATTGGAATTCTATTTCCCTCGCTAGTACTAGCGTTATATAACCGAGAAATTTAGGCTAGTGAGAGCTTGTAGTTAGTATTATTTAATCTATTTTTGTACATTCGTACAATTTATATTATGCCCTACACATGCTAACAAATACTCCACGCACTAAAGCTACATTACTCCTGCAAGACGGCACCTACTTTGTAGGCAATGCCATAGGAAAAATAGGTATAACTACTGGCGAGTTAGCCTTTAACACAGGTATGACGGGCTATCAGGAGGTGTTTACCGACCCATCGTACACAGGGCAAATACTTATTGAAACCAATACCCACATTGGTAATTATGGTACTAATACCCACGAAACCGAAAGTAATAGCACCAAAATAGCGGGCTTAGTATGCCGTAGTTATAGTAACTACTACTCTAGATACGATGCTGATGGCAGTGTGCAAGATAGCTTTGAACGCGACGGTATTATAGGTATTGAGGGTATTGACACTAGAGCCTTGGTGCAACACATACGCAATAAGGGGGCAATGAATGCTATAATTTGTAGCGAAGAAAAATCAATAGCCGAACTTACTACCCTATTAGCACAAGTGCCTAGTATGGAGGGGTTAGAGCTATCAAGCACCGTAAGTACTAAAGTTATTCTACACGCTGGCGAGCCTACTGCTACATACAAAGTAGCGTTATTGGATTTAGGCGTTAAACAAAATATTGTACGTTGCCTTGTGGAGCGCAATTGTTATGTAACTATATTTCCTATGGCTACAACGTTTGCAACGCTTACTGCACAAGCATTTGACGGCTATATGATAAGTAACGGCCCGGGCGATCCATCGGCCATGCCACAAGTAGTAGCAGAAGTTAAGCAATTAATAGATGCTAATAAAACCGTATTTGGTATTTGCCTCGGGCATCAAATAATAGCACAAACACAGGGCATAGCCACGTATAAAATGCACAACGGGCATCGTGGGTTAAACCACCCTGTTAAAAACTTAATTACAGGCAAGAGCGAAATAACCTCGCAAAACCACGGCTTTGCTATTGCCGCTAAAGATGTGGAGGGTAACGCTAATGTGGAGATTACACACCTTAACCTTAACGACAATACGGTAGAGGGAATTCGCATCAAAAATAAAAAAGTATTTTGTGTGCAATATCACCCCGAAGCATCGGCAGGGCCGCACGATTCGCGCTACTTGTTTGATGATTTTGTACACTTAATGGCTACCAAATAATTTACGGTAGATGATTGTAGTTACAGGCGCAGCGGGGTTTATTGGTAGTTGTATGGTGGCAAAACTTAACCAGCAAGGGCATAACGATTTGTTGTTGGTAGATGATTTTTCGCAGGTAGATAAAATAGCTAATTATGCCAACAAAAAATATGTGAAGTTAATTGAGCGCAATGTGTTCCTAGAATATTTTACTACTAATTACGCCAGGATAGATTTTGTAATACACCTTGGTGCACGCACCAATACTGCCGAATTTAATACCGAACTTTTACACGAATTAAATGTAAACTATACCCAACAATTGTTTGCGTTGTGTACCCAACATAACATTGGCATTATATACGCATCAAGCGCAGCCACATACGGCATGGGCGAACATGGCTATGATGATAACCACGAAAACAGTAGCGTACTAAAACCGTTAAACCCTTATGGCGATAGTAAGTTGGAGGTGGATAAGTGGGTACTTGCACAAACTGAAAAACCTTACTATTGGGCAGGTATAAAGTTTTTTAACGTTTATGGGCCTAACGAGTATCATAAGGGGCGTATGGCATCGGTAATTATGCACTCGTATAATCAAATACAAAAAACGGGAGGCGTAAAATTATTTAAGTCGCACAATCCTAACTATACCGATGGCGGGCAATTGCGCGATTTTGTATATGTGCTTGATGTTGTTGAGGTGTTGTATCATTTAATGCACTACCGTAAAAAATCGGGATTGTATAACTTAGGTACAGGCAAAGCCGAAAGCTTTTTAACCCTTGCTAACAGTGTATTTAAAGCCTTAGATTTAACGCCTAACATTTCGTTTATTGATACTCCTGTTGATATTAGAGATAAGTATCAATACTACACGCAAGCCAATATTAGTAAGCTACGGGCTACTAACTACTTACAACCTTTTTACACCTTAGAGCATGGTACAATAGATTATGTACAGCAGTATTTGTTAAATAATAGCTATTTATAAATGTTTTTTATACGTAATTTCATCATACAATTATTTAAAATGGTGTTGCTACAACGCTTGTTGCAATTGCAATTGGTGCGTTATATTATAGCGGCTGGTACAGCATTTACAGTAGATATTGTAGTGTATTTTATTGCCTTGCATTTTTTTGTAACCGACCAAAGTATTACTTTATTTGGCAATGTTATAGAGTTACGTGCCGCAATGCTATCATTGGTAGTATCGTTTACGTGTGGCTTGTTTACTAATTATTACATGAGTAAATTATTTGTATTTAAATCTGCCGAAAATAACAATCGTAAAAACTTTATTCGTTTTGTAATGGTAGCATTAGTAACGTTTGTGGGCAATTATTTTTTAATGCGTTTCTTTTTAGAGATTGCCCATTTTTATCCAACGCCAGCAAGGTTTATAGCGGCCTGCATATTTTCGATATTTAGTTTTGGTATGCACAAGTTTTTTTCGTTTAAGTAGTGAGTAGTAGGCTAATGATTAATAAAATTATAGTAGTGTTTTTGGTACTAAGTAGTGCAACTTTTGCGCAAGCACAAACCAAGAAAAAAATTGAAATACAGAATGCTGATGGTTTGTTTGTGGACGAAAACATAAGCAACGGTGCTAAGCGATTGGTGGGTAATGTAGTGCTGTTGCACGATGACGCAACTATGTATTGCGATAGCGCATTGTTTTACGACATTAATAATTCAGTAGAAGCTTTTGGTAAAGTTCACATTAAAAACGGCGACAGTACCCACGTGTACAGCGATAAGTTACATTATGATGGTAATACCAAAAAAGCAGTACTTACTGATAATGTAAAACTGTACGACAAGGATATTAACCTTGCTACGAGTGTATTAAACTATGATGTAAAAGATAATATAGGCTCATACACTACGAGTGCAGTTATCATTAACAAAAAAAACAAACTAACCAGCCAAAATGGGTATTACTATGGTAAAAAACGGGAGCTTTTTTTTAAAACTAATGTTAAATTAGTGAATAAAGACTATACGGTAATAACTGATACCATGCACTATAATACGGCCAGTAAGGTGGCGTATTTTTTTGGGCCAACCAACATAACAAGTACTGATAACCACATTTACTGCCAAAACGGATGGTACGACACCGAACACGACAAAGCACAGTTTAGTAAACATGCCAAGCTCAGTAATAAAGAACAAACACTAACAGGCGACAGCGTGCACTACGACCGCATAAAGGGTATTGGCAAAGCGTTTAGAAACATTAGTATAAGCGATACTACACAACACATTACCGTAAAAGGCAACTATGGGTGGTTTAACGAGAAACAAAGCAAATCGTTAGTAACGGGCAAAGCCTTGTTAATACAGCAGTTTGAGGGTAAAGACTCCTTGTTTTTGCACGCAGATACGTTACGTATGGTATACGACACTGTAAACATGAACAACAAAATTATATGGGCGTATCACAAGGCAAAGTTTTTTAAAACCGATATGCAAGGTGCTTGCGACTCGCTAGTATACAACTTTAAAGATTCGTTAATACGTATGTATCATCAGCCTATATTATGGAGTGGCGAACGACAGCTTACTGCCGAACACGTGGATATACGAACCTTTGAAGGCAAGGTAGAAAAACTGTACCTATACGATAAAGCATTTATAATAGCCGAAAAAGATACTGATAAGTACGACCAAGTAAGTGCCAAAAATATGGTGGGTAATTTTATTAATAACGACTTAAATAATGTGCGTGCCATAGGCAACGGACAAACTATATACTACGCTAAGGAAGACAAAAAAGAAACCTACACAGGGGCTAACAAAGCGGAGTGCGCTGAAATGATTATATACCTAAAAGGTAACGAGGTGCAACGCATTAACTTTATAAATAAACCTACTGCTACACTCTACCCTATAAAAGAAGCTAAGGGCGAAGACTTTATGCTCAAAAATTTTAATTGGCAAATTAATCGTAAACCGTTGGTGGCAAACGATGTGTTTGACTATTGATAATTAGATTAATAATTATCGACTTAAAGTAGTGTTGTTTGCTTTAGGCTTGTTACGGAAAACAACAAAGTTTATTATACCCTCAATGTAGCCTAAACCGTAGCTAAAATGAAGTATAAAAAACGAACATATAATTTTAATTAATTGTAATTCATTTGTTTTAACCTTAGTGGCAGCATATACAGCGGTGGTTAAATACACTAATAAGCCAATTACAAACAACATACAAATTATAGTATTAAATAATGCTAGCAAGCTGCCTAATAATACGTACAATACCAGTAAGGCTGGTACTAACTGGCGTAGTGTTGTTATGGTTTTGTGTTTTGTATTTACAAACACTTTCCAGTAACCATATTGATAATATTGTTTAAATAAGTTTTTGAATGATGCTCTCACATAATATTTAATGGTCATTTCGGCATTCAAATATATTTTGCCTCCAGCACTGGTAACTCTATAATTATAATCATCGTCTTGGTTACGAATTAAGGCTTCGTCGAACAGGCCTATAATACTAAACACAGTGCGCGGGTACATAGGTGTACCCACCGTATCTACAAAGGCTGATTGTTGTAAAATTCTAAAATTACC
>JAYWFU010000085.1:0-6399 GCA_043778625.1 Bacteroidia bacterium | reverse complement strand
GTATTGTACATATAATGCGTAAACATAGCGTCCTGCTGCGCATGAACACTACTTAAGCCTAAGCCTATAAATCCTGATAATAATAGTAATCTTTTCATCGTAAATTGAAATCTAATTCGTAAGTAAAAATAATTATTTGAACTGATATTTTGTTATAAAATGTTGTTTAATTGATATAAATGTATCTTTTTAGAATTTTACCATCTAATACATAAGCTAAAAATAGTAAACGGTATAAGAAAGGAATTATCATTAATTATTATATTTAAACAATATTAATACTAAAGTAATGTGTTTGAACGAAAATAAAATAAAGGAATAGATATATGGCACTAATTATTAGATAAGTTTGATTAGAGATATAACTTATTTAAAATAATTTTCGGTTTTGAACTTTAGCGATGTCGTTTTAATAAAAGTATTTTTTTGTGCAATAAAATTGATCCATTAAAAGGTTAACCTATATGTATATGGAGATAAACAGCATGTTTTTACACTTTTATAATTTCGAACAAAGCTACTACTTTACCAGTTTTAATTAGTTTTCGGGACATTTACGAAAATGTTTGTACTAACGCATAAGGATTAAAGTTAGCGTGTGTAGTTGCGTAATTTTTTATTTGATTTTCAATACTCGTTCGTGTTACGTCTTTCATGCGCTGTTTTTGCAATAGTTTGTAAATTTTTTCTACTAGCAAATAATGTTTCAAGGTAGTGTTGTTGTGTGCAAACTGCTGCTGAATAGCGACTATTAATTCAACTACTCCCTCGTTAAGGTGCGCCACTGTGGTTAGTACAGGTATTTCGTTAGCACGTTCGTGTACTAATTTACGTAGATTATTAGCAAATACTTGTGCGCCAGGTCTATCCGCTTTGTTTACTACAAACACATTAGCTATTTCCATAATACCTGCTTTTAAGCCCTGTACCTCATCGCCAGCTTCGGGCACAAGCACTACGGTAGTTACATCGGCAAGGCCTGCTATCTCTACCTCGCTTTGCCCCACTCCTACCGTTTCAATTATTATGTAGTCAAAATTACTGGCACGCAACACATCGGTTACTTCCATTATTTTATCGCTCAAGCCGCCCAATGCACCACGTGTAGCCAACGACCTAATGTACACATTAGGGCTATTAAAAAAATCGACCATACGTATTCTATCCCCTAACAACGACCCGTAATTAAACGGCGATGTAGGATCAACCGCCACTATTGCCAGCCTTTTATTTTGCGCCACTAAGGTACTTATTAGTGCATTAACCAAGGTGCTTTTGCCCGCGCCAGGTGGGCCAGTAATTCCTATTACTGGCGTAGCGTAGTTAATAGGTAATGCTTTTAGTAATTCAAAACTAAGGGGTAATTCGTTTTCAACAATGGTTATTGCACGCGCCAATAATTTAAAATTACCTTGTGCAATGCCTTGTGCAAGTGCTAATAGTTGTTCGTTCATTACCCTATAAATAATGACGTAATTATTTTTTGGTAGGTATGGCAAACAACGTATCGGCCAGCGGTGCGTTACACATAACTTTAGTTATTGTCATATCTCCTGTTGGTATAGCAATAGTGTGAGGCACTATCAAGTTACCTTCTTTTTTAAAATTGCTATAATTAATAGTTACCGTTTGTGCCTTAGCATTAACAGCACTTGTGGCTGGGGAACTTTGTTTGATTTCAGTTTTTAACAAGTAAAACGATGTGGTACTTATATAATGCTTTTCAATAGTAGATGTTGTTTTAGTTAATTGTAGTACATAACAATTTTCGTTGCCAACATTTTCTTTACCTAGTAATTCAGCCGTAATACCTTGTGCTTTGTAGTGTACTAGCGTATTTTCAAATGGGCTGGCTTGTGCTAAAATAGTACTTTCTACACTATCAAGCACTACCACATCATCATTGCCCGAAAGCGGATTAATCATCCATGCTTTAGCACCATCAAAACCCGTGAGCATGCTCATGCCCATTACGCTTACCTCTTGCCTGCTTTTATTTTCTTTTTTGTACATTTTTATATTTACCTGTTGCCCCATCATGGTAGATGTACCCTCTATTACATAGCTTTTTAAGCTATCCCAAGCTGCTGCACCACCAATAGCGTTGGTATACTTTGTAATTATTTCATCAGCTGTTTGTGCATTGCAAAGTATTGATAAAAAAAGACTTCCAATAATTGTAAAAATAAATTTCATCACTTAAATTTTAATTTGGAAATATGGCTGCTATTACTAATGCCTGTTGTTCTAACTCTTCTTTTGAAAACTGTAATTTAGTATTCCCAAAATTCATATCGCTAACTGAGTTAATAGGTATCAAATGAATGTGTGCATGCGGTACTTCGAGCCCTACTACTGCTACTCCTATTTTTTTGCAGGCAATAACAACTTTCATTGCTTTAGCTACACGTTGTGCAAACAGCATTAGCGCAGCGTACTCCTCAGTTTCTATATCAAATATATTATCCGTTTCTTTTTTAGGTACTACCAGCACATGTCCTTTTTTTAGAGGAAATACATCTAAAAAAGCGATGTGTAGTTCGTCCTCGGCTACTTTGTAACAAGGAATTTCGCCATTAATTATTTTAGTAAAAACACTTGCCATAATTATAGTTAACGAGTTATTTCTAATATTTCAAATTCCATTTTACCTGAGGGTACAGGTATCTCAAACACATCACCTACTTTTTTGCCCAACAAACCACGTCCTATCGGTGAATCTACTGATATTTTAGCTGCTTTTAAATCAGCCTCATTTTCGGCAACAAGTGTGTACACAATTTCTTTTTTCATTGATTTATTCATCACTCGTACTTTCGACAGTATAAATACTTTTGAGGTATCCATATTGGTTTCATCTACTAATCGAGCATTAGCAAGTAGAGTCTCTATCTTCCCAATTTTAAGTTCTAATAAGCCCTGTGCCTCTTTAGCGGCATGGTACTCAGCATTTTCACTTAGGTCGCCTTTGTCGCGGGCGTCAGCTATTTCGGTGGTAATTTTAGGGCGTTCAACACGTTTTAATTGTTGTAATTCGTCTCTTAATTTTTTTAAACCCTCTTCAGTTAAATATGTGTATTGACTCATGGTAATATACTTAAAATTTATATCCTCTAAAATTAGTAGTTGTGTTATTTTATAAACTCAATAATTAATAATAATAAAGCTCATCAATTAACTACAATGTTAATTGATAAGCTTTGTTATTACTTATACAAATTTATGTTTTTATTTTACATAAACTATGTGTTTTTAAAATTTAGCGCTAACACCCACTTGTACTAATGGCCCTCCAAAACCTATTTCGGCGTTTACACCAATGTTTTCAGTAAAAAAATATCTAACACCTCCTCCAACTCTTATAGCTACTGGTATTGGGTTAAAACCTGCACTTAATGCCTTTATTTCAGCTTGAGTATAATTTAGATTATCGCTAGTGTACTTTAAGTTTTTGTAACCTCCTCCAAAACAAAAATACGGGTCTAACTTATCCGACTCGCCAAAATGAAAAGCCATTCGTAATAGTGCACGCTGTTTAACAAACGCGTCGGTAAAACTCCCTGAACTTACTCCTCCTGAACCATTAGGATAGCTATCAATATATTTTGCAGTAGCACGTGCATAAGTATATTCTAAACCAATACCAAATTTTTCCGATAGCATATATTCAAATCTACCTCCAATATGGTTTAAATTTTGAACAGATAGACCTGTTACAGTACTACCTCCCGCTGATGTATTAACCGATTTTAACAATGAACCCACAAGAAATGGCAATCCGTAATACCCATCAACCAATATAGTACCTTGCTTAACTACCTTACCCGTTGTTAGTGGTTTCATACCTTGTGTTTGTGCCATACCTGTTAGCGTTGTAAATAGTAAGGCCGCTGTAATAATTTTTAATTTCATAATAAGTGAGTTAGTTAATAATGCGTAAATATAACAAAACCCTCCAACTACCACTAAGGTAATTGGAGGGTTTTGTTATATAATTAATTGTGTAGGCTTATTTTGTAACCACTACTTGCTTAACTGTTGTACCCGCCTCAGTAGTTATACGTAATAAATATGTACCACTAGCTAAATCGTTTACGGTTAATTGGGTAGTGTTGCCTATTACGTTAGCTTGTTTTACAATGCTTCCGTTAGCGTTAATCATTACTACATTTAAGCTATTAGCCTTAGTTGATATAGTAACTACATCAGTAGTAGGGTTAGGATAAATTGTTAAGCTAGCATCTACTGCTTTGTTAGCCAACGCTGTTATTGACGATACATTTACAGTAACTGTTGTTGCAGGGCCAGGGCAGCCTAACGCATTGTAACCAATTATAGTATACACTACTGTACCATTACCTACTGCTGTACCACCTATTGAATCGTTAATAGTATTTGCACTTACATTACTACCTACTAGTGCTTGGTGTGTTGCCACGCCTGAGGTATTTGAGGTAAAGCTATAAGTTGTAGCACCTGTAACAGTTACAGGGTTACTAATCATTACACCATCAGTAATTGTAACTACTGCTGATAAAGGCGTAGCATTTACTACTGCATTTGGCACTATTGTAATGGTTACTGAATCCTGTACCGAACAACCTGTTGCATTTTGTGCCGTTACCACGTAAGTTGTAGTAGCTGTTGGTGTTGCTGTAACTGCTGTGCCTGTACTGGTGTTTAGCGTAGCTACTGGTGTCCAAGTATAAGTTGTAGCATTACCACTTACTGTTAAATTAGCTGTACCTCCCACACAAATACTATCATTAGGTGTAGGCGGAATAATAGCAAAACTAATACCTGTGTTATTAATTATTGTAAGACTGTTTGATGTGGCAGATGTACAACCATTAACATCAGTATGGGTAGCAGTATATGTACCTGCACTTGTTACTATTGTTGTGGCAGTACTCGCACCATTACTCCACATTAACCCAGTTGTGTAGTTACTGGCTGATAATGTATCTTTTGTAATTACACAATTAAGCTCAGGCGAAGTTGCCACAATAACTGGTGCATTTGGCAAAGCATTTACTACTACGGCTACTGTGTTTGACGTGTCTGACGTGCAACCGTTAGCATCAGTTACTATGGTGTAGTAGTTACCCGCAGTACTTGTAGTTACGTTAGTTGCGGCGCTAGCATCACTCCACATATTACCTGTAGTAGCACTTGATGTTAAGGTTGCTGTAGCTCCTGCGCATATTAAGCCGTTACCCGTAACTACTGGTGTAGCTGGTAAAGCATTTACTACTACGGCTACTGTGTTTGAGGTGTCTGATTTACATCCGTTAGCATCAGTTACTATGGTATAGTAATTACCTGCAGTAGTTGTAGTTACGTTAGTTGCTGTGCTAGCATCGCTCCATATATTACCTGTAGTAGCACTTGATGTTAGTGTTGCGGTATCGCCAGCACATAAGGTACTGTTACCTGTAACTACTGGTGTAGGGGGTAATGTGTTTACTACTATTGTTACCAAGTTTGACGTGTCTGATTTACAACCATTAACGTTAGTTACTATGGTATAATAAGTACCTGCAGTAGTTGCATTAACGTTAGCTGTTGTGCTTGTGTTACTCCACATATTACCTGTGGTAGCGTCACTCATTAACATAGAAGTATCGCCTGCACATAGGGTAGTTGCGCTTGTAGTAACTACTGGTGTAGTTGGCAAGGCGTTTACTATTACTGTTACTAAGTTAGAGGTATCGGACTTGCAACCATTACCATTAGTTACAATGGTGTAATAAGTGCCAACGGTGGTGGTATTAACATTAGCAATGGTGCTTCCGTTACTCCACATATTACCTGTGGTAGCATCACTCATTAACATGGCAGTGTCGCCAGCACATATTGTAGCTGTACCGCTTACTACTGGTGTAGGAGGTAGCGCATTAACTACTACTGTAACTTTGTTAGAAGTATCTGATATACAACCGTTAGCGGCAGTTACAATAGTGTAGTAAGTACCTGCTGTGGTAGTGTTTACATTCATTGCTGTGCTTGCATTGCTCCACATATTACCTGTGCTTGCGTTTGATGCTAACATTGCGGTATCGCCTGCACATATTGTGGCTACACCTGTAACTACTGGTGTAGCTGGTTTAGTATTAACTATTACAGTTACTTTGTTAGAAGTATCTGACTTACAACCTTGTGCACTAGTTACAATACTGTAATAAGTACCTGAGGTAGCTACAGTAATAGTTGGTGTAGTTGCAGCTGTGCTCCAAATATTGTTAGTAGCTGCGCTTGAATTAATAACCACAGAGTTACCTGTACAAAAAATAGTAGCAGTAGCTGGTGTAATAACTGGTGCTACTGGCTTAGCATTAACGGTTACTGTAGCTAATGTTCTTGCCGCTGCTGTACAACCTAAAGCATCGCCGTTGGCAT
>JAYWFU010000084.1:0-19896 GCA_043778625.1 Bacteroidia bacterium | reverse complement strand
GGACTTTGATGTAGGGTATAACACGAGCCGTATGAAGCGAGAGCTTCACGTACGGTTCTGTGAGAGGCTTGGGCTGAAATGCTTTTGCCTACTTGGCCGTTAGATAGCCATGCAGTTTAGGCTAGTGCGAGCATTTTGCCACAAGTGTTCGAAACATGCAATTTTTCATTTTTAAAGCAAATTACACTTATTCAAACTATCCGATTTCACTGAGTTTTTTATCTCTTTTGGTATGACAAAAAAATAACAGTTTAAGGTTTCGAACACGTGTGGCATTTTGCTTGTATTTACTAAACCGTATCATAAATATAAAACATGAGTAATGAAGTTAAACCATTATATAACAATAAACACTTGTGGCAAAATACTCGCGCTAGCGACACGCTTAAAAAACACCATCTAATAAAAATAATTTTATTCTTACTTAGCCCCAAAACTCGTTTCGTATAGCATAATCCACTGCTGTACGGTTAATTTTTGTACCAGTTGAGCTATTAATTCGTAAGGTATTTCGTTAGCTTTTTTAAATCGAATACAGCTTTTGCCCATATCTAATTTTGTGGTGCAATGGGTACTATACTCACTTACAAACCAATTTAATAATTTAGCATCGGCATATATTCCCATGTGGTATATGGCTATAAAATTCTTTTGCGCAGCAATACTTATAAATGGCAAGGGCAATGCAGTATTGCAATGGTAACCTTTGGCATACAGGCTATGCGGCACCACGTAGCCAATCATTCCGTAACTAATTTCCTCTGCAAAACCTTGCGGCAAATTATCCAAGATAGTTTGTCGCAAGGTGTTAAAGTGAGGTTGCTTATCGGCACTTACGTTTTGTAGATACTCTTGTACTGTTGCAATCATTATGTTTACTTACGTATTTGTGCATCAATTACGGCTATGGTTACCATGTTTACAATTTCGCGTACGCTACTGCCTAACTGCAATATATGCACTGGTTTGCGCATTCCTAGTAGCACAGGGCCTATAGCTTCGGCACCGCCTATTTCTTGCATTAGTTTATAGGCAATGTTACCTGCTGCTAGGTTAGGAAATATTAATACGTTAGCTGATTTTTCGCTCAAAGGCGAAAACGGAAATTGTTCTTTTATTAAATTAGTATTTAACGCAAAATTGGCTTGCATTTCGCCATCTACAATAATGTGTGGATACTGCTCGTGTAGTGTTTTTACGGCGGTACGCATTTTTATAGAGTCTTCGCCATCGGCACTACCAAAGTTAGCATACGATAGCATCGCAATGCGTGGTTCAATATTAAAGCGGCGTAACATTCTGTCTACCAGTTCGGTTATTTCTACCAACTCTTGTGCCGTAGGATTAATGTTTACGGTAGTATCAGCAAAAAAGAAAGGACCTTTTTTGGTCATCATAATGTACATACCCGCTATTGTTTTTTGTCCGTCGTCCACTCCTATTACTTGTAATGCGGGTTTTATAGTATCAGGATATTTACGTGTAATGCCACTAATCATAGCGTCGGCAGCCCCAGTTTCTACAAGCATTGCACCAAAATAGTTACGCTCACGCATTTGTTTGCGGGCTTCAAATAGCGTGTACCCACGACGTTTGCGTTTTTCAAAAAACAAGTCTCCAAATTTTTCAAGTCGCTCAGCCTCTTCGGCACTACGTGGGTCAATTATTTCTACATTTTTCAAGTCTAAATGATACTCGTCAATGGCGGCTATTATTTTGTCTTTATCGCCCAACAATACGGGTATTGCTATGCCTTCGTCTTTTACAACTTGTGCTGCTTTAAGTACTTTGTAATGATCGGCCTCGGCAAACACTACACGCTTAGGAGCTTGTTTGGCAAGGGTTGTGGCGGTGCGCATGAGTGTATTACCTAACCCTAGCCTATTAATTAATTCGGCTTTGTAGCCCTCCATATCGTGTATGGGAGCTTGGGCAATGCCGCTATCCATGGCAGCTTGCGCTACTGCTGGTGCTATGGTGTATATTAAGCGTTTATCTAAAGGTTTAGGAATAATATACATGCGACTAAACGATAAGTTACGCTCGCCATACGCCATATTAACTTCATCAGGTACTGGTTGTTTGGCTAATTGAGCAATGGCGCGTACTGCGGCTAGTTTCATGGCTTCGTTAATGCCAGTGGCACGTACATCTAACGCACCTCTAAATATGTAGGGAAACCCTAATACATTGTTTACTTGGTTGGGGTGGTCGCTACGGCCAGTGGCCATAATAATATCGGGGCGTGCTGCTATTGCTTCGTCATAGGGTATTTCGGGGGTAGGGTTAGCTAATGCAAACACTATTGGGTTAGGTGCCATGCTTTGTACCATTTCGGTACTCAATATATTACCTTTGCTCAAACCCAAAAACATGTCGGCACCCGCTATTGCTTCGGTAAGGGTGGTAATGGTTACGTTGCGGGCAAATGTTTTTTTCTCTACATCTAAGTCGGTACGGTGGGTGGTTATTACGCCTTTACTGTCCAACATTAGTATGTTGTTGGGGTTAGCACCCAGTGCAATGTATAGTTTAGTGCAACTGTTGGCTGATGCTCCCGCACCATTTACTACAATTTTAACGTCCTCAATTTTTTTGCCTGCAAGCTCTAATGCGTTTAGCAACCCAGCCGATGTAATTATGGCGGTACCGTGTTGGTCGTCGTGCATTAACGGAATATTTAATTCTTCCTTTAACCTACGTTCAATTTCAAAACACTCAGGGGCTTTAATATCCTCTAAATTAATACCCCCAAAAGTAGGTGCCATAGCCTTTACGGTAGCTACAAATGTATCTACATCAGTTACATCTAATTCAATATCAAATACATCAATATCGGCAAATATTTTAAACAACACACCCTTACCTTCCATTACGGGTTTGCTGGCCAATGCCCCCAAGTTACCTAGCCCCAATACCGCAGTACCGTTGGATATTACTGCTACTAAGTTACCCTTAGCGGTGTACTTGTAGGCGGTAGTTGGGTCTTTTTCAATTTCTAAACAAGGGTCGGCAACTCCTGGCGAGTAGGCTAGGGATAAGTCGCGTTGCGAGCTAGTAGGCTTGGTAGGTATTACTTCAATTTTACCAGGGCGACCTTCGGAGTGGTAGTCTAATGCTTCGTTAGTGTGTAATTTGCTCATAGTTCTTATAGATTATTATATGTTTCAATTATTATTTTTTCATTCAAATACTGTGGTACAAATCTAAACTTAAAAATAAGTTAGTACGTTAAATGTTTACATAAGCTATACACAAAACTATTATGTTTATTAACCTAATACAGTTAGTAAACTGTTGTGAGCTCGCTGTTTGTTATGCTGTAATACATTTACTTTGAAGGTAATTAAAGAATTACACATTTTTATCAAAATTACATCTATTCTAGCATGAACACATTTAATTTAACCAAACGCCAACAAAACGTAGGTTTAGGTATTGTTGGTTTCTTATTTTTTATATTTGGTTTTGTAACTTGGGTAAACGGGTCGCTTATTGCGTATTTAAAAATAGCCTGCGAACTTACCAACACACAAGCCTACTTGGTAGCTACGGCTTTTTTTATAGCTTATACGGTTATGGCCATACCGTCGTCAATGGTGTTGCGTGCCACAGGGTTTAAAAAAGGTATGTCGTTAGGGTTAGTTATAATGGCATTGGGCGCATTACTATTTGTACCTGCCGCACAGGCACGCAATTACACGTTGTTTTTGGTAGGCTTGTTTGTAATAGGTACAGGCCTCACCTTACTACAAACTGCTGCTAACCCTTATGTAAGTATTATTGGCCCTATTGAAAGTGCTGCCCAGCGCATAAGTATAATGGGTGTGTTTAATAAAATTGGAGGCAAAATAGCTATACTTATTTTTGGTTTTGTAATGCTTAAAGATTCCGACAAATTGGTGGAGAGCCTTACGCAAATGGACGCCACAAGCAAAGCTCTAGCATTAAATAATTTGGCGCAGCGGGTTATTACTCCCTACATTATTCTGTCAGGTTTATTATTTATAGCTGCCATTATTATTTGGTTTTCGGCATTACCTACTATTGACAATGAACTTGAGCAACCCAACGAGCATGGTACTACTAACCGTACTAGTATTTTTCAATATCCTTACGTATTGCTAGGTGCGTTGGCTATATTTATGTACGTAGGTGTAGAAGTTGCCGCAGGCGATACCATTGCCCTGTATGGCAAAACGCAAGGTATATCGCTAGACGAATCCAAATTTTACCCCATAATAACCCTAGCTTGTATGCTCATAGGCTACGTGGTGGGTATATTATGCATTCCACGGTGGGTTACTCAACAGCAGGCTCTATTAGCAAGTGGCATACTAGGTGTAGTTATTAGCATTGGCGTACTCACTTTGCCCGCTTACGCATCAGTAATGTGTGTGGGCGCATTGGGGCTGGCTAACGCACTAATGTGGCCTGCAATATTTCCGTTAGGGATAGAAAAACTGGGCAAATTTACCAAACTAGGTTCGGCATTATTAATTATGGGGATATCGGGTGGCGCAATATTTCCGTTAATTTATGGTAATTTGTCGCAAGCGGAAGCAGGCGCAACTACTGCTATGGTAGCCAGTACAGCACAACATGCCTATTGGATATTAATACCCGCTTATGTATATATACTTTGGTACGGGCTCAAAGGGCATACCATAGGCAAACACTAAAAACAAGTTAAGTGCAAATACTTTTAGCAAAAATTTTGCTAAGTCATTATTTTTTCATTATTTCGATGAAAAATTTACTCGTAATCAATCATTATGAAAATAACTAATAAATTCAATTACATTTCGGCTGTTGCATTAGCGTCATCTACCTTATTATTAGCAGGTTGCGACATGTTTAAGGGCAAAAATACTGATGAAAATAAATCTGGCGTAGATAGTACATCTGTAATTAATGCTAACGTGGGAGGTACTGTATTTAGTATACCATCGCCAATACAAACGTCGTTATTAATTAAAAAAGCGAATGCTCCATACGATAAATCGTTATTAAACCTATCAGCCAACTTACCTAAATATACTACTAACTTTAAAAAAGCATTAAACTTAGGTGTATATGGTGCCGATTTAGGATACATATCTATTTACGACCAAACACAAGATGCACTTGGATACTTAAATACAGTACGCAAATTAGCTGACGAAATGGGAGTAGCTTCAGCCTTTGATGCCGCTTTAATTAAGCGTTTTGAAGCTAACTTAGGTAAAAAAGACAGCTTAATTATGTTGGTTTCGGACGGATTGCGTGCAAGCAACAACTTTTTGCAAAACAACGACCGCACCGATGTAGCTGGCCTAGTAATAGCTGGAGGTTGGTTAGAAAGTTTGCACTTTACGTTAGCAGTGGCTAAATCAACCAACAACCAAGAGGTTATTAACCGTATTGGGGAGCAAAAATCAACATTAAATAACTTAATTAAATTATTAACGCCATCGTACGAAAAACCAGAATATACTCCGTTTTTAGATGCATTAATTGAACTTGCTTACGACTTTGATAAAGTAGAAGTAAACTACACCTACATAGCACCTACTACTGATGAGGCTGCAAAATTAACTACTGTTAATAGTACATCGGAAGTAAAAATTAGCAAAGATTTAATTGAAAGTATATCTACTAAAGTTGCTAAAATTAGAGCTTCGGTTACTGAATAATTTTAACGTACTGTATTTTTAATAATTTTTATTATACCTAAATTAAGACCTACCACACAATGAAAAAAAATATAACCGCCGCAATCGTTTTATTATTTGTTACTATTGCTTTTAACAGTTCAATTTCGTTTGCGCAATGCGATACCATTGCTAACTCGTGTTTAAAAAACTTAGGCCGCCAATTTGTATCCGACGGACAAAATTATCGCTCGTTATTATTAGATGAAGAAGTAGCTGAGTTTCATGCTACATTTTATGGTGGAAGTACTTACCGTTTAGCAGCTTGTAGCGGTATGGGTCCAGGTAATTTAATATTTAAAGTATATGATAAAGATCGTAACTTATTGTTCTCAAACTCTGACCACAAAAATGCTCCTTACTGGGACTTTAAATTTAAAGGTACTATGGATTGTATTATTGAAGCCACGCTTGATAAAAACAAAGCAATATCATCAGGCTGTGCGGTATTACTAATTGGATTTAAACAGTAATATTATTTTATCATCAACACAACTAAAAACGGACATTGAACAATCTTCAATGTCCGTTTTATTATTTATAAAAAACACATCTTTAGCATTTAACAACAATGAAACATTTACTGCTTTTTTTATTAGTTAGTATGTTTATTAGCGCGTGTGTTAATAATAACGCTGCCCCTTATGATAAAATATGGTGTGACGGATACGATTATTACACGCAAGGTAAAGTTTATAAAGACAAAAATGATAGTGCTAAAGCCAATAAGTATTTTAGGAAGGCATTGATCAATTGCAAATTGTCTGTTAAGAATAATGAAATTATGAACCCTGAAACCAATGAAATTACAGCACGTGTAATGGCTGATATACTACTTGAATTAAAGGATTACACTGAAGCCAAACGCTACTATTTAATGGCATTAGCAAAGCAAAAAAGTAATACTAAATACAGTAGCGATTATTTAATTAGTGGTTATTATGATAAGCTTAATTTGTGCGAACAATCCTTAAACAATACTAATTTAGCTAAGGTATATGCCAAAAAATCGGCACTATATAATCCTTATTCTACTCAAAGTTCCACAGCCTCCAATACTACACAAAACTATACTTCAACCTCAAATAACACCTCAAGCAATAACACGCATAGTAGTACTACTAATCATTCTAACTACAATAGCTATCATAGCACTAGCACTCAAAGCTATCATAGCACTAGTACCTACCATCCAAGTACCGAAACTTACCATAGTAGCAGTACTTATCATCCTAGTACTAGTACCTACCACAGTACACCAACTTATCACTCAAGTAGTAGTTATCACTACACGTATCACAAATAGTTAATTTTATTTTATTGTACAATTAGCATAAGAACAATACTCGAGTCAAGAGGATTCACATGACAAGGAATTAATAAGTGCTTTTGTAAGCGTATGGAGTACCTGCAAGTGGATTAACAAACTAGCGTTAATAAGTACAGCACATTGCACAACATTACCACAGTAGTACACGTTATTTTTAGAAACTGTATAATACATTATTTATATAATTTTTAACTATATCTCATGCGAATCTTACTATCCATAACTATTTTACTATCTATAACTATTTGTACAGCATTAGCACAACGTACTACTTATTACACCGAACCCACGGCGCAGTACAAGTTAGGGCTAGAACTATTTAATAAAGAAAAATACGGGCAGGCACAAAAAATATTTAGTGCCGTGCAAGCCTTGCCCAACGTGGCATACACAACTACCATTAATAATGCTAAATATTATGAGGCCTTGTGTGCCTACGAATTATTTAACAATGATGCTGAGTTACTACTCACTAATTATATTAAGAATAATGATAAAAGTGCACAGGTAACTAATGCGTCGTTTTGTTTGGCAAACCTGTATTACCGCAAAAAACGCTACAAAGAAGCATTGCCGTATTTTGACAAATTACTCCCTACCGATGTACCGCAAGAGCAATTGCCCGATTATTATTTTAAAAAAGGATATTGCTATTTAGAGAAAAAAGATTTTGTAAATGCTAAAACTAATTTTTACGAAATAAAAGACGGCGATACCAAGTACAGCGGGGCTGCTAATTATTATTACTCGCATATTAATTATATGCAAAAAAACTATCAATCAGCTTTAGATGGTTTTTTGAAATTGGAGAGCAATGATGCTTATAAAACAATGGCACAGTATTATGTGGCGCAGCTACTATTTTTGCAAGATAAGCACGAGCAAGTAGTGGCGTACGTACCCAAATTAATTATGGATAGTCTAGCTTACAACGCAAAGCAACGTTTGGAGTTAGACAAGTTAATGGGCAGTTCGTATTACTTAACTGAGCGTTACGATTTGGCCTTGCCTTACCTACAACGCTATGCAACTGCGCAAGGCACGGTAAGCCGCTACGAGTATTTTGCTTTAGGCAATGCCTATTACGAAACCAAAGATTACGCTAACGCACAATACAACTTAACACAAGTACGAACAGACAATGATTCGCTTACGCAAGTGTGTTCGTGCAAATTAGGTGAGTGTTATATTAAAAATGGCAAAAAGAAATTAGCACGTGGCGCATTTGAGCGTGCCGCCAAACTACCCTATAATAAAGACATACAGGAAGATGCCTTGTTTACCTTTGCTAAATTAAGTTACGAGTTAGACATTAATCCGTATAACGAATCGATTAAAGCATTTGAAAAATACTTAAATACCTATCCCGATGCCAAACATCGTGATGAAGTAAATTCGTATTTGGTAAACGTGTATTTAAACACTAAAAATTATCCTGCGGCAATGCAATCTATGGATAATATTACCAATAAAGGTAAAGATTTGCAATACGCTTACCAACGTGTGGCCTACTATTATGCCATACAAAATTACACTAACGGAAAGTTTGCCGATGCACTTACGTATTTTAAAAAGAGTGATGAGTATAACGTAGACAAAAACATGAGCGCCTTGAGTACTTACTGGCAAGCGGAAACCCACTATCATCAAAACGATTATAACAAAGCTATTGAGGGCTACAAGCAGTTTGTGTATGCGCCAGCTGCCATTACACAAACGGTGTTTAACAATGCACATTATAACTTAGGCTATAGCTATTTGCAAAAAATAAATTACCCTGAAGCGATTATGTGGTTTCGTAAATTCATTGCCTATAAAGGCGAAACCAA
Source organism: Bacteroidia bacterium (assembly GCA_043778625.1). GTDB lineage: Bacteria > Bacteroidota > Bacteroidia > UBA4408 > UBA4408 > JACMRI01. The sequence goes on along the minus strand of JAYWFU010000084.1, from coordinate 11,044 downwards.
CGAACAAAAATTAGCTGATGCTAACCTGCGTGTGGCCGATGCGTATTTTATTACTAAGGATTTAGATAATGCTGCCGAGTTTTATGAAAATGCAATAGCGCTAAATAAACTACAAGTGGATTATGCCTTGTACCAAAGTGGCGTTATAAGTGGCATACAAGGCAAGAACGATGTAGCTATTAAAAACCTAAATAGGTTAGTTACACAATACCCTAACAGTAAGTATAACGCTGATGCCAACTACGAATTGGCTAATACACAACTTACCAAAGGCAATAACGACGAGGCTATGCGCCTATTTACAATAATTACTGACAAATATCCTAACAGTAGTTATTATAAAAAAGCATTACTCAAAAAAGCATTAATACACTACAACACCAACAACGATGAGCAAGCACTGGCATTGTACAAAAAAATAATTAAAGATTATCCTGCTACCGAGGAAGCTAAGCAAGCATTGAACGGTGCACAAAACATATTGGTAGAAAACGGAAAACCTGACGAGTATGCACAGTTAGTGAAAGATGTACCTAATGCTAATGTAAGCACGGCAGCGTTGGATTCGCTTACGTATTTATCTGCCGAAAAACAATATATGCGTAACGATTATACTAATGCTGCCACAGGCTTTGGCAACTATTTAACTAAATATGCCAAAGGTACATTTGCCTTAAATGCTACGTACTACAAAGGCGAGAGCGAATATAAGTTAGATAAATTTGAAGAGGCTTTAGCTAGTTATGCGCTAGTAACCGCAGCACCCAAAAGCAAATATACCGAAACGGCATTAGTAAAAACGGCTCGCATTTTTAAGAAAAATAATAATAAAGAAGCTACCTACAAAGCTTACGAAGCCTTGCTTGCCAATGCTGAGCAATTAAACAATGTAAACGAAAGCAAAATTAATATGATGTATTTGAGTTACGATTTAAAACAACACGTAGCCGCAATAACTAATGCAAATGCAGTGTTAGCTATTGAAAAGGTGTCAGTTGAAAATAGCGAAATGGCACACTTAATTAAAGCTAAAAGTTATTTAGCTTCAGGTGATACATTAGCGGCGCAGGCATCAATTAACGCACTGAACAATGGTTCTAAATCGCTGGTAGCAACGGAGGGCAAGTACTTGCACACACACTTGCTATACCTGCATAATAATAATAATGAAGGGGTCGAAAAAGCAGCTTACGAAATTATTAATCAAGACCCATCGTATGATTATTGGGTGGCTAAATCATTTATAATACTGTCGGATATAGCTATGCGTAAGAATGATAAGTTTTCGGCTAAAAACACATTACAAAGTATACTAGACAATAGCGAAAATGCTGATATATTAAAAGAGGCTAACCAAAAAATGGAGGTAATAAAAACTATTGAAGCCCAAGACGAAATAAAACGCTTGGCAAAACCTAAGCCCGAATTTAATACTACTGAACCTAATGTGGACGAATTATTATTAAACACCGATACGCCAACTGAAACAACACTACCTGCTACGTTACCTAATAGCACTACTACTCCAGCAGTAGGTGGTAATTAAACAAGAAATATTTTAAAATAAATTATAACATATTCACACTAACTTATTTACGCCACGTAATTCCCCTCCTAGGAACGGCGAAGCCCTCACGAAACAACTACTTAAATTAAACTTGAGTAGCACAGGGGCCCAGAGGGCGGGGTGGGTTACTAAAAAATAACACAATGAAAAAAAATAAAAAAAATCAATTGCCACAATGGGCCTACATTACACTACTTAGCTTAGGTACATTATTTACACTAATACTAGTGAGTATGAAAACTAAAGCCCAAGGTACGGAGCAAGGCACCGAAACGGTTAATGCCGTGCAGGAGTATCAACCTACAATTTTAAATAGTGTTAAAATTAGCGACCTGCCTACTTTTAAAGATTCGGCACCTGCTATGCCCAAACTTAGTTACAAAACTATTGATGCGCAGTATGATATGAAATTTGTACCCGATGCCATACAACCCGCACCAGTTAAGGGTGAACCGCTTACTAAGTTGTATCGTACCTTGATTAAAGTTGGCTATGGAAATTACAATACAGCTTACGGCGAATATTTTTATAATAACGTACGTGCTAAAAAATTTACGTACGGCGTACATGCCAAGCATTTATCAAGTAGTGGTAGTATTAATAATTTAGCCTATCCTGGGCTTAACGATAACGGTGTAGATGCACATTTAAAATATTTATTAAAACAGTATACGTTGCACACTACGGCTGGTTACACAAGCAACGTGTTGCATTATTACGGCTACGATACTGATTATCGTACAACGCTTGCCGCATTGTACCCCACCATAACCAATGCCAAAAAAGATACAGCGTTTGATGACGATGCTATTAAACAACGCTTTCAAAACTGGAATATAAGTACAACACTAGCGTCAAATTTTGATAAAAATTCGGATAAGTTTAACAACGCTACTAGCCTATACTACAGCGGAATAGCTGATAATTATGGTATGATGGAGCAGCGTGTAAATGTAGCAACTAATGTGGGCAAAAAACACGAGAGCGAATATTTGTATGTGCGTGCAGGTGTAGATTTTTACAACAACAAAAATTCTATTATTACACAAAACACTACGTTTGTAACTATTAATCCTAAAATAAAATTTACTAATAAATTATGGTTGTTAGATGTAGGAGCGAAGATAGTTCCGGTGTTTGCTAAGGATAATAACCGTACTTATTTTTATCCTGATGTAAATGTTGGGTATCAGTTAGTGCCTAATTTTATTAATGCCTTTGTAAACCTTAATGGTAATGCGTATCGCAATAGTTTTAAAACGTTAACTGATATTAATCCGTTTATACACACGGCTACAAGTTTGCAAAACACCAACCATCAAATAGATGTAAACGGTGGTGTTAAAGGACAACTCACGAAGCGCATAAGTTACAACGTGCATGCGGGCTACGATGTGTATAAAAACTTTGCCGCATACATTTTTGAACCATCGGCATTGTTACAAAACCAGTATACCGTAGCCTATGCTAATGTAAACCGCGCACACGTAGGCGGAGAGCTTAACTACCAACTGCACGAAAAATTAGTAATAGGTGCCAATGGTAATTATTATAAGTATGATAACCCCATAACTATATTTATCCCTAATGTGTTGATATATACTTTTGCCAAATATAATTTAGATGATAAACTCATAGCTAACGTACAATTAAACTATATGGGTACAACAGTTAAATCATCTCAATTAAATAAATTTGTTGATGCTAACTTAGGCGCAGAGTATCGCTATAACAAGCGGCTATCAGCTTTTGTGCAGTTTAATAACTTAGGTGCGCAACGTTACTACCGTTGGGCTAACTACCCTACACAGCGTTTTAATATGATGGGCGGCATTAGTTACGGGTTTTAATTTACTACTACTATAAACCCTATACCAATGGCAACCAATAGTTATATTAAAAATAAATTTATTACTCGTAACAATCGTTCGGGCTTGCCACCTGGTACATTAACCAAAGCGAATGATTCGCCTAACACACCCACTCAAATAACGCTATACGAGTATAACGAATCGTGTTTTGATGAGCGAGAAGTACTTGATATACACGATGCTAAACTAGCTGTTGAAAATACTCAAACCATTAAATGGATTGATATTGATGGCATACATCAACCGCACGATATTGCAGCTATTGGCAAACGATTTAACATTCATCCGCTTACGCAGGAGGATATAATGAGCACCGACCAACGCCCTAAGTTTGAGGAATATCCTAATTACACTGCCGCTACGTTTAGGATGTTGAGCTATGATACCACCATACAATCGGAGCAGTTAACGGTGTTGCTTATGCCCAATGTGGTACTTACGTTTCAGGAGGCTAATGCCAAAGATGCGTTTAATGTAATACGCGAACGCTTGCGCCATAGCAAAGGTAGAGTACGCAAAATGGGAGCTGATTATTTGTCGTACGTGTTAATTGATGCTGTGGTAGATACTTATTTTGGAATACTCGAAAAAATAGGCGAGCGCATTGAAACACTCGAAAACGAAGTACTCATTAGCCCTGAGCCGCTAACGATGAATCACATTCATCAACTTAAACGAGAGTTAGTATACTTGCGCAAAAGTGTGTGGCCCATGCGCGAGTTGCTAAGTAGTATGCAACGTAGCGATTCGGAGTTGTACAACGAACCCGTAAAGCTATATATTAGAGATGTGTACGACCATGCCGTGCGGTTAATTGAAACCATTGAGTCGTACCACGATTTGCTAAACGGATTAATGGATTTGTACCTCAGTAACCTTAGTAACAAAACTAACGAAGTAATGAAAATACTTACCATAATTTCGGCAGTGTTTATCCCCATTACATTTATTGCAGGCGTGTACGGTATGAACTTTGAACACATGCCTGAGTTGCATACTACCTACGGTTATGCTTTTGCATTGGTGTTAATGTTTAGCGTAGCAGGCGGAATGATTTATTATTTTAAACAAAAAAAATGGCTTTAGATAATAACAAGAACCAATTACTAATACTAAAGTTAGGGCAATGCTAACAAGCTTTATACCTGATTCAAGTTATGTTGTTAGTAGCCCTCAAGGAACTAATAGCATACTAACACGTACACACCAGCGTTATCCACTATCAATCATACCTTGGCAATTAAATATATTCATTAGCAATATACAGCGTAAATTATTTTGCACATTAATTGTTATGTTGGTAATGCTTACCAATAGTACTCTTGCAAATCAACATAGTATTGATTCGTTACAGAACAAATTAAAAAAACTTGCGCACGACACTACATTATTAAATGCTACAAGTGTTGCACAACAGTGCACTAGTAAGGTGTTGTTAGCTACTACGTTATCTAACATAGGTAATGCGTACATGCAACAGGGTAATTATAAGCAGGCGTTAACTTACGAGTTGCAAGCGGTTAAGTTAAGCCAGCGTATTAATGATAAAAAACAATTGGCAACGGCATTAGTGGCAGTTGGCAATATTTATAATCAGTTAGATTATTTTCAAAAATCAATTAACTACTACAATTATTCGATAGCTTATTTTAGGGCTACTAATAATGTTTCGGGCATACTTTCTACACAGGCTAACATAGCCAATGTGTATGCTAGGCAGGGTAAGTTTGATAGCTCGTTAGCTATAAATACTAACGCACTGCCCTTAGCGCAGCAACTTAATGACACTATTATTTTGGCCGCTTTTTGGAGTAATGCCGCTTTAGATTATGGCAGCTTAAGTGAGCAAACTACTAACAAAACCACTAAAGCATTGTATTACGAAAAATCAATTAGTTATACATTAACCGCATTACAATTGCGCAAAAGCATTAATGATAAAGAAGGCATAGCTAATTCGTTGTATAATTTGGCCGAATTGTACTCGATTAAAAAAGATTATGCTAATGGTAAACGGTATTTGCTGCAAGCTTTACCAGCCTGTAAAGCCAACGGAAATATACTATTACTAAAACACTGCTACCAATTATTAAGTGGCTTGTATGAAGAGCAGCATAACTATACACAAGCGTTGCGCTACCATAAATTAGCGGTGGAGCTTAAAGACAGCATATTTAACTTAGCATCGAGTAAGCAAATAGCCGAAATGAATGCTAAATACGAAACTGAAAAAAAACAATACAGTATAGACTTGCTCACTACCGAAAAACAAATAAACCAAGGGCAGTTAAAACAACATCAAACCAACAATTATTTTTTAATAATTAGCATTGTAGTACTGTTAGTTATAGGAGTAAGAGCGAGTATGGGCTACCAACAAAAAATAAAAACTAATGCCCTAATAGCAGCTCAGCACGAAGCTATAAGTATACAAGAGGCGGCTATAACCGCCCAAATTACTGAGCGTAATCGTATAGCACAAGATTTACATGATGGAGTAGGAGGCACCTTGGCGGGCATTAAATTAAATTTAATAAACTTAAATAACGGTACACAACTCAACCCTATTATTAGCACATTGTACGAACTGTGTGCCGAAATACGCACTATGTCGCACGACTTAGCATCGGCTAGGTTAAGCACTACAAAAGCATTTACGCAAGTGTTGCAAGAAACTGTGCAGCCATTTAACGGCGAAACTGCTATAAATGTTGCGCTGCACTGTTTTCCTATATCGGTTATAAATCAGCTCCCTACATTAGTGCAGGAGGCCGTACACAAACTAGTACAAGAGTTACTTAAAAATGCCTACCTACATGCCAAAGCGAGTAGTATAGAAATTAACTTATCAGTGCAAGATGCTAACGTATATTTGTTAGTGGAAGATAACGGAATAGGTTTTAATACTACTGCGGCACATAAAGGATTAGGGTTAAAAAACATAAATGCACGGGTACAAGCCTTAAACGGAACACTACATATTGATAGCCAGCCAGCCCAAGGCACAACCATAAGCATAACACTACTAATACCTACTGTGTAAATGAATACTAGCTCCAAAACAATTAACATAATTATTGCCGACGACCACACCATTTTTTTACAAGCAATAACAGCATTACTCCAAACGGTACAGCACATACACATAGTAGCTACCGCCACCAATGGGCAGCAAGTACTCAGCTTACTACAACAGCATAGTGTAGATGTAGTGCTAACCGATATTAATATGCCCATTATGGACGGGGCCGAACTCGTTAAACAAATACACCTACACCACCCGCACGTGGCTACATTGGCGCTAACCATGCACAACGACGGACGTATAATAAACACACTATTAAAAAACGGAGCCCTGGGTTATGTACTTAAAGAAACTAATAAGGAGGAATTACTAACCGCTATACTAACCGTAGCAAGTGGGCGTACCTATTATAGCCAAGCCGTAAATACTACGCTAATAAACCATTTGGCTACGGCCACTACACCAACACTAGTAGTAAGCCCTCGCGAAACCGAAATATTACAACTTATAGCAGCTGGATACACCCAACAACAAATAGCAGCAGCGTTGTATATTAGTGCGCACACAGTAGTGTTTCATAAGCGAAATCTACTACAAAAATTACGTGCCAAAAACACTGCCGAACTTATAAAAATAGCTACCGATACTGGGCTAATAAAGTAGTGCTTAGGTAGTGCATTTACTGCTTAGTACTACTGTTTTTTTTCATCATAAACCCAACACATATACACACTAGTTTAGTTGTAGTTAGTATAACATAACTACCGCTAAATTTTTGCGGTTAGGTTAAGTAGTTTAAACAATGAGGTAATTAGGGCATTTATAACACTATACCTACTTAATTGTGTAGGTGTAAAATCAGTACAATTAGGTAGTTGTGCATTATTATATAGCACATTAGTTTTGAAGGGAATAAAATCAGATACAAGGTAAGATATGCTACTTGTTAAAAATTTTGTTAGCTACATCAATGCAATACTCAACACCATTAACGCATTATAACACCGCCTCAATGCTGGGCGTAGTGTCATTGGTGTGTAATGCAGTGGCATTAAAGCAATGTTGTGTTGCTTTAACGCAAAGGTTATCGCCTTTAAAGTTAAGTTACATTACTTTAATCTTCCCTATTAATGTATCAATGCGGAACATACTGTCTTTAATGCAAAGCGCACCTTCTTCAATGGCTAGTGTGTTTTCTTCAACGCAAGACTCCAAATCTTTAAAGCAAGATAATATCGCTTCAATGCTTAGTAATACATCTTTCAATCTAACGTCTAATATCCTTCAATCTAACGTCTAATAGCTAACCTTAAAAATCAATAGCACTATGAACCACATTATTAAAGCCACAGTAGGGCTTAACAAACTATCAGCCGCCGACAAAGTAGCCAAAGCACAAGCCCTAAAAGATACCATGCAAGCTAGTGGTAACTTTCCTGCGGGCAATATGCCCCTAACCTATGGAGCTATACAAACGCTCATAACCAACCTACACAATGCTGTATTAACAGTAGCTAACAACGGCACACCAGCTGATACTAACCATTTGCACGAGCAAGAACGCTTACTGTTAAGTGCATTTAACTTTATAAAAGCCCATGTAGAATTTGTAGCCAATAACCTGCCCGACCCTGCCACCGTTATAACATCGGCAGGCATTCAATTGTATACCGCAGGAGGTGCTAATGCCGTAACCGAACTTACCCTTAATGCCTTAAGTGGTGGCGCAGTGCAAGTACGCGTGCCACGCCTAGTTACCGAAAAAGCATTTGTAATAGAAACAAGCGCCGATGGCACTACTTGGGTACAAACCGCTATGAGTGCACTTACCAAAATAAAACTTACGGGCTTAACCGTAGCCACAACATTATACGTGCGCTATTATGCCATAAGTAAAGCGGGCAAAGGCACTACAAGCCAAGTAAAAACAATAACGGTAGTCTAAAAATCTAGATACTAGTAGTTAGATATTAGTATCTAGCAGTCTATCATCTAACCACTAATATATAAAAAAAATAAGAGTACGCCACAGTAGGTCCTTTCGGCTATATTTTTGGAGAGGGGTATAGCTGGTTTCATGACTACTGGGGCGTTACTCTTTACTTTTTAAAACAATATACTCATCGCCAACGGCGAAGCCCTCACGAAACAATTAACTAAAATTAGCTCTGAGTAACTAACGGCGAATCCCTCACGAAACAATTAACTAAAATTAGCTCTGAGTAACTAACGGCGAAGTTCTCACAAAGCAAAAACATAAAATTAGACTTAAATTAACAAGTAAGATATTTTCCACTACCAAGTTTAACAATCAATATAATAATTAACCAACAGTACTACAATACACCACCTATGCTAACTACTAATACACTCACGCCACGCATTCCCCTCCATTTAATGGAGGGGGTGCCCGCAGGGCGGGGTGGTTCACACGCCAACACACCCATTTACTTACACAACTATCCTCTATTAATTAATTCACCACTAAAATCCATCACGTTATGAAAACACCACTAACAATTAACAGCCTACTAACATTTATTATTGTTAGTATTTCGTGCTTAACCGTTAATGCCCAAAACAACGTGGGTATAGGTACAACAACCCCCAACACCAAAGCAATACTGGAGTTAAAAGCAACTGATAAAGGGCTACTAGTGCCTCGGCTAACTACCCTACAAATGAATGCCATAGCACCCACCGCTGCCGAAAAAGCATTGTTAATATATAATACTGATAGCGCATGTTACCATTTTTATAACGGCCTATCGTGGATAAATATGTGCAAAAGCCAAGGTAAAGGAGGTACTGATACTGCTGCTATTAACAAAGCCATTAAAAACTATTTAAGCAACGTAACGTTTACAACCATAGTAAACAACATAAAAATAGATAGTAGCGTAAGCAACTACAGTACTACTAACATAAGTAATGTAAACATACTTAATGTAGATACCAGCGTAACCAACGTAAGCAACACTAACATTAGTAATGTTAATATATTAAATACTGATACCACCATAAGCAATTACACCCAAGCTACCAATGCCTCGTTTACCAACTTAACCGTAGGTGGGCAAACAATTAATACTATAATGACTGATAGTATTAAAGCCCAAGCTTGGTTACTTAAGGGTAATAATAATACTGCTGCTAACAATAAGTTAGGCACACTTAATAATAGAGACCTACACATAGTAGCAGGTAACGCCACCGACCCCGACCGCATAACCATACTTAACGGCACAGGCAACGTAGGCATAGGGCAAACCCTACCTGCCCAACGGTTAGACGTGTTGGGTAACGTACAATTTAGTGGTGCTTTAATGCCCGCGGCACTTGCTGGAGCTACAGGGCAAGTATTAGTAAGCCAAGGCGTAGGCGTTGCGCCTACATGGGTAGCACCAGGTAGCTTAGGTACTACTGGCACACCAGGCAACAATGCCTTGAGCAAAACTACCGCCGAACCCGCAGGAATAAACTGTGCCACAGGCGGACAAAAAATAGAAACAGGTGTTGATAATAATACCAATAATGTACTAGACGCTAGCGAAATTACAGCTACTAACTACGTGTGCAATGGGGCTACTGGCCCAGCAGGGCCTACAGGTGCGGCAGGTAGCAATGGTGCAGCAGGTACTAATGGCACCAACGGACAAAACACATTAATAAAAACTACCGCCGAACCCGCAGGGGTAAACTGCGCCACAGGCGGGCAAAAAATAGAAACTGGTATAGACACTAATAACTCGGGAGTGCTAGACGCAGGCGAAGTTACCGCTAGTGCTTATGTATGTAATGGGGTAGGAGGCGCAGGGGGTGCTTCAAGCACTGGTAATGGTATATATGATGTGGCTAAACTCCACCAAGGAACTACAGGGCGAACACAGCACTTTGTAGTGCTAAGCGACGGTAGCGTACTAGGCTGGGGTACAGATGGTAACGGAGAAATAGGAGATGGAGATGAAAACACAAATGCAAAAAATGTGCCTATGTTAGTAAATTTACCTGGTCCTTGTCGCGAAGTTATTGTTGAAAACTATAGCACTTATTTTATTATGCAAAACGGAGATTTATATTCGTGTGGCTACAACGGTTATGGGCAATTAGGAGTGGGGAGTTTGGTAGCTAAATACTCGCCAACTAAGGTCTTAAATGTAAGTAATGTGGTAAAAGTAGCCACAAGTATGCAAACAATGCACTATAGTGCGGTATCCGTTTGTGCGTTAAGTTCAACAGGGCAACTTTGGTGCTGGGGATACAATGCTTATGGGCAAGTTGGCGATGCCACTAACGTTGATAAAAACTCTCCCGTATCTATATTCCCTAATAGCGTTATTGATATTGAGGGTTCAGGAGGTAATGGAGGTTCTTTTTGTTGTATAAAAAGTGACTCTACAATGGCTTGCTGGGGCTATAATCCGTATGGAGCATTAGGTATTGGAACAACTACTAATGCTAATACACCACAACCTTTATTTTTACTTAGAGCCTGTTTAAATTTTATTCAATAATAATTTTATAGCAGACAGCTTAACCATTTCTTCAGCTGTTTCAAAAAGCAGTTCGTAATTTCTGCAT
>JAYWFU010000083.1:0-20036 GCA_043778625.1 Bacteroidia bacterium | reverse complement strand
ACTCGGCTTCGGCTGAGCATTTACGGGCCTCTACAAACAATAGGTGTTTTTGCTCACGTTCTTCACGGCCAAAATTCCGTTTGTATTTTTGTGCCATTCGCTTGTACTCGTCGGCTGTTTTTCGCAACGATTTTATGTCTTTAAAATTGCTGTGCTTACTTACCTTATAGTCTAACGAATTATTAAGTACCTCTTCGCTTATCCTCGCTGGGTTGCCCATGCGTAGCACACGCACGCCTTCTTTCGCTAATTTTTCTACTAGCAAATCAACTCCTGTATTGCTTGGGCAGCATACCAATAATTGATTTTCGGAGTTCAGTATGTGGCGTATTGTTTGCACAATGGTAGTGGTTTTGCCAGTACCGGGCGGTCCGTGAATTATAGCCACATCATTGGCACTCACACACGTATTCACCGCATTATTTTGTGAGCTATTTAAGTTGGTTATTTGTATTGGATAATGATTGGGGTTAAAGGTGGGTTGTTGCAAACCAAAAATAATATCGCGCAATTCAGCAAGTCTATTATTCTCGGCTTTATACACTAAATCCAAGGCTGTAAACATTTCTTTGTAGCTATTATCATCAAACAATAAATTTACGCCTAGTTGCCCACGCTTGCACCAATCGGGCAGGTCGTCCACGGTTAGTGCCACACGCATACGGTTGTGTAGGACAGATTTTATAGTGCCCTTGAGTGGTTTAGCATCAGTATCAGCGTTTGAAAATAAGCTAACCATTTTTCCACCACCAAATTTGTGCGATGTATTTAGGGCTTGTGTACGCTCAATTTCAACAATTAAATAATCGCCTGCGCCTACCTCTTCGTTAGCAATAATAACAGGATACCACGTAACGCCTTGCTCCTTGCGATGGTTAAGATTATTGCGTTTAAAATAGGCTTCATGTTGCTTTAAGTCTTCTTTGTGTTCGTGCTGTAAGGCAGTAGTAACTTGGCTTATGTATAGTTGTTGTGGTGATGGCATTACTTAAAATAATAAAATGTTTTTTTTGCTAAAGTACTATTTATTACTGCTATACTATTAATGGTAGCAATGGTACTTTTACCCGAGTTATTATTATTTTATTTATAATTTAAAAATAATTACTAGGTTTGTACAAACGTATTGCAAGGCACTATCATAATTAGTAGCTAACTAATAATTCTAACAAAAGCAATATATCCCTCGTTCAATTTCTTTATTTCGATTTGTTTCAAAATCAAAAATCCAACCACTTACTTTAGTTATTTACAAAACTTATATACTGTATGTATTCACGCCAACAATTAGCCAAACTCGACGATTCGCAATTAATAATTATTGCTGCACAAAACGCAGTTTCTTTCTCGCAAGATAGTTCGCGCGATGAGTTAATTAATAATATTGATAATAAGCTAAACCCAGCCACAACCAATGAAATTAAGACAGAAATTCCTGCTAAGGTTACACCAAAAAAACGTGTGGTTAAAGCAAAAACAATAGCTGAAGCAAACACAGCACCCGAAGTACAAGCTATTACTCCACCCGAAATTATAGCTCCCGTAATTGAACTTACTCTTGAACTAATTGCTCCAACAGCAGATAAAATTAAAGCCGTTAAAAAAACGCCTGCACCTAAAGCTAAAGCAAAAAAACAAGATGCTAACGCCGAAGTACCAGTTGATACTACTACGCCACCACTTGTTGATGTAACAAGTACGAATGTTGAAACTGTAACCCCAATAATTACTACCCTGCCAGCAGTAACGTCACCTACGGTTGAGGCAATAACTCCTACAACACCTGCTGCGCCACGTCCTCCCCGCGATAACAAACCAACTAACAACACCAATACTCCTCGCGAGCGTAATAACAACACTATTCAAAACAATACCACTAATAACGAGGCAAAACAACACAACACGACTACTCCACCTCCTCTTACCGTTAATGATGCGCCTCCTGTGCGTACTAACAATAATACACAACAAAATAATACGAACACACCCCAACAAAATAATCAACGTCAACAACAAAACAATCAACAAAACAATACTAATCAACGCCAACAAAATAGCGGGCAAGACAATAACCTAAACATCAATAACAACAAGCCTCGCCCGCAAAATAATAACAATCAAAATAATAACAATCAACAACAAAATAATAATCAGCAAAATAATCGTCAACAACAAAATAATAATAACGCTAATAATAATAACGTAAATCAACGTCAACTCAACCCTAATCAACAACCTGTAAACCCTAATCAAATTGCTAAAATAGGTAACGAAATCCCCGAAAAAGAGTATAGTTTTGATGGTGTAATAACCTCCGAAGGAGTATTGGAAGTGATGCCCGATAATTATGGTTTTTTGCGTTCGGCTGATTATAATTATTTAAACTCGCCCGACGATGTGTATGTTTCGCAAGCACAAATTAAAGCCTATGCTTTAAAAACAGGCGATACCGTGCGTGGTGCAGTGCGCCCACCAAAGGAAGGCGAAAAATATTATCCCTTACTAACAATTACCACCGTTAATGGTCGCGACCCTGCGCACGTACGTGATCGTATTCCGTTTGATTATTTAACACCATTATTTGCATACGAAAAGTTTAACTTGGCTATTAATCCCAAGGCAAGCATGTCGGTACGTATCATGGATTTAATAACACCAATAGGTAAGGGGCAACGTGGCTTAATTGTAGCGCAACCCAAAACAGGTAAAACAATGCTCCTGCAAGATGTTGCCAACGCTATTGCGGCCAACCATCCTGAGGTGTATTTAATTATTTTATTGATAGACGAACGCCCAGAGGAAGTTACCGAAATGGCACGTAATGTACGAGCCGAAGTAGTAGCTTCGACCTTTGATGAACCTGCCGAAAAACACGTGCGTATAGCTAACATTGTACTCGAAAAAGCCAAGCGTCTTGTTGAGTGTGGGCACGATGTATGTATTTTGTTAGATTCGATTACTCGCCTTGCACGTGCCTACAATACTGTACAGCCAGCATCGGGCAAAATATTAAGTGGTGGTGTGGATGCCAATGCATTGCACAAACCCAAACGTTTTTTTGGTGCAGCACGCAAAATAGAAAACGGTGGCTCGCTTACTATACTTGCTACTGCCCTTACCGAAACGGGTTCAAAAATGGACGAAGTTATTTTTGAGGAGTTTAAAGGTACAGGTAACATGGAGCTACAACTCGACCGTAAACTAGCCAACAAACGTATATTTCCGGCCATTGATATTACTGCATCAAGTACTCGCCGTGATGATTATTTATTAGATAAATCCACCTTAAATAAACTATGGATGTTGCGTAAATATACTAGCGACATGAACCCTGTGGAAGCAATGGAATACCTTAAAGAACGCCTTAGAGGCACAGCCAATAACGACGAATTTTTAATGAGTATTGCAGAAAGAAAATAAGTAAAATAATTAACAATTGATAATGGATAATTGACAACTAATTTTTCGTTGCCAATTATCCATTATTTATTTTCAGTCCTCTGAATTTTCATCGAAGAGACGAATACAAGAAATAAAATCTTAAGCCTAATCTTATTTTAAACATGCAACACAATAATTGTCAATTGTTCGCTATCCATTGTCAATTATTTAAAACTTACCATAGCAATACTTAATGCACTTAGCGCAATACCAAGCCAATTAAGTGTGCTGAGTTTTTCTTTAAAAAACACAAACGAGCATAGCGTAGCCAAAATAAGTATAGCCACATTATTTACTGGAAAAAACACTGCAGGCGCAAATACATTAGCGTTTAATGCTTGTACTAAAAAATACATTGTACCAAAATTTAACAGCCCCAGTGCTATACCCACAAATACAGTATTACGTACCAACGCAAGCAAGCTACCTTGTTGCTTTAATACAATTAGCCAAACAATACCCACAATACCCGCTACAAAAAATATAACGGATAAAAAACTACTCATATCGCTAGCTCCCAAAGCGTTGCGCTGCACGTAGTTTATGGTAGAATCAATAATACCACTACACAAAAATATAATACCTGGAAACAACCATTTGGTAACACTGCTAGTAGTAACGGAGGCATCGCTTGTTTTTTTGCTTACTAAATACACTGCTACTAACGCTAATATAATACCTAATATATTAACGATACTAAGTGTATTATTATAGGCAACTACTGCAATTAATGCAGGAATAACCATACTCATTTTATTAGCTACTTGTGCCACCGATACGCCTATTGTAGCAGTAGTTACTGATATTACATACAGGCTACCAATAAATATTAACCCCAATACACAAGCAAACGGAAACCATGCTTGTGGTACATAATTAGTTACAATTAAAGCATCATTACTAAACCAAAAACCAAAGGTAGCGGCTACAAAATAATTAATAATAATGGCGGTTAGTCCGTGTATTTTAAAATAATCAAACAGACGAAAAAACAAGCCAAAGGCAGTACTAGCAATAATACTAGCAATAATATATATCATAAATAGTTACGTGTTAATTTATCGGTAACGTTTCCACGAAGTAATAATATTACTTTGGTCGCCGTAGTATAGTTTTATTAATTTGTTGTATTGCCCTGCAGTAAGTGCTTTGGGTGCAGGTGCTGTGCAATCAATACCGTGGTCCGACAGTAAGTTACCGATCATTGGCGAGTATATTGCTCCGTTAGCATCAAGAGGAAAATTAGTAAAAGGCATACCAATACCTGAATAAACACAAGGAAAAGGACCTGTAGGAGGAAACTCGCCTGAGCCCGAAAAGTCAGCGGGAGTATCACAAATTCTATCGCCGGTGGTTAGGCAATTGCTACCATCAACCAATTCGGTGGTTGAGCCTGTTGCTTGTAGTCCCATAGTTTTTAATATAAATTTAGCTAAGTACAATGGATTTTTTCCAGCAGCTAATACTACTAACGGCTTTTTCTTTTTGGCTATTGGTGGCAATGATAGGTACGAAAAATCGTCAGTACCGTTACCCATACTAATCATCGAAGAGCCTACATTGTCCGAAAAATATAAGCCAACATATAACACATTAATTACACTGTCTTCGCAAAATAAGTTTCTAAAATCCTCACGCTCTCCAAATTTTCTATCATCGTTAAACCAATTAAACTTATGGTTTTCGATAAATGTAATTTTACATACTTTAAACTGCAAGCATATTGGTGCTAAGTGCGCATTTAAACTATCTACGGCCATTTGTACGCTATCCACTGCTAATTTGTAAGCACTTGAGCTTTGGCTAATTCTACCAATAGAATCTTTAGTAATAAACACGTTTAACGACATTGTTCGTTTTATACAATCATTTACATGGGGTAGTTGCGTGTTGGTATAAGTAGTTTGTGCTTTACTCGTTATACTAATAGCTAACAAAAATACACAACTGACAAATAATAATAATAAGGTAGTTAATTTCATTGCTTTTCTTTTTTTAATTAATGGCACTAAAGTATAAATAAAATATATATTTTAGCGATATGAAAAAAATATTTAAAAACTCAATTTTAGCCTTTGCGCTAACTTCAGGTATTTTTAATACTGTGGCGCAAGCACAAACAATACTTCCAAGTAAATTAAAAGGCTGTGCGCCTGAGCTGGGTATAACTTTTGATATTGTTCCAGCTCCTTCAGGTAATAATGTGATTGATTTTGGGGGAGGGGTAGTGCAAGTACTCTCTACCTATACTAATATTTCAACTTCGTACTTAACACCAGGTTCGCAATTAGTGCAGGTATATACTAATGCGGGTACGGTTGCTAACCCAGTCGCGGGTACATTAATAGATTCGGTTCGTATATTAATTTCGCAAAAACCAGATGTGTCGTTTACTGCCACCAATGTTAAGGGCTGTGCGCCATTGGCTACATCGTTTACTAAAGCAGTTACTACCTATGGTTCGCCAGCTTTAACTACAACTTGGGTATTTGGCGATGGTGATGCCTCTAACTCAAGCGCTACTACAATTACACACGCTTACCAAGTTAATTGCCCAGCAGGTGCTACCTACGGCCCTAGCTTAACAGTGGCTGATGCTAACGGTTGCCAAAACACATTTAGTTTGTCCTTACCCGTAAGCGTATCATGCAAACCTAAAATAATACTTACACCAGCAGCACCTTTTACCAGTTGTACAACGCCAAAAGCTTATTTTTTCAATGCCTCTTCATCAACCAGTGGCTCTCCTAATGGTTCAGGTAGTAACTTAACTATTGATTGGAAATTAAAAGAAAATTTATCAGGAGTCCCTGCATTTGTTAAGTTAAATTCGGATACTGTTAATCAAACCTACACCACAGGGTCGTATAATAATTACGTGATAGTAACTGACGATAACAGCTGTAAAGATTCGTTGTATTTTGGTGTTTCTATAGGTAATCCTAAAATTAATAAATTTAATATCCCTGACACTATTTGTGCTAACACCGCAATTAATTTTTACGATTCTATTAAGGTATTTAATAGTTCGAGCTGGATTATGAATATGGGTAACGGACAGTTTTTTAGCCCAACTCCTAACAATAAGTTTTTTGAATATGATACGTGTGGAACATTTAGAATTAAGCTAACCGCTAAAAATGGTAATGGTTGCCAAGACACTATATCAAAGGCTATTGTAGTACAAAAAATTAAGCTTTCGTTTGAAACTGTACCTAGTTATATTTGCGAAATGGAGCGCATAAAGCCTCTCGATATTAAAATAAAAAATACTACCCAGTTTTGTGGTGGCGTTGATGCTACCTACAAATGGGAAATATTTGACACTAATTATGTTAAAGAAGTAGCACCTACTCACCCTTGGTACAAGCTAGTACCTAAAATTAATGTGGCAAATGTACACTATCCATGGCACGTAATAGGTGCTAGTGCTGGGCCAGGGCCTTACGCGCCAGGTACAGTAGCTAATACGCCTTATGTAACTACTACTAACAAAACAGCCGATTCAGCAGCATTTCAGTTGCAATGGTTAGATACTAACCAATATGCCACCCATAATTATATGGGATACTTGCACGGTACGTTATTTGGGCGTATTAAGTTATCAGCGGTTTCTAACAGAGGTTGCAAAGCATCTATCACCAAAACGTTTGTAGATACATTGGACTTAGTAGAGTCGTTTTTTACCATGAACGACCACCATGGTTGTGCGCCATTAACAATTACGTTTAAGGATTCAAGTATATCAAGCCAAGCAGCCACTACAACTGTAGGTAGCACCACCACACTTAACTACCCCGTAAATACTTGGAGTTGGAATTTTGATGATGGTACAGCCTTAGACCCATTGCAAAACCCTACACACACCTTTACTACACCAGGCATTTATAACATAAGGTTAGCCGTAAAAAACACCAAAGGCTGTAGAGATACCTCGTATGCTATACAGGTGCAGGTAGGTGCACCACCAGTTGCTAATTTTACAGTTACTCCACCATCGTGCCACGATGCTGTTGTAAATTTTACTGACCTTACCACTTTTACTACTGTAGATCCTGCCAACACTACCTATAGCTATTATGCAAGTTCGCCTAATTTGGTACAAGGCTTTCCATCGCCAACGTATGCCAACGGGCCTTTTAATGCTAACAACCAATCCATGAGTTCGTGTTTTACAAGCCCGTTAAATACTTATAAATTTGAAAATATTGCAGGGCCACTTTCAATTACCATGAAAGCCTGCGTGCGTGGTTGCTGCGACGCCTCTATTAAAACAATTGCTATAGGTGGGCCATTAGTGCGCTTGCGTGCGGCGGCATTAAGCCAAGGCGATTCTACATTTAAGTGTAGTTCAACTTATATTAAAACTAACCAAGACAGTACTACCTATGCACTAGGCAATTACCTAACTATGAAATTTAGTGCCCACGTGCAAGATGGCGACAAAATAAGTATGGATTGGGAGGGTAATGGTACTTATGACTCGGTGTTTACTATAAATAGTAGCTCAAATCATTTTTTTCAATACAACCACCATTATGCTACTGCGGGTACATTTAAAGCCATAATTAAAGTAGAAAATAGTATAAATGGTTGCCCACCAAGTTATGACACAGTTATTGTGTACCCTAATTTGGTAAAATTAAATGCTCATTTAAAAAATGCTAAAGACACCGTAATTTGTGTAACTGACCCTGGTAAAGCAAGTGCGGTTAATTTTGTAGCTCATACTCTAGGTGCTGATTGGCGAGTACCTGTAAATTCACTGTCGTGGGATTGGGACGACGACTCCGTAAGATTTGTACCACCCTACACCACCAACAATAAGGCGGATACCTTGCCTAGCCATGGGTTTTATAGTTGGGGACCGCGCCATGTGGTAGTTACCATGCGCGACATTAACAACTGTATATTGCGCGATACGGTTAAATTAAAAATTAATGGTATTAACCCTAAAATAGTGTTAGCCGACCGTAATTTTGTAAACGGACAGCAATACATGTGTCAGTTTGACACCATGCACATTAAAAATTTATCTACCTCAAGCTCTAATATTACTGATTGGTACTGGGGAGTGTATGAAGAAAAACCAATTCCTAATACCAATCCAATCCAATACACCTATACCGCACCAGGTGCACCACCAGTGTATTATCCTAATTACACACATCCCTACACTATTAGTAGTAACTTAAACCCTCCGCCACCTTACCCAGGCACTGTACTATCGCCTTGGGGGCAGCATATTAAGGATAATGCTACCTATCCCGATTTACGAGGCGATACAGCAGTAGCCATAATAAAAGACTCATGGCCAAAACAATATCCATTAGTGATAATTTACCAAATGCGTAATGCTGATGGGTGTGTATCTACCGTAAATAATTTCCGTTGGGAAGAAATACAAAATGCCCCTGAATTAGGTCCGCAATCATTTACTACTAAAACATTCTGTTTGTTTGATACATTAAAATACAAAATAAAACTCATAGGCTCCAAAGCTGAGCAAGACACCGTGAAATCGCGCGTAAATCAATATCAATTTAAATGGGTATGGGGTGATGGTATTATTGATACTACGCACACTTTTGATACCATTAAGCACCGTTACGATTATGTGCTACAGTCTAAGTATGCCCCTGATTTTTTAAAGGCAGGCTATAAATTCCAGTTAAATGTAGTTAGCCCCGAAGGTTGTAAAAAAATAATAAAAATAATACCTTATGGTACACCTCCTACTGATTCGGTATTTGTATATCGCAAGCCTGATAACGGTATTGTAACCACGCCACCATCGCCAGTAAATGATACGGCTGTATTCTGCTACAATTCAAGTTCGTTAAATGTGCTTAAGCCTGAATATAAATGGAAAGATAAAAACATTACTTACCATTGGACATATACCGTAATACCCAACCCTAACGGAGCCGACACGGTTATTGTACCTAACAAAAAATCGCCTGGGGATAGTATACTATACCTACCTGATTCGTTGCACGTAGGTTTACAGTATGCTACGCTATACACTACTATTGATGGTGTACCCGGGTGTAACTCCGACACGGCTATACTGCCATTTAAAATAGGAGGGGTACGTGGAGATTTTTCGTTTAACAAAACATTAATTTGCCGTGGTGAACAAGTGCAGTTTGATACCTTAAAGGTAAAAGATGCTAAGAGCTGGGTATGGGTATTTGGCGATGCTACCGTGCAGGATTCGGGGCAAACCGCACCTGCCAAGCACACTTATACATCGGCCACATCAAACGGGCAATATGTAGTAGCTGTTAAGTTTTACAACGGAAACTGTACCGAAACTAAAAGTAAGGTTATTAACGTGGAAGACGTGCGTGCCAAATTTAACCGCAATGGCGAAATTGCGCCAACCGTTGGCGGTATTGATACCACACATTGTTTAAACATAATGGATAATTTAACCAACCAATCAACCGTTGTGCCTGCTGGTGCTACTCTTACTCACGCTTGGGATTTTGGTAATGGTACAGGGGCAACCACCACTAACACCACTGTTAAATACACTGCACCAGGTATATATACTATACGTTTAATTACCAGTGATGCTGTTAAGGGTTGTACTGATACTATTTACAAAACAATAAAGGTAAACCCGTCGCCAGTGGCTAATTTTACGGTTAACGATACTTGTTTTGATGATGTTACTGGCAAATCTCGCCCTATTAACTTAAATGGTTCAGGAGGAGGAACAGGTGCTACTTACAATTGGTATGTGTATAATACCAGTTCAAGTTTGCCTTTGGATTCAATAAAAAACCCAGTAAATGATTCAACAGGTGTAATTGAAGTGGTTAATCCTTTACCACAACAAACGTTCTTTTTAGAGGTAATTAATCAATTTGGTTGTAAGGATACAATAAGCAAAACAGCACAAGTGTTTACTAAACCGTTAAGTAAAACATTTAGCGATACTATACTTATTGGAGATACTGATACCTTGGAAGCCGGCTTACAAAATCCTGATAAATATACTTATGTGTGGAATCCTGGTACGGATTTAAGTTGCATAGATTGCCCAACCACAATATCAAGCACGCTGGAGGATATTACTTACACCCTCAATTATTCTGACAAGGCAGGTTGCTTTACCGTAAGTAATATTTATAACATTAAAGTGGACCCATTAACTACAATGGACGTACCTACTGCATTTACCCCAAATGCTGATGGCACTAACGACATTGTGTATGTGGATGGACGAGGAATTAAGCAATTAAATTTCTTTAAAATTTATAACCGTTGGGGCGAGCTAGTATTTGAAACCGCTAATATTAAAGAAGGATGGGACGGAACATTTAAAGGACAAAAACAACCCATTGAAACTTACGTGTGGCAAGCCGAAGTAAAAACCTACGCCAAGGACGAAACAAAAAATACAATATTTAAAAAAGGTGTTTTAAAATTATTTAGATAGTACTAAATATAATTATTACTAGTGTAACTAAGTTAGTTACGCTAGTATCCAAAACAGCTTATTAATAATTGCAAAAAAACTAGTAAAGAATATGATACTTAAAAAAATACTAATAACCAGTTTATGTGTGGCTAGTGTAGCCCTAGTGCAAGCACAAGACATACACTTTTCGCAATACTTTATGTCGCCAGTAGCTACTGCGCCAAGTAATACGGGTAACCACAACGGCGATTGGCGTGTGTTTGGCAACTACCGCTCGCAGTGGAACGCCATAAGCAACAACCTATACACCACACCTGCCATAGGCGGCGATTATAATTTTTATGTAAACAAAGTAGATAAAATTAGTGCGGGATTGTATATAGTAAACGATAAGTCGGGCGGGAACTTAAACGTAATGAAGATTATGGGCTCAGGCGCTTACCATTACGCACTAAAGAAAAATTACTTACATGCAGGGCTACAAGTAGGCTATGTAAGCAAGAGTATTGATAAAGATGCGGAAAGCTACCCTAACCAATTTAACGAAGACAAAGGCCTGTTCGACAACACGTTTGCACTAAATAAAGAAACGAGTTTGCAAAACAAACTTTCGTTTATTGACGTAAACTTAGGTTTGGGTTGGCACCGTACCTTTGGCAAAATTACGCCGTATGCTAACTACTCGGCGTTTCACGTAAATGCACCTAACGAATCGTTTGTAGGCGGAAAAAACAAGTTGAAAATGCGCAATATGCTAAATCTTGGGGTAACTATTGGTATTAATAATATGCTTACAGTGCACCCTAGTTTATTATTAACTACACAGGGCAAAGCCAACGAATTATTGTTGGGAGCTAACTTACATTACAACTTAGATAATAAATTATTGAGCCGTAAATATGTGTATGTGGGGCAATATATTCGTTACGGTGTGGGTAACTTGGCTGATGCCACATTTACTACCGTAGGAGTAAGTTACAAAGCGGTGCAGGTAGGCTTGAGTTATGATGTAAACGTATCGCAGCTTAAAACAATAACTGCTAATCGTGGTGCTTATGAGCTTGCATTTATTTACACAGGATTAAGTTCGCGCTTAACCAAAAAAGAAATTCCGTGCGATCGTTATTAATCACTTTTACGTTACAATTTTTACACTACAAATTATCATCTTATGAAATATAGTTTATTCCTTTTAATTAGCCTACTAACCTTGCAACACAGCGTGTATGCACAAGACACACTTAACGTAAACAAATTTAAAGCGGGGCAATGCAAGCGCATGGGTAAGTATGCTATTATGCGCAACGATTACCCAACGGCCGCTAAATACTACGAACGTTACTTAAAATTAAAACCTAAAAATGCTAAAGTAGCGTTTGAATTAGCCGAAGCCTATCGCAAAAACCGTGATTACGCACAAGGGTTAGCATGGTACACTAAAGCCTACGAACTAAGCGAAAACACTAATAGCATGGCATTGTACAACATGGCTATAATGCAAAAACAAAGTGGCGATTGCGAAAATGCGAGTAAAAATCTAGCTAAATTTAAAAAAACAGCAGGCGACGACCCTGAAATGGATAAATTTAAAAAACAATTAAAAACAGAAATTGCAGGGTGCGATTCGGTAGTAAAAAAATACATTAACGGTAAGCCCTTGGCAGTAGTTAATAGAATGGATAACAGTATTAACAAAATACACGTAGAAGGAAATCCGTTGCAACTATCGGACGATAAATTATTCTTTTCGTCGCTTCGTACTGATGCTCGTGTGTACAAGTACGAACACGAAGACTCCATAAACACCCACGTACGTAAGTTTTATACCGCTACCAAAAAGAACAATAAATGGGAATACCAAGGTGAAATGGAAGGCCCGTTTAATGCACCTAACGTGGATTACAGCAATGGTTCGTTTACACCTGATGGTAACAAGTTTTATTTTACACAAACACAAGAGGACATTAAAGGCAAGGTGTATAGCACTATTTGGGTTACTGAAAAACGTGGTGCTGAATGGAACGAACCAACTATGCTTAACGAATTAATTAATATGCCCAAAACATCGAGCACACAGCCATCAGTTACTGTTGATGCTCCTTCAGGCTATGATGTGGTGTATTTTGTGTCAGACAGGGAAGAGGGTGGAAAAGGCGGAACGGATATTTATTATTTTACCTACAATCCTAAAAAACGTAAGTATTCAGCAGCCAAAAACGTAGGTCCTAAAGTAAATACCGTAGGCGATGAGGTTACGCCTTACTACGATAACGAAAATAAGATACTCTACTTTAGTAGTAATGGCTTGCCAAGTGCTGGAGGCCATGATATATTTAGAGCACGTGGCGAATTGAAAAAATTTACTACCGCCGAAAATTTGGGATTACCAATAAATTCAGGTGCCGACGATGTATATTATAGCAACGCTAAAAACGTAGAGGATGGAGGTTTTTTTGTATCTAACCGTGCAGGCGGGCAAAGCCTTAAAGGCAATGCTACTTGTTGCGATGATATTTACACCTTTAAACGTTTGGAATATATTAAGCTAGATTTGAAAGGTGTGGTAATGGAAGAGTTGCAAAACGGTACAAAAGTACCTGCGCAAAATGCTATTGTAAAACTATACATTATTGATCCCAACGAAAAAGAACCCATCTTTGTAAGAGAAATGCCAATAACTGATGCCAGTAATTTTGACAATAAACTGGAACTAGGGTACGACTACCAAATAGTGGCCGAAAAAGCAGGTTTTAAAGGAAGCCCAGTAACGTTTAGTACCAAGGGACAAAACGAATCATCTACCTATTTAAAGGATTTGGTGTTGAAAGAATTACCGCCTAAAAACGAAGCATTTGTGTTGAAAAATGTATATTACGAATTGGATAAATTTGAAATAACAGCACCCTCAAAAATTGCAATAGATACTACATTGTTAGTATTCTTAAAAAAATACCCTGATGTAATTATTGAGGTAAGTTCGCATACGGATAGCATTGCTTCGGACGCATACAATCAAAAATTATCAAAAAACAGAGCTAAGGGTGTAGTGGATTATGTAATAAGCAAAGGCGTATTGCCTGAACGCTTGCAGGCTGCGGGCTATGGCGAAAGCCGCCCAATAGCACGTAATACCAACCCTGACGGTACTGATAACCCCGAAGGCCGAGCCAAAAACCGTAGAACCGAAATACGTGTAATAGGTAAGCTCAAAGATGGCGACACTATTAAAAACGTGGATTTGGACGATTAGGTAGATGAACATAAAACAGCATACAATTATAAAAATGGCAAATTATATTATTTGCCATTTTTGTTTATTGAGCATAGCTATAGCTGATAATGGTGCTGAAATAGCGCAAATTAAAAATACTTTGGTAAAAGATTGTCTAGAAGAAGTGTTTTTTGTGCATAAAAATGATAGTACTATAAAACAAGGCTTGTATATTAAGTTGTACTTTGGAGATACTATAATTATGGGCAACTACGCTAACAATAAGCGTCAAGGGATTTGGTATTTCTACACCACGGGGAAACAATATACTAAAGCTAGATATAAAAACGATAGCTTAGACGGAGATTTTTTTGCATACGCCAAAAATGGACAATTGCGCAACAAAAAACATTATACCAACAATGAATGCGACCGCGAAACTACTTATTACAAAAATGGAAACATCCAGTTATTAAAGCAAGTAATGCTCAATAATACAACCAGCGTTAGTACGTTTTATGATAATAAACAGCTAAAACAACTGTATAGTATAAACAATAAAAGCAATGATATAACAGGAATTTATAAGTCATATTTTGAAAATGGCTGGCTAAAAATATTAGCCCATTTAAGAAACGATTCTTTAACGGATACATTAACGCATTATTTTGAAAATGGAACTATTGAGCAAAAGATAGTATTTAATAATAATTGCCCCATTAACGTATTGGAATACAAAGACTTAAAAGGCAATACGCTTGATTATGGCACATTAAAAAATGGTGAAGGAACGTTTATAGAATATAATAATGCACTTGGTGTTAAAACACAAGAGTTTACTATTAAAAATAACGTATTAAATGGAGAATATAAGGGGTATCACAAAAAACAAATTGTGCGGAAAGGCTATTTTTTAAATGGTTTAAAGCACGGAGAATTTACTAATTATGATTT
Source organism: Bacteroidia bacterium (assembly GCA_043778625.1). Classification (GTDB taxonomy): domain Bacteria; phylum Bacteroidota; class Bacteroidia; order UBA4408; family UBA4408; genus JACMRI01. Next base: position 4,998 of record JAYWFU010000083.1, on the reverse strand, counting down.
TAGGCGAAATAAAACAAGCCTCTTTAATTATAAATTAGGATTGAGGGAGGGGGATTTTTTGCTATACAAAAAACAAAAAATTGTAGCGAAAGGGGCCTATATAAAAGACAAACGAGAAGGGGTTATTAAAATTTACAATAAAAATTATAAAAAAGAAATGCAACAAGTTTTTAAAAATGACGCTATCTATGGAATAAATAAATTTTATATAAAAGGAAAATTAAAATTAGAGACTGATTTAAAATACAGTACGCCAATTGGAGAACTATTAACATATAATAGAAGAGGGGAAATAAAAAAAAGAATAAAAATGCCCAATATAGATGAAGAAAAATATGGTAATAGTTTAGATACAATAGTAACTACCTCGCGATACTTTGGAAATTTGAAAACGGATTATATACATGAACTACCAGAGTTCATAAATGGAGAAGAGGATATGATGAAATTTTTAAGAGCGACAATAAAATACCCAAACGACGCTAAAAAAAATGACATAACAGGTACTGTTTACACAACATTTATAATAAACGAAGTGGGTGAAATGAGTGATTGTAAAATTGTAAGTGGCGTACACGCTGACATGGATAATGAAGTGTGGCGTGTGTTACACTTATTTCCTACTTGGACACCTGGCACAGTAGATGGTGCTAATGCTAAAGTACTGTTTAACTTGCCAGTACGTTTTTCACTACGATAAATCACAACTCTTTTTTATTTTTTAACTTTAAAGTAGCATATTCATTAACAATGAAATACCAACACATACGCGAAGAAGAACTTAAAAATAAAATAGCGCACGACTATTTTTGGATGTATGATTGTACCAAAATAATGGGCAATGTTGATTTTTGTGTAAGTATGCACCATAGCTCGGACGACTTATTTGAACAAGAATCGTTGCTATGGGCCGAAGCCAAGAAAGGTGTAGCCGATAGTTATACGTCAATAGTACAATTAATACTTACCATAGGTAAGGCACGTACGTTTGATAAATTTTTGCCTCCTGCAATGTTAGGTGCGTTTGATGCCGAAAAAATTGCGTTTGTGCCCTACAACGATATTCATGATGTATTTTATACCAATGATTTTAACTGGAATGTAGCACCAAGCAACCACGATACCAAGGAGTTTAAGTTGGTGTACGACAAAGTAAAATCAATTATTGATAGCGAAGCCTTACTGTTTGATTTTACGAAAGATGATAAAGAGCTACAACGATTTATTAAACTAAACTTTGTAGTAGGCAAACACGGCCTTACCAAAACCAAAATTGACAAAAACAATTTTATGATTATTTACAACAAATGGTTACAAGCCGTAAAGCCTACCATTGCGGTGAATTGGGACATTGCCAAAAAATCAGGAATTATTGATGGCGATTTTTACTTGGCCGATTTGCTTTCGCACGAAAATAGTACGCTAAAAGAAAAGTTGTTTGTATTGCTCAAAAAAGATTATTACGAACTTGACCGAAAACTTGACGAGGCAGGTATGTTTAGCAGCAAACGAACCGATTTTACTGATAAGCTAGTGGCACACACCCAGTTTTGGAATAAATACGACCGCCCTCCGCGTGAGGAATATTGGGATTATATAGTAGAACGTCGCGATTTGCTTGTGCCACAAGACGTGCGTGAGCGTAAGGGAAGTTTTTTTACACCACAAATTTGGGTAGAGCTTTCGCAACAATATTTAACCGATGCTCTAGGCGACGATTGGCAGGACGAATACTACGTGTGGGACTGTGCCTGCGGTACGGGCAACTTACTTGCAGGGCTTACTAACAAGTACAACATTTGGGCAAGTACCTTGGATAAACAAGATGTAGAAGTAGTACACGACCGTATAAAAAACGGTGCAAATTTGTTGGACGATCACGTGTTTCAATTTGATTTTTTGAATGATGATTTTACTAAGCTACCACAAGGCTTGCAAACCATTATTAACGACCCTGACAAGCGTAAGAAGTTAGTGATGTATATTAATCCGCCGTATGCTGAGGCTACTACAGCAAGAACTGTTACTGGTACAGGTGAAAATAAAAGCGGAGTAGCAACTGATAATAAAATTAACGAATACTACAATTTAAAAATTGGGAATGCTTCTAACGAAATTTTTGCGCTGTTTATGGCGAAAATTTACGACAAAATTCCTAGTGCTACACTAGCACAGTTTTCTACATTAAAGTTTGTACAAGGCAGTAATTTTGCAAAATTTAAGGAGTATTTTTTGGTTAAGTATTTGGGTGGTTTTGTTGTGCCTGCTGATACATTTGATAATGTAAAAGGTAGTTTTCCTATTGGGTTTACAATGTGGAATTTGGATAGTACTACTAAAATAAAAAAAATTAGTTGTAAAGTTTATGAGAATAAAGCCAAGTTAATTGGCAAAAAAGCTTTTTATGGTGTGTTACCTAAAAGTATTAATAAGTGGTTGGTTAATTATTATTTAACGGAAACAAGTAAAACAATTGGTACTTTAAGTACACGTGGTAATGATTTTCAAAATCAAAAATATATTTATTTGGCTACCAACATTGACAATACAGTTCATGACACAAAAGTTAAACTTTCAAGCAGTAATCTTATTGCATTAAGTACTTATTTTTCGGTACGCCACTGCATAGCAGCATCTTGGTTAAATGACCGCGACCAATTTTTGCATCCTAATAAAAAATGGGAAAAAGACGCTGAGTTTAAAAATAATTGCTTGGCGTTTGCATTGTTGCATAGCCAAAATAAAATAACATCGAAAGATGGCACTAATCACTGGATACCCTTTACCGAAAAAGAAATAAATGCCCGCGATAAGTTTGAGAGCAACTTTATGACACAGTTTATAAAAGGTAAAATAAAATCCAACGATGATGTAAACTTGTTTGCGGTAAGTGAACCAACAGCGCATTACGAAGTACCCTTAAAGTTTTCAACCGAAGCTACCGCTGTGTTTGATGCTGGGCGTGCGTTGTGGGCATACTATCATGCACAACAGTTTTTGGCTTATGAGGGTGTAACAATAGCCACGGGTGGCTATAATGTAAATGCGTCGTTGTACGATATACGAGAGCATTTTCAGGGGCGTGGCTCAAGCGGGCGTATGAATAATAAAAGTAAAGATGAAACTTACACTGGGCTTATTGAGGCACTTAGAGAAACACTAAAACAACTTGCGCTAGCAATTGAGCCTAAAGTATATGAATACGAATTTTTAAAACTATAACGAAGAGGACACAGACTTAAATTGCGCCTTAAATTTGCAATTAAAGTAATACTGCTTAGTTATTAACTAATATTTGGTTCAATTAGTAACTACTCTACACTCAATGTTACCTTTCGTTCCTTGTAAGTTGATGCTGAACCATGCCACTTAATACTCATTTGAGTAGCTAACACGTGGTTATTTTTAGTTAAATAATTACCCACATTAATAGCACGTTGTTTTGATAATAATAAATTTTGTGCATCGCGTCCTGTACCATCGGCATAGCCATTAAGTACTATTTTTTTATTACTACTAAGCGCATGAGTTACAAACTCAGTAAATTTAGTATCGTAAGCGTGCAATTCGGCACTATTTTTATTGGGGTCAAAATAAATAGTTATTTCCTTTACCGCATTAGCGCTCTCTATTATTGCTGTATTTACTCCCGTGGCAATAGCGCTTATTTTAAGCATATTATCTTTAAGTTGTTTTAGTTGGAGCTGAGCTTCGGCTAATTGGTTGCGTACAGTTTTTAATGCGTCGCAACTATCGTTATAACTTTTTTCTACCGATGTAGCTTCAACTTGTTGCAAACGTTGTTTTAAGGCATCAATCGTTTGTTGGTTTTTTGTTTTTAAATCGCTATTACTTTGTGCCATAATAGCTGTATTTACAAGCAATATAGCTATTAGTAGTATTATTTTTTGCATCGTTTTATTTTACGCTATTTTCAAGTTGTTTCAACTTATTTTCTATTTCTTTTAATTTTTCTGCCGCTCCTTTTATGTTGCCTGCATTGTTATCTACTTCTACTGCTTGTAAATCTAATTTTATTTTTTCAACTTCTTGTTTTACTTGTGCTGACATTGGCTTGTTTAACAACTGAGTTAATCGATCGGCTATTGCATTTAACGCATCGCTATTACCTTGTACTGTACTTGTTTTACGACTTGGTATTTTAAATGTAAATACCACCTCGTGTGCGCCTGCACTTAGGTTGTTTAACTCTGCGTTACTAAACGTAAAGCCATAGCCTAATCCAAATGCACCCATATTTACACCAAACGCTACATTGGCTGATTTGTTGGTTTGATAACCCGCTTGTAACCATGCTATGTTTTTGAACTGTCCTTTTACATACAACGCTCCCACATTTTTGGTTACAGGTATGTTTTGATACATTGCCCAAGGTGTTACGGTAAAATCTTTATTAATAGTTATTGCATAACCTGCATTAATATTAAATAGTTGATTTACGGCTTGCGATGTTTCAATTAAATGTGGCATTGCAACACCTACGTTTAGTGCTTTGTAGTTGTACAACAAACCAACTCCTGCTATAAATTGTGTGCTGTTATAATAGGTTTGATTAAGCGTAACGTCCGACTGGTCGAGATTTTGGTAGTTATCTACTCGTAGTTTCGAAAAGTTTTTGTTAAACACTCCTGCACTCATTCCAAAACTAAGCGTTTGGTCTTTGTCTAATTGTAGTTTATAGCCGTAACTAAAATCGGCACGCAGGGTTTGAAACGCTCCTTGTTGGTCCGAAATTATTTTTGCACCTAAACTTTGCTTAGGTGCAATATTACCATATACGCCAAGCATTAGGTTTTTAGCATATCCTAGGCTTTGGTATTGTTGTGCACGAGCGTCTAGTACTATGTTTAGATTTTCGGAAGTGGTAGTATATGCAGGATTAATGGGTCTATGACGTTTGGTGTGGGTAATCTATCTTTGTAATTATGAATAGTAACGAATTATTTTCAATCGCCTTAGGTTTATCTCATTCTTGGC
>JAYWFU010000082.1:0-20134 GCA_043778625.1 Bacteroidia bacterium | reverse complement strand
AGGCTTAGGCACACCCGAAATTATATTAATAGCTTGTATTGTTTTATTATTATTTGGAGGTAAAAAAATACCTGAATTAATGAAAGGATTAGGCAAAGGCGTTAAAGAATTTAAAGATGCCTCTAAAGGAAACGACAGCAACGAAGTTTCTAATAATTAGTAGTTTACAGTTCAACCTATTCCTTAATTTTCGTGAGTCAATTTAGTTCTATTGCTCAGGTGCAAAACCTGTTGCTTAACCAAAAATCTATTTCGTGTGTAGCTGTTGTTAATTATTATTTAGATAATATAAAGCAACACAACCCTAGCATTAATGCCTACCTCGAAGTATTTGAAATTGAAGCAAAACAAGCTGCTGAACGTATTGATGCTAAAATAGCTAATGGCGAAAAACTAGGTACACTTGCAGGGGTTGTAGTGGCTATTAAGGACAATATTGTGTACAAAAATCACAAGTCGTCAGCCAGTTCTAAAATTTTAAATAACTATACCAGTATATTCTCTGCCACAGTGGTGGAACGCATGTTAGCGCAAGATGCCATAATTATTGGTCGTGTTAATTGCGATGAATTTGCAATGGGTGGCTCTAACGAAAACTCAGCAATGGGTATAGTGCGTAATCCGTTAAATAGTAACCGTGTACCTGGTGGTTCATCAGGCGGGTCGGCTGCAGCAGTAGCCGCCAATATGTGTTTGGTAGCCTTAGGCACTGACACTGGCGGTAGCATACGCCAGCCAGCTGCATTTTGTGGCATAGTAGGGTTAAAACCAACCTATGGTAGAGTAAGCCGTTACGGTGCTATTGCCTACGCGTCGTCGTTTGACCAAATAGGCCCACTAGCAAATAATGCCGAAGATTGCGCACGAGTATTACAAGTAATAGCTGGGGCTGATGAGTTTGATGCAACACTCTCCCCAGTAGCGGTTGACGATTATACTTCAAATATTAACACGTCAGCTAAAAAAAATATTGCTGTATTAAATAACAGCATTAATCACCCAGCCATAGACCCTGAGGTAAAACAAGCCATTGAACATACATTGCAACAACTTACCGCAGCTGGGCATACTATTAACTATGTTGATTTCCCTAACATTGATTACCTAGTACCCACTTACTATGTGCTAACAACGGCTGAGGCTTCGAGTAATTTGTCGCGTTACGATGGCGTACATTTTGGCTACCGCAGCCCCAACGCAGTTGATTTAGAAACTACTTATATAAAATCGCGTAGCGAAGGTTTTGGTGCTGAAGTTAAACGTAGAATTATGCTAGGTACATTTGTGCTTAGTGCTGGTTATTATGATGCCTACTACGCTAAAGCACAACGTGTACGACATGTACTTAAAAACCAAATTGACGCTATACTAACCACCAACGATTTTATACTTACGCCAACTACACCAAGCACTGCATTTGAATTTGGAGCTAAAAAAGACCCAATAGCCATGTATCTAGAGGATATATACACAGTGTTAGCCAATTTGGTAGGCTTACCTGCCATATCCATACCTTGTGGCACACATAGTAACGCTATGCCAATGGGGGTACAATTAATGGGCAAAGCATTTAACGAGCGCGAATTACTGTCGTTTGCACACCAAACACAAGCTCAATTAACAACAATTAGTTAATAACCATTACGTTGTGGCACTAAATATGTAAGTATCTTACAAGATATTCGCATACTATTTTAGTTTAAAATTCGTTTATATAACATACTGTGTAACTTTATGCAGTATTAAAACCACATATTATTATGAAAACCTTTGTAACACTTCTAGTATTCACGCTCATTAATAGCCTCAATACGTGGGCTATTAATCCGCCTACTAAAAAATATAAATACAGCGACACAACATTTGTATTTAAAGCTGACGACCCTATTGCAGCAATGTTAGATAGTTTAAATTATTTAAAACTATGGGAAACAAGTGCAACGCCTGATATTGCCAAGTTAAATATTTACAACTACCGCCCTGACGAAGTACCTACCTTTGATGATTTGGTATATGAAGCTCGTCTAGCAAAATTAGATGCAGCATCACCCATTAATTTAGATTACCACCCATCGGTACGCCCGTATATTGATATGTATATGTTTCGTCGTCGTACGCAAGTATCTCGTTTATTAGGGCTTTCAAAATTATACTTTCCAATGTTTGAAGCTGCGTTGGATAAATACAACTTACCACTTGAGTTAAAAAATTTAGCCGTAATTGAATCAGCATTAAACCCTATGGCGCAATCGCACTGCGGTGCTACAGGCTTATGGCAGTTTATGTATGGTACTGGTAAAATGTTTAATTTAGACGTAACTTCTTACACTGACGAGCGTCGCGACCCTATAAAAGCTACTGAAGCGGCGTGCAAATATTTTCAGTATTTGTACAATATGTTTGGCGATTGGCAATTAGTATTAGCCTCCTATAATGCTGGGCCTGGCACCGTTAACAGAGCTATTCGTAAATCAGGAGGTAAACGTACCTATTGGGAAATACGACCTTACCTACCCGTAGAAACACAAGGCTATGTACCTGGCTTTATTGCAGCTACTTATGTAATGAACTTTGCCGCAGAGCATAATTTATATCCTATTTTACCCAGTAAGGAGTTTTTTCAAATCGAAACCATTAAAACTTCGCAGCAGGTTAGTTTTACTCAACTTTCGCAAGGGTTAGGTATTAATGTTGATGAACTACGCTACTTAAATCCATCGTACAAACAAAACATAATACCATTTACTGAGGAAGGAAGTACCTTAGTGCTACCGCATGATAAAATTGCCCCATTTATTAATAACGAAGTTGCTATATATAACTATAAAACGCCTGAGGAAAAAATACGTGAAGAGCAAGCTGAAGTTTCTAAATTAGTTAGCTACAAAGAGGTAGGTCGTGCACACAAAGTACGTAAGGGCGAAAACCTTAAAACTATTGCTAAACGTTATGGAGTAAGTGTGGCCGAATTAAAAGAATGGAACCGAAAAGCTACTAAAAGTGGAAAACTAAAAACTGGAACACGCATTAATTATTATGTGCGAGTGCCTGTATATTTGGCACAATCAAAAAAATTAAAATCAGCTCCCGAAACAGCTAAAGACTCTACTGAAGTAGCTACTGTTGATGCTAAAATGCTTGAGCGTGAACCTATACAAAGTACAGACAACACGGCGATAATAAATGAAAGAAAAGACGAAGCAGATGAAGATATGGCAGATGAAGAAGTACCAGCCGTAAAAACCAAAACAACAAAAGATACTAAAAAAGTAATAGCTGAAAAAACTAATACTAAAACAACAGAAGTAGACGAAAAAAATAACAAACCTAAAACTGTAGTATACAAAGTACACAAAGGAGATACGCTGTGGAGTATTGCTAACCGCTACCCTGGTACTACTGTACAAGAACTTAAAAAATGGAATAAACTGCGCAATAATAATTCGTTAAAAGCAGGCATGAAAGTTAAAATTGTACTCAACTCATAAACTATTAATTATGATGTTGCGCAAATTAATAATTGATTTTAACATCGCAACACTAGTGTGTTTGTGCCTTAGCTTGATAAATAATGAAGCTAAGGCACAGGCCGTTACTAAAGGGTTTTATAGCAAAGAATTTGGTGCTAGCGTAGGTGCTGCTTACTACATAGGCGACATTAACCCAATGATACCATTAGTAGGTGCTCGACAATCTTTAGGTATTTATTTTAGAGTAAATAGAGATTATCGTTGGAGTTTTAGAACCAATGCCAACTACGGTAAAGTAACGGCTAAAGATGCTAACAATAAATTAGAAGCATTGCGTAACCGCAACCTTACGTTTCAAAGTAATGTGTTTGAATTATCGGAGCAAATAGAATTTAATTTTTGGCCATTCAGAGCCGATGAATCTAACTATGCATTTAGTCCTTATGCATTTATTGGATTAGGTGCGTTTTACTTCAATCCTAAAGCTGTGTATAACAACGAGCTTGTAGCACTACAACCCCTAGCCACCGAGGGGCAAGGCTTGCTTAACTATCGCAAACCCTATCAACGTATTGCATTGGCCATGCCACTAGGTATGGGAGTAAAAGTAGGGCTTGCCGAAAAATTTACATTACAGTTAGAATACTCAATACGTAAAACTAATACTGATTATTTAGACGATGTAAGTAGTACCTACAAAGACCCCAAACTGCTTAATAAAAATACAGGAGCGGCGGCTGTTGCCCTAGCCGACCCTAGTGCCAATGCAAGTACTTACGCCAATGTAGGGCACCTGCGTGGCAACCCCGATACTAACGATTGGTATGGTTTCTTACACGTAAGTTTATCGTACTCGTTGCCCAACAAAAAGAAACACTGCCCTGCATTGTAGTGGTATAAATTATAGAATGTTTTTTACGTCAAAATCACAAAACTTTTATAGTTTTAAAAAAGTATAATTATTCAATAAAATGCAAGTATTTACCACTATACACGAGTTACAGCACTATGTTACGGCTCAAAAACAAAACGGAGCTTCCGTAGGTTTTGTCCCCACTATGGGAGCCTTACATCAAGGGCATGTATCGCTTATTGCACAAGCCTTACAACAATGCTCAGTTGTAGTGTGTAGTATATTTGTTAATCCTACACAATTTAACAATACTGCTGATTTACAAAAATATCCACGCACATTAACTGCTGATATAGCATTGTTACAAGCCAATGGTTGCCACGTGGTGTTTGCGCCAAGTGCTGAGGAAATATACCCTAACCACAACACTAATTTACTTGCATTTGACTTAGGTAACTTAGATAAAGTAATGGAGGGTGAATTTAGACCTGGGCATTTTGCGGGAGTTATTACCGTGGTTGATAAACTATTTACTGCTGTACAGCCCAATATTGCATTTTTTGGACAAAAAGATTTTCAGCAATTAGCAGTAATCAATTCTATGAGCAAGGTACTGCATCCTACCTTACATATTGTTGGTTGCCCCATAATACGTGAGGTAGATGGGCTTGCCATGAGTAGCCGTAATAGTAGGTTAGACGAACATTGGCGACGTGAAGCAGTGCATATATTTAAAATATTAACCCACGCCAAACTTTTAGCAACTAATGATATTGCGCCTGATATAATTATTAAAAGCGCAGTACAAAATTTTTCGCACACGCAATTACAGCTTGATTATTTTGAAATTGCCAACGCTACAACTTTACAACCAGTAACTAATTTTACACAGCCCTCTGTGCTTTGTGTAGCCGCATTTGCAGGCGATGTACGCTTAATTGATAATATGTCTGTTTAATAATTTAAACTAATAATTACAAGAGAGATTATATTTTAAAAGGCGTTACTAAATAATTTAGTAACGCCTTTCAGTCATTTAGTTGTGTTATTATTTAGCGTAACCTACTGCACGAGTTTCACGTATTACGGTTATTTTAACTTGCCCTGGGTAAGTCATTTCTGTTTGTATTTTTTCAGATATTTCGTTGGCTAACTGTGCTACACGTTCGTCGCTTACTAGGTTACTTTCTACCAATACACGTAACTCACGTCCTGCTTGTATGGCGTAGGTTTTAGTTACACCTTCGTAGCTTAGTGCGGTGGCTTCAAGGTCTTTTAAGCGCTTCATATATTGCTCTGCAATTTCGCGGCGTGCACCAGGGCGTGCGCCACTAATACTATCGCATATTTGTACAATCGGCGATAGCATGCTTGTCATTTCTATTTCGTCGTGGTGTGCACCAATAGCGTTAATAACCTCAGGATTTTCCTTATGTTTTTCGGCTAGTTTCATACCCAAAATAGCATGTGGCAGTTCAGGTTCTTCATCAGGCACTTTACCAATATCGTGTAGTAAACCTGCACGCTTGGCCAGTTTCACATTTAAGCCCAACTCAGCCGCCATTATAGCACATAGGTTAGCTACCTCGCGCGAGTGTTGTAATAAGTTTTGTCCGTAGCTCGAACGATATTTCATCTTACCCACCATACGCATTAACTCGGGGTGTAAGCCATGCACGCCCAAATCAATACAGGTACGCTTACCTACTTCCAATATTTCTTCCTCCAGCATTTTTTTGGTTTTGTTTACCACTTCCTCAATACGTGCGGGGTGTATGCGTCCATCGCTAACTAATTGATGTAATGATAAGCGTGCTATTTCTCTACGAATAGGGTCAAAGCACGATAATAAAATAGATTCTGGGGTATCATCTACAATAATTTCAACACCTGTAGCTGCCTCCAAAGCACGTATATTACGTCCTTCGCGCCCAATGATGCGTCCTTTAAGTTCGTCGCTATCAATTGGGAAAGCTGATACCGAATTTTCAACCGCTTGCTCGGTAGCTACACGTTGTATGGTTTGTATTACAATTTTTTTGGCTTCTTTATTAGCATTTAATTTAGCCTCTTCTTGTATATCTTTTATGTACGAAAACGCTTGTGTGCGAGCTTCGGCCTTTAGGCTTTCAATTAATTGAGCTTTAGCTTCTTCGGCTTTTAAACCTGCTACGGCCTCTAATTTTTCTTGATGGTGGCGGTTAGCTTTATCTAGTTCTTCTTGTTTCTTTTTATTAGCATCAGTTAGTAATGCTAAATTTTCTTTTTGTTTTTCTAAATCCGCCTCTTTCTTTTTAAACTCATCTTGTTTTTGAGTAACAGCTAGTTCCTTTTGTTTAATACGGTTTTCCTCTACTATTACTTTTTGGTTACGTTCGTTTACGGCTTTTTCGTGTTCGCTTTTTAACTGCAAAAACTTTTCTTTAGCTTGTAGTATGCGTTCGTTTTTAATGTTTTCGGCTTTAGCCTCTGCATCTTTTAATAATTTGTCGGAGTCAAGGCGTACCTCTTGCTCTGCTTTTTTGCGTAATTGCATGTAGGCAAACCCTATACCTGCTGCTGCTCCTACCAAAAAGAGCAAAATTTGTAATACTACATTCATTATAAAATTGTGTTTTAAATTAGTTAATTATTATGTTGCGGCGGGCAAATTATACGTTGCATATTACAACATAAATTTAAGCATTTGTGCAAAAATAACAGATTGATTGAATAAGTACGAATTTAGTTACACTTTATTTTAAATAAAGTTAAGCGTACTGTTCGTTTTGTTATTTTACCTGACTATTTACGTTGCAAAAGCAATAATTGCAATAGGTCGTTTTCGAGGGTTGTGGCGGGCGTTTCAATAATTCGTCCTATTTCTTTGTGGTGTTGGTACACAATAAATGTTGGCACTTTTATAATGTTTTTATCCAACAATAATCCGTCGGGTGTCGTTTTGTTTTTATCAGTACAAATAAGTGTGACCTCGTTAGTATAATATATTGACTGATTTAGTACTTTGTAAAATCGGGGTACTTGTTCCTTGCTATCGCCACACCAAGTAGCCATAACTATGGTTATGTGCACTGTGCTATCTAACAATGGTTGTAAGGCTGCCATTGTTTTTTTATCAGTAGCATAATTATTATGTTGGTTGTTAAACCATTTTTTATAAGGCGATTGTTGCAACTGCGCTACGGTTATTTTACCCAATAAATAAGGCTCTTGCGCATGTAGTGTAGTAGTTAGCATTACTAAAAATATAATTAGGTGTTTCATTTAATAGGTTGTTTTTTGTGTATTGCTAATTGATTGCCTTTAAATAGGTAGGAGTAGTTATTGTTGATTATGGTAACTATATAGCGCTACTAACACAACTACTGCAACCTCACGCGAGGGTCAAACAAGCCGTAAATAATGTCTACCATAATGTTAATTATTACAAACAAAATAGATATTACGAGTACTGTACCCATTACTACAGGGAAGTCATATTTTTCAAGAGCACCTACTACTTCGGCGCCAATGCCTTTCCAGCCAAATACATATTCAATAAACACTGAGCCTGCTAACAACGAGGCAAACCAGCCCGATATAGCCGTAATAACGGGCGTTAGGGAGTTGCGCAAGGCATGCTTAATAATTACGGTACTAAATGATAAACCTTTGGCGGTAGCGGTACGAATAAAATCTTGCGAAAGCACATCTAACAACGAGTTACGAGTTAGTTGTATAATTACGGCTAATGGCCTAATACCAAGGGTTATAGCGGGGAGTATAATGTTTTTGAGGTCGAGTTGTTCGCCCTCAAATGGATCGATTGAATAGAGACTGCCCGTCATGTTTAAACCTGTGTAATCGCTCAAAATAAAACCAAATATCCACGCTACAATTATTCCAATAAAAAACGACGGCCCACTCATGCCCAGCACCGCCATTACTAGGGTGGTGTTATCAATCCAAGTATCTTTGTATATGGCGGATAGTATGCCTAATGCCACGCCTATTATACTTGCAAATAGTATGGCGGCTAGTGCTAGTGTAAATGTTTCGGGCAAGGCCTCAAATATTACATCGGATACTTTGCGCTTAGTTTGGTACGAACGGCGTAAGTACGGGTATTTTAAAATAATTATTTTGTTGTTATCCAGCTGCGCTAATTGCGTGCTACTAGCGTATTTATCTTTACTAAAAAACAATAGACTTGCTTTGTTTTGTGTGTCGTGGTACGATATAGGCGATAGGTCGTTAGCATACATTAAAAACTGTTCAGTTAACGTTTTATCGCGCCCTAGCTCTTTGTTAATGGCTTCGATAGACGCTGCATCGGCGCGTTGCCCAAGCATCATACGTGCAGGGTCGCCAGGCAATACATTAAACAATAAAAACACTACGCACACTACGCCCAGCAATACAAGAAAGCCGTACCATAATTTGCGTAAAATATATCTAATCATTAACGCTGTGCAACTATTATTTAGATAAATACTTAGCCGTTATGTCAGCTATTGACGGCACATCGTTAGCGTGCCACATGTTAACCACCGTACCCTCTTTAAGTAGCACAATACCAGGGTTACTACGTATCATAGTTTTTAGTTGAGTTTCGTCGCAACTGTAATAATCATACATAATTTGATGCTCGTGCCTAAAATTATCAACCAACCCGTAAGGCGATGCCGATATACCATACATAGGCACGTTAGCTTTTTGTAAACCCTGTGCTAGTTCGTTAATAGCGGGTTGCGCCTTAGTGTCGGCTTTAGTAATATCGTAGCTAATTACTAAAAACGTGTAGCCTTTGGTGGTAAGTATATCGTTAGTATATTCAGTTGAACCATCTTGACTTTGAATTTTAAAATCGTGTATTGGTGGTTTAAAACCTTGCTTTATTAACTTTGAAATAGTAGTGTCCCAAGCCCAAGTAAGGGTGTCTTCCCATAATTTAGATTTCATATACTCTGCCTGCGAAAACTCTTTAACTACGCCTGTTTTAAGATTTTTATATTTTAAAATAGTTTCGTACTCATCGGTAGGTGCACCTGCGGGTATTTCCATTTGTTTTAAAATATTATTACCAATGGCGTAAGGTCTAAAATCCTTAACTGGCAAGTGGCGGAAGCAATATACCGTAAATGCCGTAGGTAGTACGGTGCATATAACTACAAACGAGTAATTAATTTGCTCAGGCAACAACGATTTTATTTTGTTACGCATTACAAATATTGGAATAATTAAAATTAGTAATACAATATCCTTGGTGAATGATTGCCAAGGTGTAAGTTTAATGGCATCACCAAAGCAACCGCAATCAGTTACTTTGTTAAAATAGGCTGAGTAAAAGGTAAGGAAAGTAAAAAACACAATCATCAACAATAATAACATACTATTAATTTTGGCTTTGAAGCCTGTAATTGCAGCAACGCCACACGCTACCTCAAACACACAAATAAACATACTTAAGCCCACTGTAATTGGGTGTAGCCACTCCATACCAAATACGGTAAAATATTCGTTCAGTTTTATTGAAAATCCAATAGGGTCGTTCGCTTTTATTAACCCCGAAATAATAAATAGTACGCCTACTAATATGCGGCAAATCCAAGTGATGAAGTTCATAGTGTTAGTTTTTTTAATTGTTGTTGATAGTGTTAGTTATATTAATTGCTTGCAATTTACGGATTGAAATATTAATTAGTTTCCACTACGAGTTGCATATTAGTACTAATTAAGCCGGGCACATAAAATTTAATTTTTTGAACTTTTGAGCTTGGCCCAGCGGTAGCTGCATTAAGGGTTATTGTTGACAGTAGTTGTTTATTATTATTTAAAGTGGTGTAGGTTTCTAATAACGGATTGCTATCTATCTTCATAGGTGCATGCCATGTCATACCTAGCTTCGCAGGATTTGTAGCCGAATGTACTAAATAAACTTTAAGTGTACGTGCTGTATTTTTTACGTTCACAAAACGCAAATCAACAAAATAACCCATACCATAGTTACCATAGGTAAATGATGATGAATTATTAATAACCCCCAATGCAGGAGCATTTTGGTTTTGTAATATATTATTTTTTTGCGCCGTATTAAGACTAATACCCACGTAACCCTTGCGGTTAGGTAAGTTAAGAGTAGTAAGTCCCTTCCATTCTGAACCATCATAAATACCGCATTCTCTACCAAAAGTAGTGGGAGTTTCTTGTAAAAAATTACCTGTGGCTTGTATATTAGTTTGTGCTAAATTAAACGCTGTGCCTACTGTTGCACTAGCTGAGGCAATTACATATATGTAACTGTTAGCAGGTACGTTTCCGGCTGATAGTGCATCAAATTCAAATCGTCCGTCAATTGTTTTTGCGCTATTTAATAGTACTGTGGCTATGCTTGTATAATTAGGAGTAGGTGATCCTGCTAAGTATGCTGGAATATTTTTACCTACAAAACTATGCGTATAAGTTGCATTTAACCAGTTTTCAGCAATCTTGTACGATGGCCCGTACCCCTTGCCAGCGTTACCACTGTAATTACTCGAGGTGTATATTACTCCTTTCCCACTGAGCGTAATAGATGTGCTGTTAGGGTTAGATGCAATTACGTGTATATACAATGGCGCACCTGTATTATTATGATGATATAGATATAAATTGAATTTGCCTGTTAGTGGCATTTTTGAATTAGTACCTAACAAGGCAGGATTTTTAAATAGCCAACCCAAGGTATTAATTTTTTCAGGATTATTACTCACCACCAATGGTACACCTGCTATAGCCCCGCCTAATTTTTGCAAATTAGCAGCAGGTATTTTTAACACCGTAAACGCTCCGTTATAAAAAACCGAGGAGTCAATAGTAGTAGCTGCTGCAAGTTTTGACATTAACTCGTTACTAGCATTATCATCACTTTGATTAGTAATTATATCAGCCTTGTGTGTGCCGAGTGTGTGTGCAACTTGTTTTTTGCAACTAACAAACGCATTTGTAATTAGTATGCCTGCAATAATAAATTTAGTGTTAATAATTTTCATGGATTTCATTTTTTAGTAATTATTCAACATTAATATTTTTTTTCATTCTAATTTTGTTAAGCCTTCCCACTAAGCCGTTTGGCTTTTACTCTTATTCATTATTTTGCACACAGTAGTTATTATGGCATTTGTGTCTATTTTACACTCAGCATATAATTCTTTTTGTTCGCCGTGCTCAATCCATTTATCTTCAATACCCAGGCGAGTAACTTGTGCTGCATAATTATTATCTGCCATAAACTCTAGCACGGCACTGCCCATACCGCCCATTATACAGCCATCTTCAATAGTTATTATTTTACTAAATTTAGTAAGCACCTCGTGCAATAATAGTTCGTCAATGGGCTTTACAAAACGCATATCGTAATGTGCCACGCTAATGCCTTCGTTACTTAGGGTTGTAATAGCTGGCGTAACTTGGTTGCCTATGTGCCCAATGCTTAGTATAGCTATGTCGTTTCCATCCTTAACCTTACGACCTGTACCTATTTTTAATTCTTTAAATGGAGTTTTCCAATTTATCATTACACCATTGCCACGAGGGTAACGTATGCTAAACGGTCCGTGATTTTGAGCTTGCGCAGTGTACATTAAGTTACGCAATTCTTCCTCGTTCATTGGGGCACTAACAATCATGTTGGGTATGCAACGGAAGTAAGCAATGTCGTAAGTGCCGTGGTGCGTAGGACCGTCAGCGCCCGCAAGCCCTCCTCTATCTAAGCAAAACACAACGTGTAACTTTTGCAAGGCTACATCGTGTACTACTTGGTCGTAGGCACGTTGCATGAATGATGAATAAATATTGCAAAATGGCACCATGCCCTGTGTGGCCATGCCTGCACTAAAAGTAACGGCATGTTGCTCGGCTATGCCTACGTCAAAAGCACGGGTGGGCATGGCTTTCATCATAATATTAAGCGACGAACCTGATGGCATAGCAGGAGTTACGCCAACTATTTTATCATTTTTTTCGGCAAGCTCTACTATTGTGTGTCCAAACACATCTTGGTAGCGGGGCGGTTGTGGCTCTGTGTGTACTATTTTAATAATTTCGCCTGTGTCCTTGTTAAACAAACCTGGTGCGTGCCACACGGTTTCGTTTCCTTCTTCGCTAAATTTATATCCCTTACCTTTTTTGGTAAGTACGTGTAATATTTTAGGGCCAGGTATATCCTTTAGGCTTGCTAACACACGCTGTAAACCATCAACATCATGGCCATCAACAGGGCCAAAATATCTAAAACTCAAACTCTCAAACATATTACTTTGAGTAAGCAACGATGTTTTTACGGCGTTTTCAATTTTACTTGCAATTTCTTGTGCATTAGGTCCAAACTTAGATACCTTGCCCAACAAATCCCAAATTTTATCTTTGGCTTTATTATAAGTACGAGAAGTGGTTATATCCGTTAAATATTCTTTGAGTGCGCCCACATTAGGGTCAATACTCATGCAGTTATCATTAAGTACTACTAATAAATTACTGTTTTCGATACCAGCGTGGTTCAAGGCTTCAAACGCCATCCCAGCCGTCATTGAGCCGTCACCTATTACGGCTATGTGTTGGCGGTTATCGTTTTGCAAGCGGTTAGCTACTGCCATACCTAATGCTGCACCAATACTAGTACTGGAGTGCCCTACGCCAAAGGTGTCATACTCGCTTTCGGTACGTTTAGGGAAGCCTGATAAGCCACCATATACACGTTGTGTTTCAAAGTTGTGCCTACGTCCCGTAAGTATTTTATGTCCATAGGCCTGATGCCCTACGTCCCACACTAATTGGTCAGTTGGGGTGTTAAACACATAGTGCAATGCCACTGTTAACTCCACCACCCCAAGGCTTGCGCCAAAATGCCCGCCTTTAACTGATACTACATCAATAATGTATTGGCGTAACTCGTCAGCTACTTGCTTTAGTTGATTGGGGTTAAGCGTGCGTAAATCGTGGGGAGTAATTATTTTTTCTAATAAAGAACCTGCTTTAATATCCATGATGATTAATTTTTATTTGAATAAAAAAATTATTTGCCTTTTAAACTATCCGAGTTAAATGCCAACGGAAGCAAGTCAAATACGCTTTCGGTCATCCATATTTCATCGTTATCGCAGGTCATATATACTTTTATTTTTGTTTTTTGCTTGTACTCGTATTCTGCCAATGCCTGTCGGCACGATCCACAGGGGGTTATAGGTTGTATGAGTTTGTAATTAGGCGAAAACGCTGATAAAAATACCGTTACCACTTTAGCCGTTGGGTATAGGGCTGATGCACTAAATACCGCTACACGCTCAGCACACATAGCACTTGGGTAGGCTGCGTTTTCTTGATTATTACCTAATACTATTTTGCCATTATCTAGCAATAAAGCACAGCCTACATTAAATTGCGAATAAGGTGCATAGGCCTGAGATGCTGCTAACTTGGCTTGTTCAAACAACTGTTGTGCTGGCTCAGGTAAGGCTTCCGCATTAGCAAAACATTGGTATTGGGTAATTATAGTACGAATATTTTTATTCATTTATTTAAGTAATATGCTGCTATATAATAACTGTAAAAATACCATAATATTTTAATAAAATTAATGCCCTTGTTTGTTTAAATTCCTTGATAATTTATATTATTTAGGGTAGTGTTTATTTAACAACTAATACACTAGTTTATTGCATAGGGGCCATACCCATTGCTGTCCAATCTTCTTTACTAGGGCCATATACACCTAGTACAGCTAAGCCTGCAATACGCATTAATACACCTAATTGCGCACGATGGTGTATTTGATGGTGCATAATTATTTGTAGTAGTTTACCCTTAGTCCACTCCTCGCCGTACATAGGTACTTTTACTGTAAGTTGGTTGTACTCCCACGCATCAATTGCCGCTACAAATGCAGTGTTTGTTTTTTTGTATTCATCAATAAGCATAGTTACCGTTAAGTTAGCGGGTACACTAACTGCTAGGGCTTCTATTTTAAGTTCAGTGTGGTTAAGCATTTCGCTAACGCTATACACAATATGCCATGCAAGCGTAGCTATAGTACGAATATTAGCAGGCATTGGCGCAGTAAGCGAAGCATTGGTTAAGCCGTTAAGTGTGGTAAGGGTAGCGTCGTATTCGGAAGCCCAATCATTTTTAAAATTCGATAGCGATAAGTACATGGTATTAAATTTATAAAGTGTTTTTTTATTAAATGTAAATATACAATTACAACACAATTAATTTTAGCGTTAATTTATATAATTATCTTCGCCCTAATGTTTATAAACTACCTATGCACGCCCTAACTATTGATGCCACTACCATTGCGCTTAAACAGCACGCCCAGCAATTAGGGTTTGATTATGTGGGAGTAAGCAAAGCAGAGTTTTTGCACGAGCAAGCACCACGCCTCGAACAGTGGTTAAAGCAACAAATGCACGGCGAAATGAGTTATATGGAAAATTATTTTGACATGCGCCTCGACCCACGAATACTGGTGCCTGGGGCTAAATCAGTAATTTCATTATTATATAATTATTACCCTGCACAACAGCAAATTAATGGTACTTACAAAATAAGTAAATATGCCTACGGCGATGATTACCATACGATAGTAAAAGACAAACTATACGCACTACTTGATTATATGCAACGCACCATTAGCCCCGATATTACGGCACGTGTGTTTGTAGATAGTGCGCCTGTAATGGATAAGGCGTGGGCAGTAAAATCAGGGTTAGGTTGGCAAGGTAAAAATGCAAATGTTATTAACCCAAAATCGGGTTCGTTTTATTTTATTGCTGAAATTATTTGCGACGTCCCCTTAACCTACGACGGTGCTATTAAAGATTATTGTGGTACATGCACCCGCTGCATTGATGCCTGCCCCACGCAAGCCATAGTAGCCCCACAAGTGGTAGATGGCAGTAAGTGCATAAGCTATTATACCATTGAACTTAAAAATGAAATGCCGCCTGATGTTAAAAACACATTTAACGATTGGGTATTTGGCTGTGATGTGTGCCAAGATGTATGCCCATGGAATAGATTTAGCAAACCACATGCCGAGCCATTGTTTACTACCAATACACAAAAACTAAGCCTTACTAAAAATGATTGGCAGGAGCTTACCCACGAATTGTTTACTGAACTATTTAAGCACAGTGCCGTTAAACGTACTAAATACAATGGCTTACAACGTAACATAGCATTTGCACAAAACATAAAAGAGGATTAGTAACAGTAAGTAGTGTTACCATTCACAAAAAAAATATGCGGCTAAATACTATTTAGCCGCATATTTTTTTTGTAAATTAATAAACGTATTTTTTATTTTTCTAGTGTCATTTCTTTTACCAAATGCCCTGCGCCTGCGTACTTGTCCATTATAAACATCACGTAGCGTATATCCACGCTAATATTGCGTACACGGCTTGCATCAAAGTGGTAGTTACTCATAGCGCCTTCCCAGCCTGTGTCAAAGTTTAAGCCTAATAAACGCCCTTTACTATCTAACAACGGCGAACCTGAGTTACCACCAGTGGTGTGGTTAGTGGCTATAAACGCTACGGGTACATCGCCTGTGGCATCAGCATATATTCCAAAATCTTTTTTGTTATACAGTTCCACTATTTTGTTAGGTACTACAAACTCTTCGTTAGTATTATCCATTTTTTCAATAATGCCTTTAAGATGTGTTATATGCTCGTAATTAGCACCATCAAAAGGTTTGTAAGGCTCAACAGTACCATAGGCTACACGTAATGTAGAGTTAGCATCAGGCCAAAACTTCTTGTTAGGTTGCATCTCGCGTAAGCCAGTAACCCATGTACGATTCATTAGTTCTATTTTATTACGCAAGGTCACGTAATCGGGCTTTACGGCAGTGTTATAATTATCAACAATAATTTTAGCTACTTGGTAGGCTTTATCGTTTTCAAATACTACGGCATTTTTACGATCGAATAAATTTAACGCAAGCGTCATTTTTTCCTTGCTAGCAAATATGCTGTTAAACACATCGTTGCTTATTGTGGTAGATAAACCTTTGTCTATCAATGTGTTTTTAAACGTTGTTTTGGTAAGGTACATACCAATCATTTCGTTAAAAATATCTTTATCGGTAGCTACATCATAATCTTTGTAAAAATCGTCAATACGTTTTTTTATTTTATCTAATTCGGCAGTTACTTCAGCATCGGTTTTCTTTTCGTCTTTCGCTGCATTTACGAGTGTTGTAAACGAATTAGCCAATGCTAGTACTTCGGGCGCCATAGCGCATTCGTTGTACAAATCGGTTTCTAACTGCAAGGGGTAAAATTTATCATAATTGGTTTTAAATTCGCCTAACAGGTTTTTGTAAGTAATGTTACTACCTGAATTAGCCCACGCTTGAAATTTGGTTTCAATATCTTGCTTGTACTGCATGGTATTAAGTATGCGCATGCCTTTATTTTCGCCTTGAAATTTTTTGTAATAATTACTCACGCGTGCATGCTTACCTGCATATTGCAAGCGTACACTTTCGCTGGCGCGCATGTGGCTTTGCCATACACCTAAGCGTTTTTCGCGGGCTTTAATATTATTAGGGTTTGATATTTCGTATACCTGCTTAATACCATACGAAGTTAAGTACTGAAACGTACGCCCCGGGAAACCATAAGTAAGTGTAAAATCGCCTTGCTTATACCCTGAGGTGGACACCTTTAAAAACTTTTTGGGTACATAAGGTTTGTTTGCTGCATTGTATTCGGCAGGTTCGTTTTTGTCGTTAGCGTATATTCTAAATACACTAAAATCGCCTGTGTGGCGTGGCCACATCCAGTTGTCAGTATCGCCACCAAACTTCCCTACTGATTCGGGCGGTGCTCCTACCAATCGTAGGTCTTTAAAGGTTTCGGTAGTAAACATATAAAACTCGTTACCAAAAAAGAACGAACGCACCTTAGTTTGATAGCGTGTACCCTTGGCAGCATCGGCTTCAATTACTTTGGCATTTTCTTCAATTTTTTTAATACGCTCTTCTTCCGTCATTGTATTGGTAACACCTGCCAATGCTTGCTTAGTTACATCATCAATACGTACAATAAACGTAACGGTTAAGCCCACACAGGGTAGTTCTTGTTGCTTGTTCATAGCCCAAAAACCATCGCGCAAATAGTTAGCGGCTACTGTGGAGTGATATTGAATTTGATCGTATCCACAGTGGTGGTTAGTAAGCAATAAGCCTTCGGCACTTACTAACTCCGATGTACACCCTCCGTTAAAATGCCCAATGGCATCTTTTAACGATGATTTGTTAATGTTGTACAAATCGTTGGCAGTGAGTTTAAAACCTAGTTTTTTCATGGTAGGCTCGTTTAAACTTTGTAGTAGTTGTGGTAACCACATACCTTCATCGGCACGTACTATATTTGCCATTAGCGCTAAGGCTACAAAAATTGTTTTTTTCATTAGGTTTGTTAATTTTTTAGTTAGTGAAATAACGGAAAGCTTTGCAGCCCTTTATGATTTTAATTAGTTAAATAAAACATAACTATTTGTTACTTTAATAATGTTTTATAGCACACGAAATTAATTGTTTTTTTTACAAGTAAATTATTAATGATGCGAAATTAAAAATATCATTTTGCGTATTAATTCAATAATTAATTTTTGCTAATCGAAAGTAATGCTTTCGATTGTAAGAGATACTATTTTAGTTGTAATTATAAATTAGTTTGTTCAAGTTAAAGCAATTACGTTTAATGGTTCTAACTTGACAGTAATGCTTTTATCCATTGCATTGTAGGTTTGTACTAATTTCTCTTGTATGGTTTTTATTTCATTGGCATAAGGCGAAGTTTTACGAATACGCTTTTCAAAAATGGCTTTTTGTAAACTGTTTAAAAAACCTAATACTTGTTCAGCTGTTTTGGTTTTACTATTTAGTAACGTAAAGCGTTTAATGAATTTTAACTTATCTTCAATATACTATACTTCATTAGCCGTATCCATCTTTATAGTTGGTATCGTTTTTATTTTAGGGGCTGTATGTACTTTTGATTGCGTTGCTTTTGGCTCACATTTAGGTATTTCTTTTTTTACAGAATTGCATGGTTTCTTTGGCGGATTTTGTTCTACATATTCATTAAATTTAGAGGCGTAATGGACAAAATAGTTGGTGTTTATTTTACTCGTACCTGACTAATCTAGTTAGCCTTTTCCCCTTACCGTTCAACACCGCATTATTACTAACTAAGCACCGAAGGGCGGTTTAGTACATGCGCTTGCACACCTATACTGATAGCCCTACTATCATCTCCTATACAACATTCAAAACTAAAAATAGTCGTTATTCATTTACAGCACGACCAACGCCAGCAGGAGTTAATACATTAAACTGTCATCCTACAATCACACTCAAACACACTAACATTATTTACCACAAAATAATTGCGTAAAACTTTTATCTAGCTCATTAATTATGACTTGTTTAGCACTTAACAATGTAATATACTCTTGGTTATTACCCTTCACTAACCCCAACCATTTGTAGCGTGCCGTTAGTTTTAAAAATAATTTATACCATTCGTATGCCATTAGTCCAAGGCAATAGCTTAGCGGAAATACTAATGCTCCTACTATCCAATTATATAAAATAGTTGCTGTTACTATGAGTAATGAAAAATAAATTACGCTTATAAAAAAAGCTAAAATTATACGCACACTTGCTTTAAACTCTACTACTTTTATTTTGTTTTTAGCAATATGGCTTGGCACCAAAAACACTACTGCATTAATACTTGCACCTATTACAAATACTGGTAATGTAAGTAACAACAGCACTGCATTACCCCAGCTATAGCCCTTGTAAGTAGGTAGGGTGTTAGTATGATTAAGTTTGTGGGTAGTTAGTGCGTTATTATAATTAGTTAATGCTGTGGTTAAGCTAAGCAAATTAATTGGAGGCATAGCGTACAGGGTTTGGCTAAGCCGTTGGCGTAGTGCGTATTTATTAGTGGTAACGTGTGTGTAGGTAGGCGAAGTACAAATAATTTCGTCTAACAAAAATTGCATAGGTTGCAACGTTTCAGGTATTTGCAGTACTACTTTTTTTAATGCTTGTTCAACATAGGCATTAAACACATGTATACGTTTGGCATCAGTAGTTGCTGTACTAAAGTCGATATCCGAATAATTAAACGGAGTAGCGTAGTGTATGTACACATCGCTCTGAAATTTATCCCAACTATAATACGTTAGCCCCACAGGCTGTATGTTTAAAGGTATTTGCGTAGTATTTAGTTTTTCAAATTCGGCACAAATACGTGCTGTACCCTTACGAAACTTACGTACGTGCATTGCCTGCTCGCAGTTACCCTCACTGTATATGGTTACGGATCTTCGTTCGTTTAATTTAGCAAATATGTATTCAAACGACTCTTCATTTTTCGCCATATTTTCGGCACCTTCTTCCCGTCTAAAAATCGGAATCATATTAAAGTAATCAAACACCTTTGCTTTCCAACCTTTAAATACATCGCCACGGGCTATAAAATGTACTTTACGTTGCAACGAAAATAAAATAATAAGTGGATCAACGGCTGAGTTGCTATGGTTGCCTACAAATAGCGTAGGGCAAGAGTTATCAGCCTTTGCGGCGTCTATTACATGAAATTTATAATTAGTACGAATATGCAAATTAACAAACCAACGTAGGATATTGTATCCTATTTTATTATCGGTTACTGGCTTGGTGGTGTTAGGGTTCATTAAATAGTAGTAAGTGTTAGTGCTTATAAATATTTTAGTTGTATTGTTTCGTGGGGAAACGAACCAAGGC
>JAYWFU010000081.1:0-20605 GCA_043778625.1 Bacteroidia bacterium | reverse complement strand
GTTAAGGTTACTGCATTGTCCTCCAGAGTAGTAGCACTATTGGCTACTGCTACGGGTGCATCGTTGATACTAATAATTGTAACGAAAATAGTGTCGTTCGTGCATTTTGCAGGCAGAGGAGTTCCGTTATCGCAAATACTTATTATAATAGTATCTTTTCCAAAATAATTTAAAGTAGGGGTGTAGGTGTAATTTCCGTTACTATTTACTAATATTGAACCATGCGCAGGTACTTTTATGGGTGTTGTATTGGCGGTTAATGTTGTACCCTCTATATCGCTATCTCCTACATCAGTTAAATCGCCACTTACTGAAACGTCTTCGCTGGTGGTAATAATTTCGTTATCTAAAATAGGTGGGTCGTTTACTGGGTTAACAATTACGGTTAATAGTGCGGTATCGCACTGTGGTGCTAAACTAAGTGCAGCATAGCCGTTGTCGCAAATACTATAAATTTGTGTAGCAGTGCCATTATAATTTGATGCTGGTGTAAACACTACATTACCAGTAGTTGTATTTACTACCCATGTACCTTGAGCAGTAGTAACTGAAGTTTGTTGCCCAGCAGTTAATACGTCTAAATCAATAGTACTTGTAACTACATTATTTTCTACATCAGTATCGTTGCCTTGTATTGCGGGTAAAGTTACCGTAACATCTTCGTTGGTTGTTGCATTGTTACCAACAGCCACAGGCGCATTATTATCGGCCTCGCGCCAATCTCTCTCGCTTGTACCCGAATTATCTATGTTAGGAAACGAGGTTGGAGTTTGTCCATTATTAGGGTTTGTAGCAGCATCGTTTGTATCGTAATTATCGTCTAAGCCATCTCCATCAGCATCAGTGCCTGCTGGCAATATGTTTGCTATTTCATTACCGTCAGTGTCCCATCCTTCAATTGCGTCCGACGAAAAATCGTTGTCGGAGTTTAAATCAATATAATCTGGTGTGTCTGCACCATCAGTGTTTACTGGAGTTATACCATTATTGGCATTACCCCCAAAGGTAGCATTGTTATCATACGCATTGTCAATACCATCGTTATCGGTGTCAGTATTAGTTATTGGAATATAACCTACGGTTGATTGCCCCTCAATATTATCTACTATTCCGTCGTTATCAGCATCTATATCCAAATAATTAGCACCTGCTGTGCCATCAGTATTGGTTAAACTTAATGCAGGTAGTGCGTCTACGGTATCGCTCCAACCATCAGTACCTAGCACACCATCAGCAATTCCATTATTATCAGCATCAGCAATTCCCGCTTCGCGAGTGTCCAATATTCCGTCGCCGTCAGCATCTAAATCATATGGGTTAGGGCGACCAGTTCCGTCAAAATTACCACGAGGATATGATACTGGAACTCCAGCCGTACCTGTTGTTGACGTTATTATAAGTGCGCCTGCCGTATTATCAGCAATACCATCGTTGTTAATATCCCCATCTACCGATTGTGCTAAACCATCTTTATCAGTATCAGTAAATCCATCAATTAAACCATCGTTGTTAGCATCTGTACCTCCTGCTTCTACCACATCTGGTATTCCATCATTATCTGAATCTAAATCCAAATAATTTTTAATTCCATCTCCGTCCGTATCTGCATTAGTTATAGCTACTCCTCCATTGTTAGCATCATAAGTATCGCGCAAACCATCTTTATCGGTATCTGCACTACCATCTACACGACCATCGCCATTAGCATCAATACCAAAGGCTTCCACAATGTCAGTAATACCATCGTTATCCGAATCTAAATCCAAAAAATTAGGAGATAAATCACCATCAGTATTTGCATTAGCAACAGCTACCCCTACAGCTCCATTACAAGGTATAAAACTATAATTGGCTATTTGTACGCCTGTTATATTAGCATTATTACGAGTAATGCGCAAATAGCGTGTGGCGGCAGTAGTTGTGTAGGTAATTGCCTGCCCTGTAGCAGTATTATTTGTAGTAGAATAAGCTACGGAGTTACTGTACGTATTATCGTCAATAGATTGCGTAATAGTGCCCGCAGCTGCATTAGTACCACTTTGGGTAGATAAATTAAGCGTAATTACTGTGCCACTAGGTACTGTGCTTTGTAACACTAAATCAATAGAGGCTCCGTTAGAAGATAATGTAGCAAATGTTGTATTACTAGCATCTACGGCGTTTGCCGAGTTGTTTACAGTACCTGTTGTACCGGCTGTTGTTGTTGCACGTTCGTTAACAGTTGTACCTGTACAAGTAATATCATAGGCATCTGACAAACCGTTTCCGTTAGCGTCAATAAAATTATCTACACGTCCGTCGTTGTTAGTATCCACAGCTCCAGCCTCAATGATGTCGGTTATTCCGTCGTTATCTGAATCTAAATCAAAGGCGTTTATTACTCCGTCAGCATCGGCATCATTAGTAAAATTATCATTTAACCCATCGCGATTAGCATCAGCAAAACCTGGGAATGAAGGGTCAAAAGCATTAGGTATACCATCGCCATTAGCATCGGCTAAGGGGTCAACCCCGCCTGATTCTATGGCATCAGTAATACCATCGTTATCATCATCAACATCAATAGCATCGCTTATGCCATCACCATCATTATCGCACGATGGTGTTAATTTTGATACAGGAGGCGAAGATACGTCTGACGAATAAAACCAAGAGTTTATGGTACGTGCGTTACCAAAATCATCACATAAATTACCTAATGTAGCCGAACCGCCACCACCCGCAGGTGCTGGTACTGCTGTGCCTGCGCCTGTACCATCCCAAGCGTGAGTAGGGCCTACAACGCCTAAATAAGGATTGGTAAATGCGGCTCCTGCGCCTGTATTATTATCAGCGTTGGCGTTACTACAATTACCTGCATTTACCAACGAGGCATCGTCCCAATATATTTTGCGCGACCCCGATGCTGGAGATATTGATGTAATGGAAAAACCATTGGTATTTAACTCAGCATCATACATAGGCACGTTAGTACGCCCACGGTAAATAGAAACCGTAATAGTTGCGTTTACATTAGCGTTTACTACATTGCCAAGACCATCTAGCCCGTCCCAAAACATAACGTGGCTACCCGCAGTTTGCGTAAATGCCTCTAACACCCTATCAGCTGTTGCTGATTGAAAACCAGAAGTACCGTTTAAATCCAAGAGCATAGAAACATCTCCTGGTTTATCTAAATAATAAGTTAAATAATAAGCCCCCGTACAACCATACATATTAGTAAATAACCCTGGTGGATTTGCAGCTGTTGAACGTACGTAAATACTAGCATCGGGTGGCGATAAAAATACTTGATAAGGGCTGGGAATAGTAGGTGTATTTTGCCCCGTGTGTACTGAGCGTCTATCGCTTACGAAATTACCAGTGCTTGCAACACCTTCATAGTTCATTGAAACATTAAAACCGAATGGCCTAAACCCTTGCTCAAAATTAACACGAACTACCGAACTATCGGCTGTATAACCATAATAATCTCCCTCAAACGAATTATTAATTTGCGCATTAAAATTTGTACTTGTTGGATCATACGTTATAAAACCAAAAGCACTAGAGTGTACACGCCCTAAGTATTGAGTATTATTAGTTCTTGCAACAGTAAAATCAAAATAAATATTGTAAAACTCACCCCCATTTGTGGAGTTATCCATTGTTACTCCGCCATCGTTACTACGGTATAACTCAATGTAATAATCGCCGTTAAGAATAGGGTCAAACATGATTGGGTTGTAACCTGTAGGTGTAGCACCAGCAATATTGGGTCCTGCTACAGCCTCAGCGTAGGTATTAATAAAGCCTGCACCTGTAGTTGGCACCAAAGTAGGCCCTATAACAATTGTTCCACTTGGGTTTTTTATAACATAATACGCGTTATTAGGCACGCCTGTGTTGGGCACACGCATGCGAGGATTTAAACCAAAATACAAATTTTCGATCGTATTGTCTTTTATATAAAAATAAAGACGATTAGCCGCTGGGCAATTTTGATAACTACCAAAACCGAAGTCGGGTCTAATTTCGAGCGATGTTCCGTTAGCCGCAGTAGGCATAACCTGTTTTGTTCCCTCAGCTATTGCATAAGTAAAACAGAGTGAGAAAAACCCTGTTAAAAAAAATGTAAAAAGAACTGAAAATTGATTGTTAAGTGTGAATTTTGAGCGCATTTATATAATTAATTGTTAATTACGTGTTAATATATATCTTGCAAAAGTAATATTATTAATCTATTAACCATCAAAAAGGAACCAAAACCACTTTTAAATAACATTAATATTCGATAAAAAAACCGCCTTAGTTTTTATATAAAAACTAAGGCGGTTAAGATTGCTATTAAAGCTGGTTATATTAGTTTACTGCTCAAAGAAAAAGTCTATTAATTGATTGATTTTAGCTACGGTTACGGTAGGGTCTTCGCCCTCAAAAAACGCATCAATTACGGCTGTAATTTCTTTTGATGTAATAACCCCATCCTTATCTTTATCAGCATAGTTGTATTGCGTTGGCATTTTGCCACGAGCTCCTCCGCCCTTAGCGGCCAGCTCTTTATCTTTGTTAACCATTTCTTCGCGCAAAGCATCTTCACGTGTGGTAACAATGGTGTCGTTTGCATTTTTTTCTAATTGCGCCTCAGTTATTGCTACCCCCTGACTATTTACTAAAGTTGATGTTGAATTAGGTTCTTTATCCATATAATCCGCAATACCGTCTTTATCACTATCCACTGGGCAACCTTTGCTATCAGCCTTAGCACCTTTTGGGGTTCCAGGACATTTATCATCAATGTCTTTTACTCCATCGTCATCAGCATCTATACGGTCAATTTTTTCGTAATCGTTGTTTTTAAATATTCCTTCGTCAGTAGACCCTTTTTTAGCTCCTAACAAATAACTGACTCCTGCACTAAACGTAATATAAGCGTCGTTGTTTCCGTTAGCATTTACATTATCAATCCAGTCTGTAAAAGTACGTGTGTAGGTAGCTTTTAAATTCATTTGAATGGCAGGTGTTATTTTTAACACACACCCAACGGCAGCTGGTATTGTAAATGTATTGCGGGCATAGTTTGTTACCGAATCTTTTAATTGGGTTTCGTATTTATAATCGCGCGAAATTCTTTTACGAGTAATAACATTAGTATCGTTTTGTGGTAAGTTATAGGCTTGTCCATCATTCCAATAATAATATTTATTGCCATCTTTATCTAATTTATCAGCATAGCTATTAAATTGTAAATAACCAAATCCAACACTTACATAAGGCGCTATATTTGATTCTTTTTTCATAATAAATCCGTTGTCAAAATGAAAAACGGCATTTAAGTTTGCCTCAAATGTTTTCGATTCGAAATTAAGAGAAGTATTACTTGGTGCTTCGTTAGCGGCAAGTTTACCCATGTTTATACCCAGTTGAGCGCCTAAAAAAGGCATAAAACGTTGTTCGATAGTTATGCCAACTCCAGGACGGAAACGAGCTAACGGACGTTGCTTATACGTATTAGTTACATCTCCCTTAAAAGACATAAAGTTTGCATTAAGCCCAATTATAGGGAGTTTGTAAGGGTTGTTTTTATCTTGTTGTGCCTGTAGTAATAGCGTTGTAAATGATAAAATGGCAAATAAAAATAGTCTCATGTTTTAATTTTTTTGTTACAATAATTTTTAAAAGTATATTTTAATTTTTAATTAGTCAAATTTTAATTGTGTTTTATACTTAAAAGTTAGGTTTTAGCATGTATTTACTATAAAACTCATTAATGGCACTTACTGCCTCGTCGGCAGTATCTACTAGTTTAAACACGTTCATATCCTCAGGATTAATGTTGTGTTCTTTGGCTAGCATTGTGTTTTGTATCCAATCTATAAGGCCTGACCAATAGTCTTTACCTACCATTATTACTGGGAATTTACCAATTTTTAAGGTTTGAATTAGCGTTATAGCCTCAAATAATTCGTCTAACGTACCCATTCCGCCTGGCAATACTATAAAGCCTTGCGAGTATTTAACAAACATGACTTTACGAATAAAAAAGTAATCGAAATCAATGCTTTTATCATTATCAATGTAATCGTTAGGTTTTTGCTCAAATGGCAAATCTATATTTACCCCAACCGATTTGCCATTACCTCGCTTTGCCCCCTTATTCCCCGCCTCCATAATGCCTGGGCCACCACCCGTTATTACACCATAACCATACTGAGTTAATTTGTAAGCAATTTCTTCCGCTAAAATATAATATTTATTATCAGGCTTAGTGCGTGCCGAACCAAACACACTTACGCAGGGTCCTATTTTAGATAGTTTTTCGAAACCATCAACAAACTCGCTCATTATTTTAAAAATTTGCCATGAGTCTGCTGTACGTATTTCGTTCCAATCTTTGTTTTTAAAAGCTTTAATTATTTTTTCTTCGTTATCCAACATCTGCTATTATTTTAATGTACTAATTAATTTAGCTAAAATAAACGTAGGGTGCTAGGTTAACCTAATTACCCTACGATAGTTAATAACCATGAATTGTTAATTAACTAACAGGCAAAAAAACAAGAGCGATTTTTATTTTTAAAATTACCTTTGAAAATAAAATAAACGCTTTAAAAATTAATTTATGAAAAAAGTAATTACACTACAACTAATACTATTAATTAATAGTATGCTGGTTATGGGACAACAATATACCTACAGCAGAGTACGCGTGCAGCTT
Source organism: Bacteroidia bacterium (assembly GCA_043778625.1). GTDB lineage: Bacteria > Bacteroidota > Bacteroidia > UBA4408 > UBA4408 > JACMRI01. The sequence goes on along the minus strand of JAYWFU010000081.1, from coordinate 13,908 downwards.
GATGCACAGCATACATTACAACAGTTGGCAAAGTTAGGTATAGCGGTGGATCATGGATATATAGTTAAAGATAAAAATTACACGAGCGATTTAAATAGTAAAGAAATTACATTGCTTTCCGCACAAGGCTTTACTTACGTTATTGAGATACAAGATGTGCAAGCGCACTATGTTAATCAAAACAAAAATTCAACTGCTAAAACAACAACTGTAACAGGCTGCCCGACAATTTTGCCTAAGCAATACGCTGTGCCTACTAATTTTAAATTAGGCACAATGGGTGGCTATTTTACCTATGCCGAAATGCTAAATAACTTAGATAGTATGGCTATTAAATATCCGAATTTAATAAAAGCGCGTGCGGCTATTGATACGTTTCACACCATAGAGGGGCGTACTATACAGTGGCTTAAAATATCAGATAACCCTAACGTAGATGAATCGGAATCCGAAATACTGTACACATCAGTACATCATGCGCGTGAGCCCAACTCGCTATCGCAACAAATAATGTATATGTGGTATTTGTTAGAAAACTATGCTACTAACCCCGAAATACAATATTTGGTAAACAACACCGAGCTTTACTTTATACCCTGCGTAAACCCTGATGGCTACATTTACAACGAAACTACCAACCCTAGCGGAGGCGGTTTGTGGCGAAAAAATCGTAGAGAAATAACTGCAGGACAAGTATGGGGCGTGGATTTAAACCGTAACTATGGCGACAACTGGGGGTTTGATGATGTGGGTTCATCGCCTGATAGTACTAGCGATACATACAGAGGCACAATAGGGTTTTCGGAAGCGGAAACGCAAGCAGTTAAATGGTTGTGTAATAATCATCAGTTTGAAATTACATTAAACTATCACACGTATGGTAATTTATTAATTTACCCGTGGGGATATTTGGCAGATTTATACACGCCTGACTCTGCGCAGTTTGTACAGTACGCACAGTTTTTAACTATGGATAATAATTTTAAATACGGTACAGGTAACCAAACGGTAAACTACACTACCAATGGCGATAGCGATGATTGGATGTATGGCGAACAAACCTCTAAGCCAAAAATATTATCGCTAACGCCTGAAGCAGGAGATGCGGCAGATGGATTTTGGCCTGCGCAAAACAAAATTATTGATATTTGTAAAAGCAACATTACTCAAAATGTAAATGCCCTGCGATTAATGAGTAAGTACTATCGCATACAGCCTTCAATCAATAATAAAGCAAGTACAGCCAATAATTATTTTGCTTACAATATTACTCGTTTAGGCTTACGCAGTGGCGTACAAGCTATTGTAAGTATTGCACCCATTAACGCTAAAGTAATGAGTACAGGCACAAGTAAGGCGTATAATAATATGGTAATGTTACAGTCAGTTAACGATTCAATAGCTTATACTATTGATTTACCCAACATAAACAACGGCGATGAAATAAAACTATTATTGAGTGTTAACAACGGAGACATAACCACCACCGATACCATAACCATAGTAGCAAACATAAGTAATGCGTTAGCAACAGTACTTGTAAAGGATACTACAAATACTCTTGTTCCGTTTTGGACAAAAAGCGCCAATAGTATCTGGAACACAACTACAGCAAGCTTTGTAACTCCTACAACATCAATAACAGATAGCCCTATTGGAAATTACGCGAATGGGAAAACGGTTACAATTACCACCACGCAAGGGGTTAACTTAGCTGGCAACTACACTAGCGCCGCTTTAAGTTATTATGCAAAATGGGAACTTGAAAAAGATTATGATTATGTGCAAATACAAGCTTCTATTAACAATGGCAGTACATGGGTAAACCTTTGCGGCAACTACACACGCAATGCCTCAGCAGGTCCAATATATGATGATGTACAGAGCTCATGGGTAAAAGAAAATAGTGATATTGCCACCTTGATTGGTAACGCCAACGTAAAATTTAGGTTCCTGTTATTTGCAGATAGTTTTGTAAATATGGATGGCTTTTATTTTGATGATTTTACTATTACTACTACAGGTATTACAGGGTTAACTAATTTTAACAACAACATATTAACCACTGCCTTCCCTAATCCATTTACTGAGCAATTAACTATTGGAAGCGGAATATCAACAGTTACTAAAGCTACTATATACAACGCACAAGGCGCGCTAATGTACCAAAGTGCCATTAACACTATTACACAAGTAAACACTGCATTATGGAGTAATGGTTTGTATATTGTTAAACTACTTGATGTTAATAATAGAGTGATAAATAGTACTAAAATTGTTAAACAATAATTACCCCTTAATCAGCATGAAATTTAAACTAATAATTCATCTGTTTGTTGCACTAGCATTAACTAGCGCATGCAACAATAGTAAAAAAACAAAAGAAGTAAAATCGATATTGCCGCCCGAATTACAAGCCCTTAACGACTCTATACTCAACGACAATAAAAATGCCGATTTATACCATCGTAGAGCTATGTATTACATGGAACATAAGGATATAATAAACGCCACCGATAATATGAAAGTAGTACTGATGTTGGATAGCACCAGAGCAAAATATTATGTTACAATTGGCGATATTTATTTTGTGCAAAATAACACTAGAGCTACCCGCGATATGCTGTTGCGCGGGCTCACAAAAACAGGAAGTAAAATAGAAGTAAATACTAAACTTGCCGAACTTTATTTTTACGTTAAACAATACGAAGATGCTATAAAGTTTGTAAACGAGGCTTTGAAAGAAGATGTGCATTATGCAAAATCGTACTTTCTTAAGGGAATGATATACAAAGAAAGCGGCGATACCACCAAAGCAGTTTCTAGCTTTGTAACCGCTACCGAACAAGATCCACAATACTATAATGCCTACATGCAACTAGGGATTATTTACGCCTTAAAAAACGACCCTATATGCTTGCAATATTATAATAACGCCATACGCATAAGCCCCAAGAGCGAAGAGATACACTACAACATAGGTATGTTTTATATGGAAAATAAAAAATATAATCAAGCCATTGAACGTTTTACATTATTAGCAAAAATTAATCCCCGCAATCGTGAAGCATTTTTTAATTTGGGATATATGCACCTCAATTTTTTAAACGTAAAACAAGAAGCATTAAAAAATTTTACTGATGCTATAAACGTTGATACCAATTTTGAAAAAGCATATTATATGCGGGGCTATACATTTGAATTAATGGGCGATATAGCTGCTGCCAAACGCGATTATGAAAAAGCCTTGCAGCTATTTCCTGATTATGAAATGGCACAAAAGGGAATAAATAGAGTTGCTAAATAATATTTTTAGTGTAAACTAATAACGTTAATAACTCAAAAAAGATATATTTGTAATACAATACACCCAAAGAATTTTAAATTAAATGACTTTAAAGCACATTTACCTAACATTAATAAGTAGCATAATAGTACTTACATCGTGTACTAATATTATGAATAAAAGTAATCCTACCGAAGGCGAAATAGTATTTGATGTGGATTACCCTGAGATGAAAGCGAGTATTATGTCATCAATATATCCCAAAGAAGTAGCGATGAAATTTAAAGGCGCAAACACCTCCAGCGATTTTTCAACAGGTATGGTAAGTATGGTTAATGTTGCCAACTATGATAGAAAAGAAGTGGTGCAATTATTAAAGTTTTTAACTGATAAAAAAGCGGCTGTATACAACCAATCAATAATAGATAGTACTATATTAAGTGATGCAAAATACACAATAATTAAAGTTAATGGAGAGAAAGAGGTGGCAGGATACAAATGTAAAAAAGCGATATTAACCATTGGTAATAGCGAAAAATTTGAGGTTTATTATACACAAGAAATAAATGCGAAAAATTGTAATTGGTGGAGTCCGTTTAAAGAAATCGATGGTATGCTTATGGAATACCATGTTATAAAATACGGAATACACATGCATCTAAAAGCACGAGAAGTAAAAACAGAGCCCATTGAAAACGATCAATTTTTACTTCCTAAAGACTATAAAAAAATAAGCGTTGTAGAAATGGATGGTATTTTTAATAGCCTAAAATAAAATTTGTGTGAGATAATACTATTGGCACGGTTATTAAGTTAGTATTAATACAGAAGTTAACTAGTATAAACCCACTTAACACCACTCAAAATGAAAACGATTAAATTAGTATTAGTAGCACTTATGATTAGTGCAACAACAGTGAGCATGGCTCAAAAAGTTAAAAAAACATCTGAAGAACGTGTAGCTAAACACATGGAGCTACTAAACACAAAGTTGGCATTAAACGATGCCCAATCAGTTAAAATTAAAACAGCGTTATTAGACCGTGCTAAAATACAAGACGAAATGATTGCTAAGTACGGAAAAGATAAAAAAGCGGTACACGAAAATATGAAAACAGCTAACAAAACATGTAATGCTGCAATGATGAGTACCCTTACCGACGAACAAAAAGTAAAGCTAAAAGAGTTTCGGAAAGAAAACAAAGCTAAACACTTAGAACATAAAGCAATTAAAACAGAAGGAAATAAAAAAGCAGATTCAACCACAGAAACTGATACAGAAGACTTAAATTTTTAAGTAAACTAAATATAATTATAAAAAAAGGCTCGCAAACATTGCAAGCCTTTTTTTATTGAAGCCTTTTAACGTTACTAATTTAAAATTAGTAAATAATTCGTTATTGATAGCTTTGTCGGCAATGCCGTCAATAAAATTCGTTCATTATATTACTTTTACATTATTGATTTTCTATCCACTATATGATTAGTCCTAGTACACACCTGCAATCTATATTAACTACACTGCCCAATGATGCTGGGGTGTACCAGTATTACGATGCAGACAATAAACTAATATATGTAGGTAAGGCTAAAAATTTAAAAAAACGTATAACGAGTTATTTTAACCGCGACCACGACAGTAAAAAAACATATTTATTAGTAAAACAAATTGTGGACATTAAGTACATAATTGTAGCCAATGAATGGGAGGCACTGTTATTGGAAAACACACTTATTAAAAAAAATCAACCTAAGTATAACATCAACCTCAAGGACGATAAAACGTATCCTTGGATAGCTATAACCAGAGAGGAGTTTCCACGCATATTTCATACGCGTAACAAAATACGTGGCACCGCCGACTACTACGGGCCCTACGCATCAAAAAAAATGATGTTTACCCTACTCGATTTTATTAAAGAAATATACCCAGTACGTTCGTGTAGGCTAAGTTTAACTGAACAAACTATAGCGGCGTACAAATTTAAGTTATGTTTAGAATACCATATTGGCAATTGTAAAGCTCCTTGCGAAGCATTGCAAACAAAGGAAGAGTATGGAGCAATGATTGTTAATATACGCGAAATAATAAAAGGAAACTTGAGTAGTGTTACCAAAAGTTTTTATACGCAAATGAACGCCTATGCTGAAAGGCTTGAATACGAAGATGCGCAACGGGTTAAAATAAAACTAGACAACATAAGTCATTATCAAGTTAAAAGCACTGTAGTAGATACCAATATTGCACAGGCTGATGTGTTTAGCGTAGTGAACGAAGAAAAATCGTGCTTTGTTAATTACCTCAAAATTATACACGGAGCTATAATAAACTCGCATACGATTGAACTAAAACGTAAGCTCGACGAAACTCCGCAAGAATTGCTAGCACTAGCTATAGTAGAGATGCGCACACAATTTAGTAGCCTTGCGCGCGAAATTATTGTACCCTTTGAATTGGATATTACGCTTGAAAACACCATAATAACAATACCCGAACGGGGCGATAAAAAAAAATTATTGGAACTATCGGAACGTAATGTATTGTTTTACAAAAAAGAACGTGACCTACAAGCCGACCTCGTAAACCCTGAACGACGGACTAATGAGCTTATGCAAAAAATGAAAAAAGATTTGCGCATGACCGAAGAGCCTCGTAGGATTGACGGATTTGATAACTCTAACATACAAGGTTATTTTGCAGTAAGCGCAATGCCAGTATTTATTGATGGTAAGCCTGCCAAAAAAGAGTACCGCCATTTTAATGTAAAAACTGTAGAAGGTCCTGATGATTTTGCAACCATGCGAGAGGTAATACATCGTCGCTATAAGCGTGTAATTGACGACAAGCTGGATATGCCTAACCTTATAGTAATTGATGGGGGTAAGGGGCAGTTAGGTGCTGCCTGCGAAAGCCTGCGAGAACTAGGCTTAATGGGTAAAGTAGCTATAATAGGTATAGCCAAACGGTTAGAAGAAATATATTTTCCGGGCGACCCTATACCCATGTACTTGGATAAAAAAAGCGAAACACTACGTGTAATACAACACATACGCGACGAGGCACACCGCTTTGGAATAACACACCACCGCAATATGCGCAGCAAAGAAACTTTTAAGAGCGAATTACACAGTATTAAAGGTATTGGTGAGGCTACAGTAGTAGAGCTCATACGTGTGTTTAAAAGTGTGCGTGGAGTTAAAGAAGCTACCGAACTAGACTTGCAGGAAGTAGTAGGCGTTGCAAAAACTAAAATTTTAACGGAGTATTTTGCAACGTTAAAAAAAAATAATTTATAGTTACTTACACTCAAGTAAAAAGCAACGTTTATTACGAATTACATTTATTACTTTAATTTGTCATTTGTAACATGTGTTGTTGTTCATTCAAATCAACTTGTTATGTTTGTGTACAAAACATTTAACACTTAAAAAAAGCATGACACCATTTGTAGCCGAATTTATTGGAACACTAGTATTAATAGTATTTGGTAACGGAGTAGTTGCCAATGTTTTATTAAAAGACTCTAAAGCCGAAAACGCTGGCTGGTTAGTAATAACCATTGGCTGGGGTTTGGCTGTGAGTATAGCCGTGTATGCCGTTGGTGCTATTAGTGGTGCACATCTTAATCCTGCTGTTACGTTGGCGTTAGCTAGCACTGGCGATTTTGCTTGGGCACTTGTACCACAATATATAATAGCACAGGTGCTTGGCGCATTAGTTGGCGCAAGTATAGTGTGGCTACATTTTTTGCCCCATTGGAAATTAACAGAGGATAAAAATTTGAAATTAGCAGCATTTGCTACAGGGCCTGCCATACGTAATAGTTACACTAATTTGTTGAGTGAAATTAGTGGCACTTTTTTTTTAATACTAGGATTAATGTTTATAGGGTCTAACAAATTTGCCGAAGGCTTAAACCCATTAGTAGTAGGCGGATTGGTGGTAGCCGTTGGTCTTTCGTTAGGGGGCACTACGGGTTATGCAATTAATCCTGCACGTGATTTTGGCCCACGTTTAGCCCATTTTATTTTACCTATTGCGGGCAAAGGTACATCTGATTGGCAATATGCTTGGATACCTATTGTGGGGCCATTACTAGGTGGTACGTTAGCGACATTAAGCTACAAAGCAATGTTTGCGCAGCAATTTAGCGTAGCGCTTTGCGTGCTTATTCCAGTGGTGTTAAGCATAGTTGTTATGGCTGTTGTTAAGCAACACAAGTCAAAATAATAGTTAGTTAAAACTAGGGGCAAGCGAGTAAGAGTGTTTGCAAATGCTTAGTATATATAGTAACTAAATGGAGAATGTTTTTACAAAAAAGAGTCGTAAAGTTTATTTTCAGCTAGTGTTGATTTTTATTATTTTGTAGCATGTTTAGGTTATCGCGTTTTCCGTCGTTAAAAATAGTGTTGCCTATTATGTTAGGTATTGTGCTAGGCGTAAGCTTACGTGGCACACTAACTAATGTTATTCTTATTACGTTGTGTGCCTTGTTAATAATAGGGTTGTGCGTTATTCTATTTTTAATTTTTAAACAAAAACATACAGCCGTAATTACTACTTTGTTGGTTGGTGTAGCCACAATTTATACTAGTGTGTATTGTAATTATTTAGCACAAACTACGCCTGTACAGTTACATCCTTCACACAACTATTATTATACAGGTATAATAAATGAACTTTCAGCAAGCGATAAATCATTAAAAATAAATTTAAAACATGTAACACTATTACTTGATAGTACTAACAAAGAAAACCTAACTCAAGAGGTAGTAGTGTATTTAAAAGAGTACGCTAGCGTATCGTTTTTGCCCAATGATACACTTTGTTTTTATACCTCACTTTCCTCTACACAAATTATTACTAATCCGTTTGGGAGTAATTTAAGTAACTATTACCGCTATCATGGCGTGGCGTTTACGGCATTTGCCACTCCTAACGATATTGTGTACGAAGGCAAAAACAATAATTTTTCGTGGAATAAATTAGCGTATCAAATAAACCAAAAATTGTTTGGGTTGCTACAACTACATCTCACTAACGATGAGTTGGCAATAACTACGGCTATGCTCTTGGGTAATGATAATTTTATAACTAACGCTACCCTCAACGATTATAAAACCACAGGTTTAATGCACATACTATCAGTATCGGGTATGCACGTGGCGCTTATTTATGGTGGACTAATGTGGTTATTAGCTTTGTTTAATATAAATACTAAGCGTACCATTTGGGTTAATGTAATGAGTTTAGTGCTGGTGTGGAGTTATATATTTATTATTGGTAGCCCAATAGCAGCGGTACGTTCGGCGTTCATGATTTCGTTTTTAATTATTGCACGTATCTCTCGCAACGAGGGTAATACACTTAATGCCTTGGTAGCATCAGCCACTTTGTTATTATTGTATAATCCGCTAAGCCTTATGGATATTGGGTTTCAGCTATCGTACATAGCTATATTGGGTATTGTGGTATTAAATCCGTTACTTAAAAAGTTATATTCGCCCACCAACAAACCGGTGTACTACCTGTGGGAGCTAGTAACGGTAAGTGTTTCGGCACAGTTGTTTACCACACCATTATTATTGTTGTATAGTCACACGTTTAGTAATTATTTTTTGGTAAGTAATATTTTATGTATTGGCCTGTCAGAAATTATTATGTATTGCGCTATTGTAGTATTAGCATTAAGCCCCGTACCAGTATTAGGTTTTGCTAGTTCGTACATGCTATCGTTAGCCATACAATTAATGAACTGGATAACTGCTGCTATAGCTCAATTACCTGGTGCAGTAAGCCATGTATATGCTATTAGCAATTATACAGTGGTATTATGCTACGTTACTTTAGCATTGTTGTTAGCATTAATTATTACACGTAATAAGCAGTATTTTATTTACACGCAACTTAGCATCTGCGTATTACTAATGTATCAAGCGTGGTTTTATTATAGTGTAACGCATCAACACTCAATGATAGTGTATGCACACAAAAATTCGTTAGGCATATATGTTACTAACCGCCACAATGCGCAGTTATACTATACCCACAGCGTAGACGAAAAAATAATGCAACAAATTAGTACTTATAACGAGCAGCATTACATTACTAATTTTACTACTACATCAATAATTAACTTACCTAATTATAAATTAAAAAATGTAAGTATAAATGGTAGTTTGAGTATTAACAACACTAAGTATGCAACAACAAAAACAGCACAACAATTATGGTTTAATAATAAATACTATGCTTCGCAATTACATAGCAATCATTTAATTGCTAATGGTTTTTGGCAACAGTCGTTACTGTAAAACTTGTGTGTAAACATTTGCTACGTCTCTCTCAAAACGGTTTATACTAAAGTAGTTGCGCCAATGTGGGGTAAATTCAAAATTCAAATTATTGGCCTTCCACTGCAAGTAATATACATTAAGTAAGTTGCTCATATCATCATCGTTATTGGTAATGTTTTTAGCATCTACTAATTGCATAATTTCGGTTAAGCCTCCGCCATCAGCATACACTAGGGTAGGTTTGTTTTGTTGCAGGCATTCAATTGCTACTAATCCAAATGATTCGCCTTGGCTACCTAATACCGCTACCGTAAATTGTGCAAGTTCGTTAGTTACGTTATTACTAGCCCCTACAAAATTTACTAGTTTAGTAATATTTAGTTGCTTAGCTAATAATTTTAGTTCGTTCATTAATGGGCCATCGCCTACTAGTGTAAGTTGTACATCAGTTTTATTTTTGGCAAATAATGTAAATGCAAATAACACCCTATCCATGCGCTTTACGGTGGCTAAGCGTCCGCAACTACCCACTACAAATTTAGTAGTAGATACTTGGTTATTAATAGGCGCAACAGCCACACAACCATTGTGTATAACACAATTTATATTAGTATCTAAGTTAAATAATGCACTAAAACGCTGTTGTGTGTATGCCGAATTAAATAAAACTATGCGTACGTATTTAGTTAAAAATGTACGTAATAAATATCTTTTGATTTTGTCGGTAATTTTTTCTGCCCGGCCCGACGTCCAATTGCCATGCACATGATACACTATTGGCTTACCGCTACGCATGGCACACCAGCATACCATAGGATGAAACGTGTGCAGGTGTATTACATCAACAGTAGCAAAAAAACTGCGCATACTACGCAACGATTGTAACGATGTAAAGTATCCGTTGCTCAAATTACAACACGTGTACTTAAACCCCTGCTGTACCACTGGTAGCCACTCGCCTTTATTTTTACCTATTAATAGGTGTGGTGTAATTCCGTTTAGAGTTTGTGTGCGTGCTAAGTCAATGGTTAGTTTTTCAATACCACCAATGCCTGCGCTCCATATATAATGCCCAACTACCATGTGTTACGTAAGTTGTTGCCAACCTTTTGCTATTAAATAGTGTGGTGTTAGTTGAGTTTTAGTAATGTGTTTTTTAACAAACGATTTTAATATACAGGTATAATACCTTTTGGTATAGTTCCAGTACATGCCTGTGTGGTGCGCTAGGGCTAGTTGCCTATTTTCGTTACTCGACCTGCAAGTGGTGGTACTTATTCCGCCTATGCGAAACATTAACCACACATCGTGGCTCATTACAAATTTTAAATTTAATGCCACGCCACGTAGCACATAATCATAATCAGCCACAATTTTATAGGCTAAATTAAACCAACCAATTTGTTGCACTGCATTTTTAGTCCAAAAGCTTGTACCCTGCACCAATTGCATGTTACGCTTAATGTCAGCAAAATTAGAGGTTTGTTTTTTTTGAAAACGTAACGCTCCTATTTCAATTTGTTGCACAATGTTAGCGTGTACTACATCAGCAGCGGAGGTGTGCATGAGGTTTACGGCATCGGTTATTACGTTAGTGTGTGCTAAGTAATCGTCAGCGTTTACGCAGGCTATAATGTCGCCTTTTGCCATGCGCATACCTTTGTTCATGGCATCGTATATGCCTTTGTCAGGTTCGCTTATATAACTTATTTTGGGGTGTTGTGCGGCTAATCGTTGTATTATTTGTAGTGTGCCGTCTTTAGAATTTCCATCTACCAATAAGTATTCAACATTTGGGTAGTTCTGTGCCAACACACTATTCATGCACTCTTCTAAGTGTTTGTGAGCGTTATAACATACGGTAATTATGCTTACTAAGGGCTGCATTAATATTCTACTTTATGGTGTTGATAAAATGCAACGGTGCGTTTTAAGCCCTCTTCTACATCAACCTCCGATTGGTAATTTAACAACCGTTTGGCTAATGCAATGTTAGCATAACTATCCTTAATATCTCCCTTGCGAGGAGTAGCGTACACAGGCTTAATGTTAGTAATACCCAATGTTTGCGCTATGGTGTTAAACAAATTATTAATAGATATTGTACTGCCATAGGCTACGTTACACACTATGGAGTTTTGGGTACTCATGTCGGCTTCAATAGCGCATACATTGGCTCGCACCACATTTTGCACGTAAGTAAAATCGCGTGTGTTTTCGCCATCGCCGTATATGGTGGGCTGTTCTTGTTTTAATAAACTTTGTATAAACAATGGTATTACTGCGGCGTACTGACCTAATGGGTTTTGATAATTGCCAAATACGTTAAAATAGCGTAAGCCTATTGTTTCTAAATTATAAGTGCGGCTGTATACATCGGCATACATTTCGTTGGCTTTTTTAGTAGCTGCGTACGGCGATAGTAAGCTACCCGTAGTTTGCTCCACCTTAGGCATTGTAGTATCACTACCATATACCGATGACGATGATGCGTATACAAAACGCTGTACTTTATTAGCTACACAGGCCTGCATTACATTCAAAAAACCATCTACATTAACCTTATTAGTAGCCAAGGGAAAAGCTATACTACGTGTAACAGAGCCTAATGCCGCGTGATGCAATACATAGTGTACACCCTCGGTGGCTTTTAGGCAAGTATCATAATCGGTTATATCGCCCTCAATTAGTGTAAAATTCATTAGCGGTAATAAATCAGCAATATTCCGTTTGAAACCTGTACTAAAGTTATCTAACACTACCACCTCGTACCCTTTAACTACAAAGTAGCGTGCCAAGTTGCAACCTATAAATCCAGCTCCGCCAGTAATTAAAATTTTAGTAGTAAAGTGGTTGCTCATATCAATTATTTATATGCTAAAAATACATTAATATCAGTAGTGTCCGAAACAAATTTTGTAAGGTAAATGGTTTTGTTGTTTTTATGTACATCTACAAGTAATCATAATACTGTAACTGGCAGTAGCAACGAACCTAAATAAACATCTCTTATCCACTTCAGTCATTCATTTGAAATGCACATCACGCCTACCTATTAATGCTTTGCAGCTAAATTAATAATTGTAATAATGTAAACTATGTAAAGCATATTTCTTGTTTTCGTTACTATTAAAACCTAAAAGCAAGGTTAGTGTTGTAAAATTACCCGATAGATTAGTACCGCCCATGTTTTTAAAATTAGCCAAATTATATTTAGCATTTATTCCATAATAGTAGCGTGCATTTTTTTTACTCACATTACGTTTATATCCCAAGCCAATAGAGTATACTATTGTCTTCGCTGATTTAGGAGTGTCGTTAAGTGTATTTTTATTCTTAGTATTTACAATTCCAAAATTAAGTTGGCTACCCCCTACTCCGCCAATAACTATAAAATCATTATAATTTATTTTTTTAACAATAGGCTCAACACTTAATTCACTATGTATGCCAATATGATATTTTGTAGCTACAAGTGAATTATTCGTTACAAAATAATATTTGCTAGATGCTTGTAAAAAAGAGAAACCTAAGTTAATATTAAAGTAGGTATTCCATTTTTTAGCCCCTATTTCAAACCCAACTAAGGGGTGTGTTCCAAATATATTCAAATTACCTAATGGCATCCAACTACCCACAACTATGGCGCGATTAAGCTCAATCATTTTCACGCATTTGTTTACCTTATTGATGTAATTCTTTTTAATAAGTGAGTTTTTGTAAGTGTTTGTATTTTGAAGGTTTTTAAAAACACCTTCTACATCATCAGAAAATAATTGACAAACCATATATTCAATTGAATCAGGCGATTGATTTTTTAACAAATCAGTAGCGTACCTTTTTATAAAGAGATTTGATGAGTTGTGATGAAACCATAGAATAGATGTTCCACAATGATTAAATGATGAGTTCATAAAACCAAGGTCAGTTATGTAATTATTAACTACAGTATCATATTTTTGTTCAGTAAACTTATGCGTTCTAATAGCATTAAGTAATTTAATATGTTGTACTAAATCCCCAACTTCATTACATTTACTTAACCAATAATCACTAATAATATCTATAGAGTCGTAAGTATTAGTAGCGTAATATTTATTGATTAAATATTCGCAATTTAATCGAATGTCGTTACAATTTGGTGTACGCTCTACCATCAATTTATCCAAACTATTTTGAGCTGTTATTGCATCTTGTAAAAAAAGAAGTGTAAAAATCAAAATGATTTTTCTGACCTAGGCATTTACTTAATAATCATTTTGTACGTACACGGATTTGCCAATACCATTCTTTGCACTAAGTTTTCAAAAATATTTTCTTTCATA
>JAYWFU010000080.1:0-6798 GCA_043778625.1 Bacteroidia bacterium | reverse complement strand
GCAGGCCCAGTAGGTGCTACTGGACCTACAGGATTAACAGGACCTGCTGGTGCAGTAGGGCCAGCGGGGCCTGTTGGTGCAGTGGGTCCTACAGGATTAACGGGACCTGCTGGCCCAGCTGGTTCGGCAGGAGGAGTTGGGCCTGCGGGACCTATAGGAGCAACTGGGCCAACGGGCCCTACCGCACCTGTTGGCTGTTCGTTAGCTAACTATGTTTTGAAATCAAATGGAAGCGCAGCTACTTGCAGTCAAATATTTGATGATGGTACTAATGTAGGCATTGGTACGGCAACGGCGCCCTATAAATTAACGGTGGAAACAGGATCTAACAAACAAACCTGTATAGGGGCAGTAGGAGGAACTGAATGGGGGGTTGGGATGCTAGATGCTGGAGTTTTAAAGTCTACAATGTTCTATACGCAATTAGCATCACCACCAGCATTAGCATTTAAAACCTATCAAGCCGATGATATTATTTTTGTAAACGCATCATCAAGACTCATGACATTGAAATCAACTGGCGCCTTAGGTATTGGTACCTCTACACCTAATGCTCAGTTAGATGTAAGAGGAGCCAGTAGTTCAAGTTCTACTTATGGTTTTGGTGTTCAAAATAGTAGTGGCACTTATGCTTTAGCTGTGAGAGATGATGGTAATATAGGTATTGGAACAGTAACTCCATCTTTTAAATTAGATGTAAACGGAACCACCGCTTGTGCAGGTAATGTATGGACATCTGACCGCCGCAAAAAACAAAATATACAACCACTTACCTTAAAAGGTTTAGACATAATTAACCAACTAAACCCCGTAACCTATGAATGGAAACAAGTACTTGACGATGGTATGAAAGGTACTCAAATAGGATTTATAGCCCAAGAGTTAGAACAAATTTTACCAACCATGGTAGTAACAGCTAATAATGACGAACAAAGTAAAGCCGTTAAGTACAATGAACTATTACCTATTTATGCTAAAGCAATACAAGAGTTAATGCAGCAAAATAATTTATTAAAACAACAACAACAAGCATTATTAAAACGTATTGAAGCGTTAGAAAAAAAATAAGAGTGCGAACTAGTGGGTTCTTTCGGCTATACTTAAGGAGAGAGGGGTATAGTTTATTTCATGACTACTAGTTTGCTACTCTTTATTTAAGCAACAACAAATAATTGATAATAAATAATTAAAAAAATAGTATAAAATAGCCAACTATTTTTCAACTAAAACACTATATTTGGTTCATCAAAACACACTTTAACACCATTAAACACAAACCCAACATTATTATACACTAAAACTAAACGCTATGAAAAATCAATCTTTACCAGTAGTTAAAACGCTAATTGCACTTGCCGCCTTAGTTACAATTACATTAACCACGCAAGCCCAAAACAACGTAGGTATAGGTACCGTAACCCCTAACCCCAAAGCCATATTAGAGCTAAAGGCTAACAACAAAGGATTTATGGCCCCAAGACTAACCACCCTACAAATGAACGCCATAGCACCTACAGCTACCGAAGCAGCTTTGCTAGTGTACAATACCGATAGCGCCTGCTACCATTTTTATAACGGCACTACCTGGAAAAACATGTGTAAACTAGATACAGCACAGTTTAGTAAACTAATAAAAAATTATTATACCACCAATAGTATTGATACTGCTCTTATTAATAAAGCCATCAAAAACTATTTGAGTAACGTACAGTTTACTACTATAATAAATAACCTAAAGGTAGATACCAGTATAACTAACGTAAGCAACACTAACATAAGCAACGTAAATATATTAAACGTAGACACCAGCATAACCAATGTAAGTACCACCAACATAAGCAACGTAAATATACTTAACGTAGACACCAGCGTAACCAATGTAAGTACCACCAACATAGCTAACGTAAATATATTAAAAGTTGATACTAGCGTAACCAACGTAAGTACTACCAACATAGCTAACGTAAATATACTTAAAGCTGATACTAGCATAAGTAATTATACCACGGCCACCAACGCATCGTTTACCAACCTTACGGTAGGCGGACAAAATATAATGAACACAATAACCGATAGCATAGCTGCCCAGGCATGGTTGTTAAAGGGCAACAACGCCACCACCACCAATCAGCTGGGCACGCTTAATGCCCGCAACCTCAACATTATAACCAACAACACTACACGCATGAGTATTATGAGTGGTACAGGTAATGTAGGCATAGGGCAAACACTGCCTGCTGAAAAGCTAGACGTAATAGGCAACATACTAAACACAGGTAGCTTAAGTTTTGGCAAGGAGCTAAAACCAGCAGGCTTAGCAGGCACAACTGGCGATATACTCATAAGCCAAGGCGCAGGAGTAGCGCCTAAATGGATAGCTCAAACTACTATTGTGCCGTCTACTACCAACACCCTTACCAACCCTACCAATACCATAACCAGTACTGTTAATGGTATAACCGCTACCGCACCTAGTGTTAATACCGTAACCAACACGCTTACGGGCAGCAACCTTACCACTACCGTTAACGGTATAGCCGCAGCCGCCATTGATATTAGCACTGCCACAAGTGCCACCACCAACACCATTACCAACCCTACCAACACCATTACTAGCACCGTTAATGGTGTAGCCGCTACCACTACTGCGGTTAATACCGTGGCTAACACAAGCACTGGCAATAGCTTAACCACCACCATTAACGGTGTGGTGGGCACAGCGGTACCCATAGTTAATACAGTAAGCAACACGCTTACGGGTAGCAACCTAACTACCACTGTTAATGGTGTAACAGGTGCAGCGGTTAACCTTAGCACATTTGTGCCCACTACCACCAACACCATTACCAACCCTACCAATACCATTACTAGCACCGTTAATGGTATAACCGCTACTACACCAAGCGTTAATACCGTAACCAACACGCTTACGGGTAGCAACTTAACTACCACTGTTAACGGTGTGGCAGCAACCCCCATTGACATTAGTACCGCTACACCACCAACCACTAACACCCTTACCAACGCTACTAACACCATAACAAGTACCGTTAATGGTATAACCGCTACTACTGCAGCCGTTACTACTGTAGCCAACACCTACTCCACCACCACGGGTGGCTTTGTAACCACCGTTAACGGTGTGCCCAGCACAAGCGTAACACTACCCACTAACAAAGCCATGGCCGATAGTACACGCAGCCTAGCATGGCTACTTAAGGGTAATGCAGGTACTACCCCAGCCACTAACTTTGTAGGCACAACCGATGCGCAAGATTTTGTAACTCGCACCAATAATACGGAGCGTGTGCGTGTAACCGCAACTGGCAATGTAGGTATAGCCACCACAACACCAAACACAGCGCTAGACGTTAACGGCGCAGTAGCCTACCGCGAGGGCACCGCACTTACACTTGCTAATGGCCCTAACAACAACATAGCACTGGCTAACTATAGCTACTACCGTATTGTGGGCCCCACAGCAGCATTTGCCCTATCAGGGCTTACCACAGGCACCGATGGTAAAATAGTAGTGCTACACAACACCACCGCACAACCCATGACTATAACTAACAACGCCACCTCGGTAGCTGCTAACCAAGTGCTTACCCTAACCGGGGCTGACATAACCACCCCCGCAGGCCCTAACGTGGTGCAACTACAGTACAACGCCAACTTACAACGCTGGATTATTATAGGCGGGCAAAACATTACCATAGCCTCTGGCGGCGGAGGTGGCTCCAACTCACACTGCTATACCTGCGATGGTTTTTAACCCAACAACGCAAGCAATAATAACCATACACAAGTTAACATACCTACTTACCTACCGCTAGCTCCTCGCCTACTTTTTTAAGTGCGGATACCCAAAGGGTAGCGCGGTTACACCACTTAAACAAACAATTAACTAACCCACCCAAAACCAACAACAACATGAAAACATTAACTACCAAACAAGCAGTACTAAGCCTATGTGCCCTACTACTATGCGCTACCCAACTATGGGCGCAATGCATACCCACCATTAAAATAGATGGTAACGAAATAATAGTAGACGACGCCAACATAGCCGGCCTAAAGTTTCCGTCATGGTTGGCTACAGGCCAAACTCTTGCCAAAGGGCAAGCCGTGTACAGCATAGCCGTTATTGAATTTACGGTAAACGGCACCGCCCTCGATTATAGCCGCAACATAAGCGTAACCACCGTGCAAACTGTGCCAGCAGGCAAAGTATGGAAGGTGGAAGCCGCCCACAAAGAGGCTAACCTAGTACCCCCAGTACCTATTGATTACACTACCCCTGGTACCTACACTTACACCCCCACCTGCACAGGCCTCTACACCATTAGAGCTTGGGGAGCTGGTGGTGGTGGTGGTGCTTACTACAGCGGGGGAGGTAGCGGTGCTTATGTTAGCGGGGGCTATCAACTAGTAGCGGGTACAGCTTATACTGTTACAGTGGGTGCTGGTGGTATTAGTCAATTTGGTTATTCAGGTATTGCAGGTGCTAATGGTGGTGATAGTAAAGTTAGCTTGGTGGGTATAAATGCAGGTGGTGGCTTAGGTGGTAGCTCATCTGGTTGCATCCCGGGTAATACTGGAGGTATTGCAGTAAGTGGTAGTGTGGTAAGCTCACCCAATGCAATTAATGGAGGTAACGTTAGGTATAATCCTACTTATGGCGCATGTGCTGATGGAGGAAACTGTCCAAATGGGGGTGTGGGTGGAAGTGCAATCGCGGGAGTAGCATCTGGTGGTACTTTCCCTGGAGGTGGTGCTGGTTGTAATACTACTAGTGGCGCCAATGGCGCTAACGGAAAAGTAAGCATAGCGTTTGGCAATAACAGTAGTAAACCCTGTACGGCTATGTATTTAAACTTCGCACCCAGTGGCTCAGGCCCTAATGACCCTACGGGTGTTAGCAATTTATTTTGCCCTATAGGGTTTACTGATGGTGGAGTGGGGCAATCATCTAGTGGCTATTACATACGCACCTGCTACAAATGCGATTAGTAGCTACGGTACTGCGCCGCTAACCGCAAGCAACACTACTTTAGTAATAGGTTGAGAGTATTAAAAATTGTAACCAATGTAGCTCAACCCTAGTAGTACACTTATACAATTAAATGCCAAGGCAACAACTATTGTGCTGGGCATGCACATACTGTTAATCATAATTATTTTTTAGCAGGGGGTACCTAAAAAGCAAAATACTTACACCACTTAAATTAAACAATTAACTACCCCACCCAAAAACCAACAACAACATGAACACACTAATTAAAATACACGCACTAGCTGCTATTTTTGCCTTACTGTTAGTTAGCTATGGCACAAAAACGTTTGCACAAGGTAATTTGCAATTTAACCAAGTAATAAATAGAAGTGTAGATAATAGTACTTATTACACAGTACCTGCAGGTAAGGTGTTTAAGTTAGAGGCTGCCTCTAGTAGTGGTGTTGGTTACTTATATGCTGGCGCGATACAAATTTATATAAATGGTCTTGTTTATATAGGCTCTTTTAGCACAAGTAGTAGTATTGTGGGTAATTGGCCCTTTCCAATATGGTTGAGAGCAGGCGATAGCGTTCAAGGTAATGGTATTATAGTTGGCATATCAGGTATTGAGTTTAACATAATACCTTAATTACTATTTAAACTGTATTAAAACACCCATGCGTAGTGGCGCTTGTGTTACTAATTAAGCATGGCAATTTGTAGCAAGGTGCCACTGTAGTAAGCAAGTATATAAGCTAGTGCTAATGCAGTAGCACTAGCTTATATACTTGCTTACTTGCTTACTTGCTTACTTGCATATACCAAAACAGATGCAGGTAGCACAAAGTAGTGGTACAGTGCAGTACGAGCCTATAGCAGTGGGTAATGCCATGGCAGGCTTTGCTAGTAGTTATTAGTAATGTAAATTGCTATAGCAATAATAGTTTATTAAATAACCAAAAAAAGTAGGCAACAACATGATATTAACTATATACAATAGCTTGCTTTTGTGCCTATTAACTTGTGCTACGGCTTGTGCTATGCCAAAAGATAGTGTACGTACCAAAACTATTATGGGTGCAGGTTGCCTTACTGTACCAAGTAACGAAACCTGGCAAATAAAACGAGTATTAGTAAGCTATGGCACCTACAACATGCTAACACAATGCATGGCACTAAAACAAACTTATACGGCTAATGAGCAAATATGTAGCCCAGTGTATTGCGCAGATGCTGACTTAGTAAAAAACAATAAAAAAGAGGAAGATAGTGTAATGTATTACATTGAACTAGTAATATTACCCGCAATTAAATAAGTTATACTGTAAATAAAATATAATGAGGTTGTAAATTTTAAAATGTACAACCTAAAGCACAAGAGTGCGAGCGGGTGGGTTCTTTGGGTTATACCTTTTGGAGAGGGGGTATAGCTTGTTTCATAACCACCCTGCTCGTTACTCTTTAAATTTTTTATCAAAATATAACATCTAAGTATCTATTGTCTAACATCTAGTATCTACCAATCTAACATCCCCAAAACATGAACGCAGTAGCTAACACACCACGTAATTACGCTAACACACTCACGCCATGCTATTCCCCTCTTTTTTGTAGGAGGGGTGCCCAACGGGCGGGGTGGTCCTAACCGCCACGCACATACCCTACCTTAGCTTGTTATTAAAGGAATACACTCGTTATCCACCCTTAAAACCCCTCAAAAATCCCCAATCCAAACAATGCAAAATCATATTTTACAGGGTCGTTTGGGTCAAGTAATCTAAGGTTAGCATCAAGCTCGG
>JAYWFU010000079.1:0-6872 GCA_043778625.1 Bacteroidia bacterium | reverse complement strand
ATACTATCCGTTATTAGCTGATTAATGGGTATGCCTCCTACATTTAAAGTAGTAAAATTACCAACCCCACCCACGATAGTGTCCGCCTTTATAGTGTTAGCGTGGAGGTAATTAATAAATGCGCTGTCGGCACGTAGTAGAGTGGTATATATGCTATCAGCTTGTAAATATTTTAGTACAATAGTATCCTTAGTATTAAGGTAATTGGTGGTTATTTGTTTTATTAAGCTATCAATGCTCAAGCCTTTAATAATTAAGCTGTCGAATTTACCTAGCTGCCCGTAAATACTATCCGTTACTATGTAATGAGCTTGTAAGTAATTGGTAAATATACTATCCGTACGGAGGAGTTTTATGTAGGCACTATCGGCGGTAATGTATTGGCTAATTATGTTTTTAATATAGCCTGTATCGGCCTTAATGGTAGTGGCAAATAGGTTATTAATAAAAGCACTATTTACGGTAAGGTAGTTGGCAAATATGCTATCCGCTTTTAATAGGTTGATGATAACCGTGTCGCCACTGTTGGTAATGCCCGTAGTACTGCACATGCTCTTCCATGCTACTGTGGTAGTATTATAGTAGTTAAAACAATTTTGAGTAGTATTGTACACCAGCAAACCATTGGGTGGGGTGGTTATGGCAAGCATTTGTGCGTTGCTTAAGCGAGGCACAAGTAATCCTTTATCAGTAGCTTGTAACTCCAGTATGGACTTAGGGTGAGGCGTTATGGTGCCTATGCCTACATTGTTTTGAGCTTGGGAGGTTAGTGTTACCAATAGTAGTACTACTGCGGTTAGTAATTGTGTTTTCATGGGGTTATTGTTTTAATTAGTTAGTTAACATACTAGTTAGTAAAATTTTTAACTCGTAATAAGTAGCACTTGTATCTGTTTTTATTGTAGATCCAATACTAAAGTATTGTGCATTACTACACAACTACCTAATTGTACTGTTTTTATACCTACCTAATTAGGTAGGTACTTAGTGATACTTGAGTTGCTACTTTAATAACGTAACCGTACCTACAAACCCTTGGTGTTTTATATTAAATACATCAATATATTCTAATTTCCAGTTATATGTTTCTTGTTGGCTTACTTTATTTTGCAGCATATCTGTACCGTCCCAGCCCTTGCTGTTAATATCATTAACACGAGCCACTACATCACCCCAACGGTTAAATATAATAAGGTTAATGGTTTTAATATTTTGCCCATGTGGTTTAAAATAGTCATTTAATCCATCGCCATCGGGGCTAAAAGCATTGGGTACAAACACACTGTAAACTGGGTTTATGGTTATGGTATGCTCCACACTATCTCTACAACCGTGGTTAGTAAGCACTAATTGATTAATAATATATACGCCACTATCATTATAGGTGTATAGGTGCGGCGCTGTGCTTGTTAGTGGTGTAGGGTTATGTACACTGTTAATATCAGTATTGCCATAGTTCCACACAACAGTATTGGCAAGGTGCGATTGGTCAGTAATATTTACCTGTGGATTAAGCATTGTTAAATTTACGTCCGACAGTTCAAACCCGGCTATAGGCAATGGATATACCACAATAGCATTGGCTTGCGTTATAGTGTCTTTGCAACCAATTGAGGTTGTTACTATTAGCCGTGGCGAGTGTAATTGGATAGTATCGCTACTGTTTTTGTAGCAATGATAGGTATTAATGCTACTCGACTTATCATCGTTGGGCTTGCCTAGCGTATAATCATTATACGTCCATGAATAATTGGTAATTTTTTCGGCTATTGGAGATGCGTTTTGAGTGCTTGTATTTACAAAATACACACACACTGGCGAGCATCCACTAGCGGGCAATGCCACATAACTAGCCACAGGCTTGGCGTGTATGGTTATGGGTACTTGTAACTTAGCGGTACAGGCATGGTTAGTAGCCACACTTAATTCCGATATATAATTACCACTACTGGTGTAGTTATAATTTAATGTTTGATTTAACCCTGTAACGTTACTAGCTTGCCCATTACCCCAGTTAATACTCATGGTTGCCATAGTACTGTTATTGGTACCCATATTAATACTACTTGCATTAGTAAAAACTATGGGGTTAGGGTAGCATGGCGAGGTCATAGTATAACTTGCTACTGGCAAAGGCCACACAATAATGGGATTACTTACGGTATCGGCACAGCCGTGATTAGTGGTAATAATTAAACTTGTAATAGGCTTTACTTGTGTAGCGGGCAGTGTGTATAGGTGTGTGGTATTTTGTGCGGTTGCATCTACGATGTAATTAACTCCATCAAAATTATAGTTCCACTGATAGTTATTTATAGCATCGGTATAACCCACAGGAACAATAAGTGTGGAAGCGTTGGTAAAACTACTAATCGTATTAAAACACACACTATCTACCGTAAAATTAGCCGTAGGCTTAGGATATATTTGTAACGGAGCAGTAAACGTATCGCTGCAGCTATTAACATCAGTAACTATTAATGTTATGTTTTTAGTACCTGCCATAGTATACACTTGTGTGGGATTGGCAACTGTGGTAAGTGTGGGAGATAAATTCCAAGCATAATTAAGTACCCCCATTGTACCCGCTCCGTTGATTGATGTATTGTTAAATTGTATAACAGCATCGTCTTCACAACCATTAACTACAGTAAAATTGGCAGTGGGCAGGCAGTATGCTTTGGCTATGCCTATGGCAGTGTCTTTACAGCCTTTGTCGCTAATGGTAAGCAACGCCACGTTGTAATTAGTGTTACAATTAGCGTAAGTATAACTTGGGTTTGTAGCAGTGCTAGTAGGTGGCGGATTAGCAACAGCATCCAATACCCAGCCACTTACCAACGACCCGTTGGCTATTGTACTATTGTTGGTAAATGTAGTAGCATTGCCTAAGCATACCACATTGCTTGTAAACGAACTATTGGGCTTTGGATTTACGGTTATGGTTATGGTAGTATCTTGCGTGCAACCAAAATTATTAGTTGCCTCAAACGTGTAACTGTGCGTGCCTGCGGTAGTGGGAGCTATAATTACAGTGCTATCATTTATTGTAGTAATAATATCAGGGCTTGCCTGCCAAGCTTGTGCTGTTGTTAGCGGTTTAAATATACCACTTTTGTACATGCTAGGTGCTAACTGCACTCCAAAACCATATAAAGTTCCAACATCATTGTTGTGCACATCGCCAATAGTAATTTGCCATGTTCCGTTAGCTGGGCAACCTATTAAACTTGTAAAAGGTGCAGCAGGTAAATAATCGCCTGGGGCTAAGCCTGTTCCTGCCATAGGAGTGGCTGCGGTGCTTGTCCAGTTATATGTTCCTTGATTAAAAGGCGTACCGCCATTTCCACCGCCTTTGTAGCCACCCGAAACATTATATACTGATACCTGTTGCCCATTAGGGCACACAATGCGGATATACAAATCGCCACTGTAACTATGCTGCATATTTGCCCATGCTTTAACTATATCGGCAACACTAGTTATTACTGCGTTATCGTCGTACTGGGTATAAGTAACGGTACTTG
Organism: Bacteroidia bacterium; assembly: GCA_043778625.1. Lineage (GTDB taxonomy): Bacteria > Bacteroidota > Bacteroidia > UBA4408 > UBA4408 > JACMRI01. The sequence goes on along the minus strand of JAYWFU010000079.1, from coordinate 3,345 downwards.
TAAACACACCATTATCAGTTATTGGCGTACCGTTACTAACAGGCGTAGGAAACACTACCGTTGTTTTGGTTTGTTGTACTACCCCCACTAGTAGTGTAGTATCGCCTTGGCAAATGGTGGTACGGTTGGCATGGGTACCCCAAAAATTCATATCCTCGGCCACACGCACCACTTTACGTACAGTTTTGGTGCAACCATTGCCATCAGTTATTGTTAACCGCTCTTTAAACACACCCGAATTTGCATAGGTTTTAGTAGCTGTAATACCTGTAGCGGTGGTGGCATCGGTAAATTTCCAACTATAGTTAGTAATGCTAAAACCAGCTGTTGGTGCGCTACCAGCGGCATCAAAATTAACGGTAGCACCTTTGCATACTTGAGCGGTGTCAGTACTGTTAAGCGTAAATGATGCACTGCATTGCCCAAGAGAAGTTAAAAATGAACTCGTAATAATAATGAGTGTTAGTAGTGTTTTCATGGTAGTGAGACGTTAGATAGTAGATGTTAGATTTATTGATAATACTGGTATATTGCCGCTTTATATGCTAGATTTATTGATAATGTTTCTTATGGGTTATTGAGCTTGCTGAAGTATGTTATACTCGTAGTTCCATGGGTTTTTAATTAAAGAGACTATTACAGATATTGAATACATATTTTCCTTTTGAGCAGTTCAGTAACTATTGAGTTGCCAACAACATAAAGTGGCGTTAACGTAAAGTGAGCTGGTGTACTCATTAGTAAAAGCAAAATACCACGGTTTGTTTTTATTAATACTTAATACAAGGCATAAGTGCTATATTACGTGGGCGCACATTATAATAGGTTAACGGACTTGACGCAGTACCTCCCCCCCCTCCTGCACCTCCCGATGCTACTACAGTATATATTCCATCATGGTTACCTACCGTTATAACAGCTACTCCCGAAGACGTTATTCCGGTTTCTCTTCTAACAGCCGATGCTACTTGCGTTGTTCCTAATATTCGTCCTGCATCTACTCCTCTACCGTTATCAGCACCGCGCACAAACTCGCCACGTAGGTCAGGTACGTTAAATGTTGTGCTACCATCGCCAACACCATACAAGGTACTAATAGCAGTAAATAACTCAGCGTATATTGTCCTACTTATGGCCTGACCGTTACACTCGAGGTAGCCATGTGGTGCAGTAACGTTAGCAAAGTGAGTTACAGTACCTGCCGCTACGCTTACACAATCCCATATTATTCCATCATAATAATAGTAGCCTTTAAGCTCAGTATCATACACCTGCAAACCCGCTGTAGGGCTTACAATGGCTTTGCGCTGTAGGCTTGTCATACGAGGCATAAGCAAGCCCTTATTAATTGACGTTATATCTAATATTGCCGATACATCTGGAGTGGTGGTATTAATACCTACATTTTGGGCACAGGTAGTTAAAATATTACAATACGTTAAAATAATAATTAGAACAAATGCTCTCATATAAGTAATGATTGAGGTATTATTTTTTGTTAGTGTACTAATTGAGTAAATTAAAGAGTAACGCCCCAGTAGTCATGAAACCAACTATACCCCTCTCCAAAAATATAGCCGAAAGAACCTACTGTGGCGCACTCTTATTATTTAGGTTAATTTACAAGGCTAATGCCCCAGCTTGTGCCACTTCGTGGTCGTTTTGTACGGTACTGCCACTTACCCCTATAGCACCTATTACTGTACCACCATTATTTTTAATAGGTACTCCTCCCGGAAACGTAATTAAGCCCCCGTTAGAATGCTCAATATTGTACAAGGGGCCACCCGGTTGCGATAATTCTCCGATAACGCCTGTGTTAAAATCAAAATAACGTGCTGTTTTTGCTTTTTTTATAGCAATATCTGCTGAGCCTAGCCAAGCTCCATCCATACGCACAAAGGCTACTAAGTTGGCACCTGCATCTACTATGCATATATTCATTGTGGTGTTTAATTCAATAGCTTTTAGCTTAGCGGCGGCTATCATTGTTTCGGCTTGTTGTAATGTTACGTTCATTTTTTTTGTGGTTTTTGTTTGTGGTTATTATTACTTTTTATTTTTAAAAATTGAATTTGATTATTGAACTAAGATTATCACTTCTGCCTTGGTTAGTGTCTCCACGAAACAAAAAGGTATCAATTGTTTCGTGAGGACACGAACCAAGGAGGAGCGTTAGGTATCCGTTAAGTTTAGGCTAGTGCGAGCATGTTGCTCGTATTAATTAAAAAATAAAAACTAATTGTAATGAGTAATGATAGTAAACAAGAAAATAAGGTTTGGTACAATGGTAGCGGACACGAGGTTATTGTTTGTGGTTATTATTATTATTTATTTTTAAAAATTGAATTTGATTATTGAACTAAGATTATTACTTCCGCCTTGGTTAGTGTCTCCACGAAACAATTGATACTCCGTGTAGTTTAGGCTAGTGCGAGCATGTTGCTCGTATTCATTAAAAAATAAAAACTAATTGTAATGAATAATGATAGTAAACAAGAAAATAAGGTTTGATACAATGGTAGCGGACACGAGCTGCAAGCTCGCGCCAGCGGGGGGGACCCCATGGCTCGCACTCTTAATTATTTAACTACCTATTAATAAGTTGGGGGGTGTAGGTACCTATATTATTGGCATTGCCATTACCTCCTGCTCCTCCATAGCCCCAACATTTAACTCCTCCATCTTTAAGTAATACAATCATATTTGTGGCTTGCCAGCCAGAGCCACTAATGTTGTCCCAACTACCGCATGAAGTCATTGCTTTTACATTTTTTAAATTTATAATACTTGGAAATAAAATACTTGCTAGTGTGCCATTACCAGTTTGTCCGTAATCGCCAGCATAACCCCAAGAATAAACAGTATTACCTGAATTTTTAATTGCAAATGCTGTACCGTACCTATAAGTAGTAGTTATAATTGTATCAATAGCGGTTAATGAAGCTATTAGTGTAGGTCCTGACTGGTTGGTGGTGGTGCCGTTACCTATTTGCCCATGTGCATTGTAGCCCCACGAATATACAGTACCATTGTTACGTAAAGCATAGGTGGTAATTTCTCCCAATGCCATTTGTTTTACATTGCCCACAACTAGGGTTGGCGATGTACGATTTACTGTACTACCGTCTCCCACATGACCATAACCATTGTAACCCCAGCACAACATATCTCCATTGTTACGTAATGCACAACGACGTGTGTAGGAGTCTGCATGCCCTACCGAGGCAACTTTTTTAACTTTAGTAAGAGCCTGTTTAAATTTCTGTTAAAACTAATAGTATGGGTCAATTAAATCGCTTTAGTAACGGATTTATTTGTGGTTCACCAAAACTACAATAAATA
>JAYWFU010000078.1:0-21145 GCA_043778625.1 Bacteroidia bacterium | reverse complement strand
GTAACCAGCAATCATGGTTGTGCTGATAGCCTAAATGTGCCTATAACAGTACACGCCAAGCCAGTGGCTAATTACACCGCCTTGCCTGCCAAAGGTTGCGAGCCGTTGTGTGTAAATTTTATAAACACAAGCACACAAAATGCAGCACCAGTAACTGAAACAATTGCCACCTATAATTGGAATTTTGGAGATTATAATGTAAGCAAAAGCAGCGATAATAAAGCTACTACCACCAAAGCCAAACATTGCTATACTAACCCTACTGACACCACACAACTACACACCACCCAACTAATTATTACCACCACCACAGGTTGTAAAGACACACTAACTCTAGTGGATAGCATAGCAGTGTATCCGTTGCCAGAGGCAGGCTTTAAGGTTAGCCCAAGCACGGTAGATATGCTAAACCCCGAATTAAAAATTAAAGACGAGTCGCACTTAGGGTATACCATTACCTGGAATTATAATAATGGCGAAGTAAAGCAAAGCGTTAACCCAACGCCATTGCAACCTATTGCGGAATATGTGTACCAGTACAAAGATAGTGGTACTTACATTATTAAACAATTAGTACAAACCAACAAAGGCTGTGCCGATAGCATAAGTAAGCCAGTGCGTGTAAACCCTATATACACTATATACGTGCCTAATGTGTTTAGCCCTAATGGTGATAACATTAACGATTATTTTATGGTAAAAGGCATTAACATTAAGGAGTTAGATTTAGTGATATTTGACCGCTGGGGCGAAGTAATAGCCCGCATAACAAGCCCTACCAGTAAGGGTTGGGATGGCACCGACATCCGCGAAGGAAAACTTATCCAACAAGAAGTATATAATTGGAAACTAAGCTATACCGATGTGTTTAACACCAAACACAAAGGCCTTGTGGGTACGGTTACAATGTTAAAATAAATTAGATTATGAAAATATTATTATTCATTGCAAGCATATTTATAAGTATATCGTTAGATGCTTTTGCAGGCGGTACCAATTGGGTGCGCAAACCCTTTAATGATAAGTTGTTTGTGCAAAACAAAGGGCAGTACACAACTATAAAATCGGCTACCGATGCACCAGTAGTGTTTGGCTGCGATAACGTAACTAATGCGTATTATTTTACGCCTAAAAGTTTTATATGCGCTTTTACAAAAACCACTTATAAACCTATGGAAGAAGAAAAACATGGGAAGAAAGATATGGAGGAGGAGAAACGCGAAATGCTAGCCCGTATAAAAGTGCAAAAAGACCAACTTGAATTAGAGTTTTTAGGAGCGAATGCGAATGCAACAGTAGAGGGACAAAATATTTCAGAGGCTTATTATAATTATGCTAATGGTATAACACACGCTAATGGCTACAACAAATTAGTATATAGAAATATATATAACAATATTGATATTGAGGTGCTATTTCATACTGAAAAAGGCTTGAAATATAATATACTAGCCCGTGCTGGGAGTAACATAAACGATATTAAAATAAAATACCATAATGCGAAATCGTTAGTATTAGATAAGGATAAAAACATAGTAGCCAAAAATACTATTGCTAACCTAATAGATTATGCGCCAGTAGTTTATTATACGGATAATGAATATGAAAAAATAAATGCAACTTACACATTAAACAAAAATAACGTAGTAAATTTTACGCTAGATAATGTAAATGCAGCACGTAATATTACTATAGACCCTTGGATAGTAACCGCAGGAATACCCAACAATGACGCTTACGATATTAAACGCGACACTACAGGGAATGTTTACATACAGGGCAAGCAAGGAATACAAAAATACTCAACATCGGGAACACTTTTATGGACATACAATTTTGTAGATGATTATACGTATGCAGGCGATATTGAAGTAGATAAGGTAGGAAATGTTTACAGAACGAATGGCTGTTGTAATGGACGCCGAGAAAAATTAGATGCTAATGGAACTGTGGTATGGTCAGTTAGTGGAGGCTACGAACAGTGGCGTTTATCATTTGACCCTTGTAAACAATATTTATTTGTTGGTGGAGTTGGATTAGAGGGAGGGGGAAACTTAGCAAAGTTAGATATCAACACTGGAGCCTTGAGCAATGGCATTACCGCTGGTTTTGAAACACGATCTATAACCACTGATATAGATGCTAGCTTATACTCAATGCATTTGGGCAATATTACACACATGAGTCCTACCCCTGCTATTATTGACGACGTACCTGATGGTTATAGTACGTTTAGTGAGTATGGCGAAAATTATATTACAGGTGGGTTCATAGGCTACAATGGAATAATTGTAGGGTTCGATGATATATATTTATCGGATGGACTCACACTTAATAAAAGAGGGAAAACTACTTTAGGAACGGTATCTGCCACAGGTACTATACCTAGCGGAAGTTCTCACAATTGTAGTGGTTTAGGAGTAGATAGATGCGATAATGTGTATGCTGGAAGCATGAATGGTATATACAAATTTGATAATACATTTGCACAAATAACTTCAGTAACTACACCAGGGGCGGTATATGATTTGTTGTTTTTTAAACAAGGGGTGGTATATGCTTGTGGGGCAGATTTTGTTGGTTCGTTTGACTTAGGAGGGTGTACCACCACTTATACTCCCTACACTATTACTACCACTTCAACTGCTTCTTGTGGAGGGCAAAATACGGGTACAATTAATTTAACGCTATCAGACGGATTACCTACTTACTATTTTAAGTGGAATACCGTTCCGCCACAAACTACAGCTAGTATTGATAGTTTAGCATCAGGTACATATACTTGTAATATTATTGATAGATATTGTTACGAAACTAATCATATTGTAAATGTACCCGCTTCACCTAATCCTGTGCCTAATTTTTCGTTTAACGAGCCGTGCGAAAATAGTACTCCTAAATCCACTCAATTTACTGATTTATCCACTAACACAACACAATGGAAATGGATTTTCCCAACCAATGCAAACGTACTATCAAGTACATTACAAAGCCCTAGCATTACAGTTGGCCTTGCTGGAATTTACCCAGTAAAATTAATTACGACAAGCACTGATGGTTGTATCGACTCCATTATTAAAAATATAACTATTCATCCTAAACCTACGGCTAAATTTGGAATATTAAATGCATGTGCTAACCAAAGTACTGTATTTACAGATGTTTCTACCCTTACTAATCCTGCAGGAATTACTGATAATATAACAAGTTATCAGTGGGATTATGAATACACTGCCAATACATTTATACAAGATGCCACTACTCAAAATGGTAGTTACACTTACATTAGTCCATCAATTGCTACGCCTCATAACGCAGCATTAATAGTTACCACCGACAAAGGTTGTAGCGATACAATTATAAAACCTGTAAATACGTTTCCTTTACCTACTGCAGCCTTCACCAGCGACAGCGCTTGTTTCAAAGGCACTACCACCTTTACTGACAATAGCACCGTGGCCAATGGTAGCCTTAAAAGTTGGGCATGGGTATTTGGAGGCACAGGCATTACTCCTGTACCAACGGCCAATATTCAAAATCCAACTTACATCTATAATAAATGTAACAACGCCCCTAACAATGCCACACTAGTAGTAACCAGCGATAGCGGCTGTGTGGGCGTAGCCACCAATCTTGTGATAGTACACTGCTTACCTATGCCTAACTTTACGTTCAGCAATGGTTGCGAGTACGACGATAAAATACAATTTACCAATACCAGCACCAATGGTGCAGGCACTACCAGCGCACTAATTAGCAAGTGGCGCTTGGGGTTATCGCCAGTACCAGTAACTAGTACCAACGCCAGCTATACCTATACCGCAGCAGGTAATTACAGTATTAATTTAAACGTAATTGACGGCTTTGGGTGTAGTAAAGACACCACAAAACCATTGGTAATTTACCCTAAACCTGTGGCTAACTTTATGGTGGATAGTGTGTGCCTTAACATAGCCAATGCCTTTACTAATACCTCCACACTAAGTGTGCCTGCTGGCTTTACCGATGCTGTGCAAAGCCAAGTATGGAACTACAGCTTTGATGGTACCAACTACACCACCAACGCTACTACGCCTAATACCTCGCACATATACACACTGCCTGCCACACAAACTAAACCTGTGGCAATGCTTATTGTTACTACCAACCACAACTGTGCTGATACCGTGAGCAAACCCGTAATTGTGTGGCCATTACCCAAGGCTAATTATAGTATGACGGCTCCTTGCTACCCAACAGCAATAACGTTTAGCAACGCATCAACCATTGCCACGGGCACTGACAATAGCGCAATGGTAAGCATGGTTATTAATTGGGGCAATGGGCAAACGCAACCCGTTACAGGTTTAAATCAAACCATAAATTATAACCACGCCGCAAGCGGAAACTACATTAGCAAATTAGTAGTAACCAGCAACCATGGGTGTGCCGATAGCCTAAATGTGCCTATAACCGTACATGCCAAGCCAGTGGCTAATTACACCGCTTTACCTGCCAAAGGTTGTGAGCCATTGTGTGTCAATTTTGTAAACATTAGTACACAAAATGCAGCACCCGCAACTGAAACAATTACCACCTATAATTGGAATTTTGGGGATTATAACGTGAGTAAATCAAGCGATAATAAAGCTACTACCACTAACGCCAAACATTGCTATACTAACCCTACTGACACCACACAACTACACACCTCGCAACTAATTATTACCACTACCACAGGTTGTAAAGACACATTAATAATGCGAGACAGCATAGCGGTGTATCCGTTGCCAGTGGCAGACTTTAAGGTAAGCCCAAGCACGGTAGATATGCTAAACCCCGAATTAAAAATTAAAGACGAATCGCACTTAGCCTATACCATTACCTGGAATTATAATAACGGCGATGTAAAACAAGACATTAACCCAACTCCATTGCAACCTATTGCGGAGTATGTGTATCAGTACAAAGACAGTGGCACCTATATTATTAAACAATTAGTACAAACCAACAAAGGTTGTGCAGATAGTATTAGTAAACCAGTGCGTGTAAACCCAATATACAGTATATACATACCCAATGCGTTTACTCCTAACGGCGATAACATCAACGATTATTTTATGGTAAAGGGTATTAATATTAAAGAATTAGATTTAATAATATTTGACCGTTGGGGCGAAGTAATAGCCCGCATAACAAGCCCCACCAGTAAGGGCTGGGACGGCACCGACATCCGCCAAGGGATAATGAGCCAACAAGAGGTATACAATTGGAAACTAAGCTATACCGATGTGTTTAACACCAAACACAAGGGTCTTGTGGGAACGGTTATAATGTTGAAATAAAGTTAATATCACAAGAAAAAATTACTAGTAAAATGAAAAAAACAATACTTATTGTGCTACTGTTATGTACTAAATTAGCACTAGCACAAACTGTTAGTATTTACTCTGTAGGGTTTAATACTGCTGGCGAAAAAGCATCTTACGACGCTGCGTTTGGCGCAGCAAACGTAACTTATACCACAGGTGGCGAAATAACTAATTTTGCAGGCTACCAAGTTGTTATTGTAAATACGTTTGAAAACAACGGACACTCCTTAGCCTTTGCCAATGCCTTAGTTGCTTTTGTGCAAGCGGGAGGGCATGTGGTGTTAAGTACTGAGGGTGGTAACATTAGTGGAGGAGGGCAGTTTATGAAAACTATTTGGAACACCGTTACTGGTGGGGCTATAACCGAAACACCGAGTAATGCTTCAGGCACATCAAACCCGCCAAGGTTTCATAACTCATTAGGGCCTTGGCATTTATCGCCTGATGCAACCTTAACAGGCTCCACCACAACGTATGCTAGTTTTGCTAATTTTAGTCCGCTTAATGTAACGCACCAGCGCAACACTAATTTACCAACTTGTTCGTTAATAGAGGGGCTTTGTGCGGTATACCCTTCTCGCCCAGTTATGGGCAATGGTACATTGTATATACAGGGGGAGGTACAATATCCGTATTATAATTTTGCGAGTTCGGCAGAGGTGGTTAGGCATGCTGCGGCTATTGCAAAAATGCACTATGCGCTCATAGCTAATGATAATGCACTACTAACCACACTTAATACTTGGGCGGCTAACTTAGTGGTACTAACTGGTTTTTTGGGGGCTGATATTAGCCTGTGCGACAATGGTACGCCACAAACAATTACCTGCAACACATCGTTTGCATCGTATTTATGGAACGATGCTAATGCATCAACTACGCAAGCAATATCTGTAAATACTACAGGGCAATATATTGTAAAAACAACAGGTACTTTTCCGCAATGCGATGGTGAGGACACTATTATGGTGGCATTAAACTCAGTACCAGTGCTTGATTTTACTGCTACTACCGAGTGCTTAAAAAATCCAACATTGTTTACTAACAATAGTACAAGTAGTATAGGTATTAAACGTTGGAAATGGAGTTTTGGCACTACAAACGTAGCGGACTCAAGCAATATAAAAAATCCTACGTTTACTTACACCAACTGTACCTCTGCGTACAATGTAACCTTAGAGGCTGTTAATGATAGCGGCTGTGCAGCCATACCTGTTACCAAACCCGTAAGTGTGCACTGCTTACCTAGCCCTAACTTTACAGTTAATAATGGGTGCGAAAAAAATGATAACATACAATTTAATAACACTAGCACTAACGGAGCTGGTACAATGGGAATGCTTAGCTACAGCTGGTTATTAGACACTAAAGTAAGTAACTTAACTAACCCTACCTCAACCTATAGTGTAGCAGGTACTAAAAATATTGCATTAATAGTTACTGATGCTAATAATTGTATAGATACACTCAAAAAAACAGTACAAATTTATCCTACGCCACAGGCTATTTTTACAGTGGATAGCGTTTGCCTAAACAATAGCAATACATTTTCAAACACAAGTACATTAATAACTCCTGCTGGGTTTACCGATGCTATAAATAGTTATATATGGACGTATAATTTTGATGGTAGTAATTATACTACCGACGCTACTACACCAAATACAACGTACACTTACCCACTTACAGCAACGCAAACCGCCCCTGTGGCCAACTTAATTGTTAAAACTAATAATGGCTGTGCCGATACCTTAGCACAATCTGTAATTGTGTGGGCGTTGCCCAAAGCTAATTATAGTGTAACAGCGCCTTGCTACCCAATGCCAGTAGTATTTAGCAACGCATCAACCATTGCCACAGGTACTGATAATAGTGCAATGGCAAACATGGTTATTAATTGGGGCAACGGACAAACGCAAACGGTTACAGGTTTAAATCAAACTATAAATTATAACCACGCTATAAGTGGTAATTACGCAAGCAAATTAGTAGTAACAAGTAATCACGGCTGTGCCGATAGCACCAACGTAAACATAACCGTACACGCTAAGCCTGTGGCTAATTACACATTAAGTAATAACAAGGGCTGCACACCATTGTGTGTGAATTTTACTGACGTAAGTACGCAAAATTCAGCACCAATAATTGAAACTATTGCCGCTTACAATTGGAACTTTGGTGATTACAGCACCACTAAAGCAAGCGATAACACATCAACAAAAGCAACTACTACACATTGCTATAACAACACTAGCGATACCACCCAACTAAATAGTGTGCAACTAATTATTACCACCACGGTAGGGTGTACCGATACTTTATTGTTAAAGGATAGTGTTGAAATGTACCCTATGCCCAAAGCTAATTTTAAGCTAAGCGAAACCACAGTTAGTTCGCTTAATCCTGAGTTAATAATTATTGACCAATCGCACTTAGCTAATACTATAATTTGGGAGTATAATAATGGCGACGGTAGGCAAGACATTAACCCAACGCCATTGCAACCTGTGGCTGAATATGTGTATCAGTACCAAGACTCAGGTAGTTACATTATCAAACAATTAGTAACAACTAACAAAGGCTGTACTGATAGCATAAGCCACCCAGTGCGAGTAACGCCAGTAAGTACGGTGTATGTGCCCAATGCCTTTAGCCCCGATGGCGATGGGTTAAATGATTATTTTATGGTGCAAGGTAGCAATATTAAGGGGCTGGACGTAACTATATTTAACAGATACGGAACTGTAATTGCACGTATTAACGATATTAATAGCAAAGGCTGGGACGGTACCGACCTCCGCGAAAGTAAACTTAGCCAACAGGAAGTATATAACTGGAAAATGGAATATACCGATGTGTTTGACGTAAAACACAAAGGACTAGTAGGCTCGGTTACACTACTAAAATAGGGTAGGAGAGAGTGCAATTGTAAAAAAAAACACCTACTCAGCTAATTAAACTATTGTTAATAGTAGGGAAAATGTTGTGTAATAAAAGTTAATTAGTTTAAAAATTATCAATTATCAGTTATCAATTAAATGAATATATTTGTACATAACCATTAATTAAATTACTATGAAATTATTACTACACACTCGTCTTATTGTATTAGTATTGCTAATAAATACAGTAACCAGCCAAGCCCAAAACAATGTGGGCATAGGCACTACCACCCCCAATAGCAAAGCTATATTGGAACTAAAAGCAACTGACAAAGGTTTTATGGCGCCACGCATGAACACCACACAAATGCTTGCCATAGCCCCCACAGCAACCGAAAGTGCCTTGTTAATATACAATATTGATAGTGCGTGCTACCATTTTTATAATGGTACGGCATGGAAAAATCTGTGCGACAAAAGCATTGACACCGCCTTGCTTAACAAAGCCATTAAAAATTATTTGAATAGCAATAGCACCACCATAATTAATATACTCAAGGGCGATACCGCACTATTTAATTATACTAACATTAACAACGCAGTAATAAATATACTCAAGGTAGATACCAGCATAACCAATGTGGCCATAATTAACAATGCCATAATTAATACCCTTACCGTAGATAGTAGTAACACTAACTACGCCAACATTAATAACGCTAACATTGATAGTAGTAAAACTAACTATGCCTACATTAAAAATGGGAAAATTGACACCTTAAAAAGCACAAGTATAACTACCAATACTATTGCTGCTAATACTTTTAACGGAGGTAATGCTAACCTTGATACTTTAACAATTGGCGGGCAAAATATAATGAAAACTATTAGCGATAGTATAGCTGCCCAAGCTTGGTTGCTAAGGGGTAATAACGCCAGTGCCACCAACAAGCTAGGTACACTCAACGCACGCGACTTGCATATAGTAGCCAACAGTGCCGAAAAAATAACCATACTAAGCGGCACTGGTTACGTAGGTATTAACCAAGCATTGCCCACCCAACCGCTTGACGTAACAGGCAACGTACAGTTTACAGGGGCATTAATGCCAAGCACAATGCCCGGCATAGCAGGGCAAGTGCTTACCAGCGCAGGTGCTAACACCCCTCCCGTATGGACAGCCGCCAACGCATTAAACACTACCACAATAGCAGGCACAGGCACTACCGCGCCACTAATAACCCTTAATGGTGCAGGCGACATAGCCTACAAAACCGCCCCCGCACAAGGCGTAATATTAGTAGCCCCCAACAACACCTGCTGGAAATTAACCGTAGGCAACACCGGCAACATAATAACACAAAGCGTTACATGCCCGTAAATTAATTGACGTAAAATCAATTGATAATGTATAATTGACAACGAACATACTCAATGCAATTTAATACGAGTAAAAATTATATGCTAAAATATCACTCATGCAATTAACAACAACATAATCACCTCACGGGCACCCCTCCTTTGGAGGAGGGGTGCCCGTGAGGTGGGGTGGTACTAAGCCCTGCCAAACAACCACCAAATAAAGCATCTAACATCTATCCTCTTTTAATCTAAATTCTGATATCTAATTATCTAATATCTCAAAATTATGAAAAACCTAACCTTATCCCTAGCCTTACTTACCAGCACCATCGCCACGGCGCAAAACGTAGGCATTAACAACACAACGCCACACCCTAGTGCCATACTAGACATAGCTTCTACCAATAAAGGCTTACTAATACCACGCTTGGCATTAACCTCCGTATCAGATGTTATCACTATACCCGCACCACTTACCAGCTTAATGGTGTACAACACCGCCACAGCAGGCATTGCACCCAATAATGTAAAGCCAGGCTATTATTACTACGATGGCACTAAGTGGGTAACCATAGGTGGTGGCGACGCATGGATGCTTACAGGCAATGCTGGCACTAGCTCCACTACTAACTTTGTGGGTACCACTGATAACCAAGATTTAGTGTTTAAAACTAATAGTATCGAAAATATGCGTATTACAAATACTAATAATTTCCTTGCCATAGGCACCACCACACCAAGTCATAAATTATCAGTGTATGGCACGCGATTAGATCCTGGAGCTTTTGGCAACGGAATAGCATCTGTTGGAGGAGCTGATATATTTTTAGAAATTGGGGCAAGTCCTAGTGGTTTCTTTCCTATGTGGTTACAGTCCAAACGTAGTTCGGATAATAGCCCATTCCCAATAGCGTTAAACCCGCAGGGTGGTAATGTAGGAGTAGGTACAATAGCACCAGCCAACAAACTCGAAATTACTCAAGGCACCCCAGGTAACAGTGGATTACGCTTAACTAGCCTACCAAGTACAGGAGTATTAGGTACTAATGTTAACGGCGATGTTGTGCCAAGCACAATAAACCCTGCCAATGCATTGTTTTGGGGGCTTACAGGCAATAGTGGGACTACACCTGCTACTAACTTTGTAGGTACTACTGATAATCAAGATTTAGTTTTTAAACGTAATAATCTTAGAGCAGGCTTGATATCGCTCACAAATACCTCGTTTGGTAGTGAAGCATTAAATGCCACTAGTACAGGTAATAATAATTCAGCCTTTGGCTACAACGCCTTGTTATCAAATACTACAGGTATACAAAACGTAGCGGTAGGAAGTAACTCATTATATGCCAATACTGTTGGTATTGATAACACAGCAGTTGGATATTTTTCTTTGTATTACAATACCACAGGAACTATGAACACTGCCATAGGAGCTTATTCACTTTTAGCAAATACTACAGGGAGTTACAATACAGCCATAGGCCGTTGGGCACTGACTAACAATACCGCTAGTGATAATATAGCAATAGGTTATTTAACATTACGAGATAATACTACAGGTACGCAAAACATAGCGTTAGGGAATGGTGCTATGCTAAAAAATACTGCGAGTAGCTATAACATGGGTTTGGGGCTACAAGCCTTAGCGGAACATACCTCTGGAGATTATAACACTGCTGTTGGTTACGAGGCTATGCAGCTTAATACAACAGGTATTCATAATGCAACATTAGGTTATTTGGCAGGTTATGCACTAGCAACAGGTAATGATAATACATTTTTAGGTAGTGATGCAGCATATAACCAAACGGCTGGCAATAATAATATTGCCATAGGCTATAATACAGTGTTAGCTAGCCTTACAGGCAACAACCAACTTAATATAGGCAACTTAGTGTACGGTACTGGGCTTACAGGTGCTGGTGCTGGTAACGTAGGTATTGGTATAGTTGCGCCTTCAGCTAAATTACAAGTGCTTGGTACAAGCGTAGTAGCACCCCCCACTAATATTAGTAATTTTTCGGGCATTAGGTTAGATGGTAACATAGCAAATATCTCTTACAATGGTTTAAGCTACCAATCAGGTGGGGGCGGTGGTGCCGCACTAGTATTTGCACGAGATCTTGGCTATGGAACTTCTATGTCGTTTTTTACTAATCCTACTAGTACAACGACTGCTGGCGAAATGACAGAGCGCATGATTATTAATTCAAACGGCAATGTGGGCATAGGTACTACAACACCAAGTGCTAAATTAGATATAGCAGGAGGTACTTTATTTGCCAATCAAAAAGGATACGCTGACTATTTTAATCCTCCTGGTTACGACCAGTTTGAAATAGGATCAATAGGGGCATCAACGAGCTTGTCGTTAGTTACTAACGGAGTTTCAAAAATAAACATTACACCAATAGGCTACGTAGGTATAGGTACACTTATTCCTAGCGAAAAATTAGAAGTAAACGGTAGCATTAAAATAACCGATGGCACACAAGGCGCAGGTAAAGTATTAACTAGCGATGCGGCGGGTAAAGCTACTTGGCAGAATGTAGGTAGCTTAATAGTAGGTACGTTACCTAATGCACAAGTAGTGCCTCAGACATTTACAGGAGCTAACGTTTATTCATACTCGGGTGCATCTATAGTGTTACCAGCTGGTAAATGGATAATATACAGTGCATTTGTTACATCTAATCCTAACGCAAGTGGAACTAATATACAAGGGTTTTTATCATCATCATCAGTTACTTACGCACCGCCCGTATCTATTACAAACACTTATGCACCAGGTTTTTTAAAGGGGAGTATTTTACTGCCAAATCAAGCTGATTACAATGTATCTATTCCACAAGTTATTAATGTTGCCTCCACTACAATTTATTATATTATACTTAAAGATGTTGACACAGGATTAGGTACGTACAGTATTAGTCAAGCTGTTGACGGCACCGCTTGTTTTTATGCAGTGAGCACCTATTAATTCCCTGCTAGTCCAAGTTGTGCTGTGAATGAATAACTACTATTTATAGTAGTTATTCAATGTTGTATAAGAGATGATAGTAGGTCTTCTGCCTTGGTTCATGTCCCCACGAAGGTCCTGCCTTGGTTCGTGTCCCCACGAACCAAGGATACTAAGATTATTGGTAAAGTACGCATTTTAACAAACTCTCGAGAGAAGATAACAAACGCTTGAGAGAAAGTAACAAACTCTTGAGAGAAAGTAACAAACTCCCGAGAGAAAGTAACAAACTCTCGAGAGAAGATAACAAGCTCTCGAGAGAAGATAACAAACTCTCGAGAGAAGATAACAAACTCTCGAGAGAAGATAACAAACTCTCGAGAGAAGATAACAAACTCTTGAGAGAAGATAACAAGCTCTTGAGAGAAGATAACAAGCTCTCGAGAGAAGATAACAAGCTCTCGAGAGAAGATAACAAACCCTTGAGAGAAGATAACAAGCTCTCGAGAGAAGATAACAAACCCTTGAGAGAAGATAACAAGCTCTTGAGAGAAGATAATAAACGCTTGAGAGAAGATAACAAGCTCTCGAGAGAAGATAACAAACTCTCGAGAGAAGATAACAAACTCTTGAGACAGGATAACAAACTCTTCCGTCTTGGTTCGTGTACTCACGAACCAAAATTGTATTAATTGTTTCGTAGACACTAAACAAGGCTACGAACACTACTTTATATAACGTAGTAAACAACAAAGTAACAATAGACAAGAGCTATAAGCTCTCGTCAGTTTGGCGAGGGGATAAGGATAGTGTTATGAGATGCTAACTATCATGCAAGCGTTATCAATTCTCAATTAATTACTCAATTGTTGCAACTCTTGTTGGTAGTCGTATTGTAAATCTTCGTGTAGGGTGGCCACTAGTTTAGTAGCTTTTTTTACTTGATTGTTGTACAAGTTTTCGAGTACTGGGTTTTTGTGCAAGGGTAAATTAAGTTGCTTTACCTTATTGCAAAAATAAATAAGTAGTTGCGCCTCGTACTGTTTATTACCTAAATATTTGGCGTATTTGCTAATACCAGTTAGTATTTTGCGTAATGTTTTTTTAACAAAATATAACTGATGGGTATTTACCTCGCTAAACTGTGCGTCAATTTTTTGTTTAATACTGATAATTGTAGCTTCCTTATCGTGCGCATCAAACAACAAATACGATAGGTATTCTTTATTATCTTTTTTAAATTTTGTTAACTGCATACATAACTCCGCTAGGGCAGTAGCATCAAGATTTTGAAGTTCTTTTTTAATGGCAGGTAGTGCGGCTTCAGTCATTAATTTAGTTGGCTTTAAGCGGAGTTAATAAATAGTCGAGCCCATTTAACTTAATTTCATATATGGTACTTAGCTGCATACCCAACTTCCCCACAGGAAAGCCTTTGGCACTAAACCATTCGAGGTAACTAATAGGCAAGTTGCACAGCAGTGTACCTTTGTATTTACCAAAGGGCATGGGAATTTTAACAATATCAACTAAAATTTGTGGGTTAGGTTGCATTTAAAATAAGGGTAGGAGGGGCATTAAAATGAATAGTGCAAACATACTAATTATAAAGTGCAACGGTAAGGCTGTCAGTTATTTAAGAGGAGTAAATTAAAACTTGTCATACCTTTGTATTAATTATATGCCAAAACGTTAGTAGCTTACCTAAGGCACAATCATTGGCAAAGCGGTATCAAACATATAAACTAATAATAACTAAAAATAAAAACAAAATGGGAAAAATAATTGGAATTGACTTAGGTACAACAAATTCGTGTGTATCAGTTATGGAAGGTGGCGAAGCAGTAGTTATAGCCAACAACGAAGGACGTAGAACCACACCTTCGATAGTATCGTTTGATAAAAACGAACGTAAAGTAGGCGACCCTGCTAAGCGCCAGGCTATAATTAATCCTACAAAAACGGTGTATTCAATTAAACGTTTTATGGGACACACTTTTGACGAAGTAAAAACTGAAATTACCCGTGTACCTTACAAAATGGTAAAAGGTAAAAACAACGTTCCAAGCGTTGAAATTGACGACCGCAACTTTACACCACAAGAAATATCAGCTATCATTTTGCAAAAAATGAAAAAAACTGCTGAAGATTTCTTAGGTCAAGAAGTTACCGAAGCCGTAATTACTGTGCCTGCGTACTTTAACGATGCACAACGCCAAGCAACCAAAGAAGCAGGCGAAATTGCAGGCTTAAAAGTAAGCCGTATTATTAACGAGCCTACTGCTGCGGCATTAGCTTACGGTATTGATAAGCAAGGAAAAGATATGAAAATTGCCGTATTTGACTGCGGTGGAGGAACACATGACGTTTCGATATTAGATTTGGGAGATGGTATATTTGAAGTAAAATCAACTGATGGTGATACTCACTTAGGTGGAGATGATTTTGACCAAGTAATTATTGACTGGTTAGCTGACGAATTTATGGCAGAAAATGCAGGATTGGACTTACGTAAAGACCCAATGGCATTGCAACGCTTAAAGGAAGGTGCCGAAAAAGCTAAAGTTGAATTATCAAGTAGTCAAACTACTGAAGTTAACTTACCTTACATTATGCCAGTTGATGGTATACCTAAGCACTTGGTACGTACAATTACTCGTGCTAAATTTGAACAATTAGCTGATAGCCTTATTAAACGTACCATTGATCCTTGCCGCTCAGCATTAAAAAATGCAGGTTATACCATAGCTGATATTGACGAAGTAATATTAGTAGGAGGTTCAACGCGCATACCAGCTATACAAGCAGCGGTAGAAGCATTTTTTGGTAAAGCAGCATCAAAAGGTGTTAACCCTGACGAAGTGGTAGCGATAGGAGCAGCCATACAAGGTGGTGTATTAAGTGGAGATGTTAAGGACGTATTATTGTTAGATGTTACACCGTTAAGCCTTGGTATTGAAACTATGGGCGGTGTGTTCACTAAACTTATTGAATCTAACAGTGCTATACCTACTAAGAAATCAGAGTCGTTTTCAACTGCGGCTGATAACCAACCAAGCGTACAAATAGTAGTGTACCAAGGCGAACGCCCAATGGCTAAAGATAACCGTAAGCTAGGCGAATTTAACTTAGATGGGATACCTCCAGCACCACGTGGCGTACCGCAAATTGAAGTTACGTTTGATATTGATGCTAACGGTATATTACAAGTTTCGGCTAAAGATAAAGCTACTAACAAATCGCAAAACATACGTATTGAAGCAAAATCAGGTTTGTCTGACGCTGATATAGCACGTATGAAAGCAGAAGCAGAACAAAATGCAGTAGCTGACCAACGCGAAAAAGAAGAGGCAGAAAAAGTGAATGCAGCTGATTCGATGATTTTTCAAACTGAAAAACAATTAAAAGAATACGGCGACAAATTACCTGCTGACAAAAAAGCACCAATTGAAGAAGCGTTAACAGCTTTAAAGGAAGCGCACATGAACCGTGATATTGCTCGCATAGATTCAACATTAGAAAAATTGAATACCGTATGGCAAGCAGCTAGCGAAGATATGTACAAAGCATCGCAAGAGGGCGCACAGGCAGGTGCAACAGCACAAGCCGAGCCAGCACAAAGCGAAGCGCAAGATGTTGACTTTGAAGAAGTGAAAAATTAATACAAATAAATTAATAGTACAAAAAATATGGGTTACGCATTAGTTGCGTAACCCATATTTGTTTTATAAAATAGTATGTTAATACCTATTATTAATTGTGTTTGAGGGCATCGGTTTATCTACCTCCAAAAGTATAACCAACGGCAGCGTTAAAAATAATAGGACTATTAGCAATACCAATATTTGGAGCTTTTAAGGTTTCGTTTTTGTTACTTGTTTTGTTAAAATAACTGAACTCATCATTTCGTAAAGTTGTACCTACATTTTGCCAATACCTTATATTTACATTGGTAGTAATACCTTGCAATATTTTGTTTTCGCTATTTTTAAAGGGCATGTAACGAAAGTATAATCCTAAGCCTAACGTAAATGTTTTAAAATCAGCTACTTTATTTGCATTAGTTTGTTCGTCGTTTTTATGATAGACTTTCCAACTATGTAACTTTGGTTCAAAACGTAAATCTAGAAATGAAGTAAAACGATAGCCAACCCCAAAACCAGTTGAATACGGTATATTTAAAACAACATTTTGTGTTTTAAAGTTTCCTGCTACAGGTGGGTCTAACGATATACCGTGCGAATAATCAAACATCATTCGTTTAGTAGCATAGTTTACTTCTACATTAAATCCTTTTGTTACCAGAGGTTGTATTAATCCAAATAGTACACTAAATTTATTGCTGTATAAGAAGTCTTTTTTGAGTTCTGGCTGGGCTAAAGATTTTGAAATACTTAGTGAAATTATTGTTGTAATTAAAAATATATTTTTCATTTTTTAAATTTTAAGGATTAAAAATTAATGCCAATTAGTAAGTTACCTTGTATAAAAGTATCTGGCTTGCCTCCACGAGGTCCAATATTTACATTGTTTTTGCCTCTTGCATTACCAAGTACTCCAAACTGTGGTATTAAATATAGACTACTCTGTAACTTATTAGTTAGCCTAAATTTATAGCCTAAATTACTTTCCCAAAATAAAGTTGCGGTTTCATAATCTTTACCGTCTATCAAATTTCGTGTACCCCAAGCATAGCCCATATTCGCTTTAGCTTCAAGGTGTAAACCTTTCCAAAAATACTGACGGTAACCTAAAATTACCATATATTCGTTAATTTTTTCTACCACATCGTGCTTTACATTTGGCCTAATATAGGCTCCAAATAATAAATCACCCTTCATTTTTTTGGAAGAATCGGTTAGGCTTCGTGAAACTTGAATACGAATAATGTTTACTGTTGGAAGAAATGGCTGAACGAGCTCAGTTTCTACTCCCCATTTTTTATCAGTATTAACTAAACTGTTTTGTGCAAACATATTGTAGTTAAATAATAAAAAGCTAGCTACTGCTATTGATTTTTTTTTCATTTTTACATTGTTTTAAAATTACAATGCAAATATGGTGGCTATTGAAACCTTAAATCGTTGACCTGAGTTAGGAAATTACTCAGTAGTTAAAATTCGTTTTCTAATTCGACTCAAAGATTCGGGTTTTATACCAAGATAGGAAGCAATATAATGTTGAGGTATTTTTTCAACAACATTTGGGCGTTGTTTAATAAGGCTTAGGTAACGTTGTTGAGGCTCTTCGTTAGTGAGCATTTGGTTAAGTCGTGATAACGAAAGGAAAGCGTTTTCGGCCAATATTCGTCCCACTTTTTCAAAAATTGGGAACTCGTTAAACAATGTATATAAATCTTCCTTTTTAAACTGTACTATTTCACAAGGTTCTAAGGCTTGCATGTTTTCTATTGTAGTTGCACCTGTCAAAAAACTTGAATAATCAGTGTACCAACTACCGCTAAAGAAAAATTGAATGGTGTTTTCTACTCCATCTACATTGTAAAAAAGACGCATGCAACCATTATTTACAAACGAAACATTAGCGCAAATTTGTCCTTCTTTAAGTAAAAATTCTTTTTTCTTAAATTGTTTTACAGTTAAAATATCTGCAAATGCTTTTTCTTCAGCTTCATTTAATGTAACTATTGATTTAATGTTTCCAAGTATTTGTGCTTTCATTATAAAATTAATTTTATCAAACTTACAAAATCAGCCAATATTTTTTAGGATTATTTAATTTATTATTTACAATATAATTAATATTATGTTAAGTAATTACAAAGAACACCTAATTAACATAAGATATTTTGCATTTTATCAAACCCTCTTTTGTAAAATCCTAAGTACTTTTTAGTTGTTATTCTCAATTTTACAAAACGTTTTGTTAATTAAAATTTCACAGTGCCATGTTGTCAGTTATTACCGTTAAAGTACTATCTTTGCCGTAAACACAGTATAATGACTAAACACGATAAAATCCCTGTATCTGAACATTTGCAAGGCACTGCGCTAACGATACAAAATAGTAATTCTGCTCCCTCAGGCAAAAAAATGTATATTGAAAGTTATGGTTGCGCCATGAACTTTGCTGATAGTGAGGTTATTGCGGCTATAATGAACAAAGATGGCTACGTTACCACCACCGAAATGGCTGACGCTGACCTTATACTAGTAAATACCTGCGCCATACGCGACAATGCCGAACAACGCATACATACTCGCTTACGAGAATATAACAAACATAAAAAGACCAACAAAAACCTTAAAATTGGGGTAATGGGTTGCATGGCCGAACGGCTGAAAGAAACACTGATTGAAAACCAAAAAGTGGTGGACTTAGTGGTAGGTCCAGATTCATACCGCGATTTACCCAACCTTATGCACCAAGTAGATGATGGGCAAAAAGCCATTAATGTTATCTTATCAAAAGAAGAAACCTACGAAGAGATAGAACCCGTACGCCTTATTACCAATGGTGTTACGGCATTAGTAAGCATTATGCGTGGCTGCGATAATATGTGTGCGTTTTGCGTAGTACCTTTTACTCGTGGGCGTGAGCGTAGCCGTAACCCCAAAACAATACTTAACGAGGTGCAGGATTTAGTAGCAAAAGGTTATAAGGAAATTACGTTGCTTGGGCAAAATGTGGATAGTTATTTATGGGCTGGTGGCGGACTTAAAAAAGACGCCGTGGCTGGATTAACTAATGGAACAATAAAACATGAAGATACCATAACCTTTGCACAACTATTAGCCATGGTGGCACAGGTGTCGCCCACATTGCGGGTACGCTTTAGCACAAGCCACCCCAAAGATATTACTGACGAAGTATTACACACCATGGCCAAGTACAGTAATATATGTAAATATTTACATTTACCCGTGCAATCGGGCAGCACAAGAGTGTTGGAACTAATGAATCGTGGGTATAGCCGCGAGTGGTATTTGCAACGTATAGCACGCATGCGTCAAATTATGCCTGATTGCGCAGTAAGCACTGATATTATTAGTGGTTTTTGTACTGAAACTGAAGCCGAACACCAAGATACATTAACCTTACTTACCGAAGTGGGTTACGAATACGCTTATATGTTTAAATACAGCGAACGCCCCGGAACGCTTGCTGGGCGTAAGTTATCTGACGATGTGCCTGAAGAAATAAAAGCACGCCGCTTACAACAAATTATTGATTTGCAACGTAGTAATGCTTTAAAACGCAATATGAATGATGTGGGTAACACCTACGAAGTGCTGGTAGAGGGAGTTTCAAAGCGTTCGGCTGATTATTTGTACGGACGCAATACTTACAATAAAACCATAATATTTAAAAAAGGAACAGCGCAAATAGGCAACTACGTGCAGGTTAAAGTAAAAGAATGTACCACCGCCACACTATTGGGCGAGTTAGTGTATTAAATTAATTTATACAAATTAAAAAATGAATGTACAAGATATAAAACAACGCTTTGGAATCATAGGTTCTTCGGCACTTTTGGAGCGAGCTATTGATATTGCCAAGCAAGTTGCTCCTACCGATTTAAGCGTATTTATTAGTGGAGAAAATGGTACGGGTAAAGAAGTTTTTTCGCAAATAATACACCAACTAAGCGCCCGTAAGCACGGTACTTTTATAGCTGTAAACTGCGGTGCAATACCCGAGGGCACTATTGATTCCGAATTATTTGGGCACGAAAAAGGCTCGTTTACAGGTGCTAACGAGGCTCGCAAAGGTTATTTTGAAGTAGCTAATGGCGGTACAATTTTTTTGGACGAGGTAGCCGAAATGCCTTTGCAAACCCAAGCTAGGTTGTTACGAGTGCTCGAAACGGGCGAATTTATTAGAGTTGGAGCTTCCAAAGCACTCAAAACTAATGTGCGTGTAGTAGCCGCCACTAACATGAATATGACTGATGCTATTGCTAAAAATAAATTTAGAGAAGATTTGTTTTACAGGCTAAGTTCTGTGCCTATTTTTATACCTGCATTGCGGGAACGCAAGCCCGATATACACTTGCTGTTTAGAAAGTTTGCCGCCGACTGTGCTGCCAAATATCGTATGCCAGTAGTTAAATTATTAGATGATGCCGTTACATTACTCGAAAATTATCGATTTCCAGGTAATATCCGTCAGCTCAAAAACATAGCCGAACAAATATCAGTTATTGAGGAACGCAGAGAAATTAATGCGTCCACCCTGCGCCTTTACATACCTAACGATAATAACAACAACTTGCCAATGCTAGGTAATATGGCTAAGGCAGAGAACGAAGTTACCGACCGTGAAATATTATACAAGCTATTGTTTGACATGAAACGTGATATGACTGAGATGAAAAAACTGGTAGTAAAACTAATGCAACAAGGCGTAAGTCCTGATTTTATTAGTACACATGGCAACGAAATAAATAAATTATATACCGAGGTGCAAGCCGAAGAAGGAGCATTTACCCTACATGCACCTGTAGCCAATAACAATAGTTTTAACAGCCCAATTATTAACACGCCTAATAGTTACACCACAGAGCCTGCACACTACCACACACCTGTGGTTATGGTGGAGGAATCGTTATCGTTATACGACAAAGA
>JAYWFU010000077.1:0-2433 GCA_043778625.1 Bacteroidia bacterium | reverse complement strand
TGGCGTCATTGTTTTGTAAACTAAAACTCAGTGCGTATGATTTTTTGCCTTCTGGTAATTTATCGCCCTCGTACACATCAAATAAATTAACGTGGCGCAACAGTTTTTTTTCATTACGCTCCGCCTCTTCTTTTAGCTGCGCAAAGGTTATGGCTTTATCCACTAACAGGCTAAGGTCACGGCGTACTTCGGGGAACTTAGCTATTTCTTTGTATTTAACTTTAGCTTGTGTGTGTAGTTGTACTAGCAAGGTCCAATCAATATCAGCGTAATACACAGGCTGATTAATACCATGTAGTTTTAGTGTTTTTTTATCTACTTCAATTAATTGCACTAATGTTTTAGTAGCAAATTCGTAATTAATACCGTTGGTAGTGTTTACTCGCTTTATAGCGGCATTTGTATTGAGTAAACTCAGCATATTATCTACTACACTACGTAGGTAAAACAAGTTAGTTTTTTCCGTAGGAACGTCCCAATTTTCTTCGTTTTTATTACCCGAAATTAAAATAGATAAGCGTGCTTGCTCAGTAAATTTATCGCCTACACGGTGGTAAATATTTCCAAATTCAAATATTTTTAAATTATTTTGCTTACGATTAATATTCCATGCAATAGTCTGTAATGCCCCGTGCAAGTGGGTAGTACGTAATATGTTAAGTTCGGAACTTAGGGGATTAGCCACCTCTACATACTCTGGCGTAGTGGCGTATTTTTGTGCCGTGAGTGATAGATTCATCGTTTCGTAAAAACCATTACTTACCAGCATATCTGCCACAGTGTTTTGTATACCACGCAAGTCGGGCTTGTTGGTAGCCACGGTACTAAAGCTAAATTTAGTAGGTAAATCAATGTTGTTAGCGCCATACATACGCAGTACTTCCTCCACTACATCGGCCTCACGGGTTACATCTACCTTATACGGCGGTACTGATAACCGTAGCTTACTATCGTTGTGTGCTATAATTTCAATGCCCACATTTTTAATAATATCAATAATTGTTTGTTGCGGTAGCTCCTTGCCTATTAGCGCATTAATGCGGCTAGTGTCCACATCAATTATACAGTTTTCTATCTTTGTTGGATACACATCTATAATAAATCCATTCGTATTTCCACCCGCTACCTCCAGTACTAATTGTATAGCATGCTTTAGGGCATTTACAGTATTGTTAGGGTCGGTGCCACGTTCAAACCTAAAGCTACTATCCGTTTTAAGTGCGTGGTGCTTGCTTGTTTTGCGTACACTTACAGGATTAAAACAAGCGGCTTCAATAAATATATCAGTTGTAGTTGCACTTACGCCACTATCCTTGCCACCAAACACTCCTGCTATGCACATAGGCGCAATGGCGTTGCACACCATGAGGTCGGTGGCTTGTAGCTTACGCTCCGTCCCGTCAAGCGTTACAAACGGGGTGTCATGCGCTATGGTTTTTATTATTATTTCATTGCCTTGTATTGCTTTGGTATCAAAGGCGTGTAGCGGTTGTCCAAGTTCGTGTAATACATAATTGGTAACATCTACAATATTATTAACACTACGCACACCAATGGCTTGCAGTCTGTTTTTGAGCCACGCAGGGCTTTCTTTTACCGTAATATTATTAATAACTACTCCACTGTAGCGTGCGCAAAGGTCAGTATTGGCAACGGTTACAGTTATTGGGCTTGTGCCTGTGGCAATAGTTGTTTGCGGTATAGTTTTTAAACTAGCCTCGCCCAAATTACGCGATTTTACTGCCGCTACAATATCGCGCGCTACCCCATAATGCGATGCGGCATCGGCTCTGTTGGGTGTAAGACCTATGTGTATAAGGGTATCAGTATAATTATCAAATAAATTAATGGCAGGCGTACCCACCACAGCAGTAGCATCAAGTAACATAATGCCAGCGTGTGATGCTCCAATCCCCAATTCGTCCTCGGCACACAACATACCCTCACTAGCTACGCCACGTATTTTGGAGGCTTTAATGGTTAGGGCATCGCCACTTGTGGGGTATAGCACTGCGCCTACTTGCGCTACTATTACTTTTTGCCCTACGGCTACATTAGGTGCGCCACACACAATATTTAATGGCTCGGCAGCACCAACGTTTACCGTAGTTACACGTAATCTGTCGGCATCAGGGTGTTGGGTACAAGTAAGTACTTGGCCCACTACTACGTTGGTTAAGCCCCCTTTTATGGTTTCAATGGCTTCAGTGTTTTCTACCTCTAAGCCAATGTCAGTAAGGGTTTCGGTTAAGGTATCTAACGAAATGTTAGTATGTAATAAATCAAGTAGCCAGTTGTACGATATAATCATAATTGTTTAGTAATATTTTAATAGTATATTTGGTGTAAATGTAACATCATTTTTAGGTAGCGCAAACTGTATTATTTACTATATGATGTATTAAAATTTATAATTGAGAGAATTAAAATCAT
>JAYWFU010000076.1:0-21345 GCA_043778625.1 Bacteroidia bacterium | reverse complement strand
TATGCAGAAATTACGAACTGCTTTTTGAAACAGCTGAAGAAATGGTTAAGCTGTCTGCTATAAAATTATTATTGAATAAAATTTAAACAGGCTCTTAAACCTTGAATACTTTAAGTTTTTTTTAATATAAAGCACTATGCACTGAAATTGTGTAGTGCTTTAATTTTTTTTTATGTATGTCCGCAAATAATCATAATCCTGTAATTGCAGCAATAACAAGCCTATCAAAGAGTTTCTCCTCAAAATATCTTCGATTTAGTTTGTAAACAAACTCGTTGAGGTATAATTGTAAGTACTTACCTTTTATTTTGTGGTAGTTCCCTAATAAATTTCGTTTAGCGTTACTTATCATAATGTGTACCCACTTCAGCACTTTTTTAGTAGTTTCTTTGTCTGATTTTTCCATAAAGTGTAACTCTACATAGTCTGCTATGTTTATGTAAGAGGTACTTTTATCGCTAAAAACGATACTTTTTTCACTAATAGATTCTTTTATAGTACCGTTTATTTCAGTTGCACTGTGGCTAGTTAATACCTTTGCTTTAAAATATCTACACTGGTTAGACACCTTTCCTGTTTCAATATCCTCCAAAGGGATTGATTCTGCTAGTAGTGCAACATTTTGCTTACCTACAGCTCCACGTCCTCTAATAGCTTTACTTTTTTCTATTTCGCTAGACTCAATGGTAAAATACCCCTCGTCCATTTCAATCATTTCTTCTAAAGTGTAGCGTGCGTCTCGCTTACCCATTGCCTTACGAAGCTTGTGAACCATAGCCCACACAGGTTCGTAGCGTTTTAAACCTAATTGTTTTTGTATTTATTCACTTTAGTTTTTTTAATTGGTGTTCATTATGCGCTACGCAGTTCCTTACTCGAAAAACCTTTTTTAGTCGCACTGAGTAAAAACATAGTTTTATACTATACTAAAAAAGATAAGTTGGAACTCTGCATAATTGTTCCACTACGCAAAGAAGTACGACTTCTGCATATTTTGCACTCGTAACTCAACCTGCTTTTTATCCAATAATGTGTAGTGTTACCGCAATTACAAATTATACCCACAGTGTCTCGTTCGCCCTTGAAATGAGCTATGCAGGCTTCTTCGCTCTCAAAATTTGCTGTGAAATTAAATAAATTCATATCGTTTTTTTTGCTAAGATAACTAAAAAATATCAATTATGGGTATTTGCGGACATACATAAAATATTTACACTTGATTATATTATAAACAAATAAAATTAACTTTGTTAAAAATAAAACTAAACTACCATGAAAACTAAATTACTAATTATAATACCTATGTTGTTTGTATGTACTGTACAGGGGCAGGTACATACTTTTACAACACTCAATAGTAGTACAGTACAACACTTGTTAGGTGTATCAGCAATAGATGCTAATACTACCTATGTGTGTGGTAACGGAGGAACCATATTAAAAACCACCAATGGAGGCTCTACTTGGCAAGCACAGGTAAGCGGTACCTCACAAGACTTATACTCAATAGATTTTACTGATACAAACAACGGTGTAGCGGTAGGTAATGGAGGAACTTTATTACGAACCACCAACGGTGGTAATACTTGGCTACCAATTAATATTACTACTAATTATTTACGTTGTATATATTTTTATGATGCAAATACAGGCTATGCTACTGGAGGAGTGAATGGTAGTGGTGCCTATGGTCAAATTTTTAAAACTACCAATGGTGGTGCTACTTGGGTAGCTCAAACTATTATATCAAACAATATTATTTACGCTATTAAGTTTACAGACGCTTTAACAGGGTATGCTTGCGATTACACAGGTACTATTTTTAAAACTATTAACGCAGGTGTCAGCTGGCAAGCACAAAACAGTGGCACAGCCAACCCACTAGTAACTATTGACTTTAACAATGCTAGCAACGGTATTGCACTTGGTAATACTACTATTACAATCACTACTAATTCAGGCAATACTTGGACAACAGTAACGAGCCCAACTACAAATTATGTGGGTAATGTTCAATTTTACGATACTAACAAAGCTATTGCTGTTGGTGGAAATGTAGCTAATAACACAGGAACTATATTAACAACTTCTGATGGCGGTACAACATGGAATATTAGTACCCCTAATACTTCGCGACTTTTTAAAATTGATTTTGCTAACTCTAATCTAGGATACATTGTAGGTTTAGATGGTACTATTTTAAAATATAGTTGTGGTAAAAGAGTAATAGCAACAAAGGATAATTTCGTTATTAACACTAGTAGTAATAACCTATTGGTTCAGCCTAATCCTACTAGTACTAGCGCTGCTATTGATTTAACTAGCTTTATTAACCTTGGAGTAATTACCTTAGAACTATTTGATATAACAGGTAGTACAGTAATTAAACGTACCTCTGTTGGTGGTGAATTAGTCACTATAGAAAAAAATAATTTAGCTAGCGGGCTTTATATATTCAAAGCATATACTGCGGATAAAATAATTGGTACAGGTAAATTAATGTTCAATTAAAACAAACTATTTTACACAATTATTTGTTGAAAAATACAATTAAATATGTTGTAAAATTAATATGATGAAAATATATTATAAAATTATTTTATTTTTTAATAAGTTAATGAATACGCTAATTTCAATCATTAAACTAATTATTGTATCAGGCTTTAGAAGAAGCAACTTACCTAATAATACTAATTTATCATGTGTAATATTAGGTAATGGCCCCTCGTTAAATCAATCATTGATTAAGTATAAAAAAGCAATTAATAAATATAACTTAATATGTGTGAATCATTTCGCCAGTACAACAGAGTATGTACTATTAAAACCTAGTTACTATGTGATGCTGGATCCAGCTTTTTGGAGTAATAATCCTTTGCCGTCGGTAACTAAATGTTTATATCATTTACAACACGATACCGCGTGGCCAATACATTTACTAGTACCTACACAAGCAAAAAAATCTATCTGTTTTACTGAATTAGTATTAAAAAACACTAATTTAACGATTACTTATTATAACTACACTGCATTCAAGGGATTTGATAAAATAGCGCACTATTTGTTTAAAAATAAAAGGGCGTTTCCTCAATGTCAAAACATTTTAGTGTTATCAATATTTTTGGCGATTAATATGAAATTTAAAAATATATTCATTCTTGGTGCAGATCATGATTGGCACACAAATTTGTTTGTAAACAATAATAATCAACTTTGCTTGAATAATAATCATTTTTATAGTACAAATAAAGTAGTAGAAATATTGTATAACGATGATTCAAAAACTACTACGTCTACTCTTCACGAGGCATTAAATTCTGCAAGCAAGGCTTTTTTAGGGCATTTTACAGTAGCAAAATATGCTAAGTATTGTGGTGCAAATATTTATAACGCAAGTGAGTGTTCGATGATTGACTCCTATGAGCGTAAGGATATAAATTAAATTTGAGTCAGTAATAGTTCGGCAATCTTCCAATCAAAAGGGGTGTCCAAATCTATCGAATACTCTAAAGGCATAACATATTTTATTACTGTTTCAAATTGGTTTATTTTTTTTAAGCGTAAGGACTTTGCGTTAATGATGTAGATAGATCCGTTGTATTCATACACAGGCGGACAATCTTGTCGACGAATAAAATTACTTGGCTTAGATTTGCACAAAAAACCTTGTGCATTTTCTTCAAACAAATTATAATAAGGATTTGCCTTTGTTTCCGATACTGAAACTACCATATCTACTTCTGTTGAAAATAAGGAGTTTGCCGCTATAAAATGTTCGGGGTTTCTAAATGGTGAGGTGGGTTGTAACAATACAATTTTTTCATACGTTATTCCTGCATCCTTATAATAATTTAAGGCATGTATTAGTACCTCATAAGTACCTGCAGTATCTGTAGCTAAATACGACGGCCTAATAAATGGGATTTTTAATCCGTATTCTTCTACCGAATTAATGATTAAGTAATCATCAGTAGTTACACAAATATTTTCGTCTGACGTAAAACTTCGAGCATAATCAATGCTGTAGCGTATGAGAGGCTTACCGTTTAATAGCTTTATATTTTTTCCAGGTATTCCTTTAGAGCCTCCTCTTGCTGGAATAATAAATAGGGTCTTTTCCGTCATTAAAAACTTAGGTGTTTAACATCTTCTTGCGCTTTGTAAAAATCATCAATGCGTCCAATATCTAACCAGTAAGATAGTAATGGATATGAATTAAGTTTTTTATTATTACCAATAACTACTTCCATAAAGTTAGTTGCGTCAAATTCAATGTTGGGAGGTATTAAATCAATTAACGATTTTTTGAATATATAAATCCCTGCGTTTGAATAATAAACGTATCGTGGTTTTTCGCTAAATGAAAGTACTTGGTCGTTCTCATTAATATTCATAACAGCATAAGGTACATCAACATAATAAGGTACAGTGGCCACTTGCATATCGGCTCCAGAAGCTATGAATTTTGTGTAAAAATCGTTAAAATCAATATTGGTTAATAAATCGGAATTCATTAATAATATTACCTCATTACTAAAATTTTCAATTAATTTGATAGCCCCAATAGTACCTAGAGGAACTGTTTCTGTTATGAAATTTAATTGCACCTCGTTTTTATTTTGCGCTGTTACCCCATCAATTATTTGATTAGCCATGTGCCTAACAGCAATATGAAAATTAGTTACTCCATAAGTACTTAATCGGTTAATGTTACGCATAATAATAGGCTCGTTACCCACTAACAGCATTGGCTTAGGTACAGTGTCAGTTAATGGTTTTAAACGCTCCCCCTTACCCCCTGCCATAATAATTGCATCAATGGGTAGTATCGATTTTAGCTTGTCTAAATCAATAATATCCACTATCTGTAACTGATTATTTACTAAGGGTATAAACCTAATCCCTAATTTTTTAAACTCTATAGTTTGCTCAAAGTTATCCTGCCCATGTTTAAAATACTTACTAGTAGTGTTCATGAAAGAGGTTACTGACTCGTCAATGTTTTTACCTGCAAGTAATCCTCTTCGTATGTCGCCATCGGTAAGCGACCCTACAAGAGTTTTAAACTCGTTTACTATAAATATAGCTACATTAGGTATTGCTATAATATTTAGCATTGTTAATGCCTCACGAGCTGTGCCCGTTTGTAAAAATAAATAGTTATCAGACGCTTTCATTTGAGTATGCTTTTTTGTGGGTTACCAACCATTATTTCATTGTTAGCTATGTTATTAATAACTACTGCACCTGCACCAATAGTTACATTATTACCAATAATTATATTTTGCTTTATTACAGCATTAGCACCTATAAAAGAGTTGTGCCCTACCTGCACATTGCCGCATAATACTGCTCCTGGGCTTATGTGAGAATAATTCCCTATACGACATTCATGCTCAATAATAGCGCCTGTATTACATATAACGCCATTAGCTATTGTAACTTGCGGGTTAATAACTACGTTAGCTCCTATCATACATCCATGGCCTATTGTACTAGTTGGGCTAATTATTGAGGTAGGATGTATTGCGTTAACTGGATTACCTATTTGAAGAGATAAAAACTCTTGTAATTTCTCTCGAATAGTATTATTACCTATTCCAATAAAATAATTAAAATTTTGAGCTAATTCTACCAATACATTTACTTCCGTTTCTGATCCCAAATACGTCAATTCGTAAGGGTTTTTGGAAATTTTGTTGCCTACATAAGCTGTTACACTAAAACCTTGTGCTTGCAAAATTTCGCAAGCCACGTAGCTATGACCTGAATAACCTATTAGGGCAATATTTTTAATCATTTGTGTACTCTTTTAGTAAAATATCAATTATTTGCCTTGACGAAGTTCCGTTACCGTAAACCGAAGCAACGTCGTTCGTTATTTTGGTGTTAATAGCTGTGTGTACTGCTGTTAATATTTCAGTACTAGTAATATTGGTAGTGACAATGTTAGGAGTTAATATGCGACCTGTTTGCCTGTTACCAATATTAACTACCATTTTCGGAAAATATGCTGCCTCAACAAATCCGCTTGACGTATTACCTAACATTAAAACACAATGCTTTACACAGGTTAAATACCCTATGGTGCCAAACGACTCTACGCCAACAGCATTACTTGCATTGGCTATGTAGCTAGTAAGTTTTTGACGTACTAAATTGCCCGTAGTGTCTGCATTAGGCATTGTTATTATTATTTGATAATTGCTTAATTCGGTTAATGCTGCTATTAATTCATTAACATAATATTCATTTTTAACATAACCTACTGTTTCTGGATGAAATGTAACAAGTAGAGACGGTATAGTTAAATCTATTCCAAATTTTTCTTCAAATTGTTGATGTGTTAATAATGATGTACTAGTAATATTTTCGTAACTTAATGCACCTACGCAATGCACATTGGTACTACTGCCAATAACCTCAATAACACGTTGTTGATAGTTAGTTGTAGTAACAAAATGGAGTGTTGCCATTAAACTAATGGAGTGTCTAAAACAATTATCGATAGCACCTAACGTAGTTTCTCCACCATGAATATGAGCTATTTTAACATTAAAAGGAACTGATGCCGATACTGCTGCAAACATTTCGAATCTATCGCCGAGGGCAAATACAATATCATAATTACTTTGTGCCCATATGTTAGCAAATTCGCACATTATTTTGCCCATACTACTGGCAATATCAGCTGGGGAATTGGCATTTTGTTCAATACTAATTTCGTGTGTTACATTAAACCCATCAACTTTAATTGCGTTAACTGTACTACCGTAGTTTGCAAGTGTGTGGGTACCAAAAGCAATGATTTCCAGAGCCATATCAGTACGTGCTGCAATAGCTTTTAATAGTGGCAAATAAATACTATAGTCAGCTCTAGAGCTTGTAAGCACTCCTATTTTCATACTAAGTCGGCCAAGGATAATTTATATTCGGCAAATACTGCTTTGTTCAATTGCTTACCAATTACCATATTCATTTTCATTGGGGATATGCCATCGCCAGGACGTTTCATTACTAGGTCGATTTCGGTTATCGTATGTCCTTTAGATAAATTGTTATTTATATGTATGCTTTTACGTGCAATTAATATATTATTAATTTCGGTAGAGGTTGGTGTTTTAGTAGCCGAACCTAATGCTAACTCAATGTCTCTAATAGCAAGCACCATATTTTTAAGCTCGTTGGGTTCAAGAGATGCTTTATGGTCAGGCCCTTCTAGATTTCTACTAAGTGTAAAATGTTTTTCGATAATAACTGCGCCAATTGCTACCGCTGCTATTGGTACGGTAATACCTAATGTATGATCTGAATATCCAACAGAGAGGTTAAATTGTTTTTTAATTGCGAGCATTGCATTTAAATTAACGTCTGTTACTGCCGTAGGGTAATCGGTAGTACAATGTAGTATGGATATATTACTACGTGCCATACCTGCATTAACTAATACATTTACAGCCTCTTCAATCTCGCTCATAACACACATTCCTGTTGATAAAATAGTAGGTTTATTTAAGCCACCTATTTTTTTTAAATATGGCAGGTTAGTAATTTCTCCCGACGGGATTTTAAACAAATTAATACCCAAATTTTGCAGCAAGTCAATACTTGTAATATCAAATGCTGTGGACAAAAATTGTATGTTTTTGATTTTACAGTAGTCCATTAATTCAATGTGTTGACTGTGCGACAGTTCTAGTTTTTTCAACATCTCAAACTGTGTATTAGGTTCTCCCTTTATACTATTTTTAATTTGATAATCTGCTTTTTTAGCATCAACGGTAACAAGCTCTTCCGTTTTAAAAGTTTGAAACTTAACATAGTCAGCGCCTGCTTCGGCTGCCACATCAATAAGTTGTTTAGCTATAGTTATATCTCCATTATGGTTTACGCCAGCCTCTGCTATTATTACTACTTTTTTCATTAGTTAATTCTTACACTACTAGGGATGTTAACAATGGTATCTTCTAATAGTATTGAGTTGTGTAAATCACCAGTTAAACATTTGTCAAACATTTTTAATTTGTTCGTCAGCGTCCATATTGGTCGTGTCATTACTCCGTTATCGTTAGTGTATTGTAAAAAAGCATCTCGAGAGATTCTATCTTTTAACATTACTGAGCATAACCAATAGTTAGCCTTTGAGTGTATCGGTTCTACTATAAATTTAATATCTGTATTCGCTAAAAACTGCTCGTAATTAAGCGCTAATTCTCGTTTATTATTAATAAACGCTGTTAAGTTTTCTAGTTGGGCACACAACAAAGCGGCATTAATGTTGGGCATTCGATAATTATAACCTATTTCATCGTGTATAAATTCCCAACGATGAGGCACTTTTGCTTGTGTAGTTAAGTGTTTTGCTTTGTGAGCTAACTGCTCGTTATTAGTAATAATGGCTCCGCCACCGCCACTTGTGATTGTTTTATTACCATTAAAACTAAACACACCTAATGTGCCAAATGTACCCGTGTGCTTTTGTTTATAAAAGCTCCCCATTGACTCTGCCGAATCCTCAATCAAAATAATATTATGAGCATGGCACACCTCAGCAATTTCGTCAATTTTACAAGGGTGACCAAAGGTGTGCATAGGTACGCAGACAGCTATTTTTTGATTAGTTATGTTGTGGTAACAAAATCCGTCGGCCTTAATTTGCGTGTTGTGTAACAAATAGTCCTTTAACTTGCTGGGGCTTAATCCCATAGTATCTAGGTCAACATCAATAAATAATGGCTGTGCACCAATGTATGATATTGCATTACATGTGGCTATAAAACTTATTGGTTGGGTTATTACCAAATCATTTTCATTAACCTCTGCCACTATCATGGCCATGTGCAAAGCCGACGTGCCGTTGGCGCATGCTATTGCATACTTAGCACCGGTGTAATTAGCTAAGTTTTTCTCAAAATCATCAACATACTTACCCACTGACGAAACGAAGGTAGAGTCAATACAATCGTTGAGATACTTTTTTTCATTTCCCACAAAACGAGGTTCGTGCAGCGGAATAAATTGCCTCGTTTTGAATTGCAGTTGTATAAAATCTACTACGTTAGCGTTACTCATTCTATTTATTTTATAATGAAACTTGGAATGTGCGAAAATGGAAATTTTTGAATTACGTGATGCCTGTTGGCAAAAAACTCGTCAACGGCCTGAGTTTCTCCAGCTACTGTTGGATAATCGTCAAACACTATTACTCCGCCCTTTACCATTCTATCATAACATAGTTCTAGTATTAGTTTTGCAGGTTCGTATATGTCGGTATCAATATGTAAAAACGAAATTCGTAATTGAGGATTCTGAGCTAAATACTCGGGCAAGGTGTTTAAAATATCCCCCTTTACTAATTCGTAATTTTTAAAAGATTTTAGCTCAAATGCTTTTTCTAGATCTTCTTTAGGGATACCTGTACCTGATTGCTTTTCAAAATTAATAGCATAATCAACATCATCTTTATTGCCCGAATGAGGGAATTCTCCAAACATATCAAAGCCAATAATTTTTCGGGAATACGGCGACTCAAATACCTCTCTAAAAGTAGCTAAACGAGTTAACGAAGCACCTTTAAAAACCCCAAATTCGAGCACCTCACCAGGTAAATTTATAATTTGTTCGTACAATTTTTGATGCGCTAAAATTTTAGCTATTCGTGTTGGATGTGAAGTTAGATAAAACCCATTTTCATAATCCCATTTGTTATCAGTATCGAAGTTAAATATTTTCATTGCTATAAGTATTTCTGTATTTTAACTGTTTCTGTATTTTTGATCCTCAGGATTTAATATAAATTTATCTTGAATAACTTGTATCATTTCTCTAATCCCATCAGGTACATTTCGGGTTATTTTAAAATTTAGTTTTGTTGCAATCTTACTAAAATTAACTCGGTAGTCTCTAGGGTCTTCAGTTCTTGACACATAACTAATTTTTGATTGGGGTAATTGTTCTCTAATGGCTTCGGCAATCATCTTTTTTTGATAGTTTTCGGTGGTATCTCCAACATTAAAAACTTCAAAAGCAGTTATATCATTTGTAGATGCCATTACCAATTCCACACTTGCTGCCAAATCATTAACATGGCAATAGGGCCGCCAAAACTGTTCGCCAAATATCACCAGCTCTTTATTCAACGCTAAATCTTTAGTAAACTCGTTAACTGTTAAATCAAAACGAGGACGGAGCGACAAACCATATACCGTTGAAAAACGCAAACATGTAGGTTTACAAGTGTTGTTAATACTTTGCGATAATAAATATTGTTCAAATTGAACTTTAGTCTCAGCATATAATGATACAGGATCCAGATCAGACTCTTCGTTAACAAACGAGTCAGGATCTTTCATTTTACCATAATTGCTACAGGTGGATGCAAATACAAACTTTTGAACTCCTGCTTTATTTGCCAATGTATACAATAATTTGGCACCATCTAAATTTACACTTTTGGTTAATGTAGGATCTTTAGCGCAAGCCGGATCACCTACAATTGCTGCCAGATGCGCTACGTAATCGATTCCTTCAACAGCTTTTATTACATCACTTTCGCTACGTATATCGCCCTTAACAAACGAAAAACGAGGATGGGTTAGTAAATCAATTATAGGTTCACCTCCAAAACTCAAATTATCGATAACTCTTACCTTATAGCCTTTTTCTAGCAATAATCTTACTAACACGCTACCAATATAACCTGCGCCACCGCTTACTAATACTGATTTCATTTATTTTATAATAATTAATTAGTTAATTAATCAAAGATAATAGGTTTTAATTACAAATCGATTTTACAACCCCTGAATTTGCTTAAGACTACGCATTTTAACGATTTTAAGTAGTACTGCATTAAAATCAGTAGAAATATTCCAATAATATGATATGAACAACAGTATAGTTCCTGATACAACACCACGTACTAATAAATCAAAAATTGGATTGTTTAAACAAGGTAATACATAAAAATTGAGGGTTAGTACAACTAACATTAAACAGATAGTTTTTAAAGTAGCTAGAGTAAATGGGTGGATACGAAATTTTGTCCACACAAAAATTACGTACAAAATGTTGGATAATAAAATAGAACTCGCCGTAGTTATTGCAGCGCCAGTTATACCATACATCGGAATTAAGTAGTAATTTAACACAATTGCATTAGTAGCTAAAAAAAACACTACAAATAATCCAAAATAATAATATTTCGAATTATTAATTATAACTATGTTAATACCTGTTGCTGCATCAAATACTTTGCTTAAACCTATAAAAAACATAACCCACACACCTGATTGGTACAAATAACCATTAGGCATTATTTTAAATACATTATCAATATTAATCCACAAAAGCACAAATACAAATGTGGTAAGTAGCATTTGATTAGTGGAGCTTTTTTTATACAATTGGTTCAATCTCTCATTATCGTTATCGGCAATTGCCTTAGAGGTTATTGGCGATAGTATTTGTAACAAGCTACGCGAGGGAAGTTCAATAACCATAGCCATAAAAAAAGCTAGACTAAATATTCCTGTTTCACGCAAATTTAATTTTGAGGATACCATAAAGATATCAATTTTACTTACTACATTACCTCCTAAGCCCGTAAGTAAGATGTATAGCAAATAAGACACTATGCTCTTGGATGTTTTGCGGGTGAGTACTTCGCTACTAGGGGTGAATGAACTTAATTGTATTTTTAAAATATAAAATAAATTAACGCAAGTTGCAGAACCGTACGCTAAGGTAAAACCTACTATTAGCTTGTTTTGATCAATATACTTAAAGTGATATAATAGAATAACAATCATAATTACTATGCGTAGCACCACTTCTTTGGCTATACGTGGTACTACTATCCTCATTAATACTGACGAATATGCTTCAGTAACGCTAGAATAAATGATAAAAAACGCAATAGGTAGCACATAATAAAAATAAGTGTAAATAAGATTAGAATCACTATTAAAATAATGTATTATGGCCGATTTAAAAACAATTATTACTATACCAAATATAATGAAACCTATAAAAGGTAGTGTGGTAATGTAAAATAAAAAGCCATTATGTCGTTTTTGAACATTATTGAATAATGGAAAAAAACGGACTATTGCGTTAGAAATACCTAACTGAGAAAACCAAGCTAATAATGTGGCTATTTCTACAATTAACCGAGTAAAGCCTATTAATTCGGGGGTTAAGCAAAGTGGGTATAAAAACAGTAAGTTGATATAGCCTAAAACTGCACCAATATAGCTTATTACTGTTGCTTTAAAACTTTGGCGTATAACTACTCCCATTTCATTTCTCAGCTTCTATTACTATATATGGCGACATTAATTTTCCCTGCAAAGAAAACAATTTAATACTTATTGACAACATTTTAACCAACCAACGCACCACCTTATTTACAGGCGCTTTAGGTTCCAGCCATACCATAGGTTTGCCATAGTAATATACGTTTACATTTTTGAGGCCTGCGTTGATAGTAGCGTTTTTTAGCAGCTCCAAATCCATACATTCAATTACATGTATGTCGTAATTAGCCTTATCAAACGTGCGTTGTACCCAACCGTTAATTCCGCATAGGTTAGGAAGTGTTATTAATAGCTTGCCGCCATCGGCGGTGCAATCAGCGTGTTTTTGGAGTACTAAATTGGTATTTTTAAAATGTTCAATAAAGCCAAACGAAGTTACTAAATCAAACTTTTGTAGCGGTATGTAGTTAAACAAGTCACTCTCGATAATAGTTATAGCGTTACTTTCCAAATCATTAGCAGCCAATAGTTTGTGAGTAACTTCATTGGCGGTATAAAAATCTAACAGTGATACGTCGTAGCCTTTATGTTTTTTAAACCACACGGCAAACACACCAGGGAAGCCTCCTATCTCCAAAAAACGCTTGCCTGCTCCGTTGGGCTGCGCGCTAAAAACCTCACTAAATGCGCTTTTTTCGATCACTACTTGAGGCACATAAGTTTGCCAATATTCTTCCCACAGTTGGCGGTCGGTTTTTCTGTCGTCGTTGTTCATATTTAATAACTACTGTTTTATTATTTTTACGAAATTAAAATAATTTTTCAATTAAAGTTTTACTGTAAATTTAGCCCCTATGAAAGTAGTACACATTAACACATCAACCATTGCTGGTGGAGCAGCTAAAGCCTGTTATAGGCTACACACAGCATTAATGGCTTGCGGAATAAATTCGAGCGTAGTAACCGTTAACGATACTAATAATAAATTTAACGTTGTAAAATATCGAACGTCAGTTATACAAAAGTTTAAAAATAACATAACGTTTTTGGTGGAAGCCATAGCGGTAAAATTACTTGTAAAATCAAACTCAGTACCCTTTTCATTTGGCGTGGCGGGCGTTGATATTAGTAGTGTTGATGCCATTAAAAAGGCTGACGTACTTCATATACACTGGGTTAATAACGGAATGCTTAGCATCAGCAGTGTATTAAAGTTGTGCGCAATGGGCAAAAAAATGGTGTGGACGTTTCATGATTCGTGGGCGGCCACAGGCGGTTGCCATGTTAAGGCAGGCTGTACTAATTATTTGGCGCAATGCACTAGTTGTCCCGTTATTAATTATACGTTCTTAAATAATATCCCCCCTTATTTATTTACTCAAAAACTACAACTATTTACCCATCCAATACACATTATTACCCCTAGCCAATGGTTAATGGCTGAAATTAAAAAAAGCCTAATTACTGCCAACAATCATAGCCAAAACATACCTAATACGCTTCCTATTGAGGTATTTGCACCGCAACCAATAACACGCAACACTACATTTAACATACTATTAGGCTATATGAAGATAAATGCTAGCGGCCACAAAGGTCTTGGTTATGCGGTTGATGCTATAAGGCTATTTATAACCAATAACCCTAGTGTAAAGGTACAGATAGCTGTATTTGGAGGCGGTGCCGCTGATGTTACTAGTATTAATTTACCTCACGTTACCGCGTTAGGTTTTGTAAGCGATGAAGCTCAAATGGCCACTATTTATAACAATGCTAATGTGTACATAGCACCATATCTGGAGGATAACTTTCCTAATACCGTACTCGAAGCTTTAAGCTGCGGCACGCCCGTAGTGGCTTTTGATGCAGGCGGCGTGCCACAATTAGTACAGCACCAACTTAACGGCTACTTAGCCGCGAGTAAAGACGTTAACGGGCTAGCGCAAGGCATACAGTGGGTGCATAATTATCCCAACTATACCTTATTGCGCAATACTGCACGTAATTACGTACTCGCTAACTTTAATCCCGCAACTATTGCGCAGCGCCATGTGGAGTATTATCAATCTATTTAATTTTTTAATTCATGCAAAACCTTTCACGCTATATTTCACGCAAAATAATAACTAATAACGCACAAGCGCAAGGGGCAGTAGTAGGCAACAAATCTACACGGGCTATTTCGTTTATAGCTACTGCGGGCATTGGACTTGGCTTTGTAATGATACTGTTAGCGTTTAGTATTTTAAATGGGTTTAAACACGAAATAGAAAGTAAGCTAATGGGTTTTAGTGGGCAAATGATTGTAAGTAATTTTGCACCCACTAATGCCCTCGAAACTCGCACGGTTACCATTGACGCTACAACCATAGCACAACTCCAACAGCACCCTAATATTACACAGGTTAATGCTGTGGCCAATATGCCATGTATTGTTAAAACTAATACCGATATTGAAGGTGCATTGCTTAAAGGAGTTGATTACAAGTACGATTTTAGTTTCTTTAACAAATATATACAGCAAGGGCGCACGCCGCTATTGTGTAAGGATAGCACCAGTAACGAAATTATGGTGAGCCAACAACTGGCTTCAAAACTTAACTTAACACTTAATAAAAATATTTTCCTGTACTTTGTACAAAACCCTCCGCGCATGCGCAAATTAAAATTGGTGGGCATATACCAAACGGGGCTCGAAGAGTTTGATAAACTGTTTGTAATAGCCGATTTGCGCCATGTACAACACCTTAATAACTGGCACAATAACGAAGTAAGTAGTTATGAAATTACCACCAACACTTACAACGAGGCTGCTATTAAAGCCATACAGAATGACGTAAACCGCCTACTACCCTTTGATGCAGCTAGCGTAAGCGTATATGATAAATATCCGCAAATAATAAATTGGTTACGTTTGCAAGATGTAAACGTGCAAGTAATATTGTTACTCGTAGTGCTTATTAGTGCCATAAACATGATAGCCGCATTGCTCATAACCATACTCGAAAACACAAGTACCATAGGTATTTTAAAATCGTTGGGAGCCAGCAATGCTATGGTGCGTAAGGTGTTTTTGTGGTTTGCGTTGCGCTTAGTGGGTAAGGGTTTGCTAATAGGTAATGTGGTAGGTATTGGGTTATGCTTGGTGCAACAGTATTTTCATATTATTCCGCTTGATCAAGCCTCGTACTATATGCCCTACGTGCCTATTAGCCTAAGCTTTTGGGTGGTGCTAGGCCTTAATATAGGCACTGTTATTATAAGTTTAATTATACTATTAATTCCAGCTATGGTTATTAGTAGTATATCGCCGTTGCGTGCATTACGGTTTCAGTAAATTAGTAGGTGTTAATATCCATTTTTGTAGTACTATCATTAGCCATACACGCCTAAATAATGTGGGGTCGTTGGTCATAAACTGCTTTACAATTTGCTGTACTTGGGGGTAATTTAACATACCTGCTTTTTGTACTGC
This sequence comes from Bacteroidia bacterium, assembly GCA_043778625.1. Classification (GTDB taxonomy): domain Bacteria; phylum Bacteroidota; class Bacteroidia; order UBA4408; family UBA4408; genus JACMRI01. Next base: position 5,613 of record JAYWFU010000076.1, on the reverse strand, counting down.
ATCTTGGCTTAAATAATCGTTTATCATAAAATATAAATCTTGCTTTAGCCACATCGGTAGCGGCAATGCAAAACCTTGCTTAGGGCGTTGCATAAGGGTTTGTGGCACATAGTTGTACAACACTTGCTTGAGCAAATATTTTTGAGTGCCATTTTTTATTTTTAAATGAGGAGATAAATTTAGTGCAAAATTAACAACGTCATTATCTAAAAATGGAACGCGTGCCTCTAACCCATAGTGCATTGTGGCTCTATCTACTTTGGTAAGTAGGTCGTCTTGTAGGGGTATAGTAATGTCAAAATAAGCTTGTAACTCAGCTGGTGTTAGCGTGCGGTGTAGCGCAGTGGTGGTAATTGTGTTGAGCGTGTTAAAATTATAGTGCTGATAACTAGCAGTGAGTAGCGTTAGTAAATCGTTAGCACTAAAATTATATTGCTCTTGCGAATATATGTGGCTACGAATTTGCTGTGCGTAATTGTTATAATCAAATAATTTGGCCACTCGTTTATAGCGGCTATTGCCTAATTGTAATGCTTGTGCAATAAGGTTATTTGCATTTTTAGCTACCGTTGTGTTTAACCGAGAGGCCCATTTATACGCCCCATAACCATGAAAAAGCTCATCAGCTCCTTCGCCCGAAAGGGCTACTGTTACTTGCTTACGAGCAAACTGTGCTACAAATAATGTAGGTATGGCTGATGTGTCGGCATAGGGTTCGTCGTAAATATCCTGCATGGTTTGTATAACAGGCAAGGCTTCTTTTTGCGATACTATTAACTCGTTGTGTTGCGTGCCTATGTGTGCCGCCACTTGCTTGGCGTGCAGGGCTTCGTTATATTGTTTTTCGTTAAAACCTATCGAAAAAGTTTGAATAGGTGTACTGCTATTTTTTTGTGCAATGGCTGCAATAAGGCTAGAGTCAGTACCTCCGCTCAATAGTACGCCACAAGGTACATCACTTTGTAATTGTAATTGCACGGCATTGGTTAGTAGGCTATCTAATGTTTGTAATGCTTGTGGCTCATTGGTTAGCGTAGTACTATTAATTTCGGTAGTTAATGTAGTGTATGCTTTTTGGGTAAATGATGTAGCACTTATAGTAATACAATGCCCTGCTTCTAACTTGAATATTGAGTTGTAAATACTATGTGGTGCAGGTATAAAACCAAGGTGCAAAAACTCGGCAATGGCTTGTGTGCTTATTTCCTTGGCTACATTAGGTAATACAGTTATTGCTTTAAGTTCCGATGCAAATGCCAAGTTATTATTATCCCAGTAATAGTATAGGGGTTTAATACCTAGTTTGTCGCGGTAAATATGTAACTGCTCCAACTGCGTATCGTACAACGCAAAAGCAAACATTCCGTTAAAGGTGGCTACCACCTCAAATCCAAATGTAATTATAGCTTGCAATACAATTTCGGTATCGCCAGTGGTGGTTAGTTGCAAGGCGTTACCTAGCTTACGTTGTAGCTGTTGGGCTATGGTTTTAAAGTTGTACACCTCGCCATTATACACAATTACGTAGCGTTTGCAGGCACTCCACATAGGTTGGTTAGCCGTAGCCGATAAATCTAACACACTAAGCCTGCGGTGCGCCAAGCCTACTTTTGAAGTAGTATAAAAACTTTCGTTATTAGGCCCACGATGTGCTATGGCATTAGCCATACTGGGCAAGTGCGCAGTGTTAAAAAACGATGTGGTAGAAAAATAACCTGCAATGCCGCACATAAATAGTTGTTGTTGAAATAAACTAATTTAATAAGTTAATTTGTTTAGTAGTTTAGCTTTAAAAAATGTGTATTGTTTTGTACCCATAATAATATACATAATACCTAACAGTAACCACCCCCAGTTGCTTATAAATGCTGTAATAGTGTGAAACAATAACATGTGTGTACCCGCCTCTTTATTTTCGTTTACACGGGCTATTAGGTGGTTATTAATTTTCCCTTCGAGCCACACTTTGTTTTGGGCAGTATATATTTTAGTGAGTAATGAATCTTTGAGTAGTGTTTTCATCGATGGATTTCCTTTAATTTTTTTAGGTTCCATGTTACTGTCAAAGTAATGCCAATCGCCACCATAAAAAGCATTTACGGCATAATGCCCACTTGTGCCATTGGTAGTGTTAAATTGTACGGTGGCAAATTTAATTTTATGATTTCTCAACATCTGTTGAAACACAAGTCCCTGCTGGCTACATGCAGCCATAGGATATTTAATAATGTGGTAGGGGTTTACAATAAATTTAAAATCTTGCCACACGTAATTGCCTAATAAAGTGGTTATCCAATTATCGCGATAACTATAACTTGAGTAGGAGTGAAGGAAACGCTTACGTAATAAGTCGTCAATAGAATTCACTAGTAACGATGTATCGTTATAATTATTATTAATTGTGATTGCTAACGAATTCTCTAATTTTTCAAAACTATTAAGTTGCATCATTTCAGTATTAAATTCTTCGTGATAATTGCTTGTATAGTGGTGTACTGGCGGAGTGTACACAAAACGGGCATATATGGTGCAAAGCAACATAATACAACACACTACAGCATACACGTTTTTCATACAAAAATATTTTTACAAGTATATTCATTTTAATCTAAAAATGTAATTCTATCACTTGGGGTTAAGGTATATTAATTATTCTATTTCGATAAAACTTTACTTGCATTAAATTACGAACTATTTTGTTTATTAGCTCTTTTCCGTTAGCATAAAATGACTATTTCTATTCCATTTTTATATTAATCCTTCTCTTATTTTTATTAACGAACATAATTAAGAAGAATAACAACTATTTGAATTGCCTTTATAATTGAGTATAACTATACGCTAATGTTTTTCTATTTTTTTATTTTAAGGTATCTGGTAAGTACTATTAAAAGGTCTGTTTTTTTTAATAGTACTGTATTGTACAGTAGGGTTGTACTCTGCTAAGTATAATAACTTAGCAGCAGATGCGCAAATAAATAATGTAAAATTCAAAAAAAAGTTATCTTTAACCACAATCATTTTAAATTAAATATAGTACAAATGCACGCATTAGTAATAATACCTACCTACAACGAAAAAGAAAACATAGCAGCCATAATTAACGCTGTAGTTGGGCTTAACGCTGGGTACGAACTATTAATTATTGATGATGGTTCGCCAGATGGTACTGCTGCTATTGTACAACAACTACAAGCTACACTACCTCAATTATATTTATTGCAACGCACAGGTAAACTAGGGTTAGGTACGGCTTACATTGCGGGTTTTAAGTGGGCACTGGAGCGCAACTATGATTATGTGTTTGAGATGGACGCTGATTTTAGTCATAAGCCACAAGATTTGCCTCGTTTACTTGCCGCTTGCCAAGCCAATGATGCAGGCTTAGCCGTAGGGTCTCGCTATGTTAAAGGCGGTAAAGTAGTAAACTGGCCTATTGGGCGTATATTAATGAGTTACTTTGGATCAGTGTATGTGCGTTGTATATTATGGATAAATATAAAAGATACCACGGCGGGGTTTAAATGCTATGCTCGCAAAACCTTGCTCGCACTACCATTAAACGAAATACAGTTTACGGGCTATGCGTTTCAAATTGAGATGAAATACCGCACCTTGTGTAAGGGATTTAAAATTGTGGAAGTACCCATTGTATTTGAGGATAGAAAGTTAGGTACATCAAAAATGGGGTCGAGTATATTTAAAGAAGCATTAATTGGCGTATTGAAATTACGATTTCAAAAAATGAATTAACTACTAATTAAAACCATTACCCATACATTTTAGGGGGTACTATCAAAAAAAAACAATTATTTTTTGATAGTACCCCCTAAAAATTTACATTTGCACCAAAATAAACTACAAAATAACTAAAACTATATTCAATGAATAATTTTCGTCAGCAAGCTTACAACGAATCGTTAAACCGCACACCAATAAATGTTGATGTGCCTACCCGTATGTCAAAAACGTTTGGTAGCAAAGTATTTGGCACTACCGCCATGAAAGAATACTTGAGCAAAGAAGCTCACGAAGCCGTATTAAATGCTAGTAAAAATAGCATTAGTATTGATCGTAAAATAGCAGCGCAAGTGGCTAACGGAATGAAAGAATGGGCCATAAGCAAAGGTGCAACCCACTATACGCATTGGTTTCAGCCACTTACGGGACTTACCGCCGAAAAACACGATGGTTTTTTTGATCCACAAGGTGATGGTACGGCCTTGGATAGTTTTGGAGGAACCCAATTAGTACAGCAAGAGCCCGATGCATCATCATTCCCTAACGGTGGTATTCGCAATACTTTTGAGGCGCGAGGTTACACGGCTTGGGACCCTACATCGCCCGCATTTATTATTGATACCACGTTGTGCATTCCATCAGTATTTGTATCGTATACTGGCGAAGCACTCGATTACAAAACACCATTATTAAAAGCATTAAACGCAGTAGATAAAGCTGCTACGGCAGTATGCCAGTATTTTGATAAGAACATAACCAAAGTTGTAGCTACCTTAGGTTGGGAGCAAGAGTATTTTTTGGTAGACGAAGCTCTTGTAAATGCCCGTCCCGACTTGGCTTTAACAGGTCGTACGTTATTTGGGCACGCTGCCGCTAAAGGACAGCAGTTAGAAGACCATTACTTTGGTACAATACCTGAGCGTGCATTAAACTTTATGAAAGACTTGGAAATAGAAGCTTTAGCACTTGGCATACCTATTAAAACACGCCACAACGAGGTAGCCCCTAATCAATTTGAGTGCGCACCTGTGTTTGAAGAGGCTAACCTTGCCGTTGATCATAACCAACTGTTAATGGATATAATGCACAAAGTGGGGCATAGGCACAAGCTGTGTGTATTATTGCACGAAAAACCCTTTGCAGGCGTTAATGGTAGTGGTAAGCACAATAATTGGAGTTTAGCTACTGATACTGATAAAAACTTATTAAGCCCTGGTAAAAATCCAAAATCAAATTTACAGTTTTTAACATTTTTTGTAAACACTATTAAAGCCGTACACGACCACGCCGACTTAATGCGTGCCACTATTGCAGGTGCAGGCAACGACCACCGCTTAGGTGCTAACGAAGCTCCTCCAGCAATAATGAGCGTGTTTTTAGGTTCGCAACTATCAGCTACATTAGATGAATTAGAACGTAAGGTAAAAGAAGGTAAATTAAAACCTGAGGAAATGACTGATATTAAATTAAATTTAATTGGTAAAATTCCTGAAATATTGTTGGATAATACTGACCGTAATCGTACCTCGCCATTTGCATTTACAGGTAATAAATTTGAATTTAGAGCGGTAGGTTCAAGCGCTAATTGCTCGCAAGCTATGACTACACTTAACACCATTGTAGCCGATCAATTATTATTGTTTAAAGATGCGGTGGATACTCGTATTAAAAAAGGCGATAAGGTAGACGATGCTATACTGCACGTATTACGTGATATAATTGGTACGTGCAAAAAAATTAGATTTGAAGGCAATGGCTACGGTGATGAGTGGGTTAAGGAAGCTACTAAACGTGGATTAAACAACATAAAAACTACTCCGCCAGCATTAGATGCCTTTGTGAGTAAACAAACTCTTAACTTGTTTGAAAAAC
>JAYWFU010000075.1:0-6940 GCA_043778625.1 Bacteroidia bacterium | reverse complement strand
TAGTACCCTCAGCAAAACTAACACTTGCCACAAAGGATAATGCAATAAATAATAAATTACGGATTGAATTTAAAAAAGTAGAATTGTTCATGATATAGATTATGAATATTTTATATTTTACAAATATATAAAAATACAGGCTGAACAGCGTACAAGAGGTTATCAAAAATAGATAAGGCGTGTAAAAAAACGGACGAAAGACAGCTACTATTAAGTTTTGTGTTCAACAGCTCCTAATAATAAGTATTGCTTATGGTTGCAAATAGGCCACTATGCAGTATAACACTACTATTGCGCTCACTAAATTTATTGTGTTGTATTAACTTAACTCTATACGTTTTAATACTGTATTAACGGAATGTATAACTCTACTGCCGTACCCTTAATACTGCCTTGTGCATTAATAACATCAGTAGTTATGGCACTTAGGTGTGTGTTATTTATTTTGTTGAGTAAGTCTAACCTATTTTGGGTAATACGTGTGCCTGCCGATTGATGTTTGCTAATGCTATTTTTTTTGAGTTCAGCTGACGAGCTACGACCAATACCATTATCGATTATTGTGCATTTTAACACACCCTCCATATGTAATTCAAAAACAATGGTTATTATTCCTGTAGTACCCTTTAATGGCACAATGCCGTGGAGTATGGCGTTTTCTACATAAGGTTGCACTAACATTGTGGGTATTTCAATATTGTGTATTTGTACGCTTGGTGCAACGGTTATTGTGTAGGTAAATAATTCTTCAAATCGTAGTTTTTCTAAATCCAAATACAATTCTAATTGTGTAATTTCATCAGCAAGGGTTATCTCCGAACGCTCGCTGTTGTTAAGTATATTACGTACCAGTTTAGCAAACTTAGATAAGTATTTATTAGCAGCCATAGCATCGTTATTTAACACAAAGTGTTGTATAGAGTTTAGGGCATTAAATATAAAATGCGGGTTCATTTGCGCGCGCAAAGCTTTGAGTTCGTAACCTGCTAGTAGGGTTTTGCGCGCCTCTTTGTTTTTAATTAAATTAACACGCCAGCGTATTAAAAAATACAACGCCGTAACTATACTTATACTGTACATAGCTAATGCCAAAGGGTGCTTATACCATGGCGGAGTTATGGTAAATTTAAAACTAACAGGCGTGTTCCACACATTAGAATTATTGCTACACTTTACCATTAATTCGTAGTTGCCTTGGGGCAACTGTGTGTAGCGTACAAAATTGTTAGTGCTAGGCACACTCCATTTTTTTTCGTAGCCTTTTAGTAAAAATGAATATTTTACACTCTGTGGGTCTGATAGACAAATGCCATCAACAAAAATGGTAATGTTGTTATTATCGTAGCCTAACTGCTGTGCAGGTTTTAAAACGGTATCTTTATCATTAACGGTAAACTTAGTAAAATTGAGTAGTGCAGGGGTTTGGTTAGGGGTTAAGTACTTCCTATCAAAATACACAAGCCCATTTACTGTGCCTACCCATAAGTTGTTTTTATGGTCAATTAGCATACTGTTACTGTTGCATTCCGATAGTGTAAAACCCTCGTTGTAGCCATAGTTATCTAACTGAATAATACCCTTTTGTGTTAGTGCGTTTACAGTTAGGCAACTTAGCCCTTTATTGGACCCTATGTATAACTTATGCTCTTTGGCATCGTACGCTAACTCGTATACAAGGTTGCTTATTAAGCCCTGCGCGGTTGATATTTGTTGTACTTTGTTAGTAGTGGCATTAAGTACAAACACTCCCTCTAACGAAGCAAAGTACAGGTTGTTGTTTTCGTCCTCTGCTACACTAAAATAACTATTGCAATGCTTGTGTAGCAATGTTGTTTTGTTGGTTACTTTTCCGTTTTCAATGCAATACAATCCGCCTTCAAACGAGCATATCCACACTCTTTTTTTGTGGTCTTTATATATGTCGTACACTATGGCATTGCTAGGTATTGTGGTATTAGGTACTAGGGTGTAGTTACAATATATTTGGTTGCCTGCAGCTATGTATATAGCGGAATCTTTAGTAAACGTTATAGTAGATATGTTTTTAGTTTCGAGGCCTCCGCATTGCTTTATCGCATGCACCTGCTTAGTTACATTATCTATTATTGTTATGCCTTTTTCGGTACCTACAATAATTTTATTTTTTTTAAATGGCACTACACAATTCACATGATTATCGCTCAGGCCATCGGCGGTAGTGTAGTTGGTAAACTGCCCCTTACCATTGTAGTTGTAAACACCCGCGCCTTGTGTGCCAAACCATATTTCGTTGGTAGGAGTTTGGCTAATACCAAATATAAATGGTACACTAATACCATGTTGCATATTGTAATTAACAAAAGCACTGGTTTTAAACCTATAAATTCCGTTGTACGTTCCTATCCATTTATTGCCCTCGTAATCCTTGGTAATACAGTAAATTTTATTGCTGTTAAGGTCGTTGCCAGGGTAATAATAAGTAGCATTATTATTTTCAATTTTAATTAACCCATTTTCGGTAGCTATGTACCATTCGTTAATGTTTTCAATTAACAAATCGTGTATTTTAAGCGCCGTAGTACTCATTCCTACTGGCGTGTAAGGGGTTAATTTAGTGTTGCAATACATGTACAGTGCCTTCCCATTAGTAGCCAACAGTGTAGTAACATTAATGCGGGTAACATGCGTAATAGCAGTATTAGTAGTGCTTTGCGCTATAATTTTAGAGTGTGCGTAGGTGTACAAACCTTTGGTAGTGCTTACTAATACGGTATCGGTAGTTAATTGATATAGTGTTAAAATAGGTTGCGCAGCAAGTAGCGTAGTTATTATACCATTGCGCTCCAGCACCAAGCCATTGCTAGTGCCCACCAATACATCGTTAGTGGCGTTGCGTAGGGGCAATATACATTTAACATCGTTACTTGGCAAGCCCTGCTGGATGTAGTAGTTGGTAAACGTAGTGCCGTTGTACACGCTTAATCCGTTAGGTGTGCCAATGTATAGCTTGCCGTTATTATTTTGAGTAATACAAGTTACGGAGTGATCGGCCAAGCCATTAGAGGGCGAATAAGGCACAAATGTTTTACCATTAAATTTATCAATGCCTGCATAGCCACCACACCATAGGTAACCTTTGTTATCTTGATACATAGCTTTAATTTGCACTGCCGACAAGCCATGCTCTACATTAAAATTTTTAAAAAAAATAGACTGTGCAGTAGCGCGAACCACACTACACACAAGTAGTACATAAATAAGGTTATAACGCACAGTGAGTAATGGTTATAGCTTTTGTAAATATTCAAACAAATTATCTTTTTTGCGGCGAGATATTTCAATTTTTGAATCATCACTCATTATAGCATAACCGCCATCTTCCTTAAGTATTCGTACAATGTGGTCTACATTAATTAGGTGATGATGGTGTATGCGAATAAACTTATCAGCCGGCAACATATCCTCGTAATGTTTTAGTGTATTTGACACAATATAACGCTTACCATCTTTGGTAAAAAACTTGGTATAACTGGTGTCGGCTTCGCACCTAATAATATCATTAATAGCCAGTACCTCGTAAGCGGTACCTGTGGGTATGGTTATTTTTTTGAGTACAGCATTGGGTCTTACGGCATCAACAATAGTTTCTACACGGGCAAGTGTAAGTTTGGGCGTGGCGCTTACTTTTTGTATGGCTGCGTCAAGCTCTTCAATGTCAATTGGTTTAAGCAAGTAATCAACCGCATTGTATTTAAAGGCACGCACTGCAAACGAATCGTAGGCGGTAGTAAATAGTACCGAAAAATTTTTGAAAGTTGTTTTTTCTAATATATCAAAGCCTGTACCGTCGGGCAGTTCAATATCCATAAACACTAATTCGGGCTCATGTTCGTTTATTGCTTTAAGAGCATCTTTTACATTATTGGCGGTAGCCACAATGGTAATGCTAGGGTTGTTTATTGCTATTAATTTGCGAAGCACTGCAGCACTCTTGGCTTCATCTTCTATTATTATTGCATTCATAACTATTAGTTTTATTGTAACGTAAATAATTTATTTTAATACAATTAAAGTTATTTATAATTATTAATAAAACCATACTATTTTATTTGCGGTTAATTTTACGGCAAACAATTACCGTTTGCTTTTTTTATTAATTGTAAACGTAGCTTTTAAGTTTTCGTTATGCTCTACTTCAGTTATAAAATTAATAAAGCTAGTGTAACTACTCGCTGCAAACGTACCACTAGCTAAGATTAGTTTGCGGTAATAACGCAATTGCTTATTGGCAATACTGTACGAGGTGGTATAGCTACCAAATATTGACGTAATGGTAACGGACTTGGGCATTATTTCCATAGTAAATTCATACGGAAAATTATATATTATTGAATCCGATTGTGTGTAGTTATAACTATTGGGCGATAAGTAGAATTGCGACAACCTATTTTTATTAGTAATAGCGCTCTCTTTAAACACATGCAGCAAACTGGGTGTTAACGAAAGCGTGGCGCCATGCGCCGTAATTAATTTAGGAACTGTTAGCGTTATAGTTTCAACCACTACGGGCACTCGGTTTTTGTATTGAGTAAAATCAAATTTAGTTAATTCAAAACTAGGTATATGTATGCTTTGTAACAATGCCTCCTTTTGTTTTTCTATACTAGTATTTGTTAGCAAGCTATTTACGTTTTCTTGCAATAGTGCGCTATACGTGGTAGTTGCATTAGCTATTGCATTACCAAGCGTATCAACAGTTACAGTAGCTACACAGTGCTGTGTATTATTGTTGGTTGTTAAGTGCGGAGTATTAACTAAATGCCCACCCTCCGCATTAATAACCAATGCCTTGCGGTTACTTGTAAAACTACCCAAATAACCCATTGCCTCCGTTTGGCTTGTGCATTCAAGCCAAACGGTATCGTTGATTAATGGCACACATACTATTACGTGGTTAAAACCGAAGCTTGGGAAATCAATAGGTATATCCTTTATATTTTCTCCCGCATATATTAAGGCAGGTAGCGCTGTTATGCCTGCCTCTTTGAGTAATGCTATAGTATAGTTGCTTAGTGCCTTACAATCGCCATAGCCTTTTTGTGCTACATTAGTGACAGTAGCCGTTTGCCAACCTCCAATACCTAACTGAATACTTATGTAGCGCGTAGTGGATTGCATATAGTTGTACACTAGTTTAATTTTTGTTAGCACATCAGTTTCATTTTTAACAAGTGCATTTATTTTTGTTCTAATTTCCTGCGGAAGGACGTCTCTGTTAGCGTTGAGCATTTTATAAAAATTACCAACATCAACCCATGTAGCGGTATTACTTACATAGTTTTGAAAATTAACACTCGTGGGCGCAATTAATAATAAGGGCTGTTCGTTGTAATTAAAATACGCTTCGTATACTTTCGGCACTATATTTTCAACACTCCAAGTGTAAGTGGTAGTTGTGAGGTTTGCTGTTATTACTGATGTTGTGGGCAAGTTTAGTTCTTTGTAGCGCACCCCTAATGTTGTGGGGGTAGTAATGGTAAATAACGATTTTTCGAGCCCTACATTTTCGTAAGAGCATGGCGCCCAGTTTGGATAAAACATAGGGTTTGTACAACTTGTGTTATAGCTTAGCTCAATGGTGTAGGGGTAAGCGTACTTTTTTAGTTTTATAAAATTAATTGTTTTTTGCTTGCTGTCGGTTACTTCATTGGTAATGTAATACATAGGCGCATTGCTCATGTGTTGCTTAGTTAGGTTGGTTATTTTGTTTCCAATACTATCATATATTGCGGCTTTTAGTTGTTTAATTTTCACAAAATTATCGTAGTACACTATTTGTTTTGCAAAATTATCCTCTCCATTTTTATTACATATTGTTACTACTAAAGTGGTAGCCACACTATATTTAGTATTATCAATAAGCGTAACTACTTGTTCGTCGTACCTAATAACTGCGTCAGCATTGGTTATTAATGCTGGAGCAATAGTACTTACACTATATTTATTCTGTGCTAGTGCTAACTCAACTCCAAAAATAATAGTAATTAGTAGTACGAGTTTCATAGGCTTAGTGTTTTTTAATTAGTACAATTTGTTCTGCCTGTTTTTTAATTACTTCATCAAAAAACATACGCAAATTATAATAGTCAGTTGGGGTATAACGTGCCTTTGCAACAAGCAAATGACTTTTTACTTTTACCTCGTTATTATCAGTTTCAATAACGTAAGTAAATTTACCCCCTTTGTTCGGAAGTGTTAATGCTATTGGCTTAGGGGCAGTTTCAACCATAAATCCTGTGGGTATTTTTAGCGTAGTCATAATTATAGTTTCGTAAGGATAAGTTAAGTCTAACGGAAAATATCTATACTTGGCTTTAAACGGATTTTCGGCAACAATATCACTAAGTAGCGGATTAAAATAAAGCTTATCTAGTTTTTCGCTCCCCATTTTTTGCAAAAAATTAAAGCTCGTTTTAAACGGCTCGTAAGTAGCATTTTCGTTTTGTATAATAAGGCTATCAATAGTCCATTGCGTACTTGTATTTTTAAAGCTGTCGGTATATTTTTTATTCCCCATACTCTTCAGTGCCGTTCGGTAATTTAGCGCCTTATGCTCATTTGCTTGCATTGCATACTTACCTACATATCCGTTGCCAAGGCTATCCAAGGTGGTAGTTATGCTAACTACCTGCGTACTTTTGTTAGGTTGTAGTGGTATAAACTCTACCTCATTTTTATGCAATACTCCACCTCTATTATTTAAGCAATACTCTGGCAATACGCCAGGTGTGCTTAGCGGATGGGTGGCATCCATTAGTATATATTTATCATTAATAACTGCTGAAGCTATTGTGTAATTAAATTTACTGACCTAGGCATTTACTTAATAATCATTTTGTACGTACACGGATTTGCCAATACCATTCTTTGCACTAAGTTTTCAAAAATATTTTCTTTCATA
>JAYWFU010000074.1:0-2462 GCA_043778625.1 Bacteroidia bacterium | reverse complement strand
GCCTAGGCTACAAAGTAGAACGCTTAGATAGAGTTATGTTTGCAGGGCTTACCAAAAAAAGTTTAACACGTGGCCGTTGGCGCTTTTTGACTGAAGCCGAAGTAATAGCATTAAAAATGAAATAATAACGTTACTGCATAACCATAACTAACAATTATACTAAACGAAAGAGTGGCTAATAATTTAATTATTAGTCACTCTTTTGTTTATAGTTCAATGTCTATGTGCTCTATAACTTAATTTGTCTTACTCATTATTTGGCATTCATATCTTTTACCAACCGTAACGAAAACAGCACAAGCACCAATCCACCTGAGCTAATACACAACCACATAAACCACGCTTGCTGCCAAAAAAATGGTATAGCTACATCAGTACTAGCAGTAGTAACAGTACTAATATCAGTAATGGTGGCAATAGGTAAGTTAGAGCTTATTCCGTTTTTAAAATATTCTAAATCGTACTGAGGTGCAGTTAATGCACTATTGCCCACCGTTACGGTATAGGTTTCGTTAGCACGCAAATCGGCAATTATACTCATAGGCAATTGCCACAATTTAACAGCTGCAATAGTAAGTGGTGGGCTATCTAAGTTTTCTATTTCAATAAAAAATGAACTAGCAAATAATGCTGGAATAGTAAACTTATTAGGTCCGTTAGAGTTTAGTTCAACTGCGGTTATCTCTTCAGTATAGGTTTCTACCCTGCGTTTTATTTTGCGTGTAGCAGTAGTAAACACGCGCGCGTAGCGTTTGTAATGTGCGGGGTTAGTAATTGCAAACTCAAGTTGATTAACCACTTGTGGCACATTAAATTTAAGTTCAATTAATGTGGTTTTATTAGTCGTTTTTTGTTGCACCGTTTGGGCAGTAAGCGTAAGTTGTTGTAGGGTATTGTGTTGCAATTTGTTTTTAAAATTACCCACACTAATTACATTAATAGGCAAAGTTACGGAGTCGTTTAATTGTAATTTTAGGTAGGAATAATTACATAACGCAAAATTAATTGTGGTATATACGTTAGTGCGTGTAGTACTATTTAAGTTGGTTAAATAATTAGCATTACTTATGCCAAACCACTCCGTTTTATTGTTGCTACCGCTTAGGCTATACTGTTTGTTAAGGTCAGTATTACCTACATTAAGGCATAACTCAGTGAGTGCTTTACCTTGAGGTAGTGTAATAATTAAGGTGGTGTTTTTGTGCGCAATACTTGTTTTAGATAGTATAGTGTACTGCTCAAAATTAGTACTAATTTCCTGTTCTTCTTTTTGTACTATATAGTAAGGTACTTCCGTTTTTTTACTGTCATAAATACGTAAGTTGCTTAAGTTAGGGTTAGCGCAGGCACGTAATGCAGTAGGCACAAGCACGCTATGCAAGCCATTGGCAGTAGTGCTAGTTAGCTTAGCGTTAGTGGTGGGTTGTGCTGTGGCAACTGTTGTTACTAAGGCTAGTACTAAGGTGTTAAGTAGTTTCATTATTAGGCGGACTTGTGTTAGTGGGTGGTACAGTTGGTGCATCATCAATTACTAATACTTTAATTTTTTGATACACAAACGAGATAATAAGTATAAGTACTCCTAACAAAATAAATGCAACTATTTTGCCCGTTTCCGATACGTTTTTAATATCATACACAAACAATTTAACTATTGTTAAGCCTAGTAAAGATAAAGCTATTACGCGCAACGTTTTGTATTGTTGTTTGATACCAATAATTAAAAACACAAATGCAAGTACTCCCCACAATATTGGAAAACCCGTTTTAGCAATTTGATTAATAGTAGTGTACACAAATTCATAACTCGCATCGCTATTTACTGCGGGTGGAGTTTTACACACTAACCAATGCGTTATTAACTCTTGGCTAGCCACAATAACTACACATACTGCGGCAAACCAAGTTACCAAAGCAGTACGTAGTTCTTTAATGCCATTAGTACTTTGGCTTAATTGATATAACTGATAGCTTATATACACAATAGCCGCTAACGAAATGTAATGTAAATAAAACGCCAAATGGTGCATAACGCCTGTTAATACATACTCACGGTACTCGTTAATAGCAAAACTCGAAAACACAAATGTGTAAACTATCACATTAACACTACCTATTATTGCCGCTAATTGTTGGTTAATTAGCTTGTTAGTTTTGCACAAATAATACATAACCACCCCACTAAATAACAAATGATACATAGTAGGAAAAGCCACCGCAGTAGCAACATCAAAGTGCAAGTAAGCTTGGTTGTACACCTCTAACAATCCTACAAAATACGCAAGTACTATGGCTACTATTTTTACTAAATTAGTATAGGCTACAGATTTAAACGTTAACCCAAATTTTTGAAACTCCTCTAGTTCATTTTTTTGAATAACATAAATTCCTACAAACGACATTACGCCAAATACGCCCGTTATAAAGCCTTTGTTGATGAATAACATCATGTCAAAATTATA
>JAYWFU010000073.1:0-2467 GCA_043778625.1 Bacteroidia bacterium | reverse complement strand
CGCCTCCCATATCTATTTTTTGCCCTCCACTAGCGCAGTTTATACCTGCTGGCTCGATGGTAACTATGCTTAATGCGTTGTAGCCAGGGGTAGAGGCGGTACCTAAGCTACCTGGTGCCACCCATATAGGTGCTAATAAACTACCTTGGCTTATTAATACTTGTCCTGTGGCACCAGCCAAAGCTGCTGGCTTAAGCGGGCCTGTAAATTGTACGTCGCCCAGCACATCCAAGGTAGCACTGGGTAAGGTTTGCCCTATGCCTACGTTACCCGTGCCGCTCATTACGCTTATGCGAGTGGTATTATTGGTTATAATATTGAGGTTGCGAGCATTAAGTGTACCTAGTTTGTTGGTGGCGCTGGCATTGTTGCCCTTAAGCAACCATGCTTGAGCGGTTATGCTATCGGTTATGGTTTGTATAATATTTTGCCCGCCTACATACAAGCTATCAAAGCGGCCAAAGGTTGCTTTAATGCTATCGGTTTTAATATAGTTACTCACTAAATTTTTGATATAAGCGCTATCTGCTTTAACGTAAGTGGCAAATAAGTTGGTAATAAATGCGTTATTGGTTTTTATATAATTAGCAAATAAGCTATCGACCTTTAGTAGGTTGATGATAACCGTATCGCCATTGTTGGTTATACCTGTTGTTGACGAAGCGCACATACTTTTCCATAATGTAGTGTTTATGTTATAGTAGTTAAAACAATTTTCGGTAGTGTTGTACACCAGTAAGCCGTTGGGCGGGGTAGTTATGGCGTTTATTTGCAATGTAGTTAGTCGCGGCACTAATAATCCTTTGTCGGTTGCTTGTAGCTCTAACACTGCTTTAGAATTGGGTGTGCTAGTACCTATGCCTACGTTGTTTTGAGCTTGAGTGGTTAGTGCTACAAATACAAGTAGTGCTGAGGTAAGTAGGGTGCGGGCGTGGCGGTTAAGACCACCCCGCCACGCAATTCCCCTCCTAAAAAAGGAGGGGAATTGCGTGGCGTGAATGTATTGCTGTAATTGCGTAGTGTGGTGGCTATTGCGTTCATGAATTTTTTGAGTGTTAAATCTTGAGCTATTAAAATCGATATTTTAGTATACTTTACTTTTTACTTAGCTTTTCTATTTGTTGTTTGAGTAGTTCTATTTGAGCTTGTTGTTCTTGCATTCCTTTTACCAACATCGGTACTAGTTTTGAATAATCAACCATCCAAGGTTTTTCCTTTGGGTTGTCTCCTCCTTTGGTTACTGATTGTGGAAATACTTCGTAGAGTTCTTGTGCTATAAACCCAGTATGAAGTGTTTTGGAGGCATCGGCTATATAGTTGTAATCATATAGTTTTAGTTTGTTAATGGTAGTTAAGCCATAAGTTGTTGCTACTATGTTTTCTTTTAATCGCTTGTCGGACGTAGTATTGTAGTTGGTTGTAAAGCCATCCAGTGTGTTTATTGATCCAATAAACGAACCTGCTACAGCAAATAGGGCGTAGGTACCATCACTATAGCCTGATGGCTTAGTTAATGCTAGGTTAGTGGCGTTACCTCGCTGTATACCAATATAAGCATCCTGTGCTATTTCTATCCCGTTAAGATTAGATGTACCCGCCCATAAATTGCCTGATCTGTTACCTGTAACTACCTCAATAGATCCTCCGCTTACGTGTATTTGCTGTTGTGGCGTTGTCGTATTAAAACCTACAAAACCATTGCCATGCATAATATTTAGTGGTAAAAGGGTATTTGATGTACCATTATCGTAATGAGGTAAAAAAGAAGTTAAACCTCCAATTGTTCTAATAATCATCCATCTTTGATTCGATGGTGCTGAGGAGGCATATAAACTCAAATCAGAATATGTGCCTTCTCCATGTATAAAAGATTTTTCTGAAGGGCTATAAAGATTAAGAATTCGACCTGAAACATTGTTAATACCAGCGGTTATGGAAGGGAATGCAGTACCTATACCTGTATTGCCTGAAGGTGTGATTACAAATTTATAATCAGAATTTGTTGAATTCCAAATCATAAAATTACCCGTTCCTCCTGTATTACCCGGTGCAGTGCTCCCGGTCCACCATTCGTTACCGCCACTACCTGTTGCCTTAAATGATAAAAAACATCCTGCATTATTATTACTTTCTAATTTTTGGATTACTTGACCTGAACCAAGTGTGTGTAGTAAATTAGTTGGAGAGGTAGTGCCTATACCCACATTACCGTTACTTAGCAGCCTCATTTTTTCCGTATTGTTTGTTTTCAATACCAAATCTTGAGCATCGGTAGTACCTAAGAAGTTAGGCCCTGCTGTTGTACCTGCATTACCTACTAATGTCCAATCGTTGCCTGCCGAACCAGCTGGGCCCGTAGGGCCAGCAGGCCCAACTCCTCCCGCAGGCCCAACTCCTCCTGCCGAACCAGCTGGGCCAGCAGGTCCCGTTAATCCTGTAGGACCCACTGCACCAACAGGCCCCGCTG
>JAYWFU010000072.1:0-21763 GCA_043778625.1 Bacteroidia bacterium | reverse complement strand
GTTTATGTTATAATAGTTAAAACAATTGTCAGTAGTGTTGTACACCAGTAAGCCGTTGGGCGGGTTAGTTATGGCGTTTATTTGCAGGGTGGTTAGCCGTGGTACTAGTAGGCCTTTGTCAGTAGATTGTAGCTCTAATATTGCCTTAGGGTTAGGCGTGGTAGTACCTATGCCCACGTTGTTTTGGGCTTGGATTGTGGTTAGTGTTACAAATAGTAGTACTGCTAAAGTAAGTATAGTGCGGGCGTGGCGGTTAATACCACCCCGCCCTAAAGGGATTCCCTCCCATTTCGACAGGCTCAATGATCGAAGAAGGGAATAACGTGGCGTGAGTGTAGTGGGGTAATTACGTGGTGTGGTAGCTGTTGCGTTCATGGTTGTTGGTGGTTATTAGTGTATATTTTATGTATTATGCACAAGCAATATGCTTGCGCAAGCAGTGTTAATTTATAATTAAGTGAGTACTATTGTAATTATTTGTTTCATAGATTATATTATTTTATAGATTAATTGTTAAATTTATTGTAATAATAATGAATTATTTTTTAATTTATGCTATCCTTATTTATCACATTAATTAAATTTATATTATTCTTTCAACTACTACAAACATTACTACCAAATTAAAAGAGTAACGAACCAGTGGGTATGAAATCAGTTATGCCCCTCTCTCCAAAAACATAACTTAAAAGACCCCATGGCTCGTACTCTTATGCTGTATTAACTTACGTTATAGTTTTACTTGGTTGGTGGTGCTTCTACCTGTTTTGCTTATGGGCTAGTAGCACATCTATAACATACTTGCAGGGGCTAAGCCTGTAAGCTTTAGCGAGTTGTTAATTTAAGTATTTTAATCTCCCCATTCTAATACTACCAATCCATATGCTCCAACTAAACAATAACCACTATGACTTATACCTGAGTAACTACTTGGATAAACAAATAAACAGTTATCATTACCTTTTGGAGGATTAAAACTCACATCGTTAGTAGGAGATGTAAATTCTACACCACCAAAAGTTGCTGATGGATGATAGTATCCAGAGCCTCCACGTGCTGGATTTGCATACGTACCTGTACAAAAAGGCATTACTACACCTCCAGAATACCCACCCCCACCTCCTCCTGAGCCTGCATCAGTTCCATTAACCCCTCTAAAAGTAGGCATCCCTCCTCCCAGCGGCTCGTTACCACATGTGCCAGGGCCACCATAATATGCAGCACAAGCACAATCATTATCGCTATAAGTACCTGAACCTCCAGCAATAACTAAGGCACGTGCTGCATCAGTTTCTAAAATAGTGGTAGCCCCTGTAAACACTCCTGAAAGTCCAGCACCTGAATATCCTTCGTTAGCACATTTTTTACTATAGCCTCCAAATCCATATAAACACTTAGCGGTATCTAATCCGCAACCATAATAAGTATTATGAGTCATATCACCTACCATTATAGATATTGTACTACCAGCTGATACAGCTCCAGAATTTAGGTCAAAATGTGCATAACTATAACCTCCGGTGTGTGCTCCGCTACCTCCCCAGGCATAAATATCCATCCACTTAGCCGAAATAGGTATTGTAAAGTATTGATCAGCCCCAGTATACATAAATGTTTGATTATTAATGTATGTTTTTGAACAAATACACTTACATTTTTTGCCAACTCCACCATTTGCTTGCCAATTAAAACCATTGTATAAATAAATACAGGAATCAGCTGGGCGTAGTGTCATGAGTCCAAGCGCTGGGGATAGAATACTTGCCGTATCTACACGTGTAATTAAAAAGCCCTGATTACTTGCATTTAAGGATAGGCTTGCTGATGGATCAGGTAATCCACCTATGGCTACATTACCTCCTGTAGTAAAACTCATACGCTCAATAGCATTCGTTTTTATAACAAAATCTTGGGCATTAGTAGTGCCCAAAAAATCTGTACTAGCATTAGTACCTGTATTACCTATCACATTCCAAGTAGCTGAATCATTAATTAATTGCAACCATTTAGCCCCACTCCAATAATAATAACCTGGTAGCACATCAGCCACTAAATTTGTATTATACACTAATAAGCTAGTGGCAGGGCTCACAATAGGTAGCGTACTAGTTGTATTAGTTAACGCTACGCGTGGTATTAATAAACCTTTGTTTGTTGATGCTATGTCCAGCATAGCACTAGCATCAGGTATTGCAGAAAAACTATTTATACCCACGTTTTGAGATAAAACAGTTTTACTCCAACAAGATAAGACTATGATTAGCTTAGTTATGGTTTTATAATAATTCATTTTTAATACAGTTTACACTTACATTTTTTACCAACTCCCCCTACTCGTGCCCATCGTGTACCGCTATATAAATATAAACAAGAGTCTGCAGTACTTAAAGTCATTAGGCCAAATGCTGGAGATACGATATTTGCTGTATCAACTCGTGTAATTAAAAAACCTTGGTTACTTGAACTTAAATCTAATTTGGCTGAAGGATGAGGAGTCCCGCCAATGCCTACATTACCGCTTTGAGTTATACGCATTTTTTCGGTATTATTAGTTTTTACAACTAAGTCTTGGGCATCGGTAGTACCTATAAAATTGGTAACAGAATTAGTACCCGAGTTACCTACAGTATGCCATGCGGTTATGTAATTATTAAGTGCTACCCATTTAGTTGCGTTCCAATAATAATAACCAGGCAGTACATCGGCTACCGATGCCGTATTGTAAACTAATAAGCTATTAGCTGGGCTTATAATGGGTAGCGCGCTAGTGGTAATTGATAGCGCTATACGCGGTATTAACAAACCTTTGTTAGTAGATGCTACATCAAGCATAGCGCTGGCGTCAGGCGTAGCGCCGATATTACTTATACCTACATTTTGTGCACTTGCACTAGTTGTAATAATAAGTAAAATACTAATTAGAAATTGATTTTTCATGATATATTTAGTTTATAATGAATTAAGGGCAAGGTACTTTTTGAGTTATTAGTCCACCAGTTATATTTATAGTAAGTTTCCAACACACATTGCCAGGGTCTATTAATAATACGCCTTGCGATGGTGCATTTTTATAGCCTACATCACCAGCACCATTAATTATTATTACTGGTGTAGTAGTGCCGGTACCTGCTATTGCAGTAGTATTTATTAAGTTAGCAGCTAACCAACTAGCTTTACCTGAAGCATCACTTGTTAATAGTTTACCTACACCTTGCGTACCATCTACAATTTTTATTGATCCTTGTACTTCTAATCTTTCAGTAGGGCTTGATGTATTAATACCCACATTAACGGCATCTGCCGCAGTACCACCAAGCACCATACTATTACTTTGCCCTACTTTAGCGTTATAACCAATAGCGGTAACGTTAGTAAGGTTATCTACTAACTGATCAGTATAAGCACCAATAAATGTATTTTTATTACTCATTGTTTTAGTTAGGTCTCCACCGGCTTGATATCCCAATGCGGCATTATTATCTCCGTTTATTTTCCATAACGCACCATAACCAACTCCAGTATTAAAACCTCCGGTGGTATTAAATATTAAAGATGATCCTACAGCCGTATTGCCTCCTCCAGTTGTATTGGAATACAAGGCATCTGCTCCTAAACCTGTATTACTAGCAGCAGTGTTGGCTTTGAGAGCTTCGTAACCAATAGCAGTATTAAAGTTGGTGGTTACTACCGAGGTTAAAGCATCTGTACCAATAGCGGTATTGCACACGCCTGTTGTTAAGCTACGTAAACTGTTTAGCCCATAAGCGGTATTTGCACTTCCTGAACTATTGTTTAGCATTGAGTTCCAGCCCATAGCGGTGTTTCTAGTACCCGATGTAATACTTGCTAAGGTTGTTTCGCCAATAGCCGTATTATGATGCCCAGTGGTTATTGTTGTACCGCCTGCTAATAAACCATAAAATGTATTTCCTAAAATAGGGTCTAATTTACCCGCAGGTTGATTATTTATTTTAATATTAAATGGAATATTATCCGTTGTGCCTATAAAATTGGTACCGTCAACGGTACCCGCATTACCTAACAAGTTCCAGTTATTACTTGGTGGAATTATAGTACTTAAATTCACAGGAGCACCCATAACACCATTAACTGTAGTTGTTAAGTTAGTGCCTGTAAGCGCATTACTTACCGTATTAACTATAGGTACGGCTGCACCTGCCACACCGTTAATAGTCGTAATTAAGTTATTACCAGTACTGTTATTAACTACAGTGTTTACTAACGGTGCAGTGGCTACTATGCCGTCTACGGTAGAGGTTACCGTGTTACCACTACTGGCAAGTGTGTTGGTAGTAGTGGGTACTATACTACTTAAATTAATAGCCGAACCCGCTATACCGTTAACGGTGGTAGTTAAGTTAGTACCTGTAAGCGTATTACTTACGGTGTTAACCGCTGGTGCGTTGGATGTTACACCATTAACAGTACTCGAAATAGTATTAGTGGGGTTGGTAATAGTGTTAGTGGTTGCAGACGTAGCAGTGCTTATATCAATTGTTGGACCCGCCACGCCATTAACGATGGTAGTTAAATTACTACCCGAAAGGGTATTACTTACCGTATTAACCGCTGGTGCGGTGGCTACCACGCCGTTAACGGTACTGGTTATGGTATTGGTAGGGTTAGTAAGTGTGTTGGTAGTGGTGGGTACTATGGTGCTTTGTGCTACCCACTTAGGGGCAAGTGCTCCTTGGCTTATGAGTATATCGCCCGTGGTTCCGCTTAGTCCTGCGGGTTTAAGCGCAGTGCCAAACTCTAGGCTACCAGTGGTTTTAATGTTACCTATTACGTCTAGCTTTTCGGCAGGTAGAGTTTGCCCTATTCCTACATTTCCTGTACCGCTCATTATACTCATTCGCTCAGTGTTGTTAGTTATAATATGTAAGTCGCGGGCATTGCGTGTGCCTAGTTTATTACTGGCAGGGGCTATGTTGCCATTTAGCATCCAGGCATAGTTAGCTAAGGAATCTTTAAATGATTGATTAGTAAATTGATTTAGCGTTTGTAGTTTAATTAACGAATCTATAGAAATGCCTCCTATATTTAAGTTTGTAAAGTTACCCGTATTTGCTATTATAGTATCCGCCTTTATTAAGTGAGCTTGTAGGTAGGCTACAAATATACTATCAGCATGCAGGAGCTTGGTGTACACACTATCAGCACGGAGGTATTGTACTACTATGGTATCTTTACTGTTGAGGTAGTTAATAGTTATTTGTTTTATAAGGCTATCAATACTTATACCCTTAACCATAAGACTATCAAAACGTCCCAACCCTGCTTTAATACTATCAACTACTATATATTGGCTAATAAGTAATTTGATATAAGCACTGTCACTCTTAATATAATTACTCACCAAATTCTTGATGTAAGCACTGTCGGCTTTAATATAAGTAGCGAATAAGTTACTAATAAATGCGCTATCTGCTTTTAGATAATTAGCAAATATACTATCTACTTTTAATAAGTTGATAATAACCGTATCTCCACTATTTATTATACCCGTGGTGGTGCACATACTTTTCCAAAGACTAGCTGTAGTATTATAATAATTAAAGCAATTTTCAGTAATGTTGTACACCAGCAACCCATTGGGCGGAGTGGTTATAGCGTTTATTTGCACTGTACTTAGCCTTGGTACTAGCAAACCTTTATCAGTTGCTTGTAACTCCAGTATTGCTTTGGGATTGGGAGCTGTTGTACCTATGCCTACATTGTTTTGAGCTGATGCAATAATTGTAATAAGTAATAAACCTGTGATAAGTAGTGTGTTTTTCATGTTAAAGTGATGATGGTGTTATTTTATATTTTAATAAACTAACTTTTAGATTGCTAAAAATAAAATATTACTTTTTATTTTCTAATGCATCTAAGCGTTTTAGTAAAATTTCAATTTGTTGTTGCTGATTTTTAATTGCTATCTCTTGTTTAGTATTCAACTCTTTAATGGCTTCAATAAAGTAGGGAGCAAAACCAGCATAATTTACTGAAAACTTATTAGTTTTTTCGTCAGTGGTAACCAATAATGGAAATTGCTTAATTACCTCCTGTGCTATTATTCCAGCGTATGTTTTTTCGGTAGGGTCGTTATTCCAAGCAAAGGTAACACCGCGCAGTGCTGTTAATTTAGCTAAACTTCCTGAGGGTAAGTTAGTTATGTTATGCTTTAACGTTTGGTCCGAAGAGCTTGATATACCATTGTGATCAATTAAACTAACGCCTGACCAGTTTTCGAAACGAGCTATGGTACTACTGCTATGCGTTAGTTTTACGGTTAATGCTGGCGAATTAATAGAATAAGGTGTACCAATTTTAAACACCTCTAACACATTTGAATTGTAATAAGGTTGATATAAATAATCTCCTGCAATGTCAAAAGCAGAGGAGCCAAGACCTAAAAAATAACTAGCACTAACTACTGGCGCAGCAGGATTATTTAAGTCTAAGATACTAAATTGTGAAAAATTCCCACCGTTTACGTACAAATAGCGCCCACGAATTTTCATGACTGATACGGCTGGTAGGGCTACTGATGTTACTAATACTGGCGTAATAGGGTTACTAAAATCAATTACATTAATACTATTAGTAGCGTAATTAGCTACGTAAGCATAATTATTTAGTACATCAACAAAACCAAATCCAGCTATGTTAAGACTACCTAGTACAGTTGGCGTTAAAGGATTAGTAACATCCCATACCTCAAAAGCATTAGCCGATGAGTTACTAACATACAACCTGTTACCTACTTTAACGCTAGCATAATTACCAATTGTTGTTATTGTTGAAACTATTATTGGACTAGCTGGATTAGCTACATTTACTATTTTTATTGTACCCCCATCGCTAACATATATATAGTTAGTATCAATTGGTTGTATACTGTACCCGTAAAACAAAACAGTGGTACTACTTACCAATACTGGTAGTAGCGGATTAGATACATCGTATATATCTAACAAACTATTAAGACGGTAAGTTAAGTACAAATACTTACCATGTAATACTATATTGCTACACCAACCGTTAGTAGGTACCGAATTTACTAATACTGGTAACGCAGGGTTAGCAAGGCTATATACCTCTAACGTATTAGCACTATAATAGCCACCAACAAACATATAATTACCCACTACTAATGCTTTAATGGGAGTTGTAGTGGTAACAGTTGCTACGCTGTTAAATTGGTAATTACCAGTATCCTTAACGGTTATAGTTACTTTGCCGGTAGAATCTATTTTTAAATGTTCGGTATTGTTTGTTTTAAGCACCAACGACTGATTATCAGTAGTGCCTATAAAATTAGTAGCTGGGCTTGTACCTGCGTTACCTAATAAATTCCAATTATTACTAGGTGGAATTATAGTGCTTAAGTCTATAGCAGTGCCAACAACACCATTAACGGTAGTGGTTAAGTTAGTACCCGTAAGCGTGTTGTTTACGGTGTTAACTGCAGGGGCTGTGGCTAATACACCATTAACCGTGCTTGTTATGGTGTTAATTGGGTTAGTAAGTGTGTTAGTAATAGTGGGTGCTATGGTATTTTGCGCTACCCATATAGGGGCTAGCGCTCCTTGGCTTATGAGTATATCGCCCGTGGTGCCGTTTAGTCCTGCGGGCTTAAGTGCTGCGCCAAACTCTAGGCTACCTGTAGTTTTAGTATTACCAATTACGTCTAGCTTTTCGGCAGGTAAGGTTTGCCCTATACCTACGTTGCCTGTGCCACTCATTATACTTATACGCTCCGTATTATTGGTTATTATGTGTAAATCGCGCGCATTAAGTGTACCTAATTTATTGTTGGTAGGTGCTGTATTACCCTTGAGTACCCAAGCATAATTAGCTAATGAGTCTTTAAACGATTGGTTGCTAAACTGATTTAAAGTTTGTAGTTTAATTAGCGAATCAATAGATATACCACCCACGTTAAGATTAGTAAAATTACCCGTATTGGCTGTAATAGTGTCGGCTTTTATTGAGTTTGCTTGCAAATACTTTACAAATATACTATCGGCATGGAGTAGCTTAATGTAGGCACTATCGGCTTTGATATAGGTGGCAAATAGATTTTTTATAAACGCACCATCTGCTTTTATTAGGTGAACAAATATGCTATCGACTTTTAGTAAATTAACGATAACAGTATCGCCACTGTTTACAATGCCTGTGGCGCTGCACATGCTTTTCCAGGCCACTGTGCTGGTGTTATAATAGTTAAAACACTCCTCGGTAGTATTATATACCAGCAACCCATTAGGTGGAGTGGTTATTGCATTTATTTGCACTGTACTTAGCCTTGGTACCAATAGACCTTTATCAGTTGCTTGTAATTCGAGTATTGCCTTAGGGTTGGGTGTGGTAGTACCTATGCCAACATTGCTTTGGGCTGTTGTTAATAATGTACTTAGTAGTAATGCTGTGGTAAGTAGTGTTGATTTCATATTTTGTTAATTTAGATATTATTAGATATAAATATAATGATTTAATCGTTGTATGATACCCTGATCCAGTTATTTAAAAAATTTATGCATACCCTAAAATTACTCATACGAACTGATTTATTGTTAAAGTTAAGTTTTATATGAAGTTGGGGTATTTATAAAACTATAAAAACTAGTTGGTGACTTTGTTAAATTGCTTTATAAACATACTACCATGATTAATTGCAGAAGGGCAGAAAAAAAATTAAAGAATAACGGGCAGTGGTCATGAAACAAATTATACGCCCTCTCTCCTTAACGTATAACTCAAAGGACCCACTGCCCGCACTCTTATTTTTTTAAACTTACTCTTTTGCCAATTTAAACACAAAGTGCTTGCCATTAATTTTTATAACTTTTACTAAATATGTACCTGCATTTAAATTATCAATATTAACAGTGGTGCTAGTGGTATTTAATACCACTTTACCCATTAAGTCTGTTACATACACTTTAGCTATATCAGCAATATTAACTCCTGTTAGGGTAAATGTATTACTTGTAGGATTAGGGACTAAGGATAATGTAGTGTTAGTAATAGCTGTTATATTAGTTGCAACGCAACTATTAGCTAATGTATATAATTGATGTACCTCTAGCGGATTTAGTGTACGCTTATAAAATCTAACATCATCTATTTTTCCTTGAAAATCTTTACCTACAGCAAAATCCAATATACAATAATTAATAGAAGGAGAGCCTCCGCAACAAGTTGAATTTACAATAGAGTCATCAATATATTGCGTTATTACAGAGTCATTATAATTAAAAACTAAATGATGCCAAGCCGTATCTCCTGTATTACAAGAGCCATTACTAGTATTAAATGTATAAATATTTTGTGAATTAGTTGTAAAGACCGTTGGCTTGTTACAATCATACAAGGTAATTCCATAATTAAAATATGTAAATCCATTTGGATTAAACGGCGCTTGTTGAACAAATAATTGCTCTAAATCTCCAGCCGATGAACTTCCCCCTTGATACCATAAACTAATACTCATGCTGTCGTGTGCGCTAGCCATCTCAAAATTAGTAGTGTAAGATATTTTAATATAATCAGTACTTGTACCCGGAAAAGCATATGCGCAGGCGTTACTTCCAAAACGATTTGTAGTTAAGGTAGGTGTACCTACTAATATGCCATGGTTACTGTTGCCAGACAAATCATTGGTATTACCCGCAAAGTCATATTGCGCTATAAGTTCATTAGTTAATTGTGCTTGTGTACTTACTATGCTCCCGCATAATAAAGCTACGAGTATAATTGCTTTTTTGATTTTAAAGAGTTTTTAAAGAGTTTTTAAAGAGTTTATTATTATGTTTATTAATTTAAAGAGTAACGAACCAGTGGGTATGAAACCAAGCTATACCCCTCTCCAAAAGTATAGCATTAAAGGACCCCACGGCTCGCACTCTTATTTTTACATGTTAGATATTTATACTACCGTTATTGTTTTTACTTGGCTCGTGGTGCCTTTACCCGTTTTGCTTATGGCGTAGTAGCGTACATATAGCATACTACCTATGGTAAACCCACTAATTTGTAGTTTGGTTATTGCGCTCATAGCGGTTTGAGCCCAAGTAGTATTGTCGGTGCTGGTTTCTATTACAAATGCTTTTTCGTTTGGGGCACGTGGGTAGCGTACTTTTATGGTGCCGTTGCCTATGGCTTCCAACGTAAGTTCGGTTACCCCATTAGCACCACCTGCTACGGCTACTTGCATACCTGCCGATGTTATAATAGTAGCGGGAGCAATGTTTTTGTTGGCCACAAACTCTACGTGTGCTTTAATAAAATTAAAGGTACTTATTAATACCCTTTCTTGCTCGTGCATGTTGGCAGTATTGGTTGGGTTATTAGTGTTTACGGCTAATAATACAGCATTATGCAGGTTAGTAATAGCGGTTTGTACCACGGCGTAGGTAATGGGCATACCTACTGGCGGGAAGTTTCCGCTGGCTTGCATGGTATCTTTTATAGCTTGTGCTTTACTTACTTTATCAGTAGCTGATAGCTTGGTTAGGCCTACTACAGCTTTGGTTATTGAGTTCATAGTGTATTTTTAGTTTAAATGTTAGACTGATAGATAGTAGTATTTAGATAGTAGACTAATAGATGATAGTAATTAGATGTTAGACTGATAGTAATTAGATGTTAGACTGATAGTATTTATAGTTGGTTACTATGCCACCAATTAATACACTATTGTTTCGTGGGGACACGAACCAAGGCGATGGGGAACTAACGGTATAGCGTGTATGTTAGTATCGGGTTTATTGCTTTGCCGTGAGGATTAGTTACTCTACCGCAAGGGTTTACTACTTTACCGCAAGGGTTTACTACTCTACCGTAAGCGTTTACTACTTTACCGTGAGGGTTAGTTGCTTTACCGTAAGGGTTACTTGATTTACCATAAGGGTTTATTGCTTTACCGTAAGGGTTTATTGCTCTACCGTAAGCGTTTACTACTCTACCGTAAGGGTTACTTGATTTACCATAAGGGTTTACTACTTTACCGTGAGGGTTAGTTGCTTTGCCGTGAGGGTTTACTACTCTACCGTAAGGGTTACTTGATTTACCATAAGGGTTTACTACTTTACCGTGAGGGTTAGTTGCTTTACCATAAGGGTTTATTGCTTTACCGTGAGGGTTAGTTGCTTTACCGTAAGGGTTTATTACTTAAACAAGCTCAGTAACTTATTTATGGTAAGGTTAAATATAAAGTACGTGCTGTCAATGAACTAATAAGTTATAATTATTGGATGTTGTTTGTTACTTTTACAAAACAGCTATATACGCAAACAAACCTCCCTTTCATTATCGTTTACACGAAAATAGGGAGTTAATAGATACACTAAATAGAGAATAAATATGCGCTGGGTTACGATTAGTATGCGCTAGAGTTTGGCTAATATACGCTAGGTGTATTAACTACATTTTTTCGAGCATAAGCAAGAAATCAGTTTTGTTGCGGGTAGATAAAGGGATAACAGTTCTATCTTTTAACACAATAATTCCGCCATCGGTTTTGTTGTAGTAATCGAAATAAGCCATATTAATTAGGTGCGATTGGTGGGTACGAAAAAATCCCATATCGGTTAACAAGGTATTATACTCTTTAATAATTTTAGAAACCATTATTTTACTTCCGTCTAACAAGTAGAAAGTGGTGTAATTAGTTGCCCCTTCGCAACGTATAATATCTTGTACGTTAACTGAATATATTTTTTCAAACGTTTTCAAAATTAATTTTTGCAAATTCTTAGGGCGTTCTAGGTTATTAAATAAAGTACTAAACTTTAACTCCATAGTTTCGCGTTCAATGCTGTGTTGGGCTTTAGTTACGGCATCTATCAGCTCATTGGTATTAATAGGTTTTAACAAATAATCAATAGCGGCACATTTAAATGCCCTAACAGCAAAGCTTTCGTAGCCCGATACAAATATTACTTTAAACGTAATGGGTTGCAGTTGTTTTAGTAAATCAAAGCCTGTACCATCGGTCATTTCTACGTCCAAAAACACCAAGTCGGGCTGGTGTTCTTTTATAATTTTTACGCCCGTAGCTACACTATTTGCCTGAGCTATTATGGTTATGCTGGGGCAATGTTTGGTTATGAGGTTGGCATTATCAGTACGTATGGTATCAATGTCATCTATTATAATAGCACGTAGCATGTAAGTAGTGTTTTAATGTAAATTAGCTTGTGTAAATATAATTTTAAAATAATTGATAATTGATAAGGCATATTTTTAGTTGTCAATTATCCGTTGTCAATTATCAATTAAATAAGGTATTTGCACCTCTACCTTAGCCCCTATAATTTGTTGAGTTGCATTAGTTATGTTTTCAAACCTAATGGGCGTTTGCTGTTGATGGGTATAGTAACTCAAGCGTTCTTGTGTAATTTTAATAGCTAATGGTTTGTGGTTAGCGGGTGTGTTAGTGCTATTAAAACCTGTACCGTTATCGGTTATGGTAGCCATTAGTAGTTGGTTGGTAAGCGCAAAGCACACACTAACCTGCCCATGTGTGTTGGTTACACCGTGTTTAATGGCGTTTTCAATAAACGGTTGGGTAAGCATTGGCGGTACCAATAGCGTTGTGGTATCAATGTTGGACGCTACGATAATAGTGTAGCTAAACGCATTATTGCCTAATAATTGTTGTATATGCAAGTAGTTATTAATTACTGATAGTTCGTCGGCTAGGGTAATGTACGTTTCGCGCGAATGCTCAAGTATTTGGCGTGTAAGTGCCGAAAATCCATCAAGGTAGTTAATAGCTCTCTCATTATCATTGCTCCGTATAAGGCTTTGAATAGTGTTAATACTATTAAAAATAAAGTGAGGGTTCATTTGCGACAGTAATAGTTTTTGGCGTAGGTCTTTTTCGGCTAACGCTCGTAAACTTTGTTTTTTGTTGTAAACGAGTACTATTGCAAATACTACTATTAACAATAGTACACCAATAATCCAGTACCATATTACGCGTTGTTGCTGTTGTGCGTAGGCTTGCTCGGTAAGTTCACGCTCTTTGTTAGCTACTTCGTAATCAGTTTTTAAATCGCTTAACTGCCGAGTACTTTCAATAGTAAAAGCACTATCTTTTAAAGTTACATATAATTTATAATACTTTAGAGCTTCAGCATACTCCTTTTTTTGTTCATAGGCCTCGTACATCAATTTGTAACAATACTGTGTTATTTCAGTGTAATTATTTTGTTGTGCAATGCGCAACGATTGAGTTAAAGAATATAAGCTTTTAGTATATTGTTTTTGATAATTATACAATGTGCCAATATTTAATAAGGTATTGGCTATAGATTCACTATCAGCCAAGGCTAAATTTAATGTTAATGCTTTGGTATAATAATTATGTGCAGTGGTATAATTATACGTTTTATTTGCAGCTTTAGCATTGCCTAGTTCACTATAAATTATGCCATTATTGCCATAAAACAATGCTATATTGTAAGTGTCGTTAATTCGTAACGCAGCTTGTAGTCCTTTGTTATTTATGCGCAACGCGGCTTCGTACTTTAGCTGTTTTATATACACTGCACTAGTATTTATTTGACTACCTATTATACCTGTAGTGTCGTGCTGGGCTATGTATATAGTAAGTGCTTTGTTAAATAAGCCGAGAGCTTTATTAGGCTCGTTAATAGCAAGATAAATTTTGCCTAAAGTAGTTAAGCAAGCTCCAACTCCTCTTTTATCATCTAAAATTTGGCTAGTTTTTAATGCTTCGTTAATGTAAGATAATGCCTGCCTATAATTACCCTGCGCAACATAGGTGGTACCTAAGCTAGTAGTTGTTAAAAAATATAGTTGCGTATAATTATTTGCTTTACATAACTTAATTCCTGCTAATAAAATAGCTATGGCCTTATCATGCTTACCTTTAAAGGTATATTCCATTCCTAATAAATAGTAAGCTTTAGCTATTCCTTTGGTATAATTACATTTTTTAGCTGTTATTAATGCGCAATTTGCGTACGCTAAGGCTAAAGAATCATTGCCACTATTATAATAAATAACACCTAACTTATACACTGCATTAATCTTAGTAGTATCCGCTATATTAGGTGTTTTATACACCCGCCACAACGAATCTATATTTTGCGCACACACTACGGTAACACAACTTACAAATAAATAACACAACATTAGTTTCTTCATAATCACAAAACTAATGTAATAAAAGGTAATTTATATGCCTCACACCATAAAGTACATCTATTACACACGTTTTGGTAAATTAGTAGCGCAGAATAACAAAAACACTCCCCACAACAAAAGAGGCTCGTGTAGTAGTACACGAGCCTCTTTTGTTGTTGTAACCAAATAATTAGGTTTAAAATTAGTAACGTTTTTTGCGTTTTTCGCCTGTAGATGCACTTGATGCTGTATTAGACGAAGTATTGGAGTATCCTCCTCCGCTTGAACTACCTTCACGGCGGCCTGAGCCTACTCTACTTCCTCCGCCACGGCTATCGCCACCACGGTAAGATGAAGAACTTGAGCCTCCTCCTCCACTACGGCGTTCGCCTGAACCACCTCTACGTTCTCCGCCTCGGCTTTCGCCACCACGGTCGCCTCCGCCTCCGCCACCATGACCACGGTCTTCAGTAACATCAACACGAATTGGACGGTTATTTAATTTTTCTTTTTTGAAATTAGTTAAGATTGCATCTGCATGTGAGGCATCTACGTTAAAGAACGAGAATTTGTCGCGTACCGAAAGTTGTGCTACTTGGCTAGGAGCTATTTTGGCTACATCACCAATATACTCGGCTAATTGCACATCATCAAAACCATCGGTAGTACCTACGTTAATAAACATACGTTGCTTGCCTGTTGCGCTTAAATTAAGTGTTTTACCACGTTCGCGGTCGCCTACAGTACGTTTTGCCCCTTGGTTTAAATCAACTGCGTTACGATAATATTCTAAGAAACGATTAAACTCTACGCTTAAAAAATGTTTAATAACATCTTCCTTACTCATTTCGGCAAACAATTCGTTGGCTACTGGTAGGTAGGGCGCTATTTCTTCTTCCGAAACATCAATATCGTGTACTTTGTTTACAAGGTGTATTAATTGTTTTTCGCACACTTCAAATCCGTGGGGTATAATTCCTTTCACAAATTGTTTGCCTATCATTTTTTCTATTTGACGAATACGGCTAAACTCACGTGTATTTACTAATATTAACGATACTCCATGCTTACCTGCACGAGCTGTACGACCACTGCGGTGAGTGTATACCTCAACATCATCAGGTAAATTATAGTTTAGTACGTGGGTTACTTCGTTCACATCAATACCACGGGCGGCCACATCAGTAGCTACTAATAATTGTAGTGTGTGTGAGCGATAACGTTTCATAACGCTATCGCGCTGCGCTTGGGATAAATCGCCGTGTAGTGCATCGGCGTTGTAACCGTCTTTAATTAGTTTCTCGGCAATATCTTGTGTTTCGTGACGTGTACGACAGAAAATAATTCCGAATATGCTTGGGTTATAATCAATAATACGTTTAAGGGCAAGGTAACGGTCGCGCTCGTGTACTTCGTAGTACTGGTGCGTAATATTATCAGCACTTTGGCTTTGTTTGGCCACTGCTATTTCGTGCGGTTCGTTCATGTATTGGTTAGCAATACGACGCACCTCATTAGGCATTGTTGCACTAAACAATAAAGTTTGTTTTTCTTTAGGAGTGGTTTTAAGTATAACATCCAAATCTTCTTTAAAACCCATGTTCAACATTTCGTCAGCTTCGTCAAGTACCAAAAACTTAATTTCGTTTACTTTAACTTTTCCACGCTCTAATAAATCCATCATACGCCCTGGTGTTGCCACAATAATTTGTGCACCACGGCTAATATCTTTAATTTGAGTCATGATTGATGCTCCACCGTACACCGTAACGATGTTAAGCCCACGCATGTGTTTACCAAACTTGTTTAAATCGTTGGCTATTTGCACACCTAACTCACGTGTTGGAGCAATAATTAATGCCTGTGTTGATCGGTTATCTAAATCAATACTATTTAAAATTGGTAGGCCAAATGCGGCTGTTTTACCTGTACCTGTTTGTGCAAGACCAACTAAATCAGTGTTGTTATTTAATACGTAAGGTATTGCTTGTTGTTGAATTGGAGTAGGCTCAGTATAGCCTAACTCTGTTACTGCTTTGATAATTGGTTCAATTAAACCTAATTCGCTAAAAGTCATTGTGTTGTTATGTTAATTTGGTGTAGTTGTAAATTATGTTTATACAATATAAAACAAATACAACCACGTAATTTGCAATATACTACTGTGGGCAGTGCACATAATTATGCTGCCTCGTACGAAATATATTAAAATCAATTAAGCCAGCGTAGAATTTAGCTTAGTGAATTAATTATGTAAGTTATGAAATTGTAAATTTTAATATAACTCGTCCGCTTTACAAACCTTAGTAGTGCTACTTGTATCTGATGGTGTAAGCTAGTGTGCAAGTGTTGCACATAATTGACAAAAGTTACTCTACTGTGTGAATGTTTTACAAAAGTATGTTTAATGTTTGATATATACAAATTAATTAATCTATTACTAAGTTCAGCGGGTTTTTAACACGTTCGTTGAGTAATGCAATATCCAGCACTTCTGCCATGGTATTAACGTAATAAAAACTTAATCCCTTTAGGTACTCGGGTTCTATGTCCAGTATATCTTTTTCGTTTTCGTCACACAGTATTATTTCTTTAATGCCAGCTCGTTTTGCGGCGAGTATTTTTTCTTTAATTCCGCCTACTGGTAGTACTTTACCACGCAAAGTTATTTCGCCTGTCATGGCTAATTTAGCACGCACTTTACGTTGCGTAAACACCGACGCTATGGCAGTAAGCATAGTGATGCCAGCACTTGGGCCATCTTTAGGGGTAGCACCTTCGGGCACATGCACGTGTAGGTTGTATTGGTCAAACGCTTTGTAATTAATACCTAATTCGTCAGCGTGAGTTTTAATGTATTCTAAGGCAAGTACTGCACTTTCTTTCATTACATCGCCTAGGTTGCCTGTTAATGTTAGCTTTCCGCCTTTCCCTTTGTTTATACTACTTTCAATAAATAGTATTTCGCCACCTACGCTAGTCCATGCAAGGCCAGTAACCACACCTGCTATGGAGTTATCTTGGTATTTTTCGCGGCTTACCATTTCGGGTCCAAGTACTTCTACTACATCTTCCTCAGTAGGTTTGGCGGTGTATTCCTCGTCCATGGCTACTTTGCGGGCTTCGTTACGTACTAGTTTTGCAATTCGTTTTTCGAGTGTGCGCACTCCACTTTCGCGGGTATAGCCCGCTATTACTTTTTGTAATACTTTTTCATTGAGGTCTATTGCTTTTTTGGGTAAGCCATGTTCGTCTAACTGCTTAGGTACAAGGTGTTTTTTTGCTATTTGCACTTTTTCTTCTAGTGTGTAGCCACTTATATCTATTACTTCCATACGGTCCAACAATGCAGGTTGTATAGTTTGTAAGCTATTAGCAGTGGCTATAAACATTACGTTGGATAAGTCGTACTCTATCTCCACAAAATTATCGTAAAAAGTTTTGTTTTGCTCAGGGTCTAATACTTCTAACAATGCTGATGATGGGTCGCCTTGAAAGCCTGTACCCAGTTTATCAATTTCATCTAACAAAAATACAGGATTACTTACTTTGGCTTTTTTTAAGTTGTGTAATATACGCCCAGGCATAGCGCCTATGTATGTTTTACGGTGTCCACGTATTTCACTTTCGTCGCGCATGCCACCTAAACTCATGCGTACATACTCCCTATTAAGCGCACGTGCTATGCTTTTGGCTAAGCTAGTTTTGCCCACGCCTGGGGGGCCGTGTAGTAGTAGTATAGGCGATTTCATATTGCCCTTGAGCTTAAGCACGGCAAGGTGTTCAATAATACGTTGCTTTATTTTTTTTAAGCCAAAGTGATCGTCGTCTAATATTTTTTGTGCGTTTTTCAAATCAAAACTATCAGTACTGTATTGCCCCCAAGGTAGGTCAAGCAATAGTTCCAAGTAGTTGGTTTGTACACTATACTCTGATGCTACGGGATTCATTCTACGTAGTTTATCTAATTCTTTCTTAAAAGTAGCCCCCACCTCTTCGTTCCATTTCATTGTTTTGGCACGTGTTTCAAGGTCGTTGGCTTCTTCCTCGTTACTTTTATTGCCAAGCTCCTCCTGTATGGTTTTAAGTTGTTGCTGCAGGAAATACTCTCGCTGTTGCTTATCCAAATCCACACGGGTTTTGCTTTGAATTTGGCTTTTGAGCTCCACTACCTGCAACTCTTTATTTAATAAGGTAAGCAATTCGGTGGCACGTGTTTTACTATCAATATTTTGTAGTAAAGCTTGTTTTTCGTTTACCGATGCCTCCATATTACTGGAAATAAAGTTTATCAAAAACGAAGGGCTATCAATGCTTCGTATGGCGATGTTAGCTTCTGAGGGTATGTGTGGCGATAGTTTTATTATTTCTTGTGCTGCATCTTTTATTGATGACATTGTGGCGTCAAACTCCTTATCGTTTTCGGGAATTTTAGCATCATCCACAATACTAATTTCAGCCGTAAAATAAGGTTCTGTGCTTAATTGTTTTTCAATTTTAAACCTACGCTTACCTTGTAATATTACTGTAGTATTGCCATTAGGCATGCGTAACACTTTAATAATGTTGGCTATAGTGCCTGTTTGATGCAGGTCAGCAAAATCAGGCTCTTCAGCTTTATCGTCTTGCTGGGCTACAACTCCAACAATTTTATTGCCTTTGTAAGCCTCTTGTATAAGTTTAATAGATTTGTCGCGCCCTACCGTAATGGGTATAACCACACCAGGAAATAGCACCGTATTACGTAGTGGTAATATTGGCAGTTGTGTAGGGTAAGCATCTTTACTTAACGTATCTTCTTCCTCTAAGGATAGCATGGGTATAAAATCGGCGTCGTCGCTAGGGTTGTGCTGTAATTGAATATCTTCGAACATAGTTGAATGTGTAATTTAACTTAATATTTCAACTATAATGCCACGCAAAAAACACCGCCAATACTGACAAAGTGTGAGGTTGTAATTGCACGTAAAAGTTTTATTTATTCAATGCGTACTGTGCGTTTAAGAGATCAGTAAAATTGATTTTTTGTTTCAATTTAATGAAACTCCGCCTTGGTTCGTGTCTTCACGAACCAATTAATTCAATTTTGTTTCGTGGGAACACGAAACAAGCGACGAAAACTATTTACATGTGGTGATGTTTACAAAAAGTATAGTACTGATTGGGGATTATCCACAGGATTATTTTATACAATAAAGTAGCACTTATACCCTAAATTTAACTCATCCTAATTGCCTCCACAGGGTCTAGTTTGGCGGCTTGTATTGCGGGGAGCAACCCTGCCACAACACCTATTATTACTGATAGCCCCAAGCCTATGGCTATGTTATGAAGACTTAACACAATGCTAAAGTCGGCCACGGCATTTATTACCATTACTACCAATGCCACGCAAGTAATACCTAGTAAGCCACCCAATACACACAATATAATTGACTCTACAATAAATTGCAATAGTATAAAATAATTTTTGGCGCCTAACGATTTTTGAATTCCAATTATTGGGGTACGCTCTCTAACGCTTACAAACATAATATTAGCTACACCAAAACAACCTACCAATATTGAAAAGCCCCCAATAACAGTACCTGCCAAGTTTACAATAGCAAACAAGCTATCAAAGCCTTTAGCTATTAGGGACGATTCGTTTAGCGAAAAATTATTTTCGTCAGCAGGAGCTATGCGCCTAAGGCTACGCATTACTATGGTAAGTTCGTCCTTGAGTTGTTGCTTGCTCACATTAGGTTTAGGTAGTACGTATAGGCAGGGGTCGGCATCTTCGTCATGTATGTCCATTATGGAGCGTGCCGCTTGTAATGGTATATACACCTTATTATCGGTACTGGCATCAAATATACTTTCGCCTTGTTTTTGTAATGTGCCTATTACGGCGTATTTAACACCTTGTATTTTAATTGTTTTGCCTAGTGCATTAATAGTGTTGCCAAACAAACTTTGCACTACTGCATTGCCCATTAATGCTACGTGGCGACCTGCCTGCGATTCTTCAGCCGTAAAATATCTACCCTCATTGAGAGGTATATTTTTTACTTTATTATATTGGTGGGTTACGCCTTCAATACCACTTTTTTCGAGGCTATTGTTTTCAAACTTTAAAGTGTGCTTACCACTAATAGTAAAACATACCGCACCTACTAGGCTACAGCGGTTTTCGATACCTGCAACCTCAGCTAACTTGGGTAGCGGACGTTTATAATATTTCCACCATGGGTAACTATCGCCAAACTCCCATGGCCATTTTTGCACATAAATAATATCGTTTCCTAAATCGTTAATTGATGTTGAAATTTTGTCTTTCATACTATCAATCATTGTAAACACAGTAATAATAGCAAATATACCAATGGTTATTCCTAGTAGTGATAGTAGGCTTCGTAGCTTATTGCCCCATAACGATTGTAGTGCAAACACGCAACTTTCCCAAGTAAGTAATACAAATGTTTGCATTTAATTTTAGTTGTTTTATTAATTAGTCAAAATTACTCTTCACCAAAATACTCCACATAATTATTGTCGGTTTCGTACAACTTAATGCAGTGTAGTTGTGCGCCCATGGCTTGTATTGGCGTGGCTAGGTGTTTCCAAATTTCAATACTCATGTGTTCGGTGGTAGGTATTAAGCCCTTCATAAACGTATCGTCTTCGTTAAGGTTTTTATGGTCTAACTCTTCTGTTATTGTTTCACGGATAAGTACGCTCAATGCTTTTAAATCTACCACAAAGCCTGTAAGTGGGTGTGGCTTACCTTTTACGGTAACAAATAAATTATAATTGTGCCCATGCCAGTTAGGATTGGCGCACTTGCCAAATATTTCTTTATTTTTTTCGACTGACCATTCGGAACGATGTACCTTATGTGCTGCATTAAAATGCTCTTTGCGTGTTATATAAACCATTGTGTAATTTTACGAGTGCAAATATATTGCATTAATATTAAAATCTATCTTTATACCCAAGCCATTTTACATTAAAATAATTAAATGAATTTACTAATAGTTGCTGCCACCGAATTTGAAATTGCTCCACTCCTCCCCCATTTTACTACAACTGATGGTGGTTACACTTACCTCAATCACACTATACAAGTGCTTGTAACGGGCGTGGGCATGGTGGCTACTACACATCATCTCACTAAAATGTTGGCGCACAATAGTTTTGATGTAGTACTAAACATGGGCATTGCAGGTAGTTTTAATGCACAATATACCATAGGTAGTGTAGTTAATGTTACGCAGGATTGTTTGGCAGAATTAGGTGCCGAAAATGATAACGCCTTTATACCTATGGATACACTTGGTTTTGTACCACGCAACCAATTAATTATTAACGCACTATTTAATATAGAAAACCATGCGTTGGATCAATTACCCAAAGTTAATGGCATAACAGTAAACACCGTACATGGCAATGCGCAAAGTATAGCCAAAGTACAACAATTGTATGCGCCTGATGTAGAAACCATGGAGGGCGCTGCCGTGCTATATGTATGTGCTATGCAACAACAGCTAGTGGTTCAGTTGCGTGCAATATCCAATAAAGTGGAAGTGCGTAATACCGCTAACTGGAATGT
>JAYWFU010000071.1:0-21921 GCA_043778625.1 Bacteroidia bacterium | reverse complement strand
AACAACATACACCACACGTTTACTAACGTTAATGACGTGGATGAAGACATAATGCCTCCTACCCCACTATTACGTTTTAGCCCGCACGATGTTATACGACCCATACATCGTTTCCAATATATCTATGCTTGGGTATTATATGGCTTTATGACTATGATGTGGAGTACCTCAAAGGATTTTAAACAACTTAACCGTTATAGTAAAGAAGGACATTTTGCAGCCAAAAAA
The DNA here is from genome assembly GCA_043778625.1 of Bacteroidia bacterium. Taxonomy (GTDB): domain Bacteria; phylum Bacteroidota; class Bacteroidia; order UBA4408; family UBA4408; genus JACMRI01. The sequence continues at coordinate 21,693 of JAYWFU010000071.1, read as the reverse complement.
ACAAGTTATGTTAGAGGCTTAATCGAAATTATTGCTAGCAAATTATTTTATCATTCGTATATGTTTATTATACCCGTATTTGTAATGAATATTGCTTGGTGGCAAATTATCATAGGCTTGGTTATTATGCACTTTGTGGCAGGGGTAATATTAGCGGCTATATTTCAGCCAGCACACGTAGTGCCTGATACTAAGTATCCATTACCTGTTAAAGGTACCAACTCATTAGAAAATGATTGGGCTACAATTCAAGTACTTACTACAAGTAATTTTGCGGCCGCTAACAAGCCATTTTCTTGGTTTGTAGGTGGGTTAAACTATCAAGTTGAACATCATTTGTTTCCTAACATTTGTCATGTGCATTACAACAAAATTTCAACCATTGTAGAAAAAACTGCCCACGAATTTAATTTGCCTTACAACACTATACCTACCTTTTTTGGTGCTTTGAGCGAACATACTAAGATGTTACGCAACTTAGGCAAAGCTTAATAAGTTTGTATTGCCAGATTATTATAATAATTAGTGTTAACTACTATAATTAACAAAACGCCCGTATTTATTATAAATACGGGCGTTTTAAGTTTTTCAATTCAATAGATTGATTCCAAATTACTTATGCTTTTGTTTTAAGTACACTTCTTCGCTTAATTTTTTGGCTTCGTTAATGTAGGATACTCGCTGTGTTGGAGTTAAATAGGGTAATGTTTTACTTAGCCTATGTATAGCTATGAGTGTATGTTGAGCTTCCGTATCTTTATTTTCATTCAAGTAACAATCGTACAAATTAAACTGATACACTATATTAGTACTATACTTTTTGGTAAGTTCAAGACAATAAGGTTCAGCTTTGGTATATTTTTTTTCTACCTCGCCATATATTTTACCCAAAAAATAAATACACTCAGTAGCTATAATATTATCCATACTTTTTGCGCCGTTTTCTAATAATTTCAATCCTTTTTCCATTGACCCTGCGGGCATTGTAGCTAAGTAAGGCCGAGTAATTGGCTTGTGTATGCGACTATATTCTATAAAATAATACAGTAAGGCTGTTTGTATTGTAAAGGCTTCAAACACCTCTTCTTTGCCTACGCACTGCTCTATATAATTAAGGCTTTTATTGAGGTTTAATAAACCTTTTAGGTACTCGCCCTCTAATAAATTTAATCGAGTTTTAAATGCATAGGCATTAGCCAATATGTATAAATTTTCGTTAGTAAGTGTTGTTAATTTATATGAGCCTGTGGTTAAGTTAATTATTATTTTATTGTTGTTTTCCTCAAACTTAGTGCGTAGTGCTTTATCTTTTATATTGCCTGATATTATTTGCCACCAATAATAATTGGTATACATAAGTAAACCCCAATTACTATTTTTATGCTTAATAGCATATTGTGTTAACAAAGTATCAGCTTTAATAAAATGATAATTGTATAAGTTTTGATGTATGGCTTGTGTGGCATTATCAAACGACAATTGCTTAAAACCATTGGTAATAAAAGTTTGTGCCCTACTATTAGTACTTTGTGCCAATAATAGGGTTATTAACATAATTGCTAATTTTACTGTTGTAAATAAGCCGTTGCAGTTGCGCATAGTTCGTTGTACCATTGCTCGCCAAATTTGCGAATTAATGGTTCTTTTAAAAATTGATATACTCTCACTTGTAGTTTTTCGCCGTTGGTACAGGCTGCTGCACAAATAGTCCATTTATCATAGTTAGCAGCAATTAATCGGTTGTTCTCAATTAATCGTATAGGGTATAAGTGGCAACTTAGTGGCTTATACCAAGTTGTTTCACCGTTTTTGTAAGCTTGTTCAAATGCACATTTTGCAGTACCATTGGTTTCAAAATAAGTATACACACAGTGCTTCCCTTCAAACAGTGGTGTGCCAAGGTCGCCATCGCTATCAATTACTGATAGGCCCTGTGCCTCAATACTGGCAATAGCCTCAGCAGGTATGTATTTTTTGGCCGCAGGATATGCCTGTGCTAATAATTCTTTTTCATATTCATAAAGCGGAGCTCCACTATCGCCGTGCACACAACAAGCGCCTTTGCAGGCGTGTAGGTCGCAAACAAAACGTTTTTCAATAATATCTTCCGACACTAATACTTCGCCTATTGCAAGCATGTTTTTTTAAATTAAGTTTTGGTGTAAATTTAAAATTTTAAAATTCCGCACCCCATTTTAACTATCAACACCGCTTGATGCTGCGCCCATACTTGTTTCATAAGTGTGGGTATTACTTGGGTTTGGATGTAATCAAAATCACCAAAAATTTGTGTGCTAAGCCCGTTAGTTATCACTTCAATATTTTCGAACTGATGTAACTCGTTAATAAAATCGAGTACTTCGGCTTTATAATTATTCATTAATGGGTATAAACTAAGTTCAAAGGTGGCTTGCATACGTAAGTGAAATTTAAAAATTTAATTCGTAAATATACATAACTCCGTTTAAACTAAGGAAGTTAATTATGTTGAGGTGTGGCTTTCTTATCAAAAGTAACTTGAATAGAAAAACAACCTATTTATAATTGTTTTGTGAGGGCACGAAACAAGATGGAGAATTAATAGAATAACTTATTTGCACAAAAGATTAACGCCAGCTACACATTGTGTAGCGGGCGTTAATCTTTTGTGCAAATATAAATTATGTGGTATAAATTAATCTACGTTATCGTGTAAAAACGAGTTATTAGAACGTATTTCGGTTTTGTTATTATCTCCTTCCGATAATGTAAAACGCGATACATCAGTTTGGTCGCTAGGCGTAACATCGTTTAACTGTACACCTTTGCGGCGGTAAGCGGGTTCACTTTCCATATCGGCTAAGCCCGAACGGCTTTTGAATATTGCGTTAAACAATTTCAATTTTTTAATACGCTCTTCGTTATTTTTTTCAATATGCTCCGCTTTGCTTGGTTGCTCTTGATACACCGAGTTACCTTGCAGGTCGTACACTTTACGGTCAGTAGAGGTATCAGTGGTTGCTGTAGTTTCGGGTACTGTATTTTCGTCTTTAGTGTAGGTAGTAAAATTTAATTGCTCATGTTCGGTAGTAGTAGTTGATACTATTTCAAACGGAATATCATCGTTAGACGATGTACTGCTGTTGTAAGTAGTAGTTATTTCAGCTTTTAATGTACCTTCAACCTGGTTAACTACATTAGTATCTTCCTCTAACGAAAACAACGTGTGCTTAGTTACGTCCTCTTCCGTTAGTTCGGTAGCTTGGGTATTTATTACGTCTTCGTAGGTAGGTGTAGTAGCTATAAACGAGGGTTGAATTTGATTAGCGGTATCAATACTTGGTGTGGCCTTGCGTAATACAAACCCATCAGCATCTTCTACATTATATTTACTGGTAATAGTTGGCGTAGTTTCAAACGATGTGGGCACTGGAGTACTTGCTGTTGCAGGTACAGGTGCTTGATATAGTTTTGAATTAGCATCGTCTATCAATACGTTAATTTTTTTTTCGGCAACTACTATTGGCTCAAAACCTAGTTGCTTAGAGCTTTCAAAACCAGTTGCAATTAATATTAATTTCATTGCATCGCCTAATTCTTCTTGTACGTTTAACCCCAAAATAATGTTTGCATTTTCGCCCGCTTCACGCTGTATAAAGTCTTGTATCTCGCCTATTTCGTCCATGGTAGCTTCTTCAGTACCACAAGTTATACTTAATAATATTTGGCTTGCTCCTGCAATATTATTATCATTTAATAGTGGTGATGATAATGCAGTTTCAATAACACGACTTGCACGGTTTTCGCCATTTACGGTAGCAATACCCATTATGGCTGTACCTCCGTTTTCCATTACGGTACGCACATCGTTAAAATCTTGAGTAATAATACCTGTGGTTGAAATAATTTCGGCTATTGAGCGTGCTGCTGTTGCTAACACGTCATCAGCCTTGGCAAAAGCCTGTGTAAATGGTAGGCTACCATGTATCTCACGCAATTTATCGTTACAAATAATAATAAGCGTATCTACGTTTTTGCGCATCTCAACAATGCCAGCCTCCGCATGGCGGCGCTTTACGGTGCCCTCTTGGCTAAACGGAATAGTACAAATACCTACCGTAAGTATGCCCATTTCTTTGGCAACACCAGCTATTATTGGTGCTGCGCCAGTACCTGTGCCTCCGCCCATACCTGCTGTTACAAACACCATTTTGGTATTAGCTAATACGTTTTTAATTTCGTCAATATTTTCAATGGCTGCATTTTTACCCACCTCAGGTTTAGCACCAGCACCACGCCCTTCGGTAAGTTGTGCTCCAATTTGAATTTTATGTTCTATTGGCGATTTTGCTAAATCTTTAGCATCAGTATTACATATAATAAAATCTACGCCCTCAATGCCTGCTTTAAACATGTGGTTTACTGCATTGCTTCCGCCGCCGCCTACTCCTATTACTTTAATAATTGATGCTGATGTGTGGTTAGTTAGTTCCATGGTTGTGTTGGTTTGTGGTATTGTATTAGTTATTTGGTTGTTATTGTTAGTAATAGTGGTTTCGGTTAATTTGGTTTCGGTAGAAAATTGCGATGCCCAATCTTCAAAATAATTTTCGTGTGGCATTGTAATTCGCTATTTAGTATCCTCGTTAAATATTTCAAATATCGATTTGAATAATCCTTTACCGTTTACTTTTTGCGACCCTGTGTTTATTTCAATTTTCTTTTCGGTAGTTATTCCGTTATGCTCGTCTTTACGGCGTTGTTTATCTACAAACTGAAATCCTTTTAATACCAAACCTACACCAGTTGCTAACGATGGGCTCGATATATCATCAGTATTATTGCCACTCAAATGCTCGTTAGGGTAGCCAATGCGGGTAGTCATACCTGTAGTGTATTCAAACAATTGTTGCAAATGTTTTAGCTGCGATCCTCCGCCTGTAACTACTATGCCTGCTACTAATTTTTTTTCGTAACCTGAGTTTCTAATTTCATAAAACACGTGTTCAATAATTTCTTCCATACGCGCCTCAATAATATGCGCCAAGTTTTTTAACGAAATTTCTTTTGGCGCACGCCCACGCAAACCAGGTATTGATACTATTTCATTCTCTTGATTTTCGCTCGCTAAAGCTGAGCCAAATTTTACTTTTAATAACTCCGCTTGGTTACGCAAAATTGTACAACCCTCTTTAATATCCTCTGTAATAATATTTCCACCAAATGGTATAACTGCCGTGTGGCGTAGTATTCCGTCGTGAAATATAGCCACATCAGTAGTACCCCCTCCAATATCTACCAGCACTACACCCGCTTCTTTTTCTTCATTAGCAATAACTGCATCGGCACTTGCAAGCGGCTCTAATATTAACTCAGTAATTTCTAAGCCCGCACGCTCCACGCAAGTTTTAATATTTTTAATAGCGGTGTATTGCCCCGATATTATATGAAAGTTAGCCTCCAAGCGTACGCCCGCCATGCCTATAGGGTCGCGTATGCCTTGCTCATTATCCACAATATATTCCTGCGGAATAACGTGTATAATAGCATCGCCAGGTAGCATTACTAGCTTGTGCATATCTTCAATTAATGCATCAATATCATCTTGTGTTATTTCGGCATCTTGGTTAGTACGTGTGCGCAAGCCTTTGTGTTGCAGGCTTTTAATGTGTTGCCCCGCAATACCTACGTTTACTACCTTTATATCCACGCCTGTTTTTTCAATAGCGTCTTGTATTGCTTTTTTTATTGATTCGATGGTGGGAGTTATGTGCGTAACTACACCACGCATCACCCCCACTGATTCGGCTTTGCCAATGCCTTTAATTTCAATTTTACCATTAGCAGTACGTGTGCCCACAATAGCCGCAATTTTAGTAGTTCCTATATCTAGTCCTACTACTATGTCTTGTATTTCGTCTTTGGGCGTAAAATTATCCATGATATTGCTATTGTGCTGCTTTAGTGCAAACTATTTGGTTGGCGTATTTTAAATTTAATGTACTGTACTTATTTATGTCTATTTTGCTAAAGGCATTTAAGTAAAAAGCCTTTAATTTATTGAGCTTAATTTTTACATTATTTGCATCTCCTAAAATAATAGTATGATTGCCTAGCTTCGGGATTAGAATAAAATCTTTATCAACATACACTTGTTCAATTTGTGCTTTGAGAAATTCGTCGTCGTTAATGTACTTGGCAATACGATAAATATCATCGAGTTTGGTATGCGCAAGTATAGAGTCTTGCGCTTCGGTTTTTGAAAAATCGTAGTGATAAAATGTACCGTATGATTCAAACACATTACCATTGGCTATCAATACTCGTTGCGAATGCTTATCGCTCAAGGGCATCAGTTTACCTACTTGGTCAATATAATAGCTATCGTTTTGCACATTCATTACTCGCACTAATGGCGTACGTTGTTTTACATCAATAGTTAATATTCCGTTAATTGATTTGTAGGCTTGGCTTTTCATCACCGAGGGGTCGTTATCAATGGCTTGTTCAATATCGCTTACGAGTATGGTTTGGTAGTGGTCGCCTATTACTTTGTAGCCCTTGTTTAATAATAGTTCCTTCACATTGTCTTCGTCTACAAAATTTAATTCGTCGCTACGGTCAATGTTTATTACCAACTCTTTCATGGGCATATTCATTTGCTGTGTATAGCCGTACACCACAAGTGCTACGCTACACAATGCGCCTAACATATAGGTAATAATAGTAATGATACGTGTAGTTTTGGGGCTCATAATTAGTATTAACTAGCTGGTTAATTTTAACGCTAATTGTTTTACTTCGGGGATAAATGCGTCAATATCGCCAGCTCCTATGGTTAGTATAATTTCGGGGTGCAAAGTGGTTAATTCTGCTATTAAATTTTGTTTTTGTACTACCGCTTTAAATGGGCTAGTTACACTATCTAATAGCATTTCGGACGTAATGCCTGCAATAGGTAACTCACGTGCGGGATATATAGGTAATAATAAGCAATCATCTAACAAACTTAAACTTTGACTAAAACCTTGTGCAAAATCGCGGGTGCGAGTAAACAAATGTGGTTGAAACACACCTGTTAACCGTTTGGTTGGATATAGTTTTTTTACCGATGATATAAATGCAGTAAGTTCGGCAGGGTGATGTGCGTAGTCATCAATATAAATAATTTGTGGGGTACGCACAATATACTCAAACCTACGTTTAACACCCAAAAACGACCTTAAGGCTTGCTTAATTGTTGCACTATTTACACTAGGCAGTTGTAATGCTACTGCCGTGGCAGCTATTGCGTTTTCAACATTGTGTAGCCCTGCCATACCAAATTCAATACTGCTAATAACCTCATTAGGTGTAACAATATTAAAGTGATAAAAACCATGTATATTAACGATATTAGTAGCGTAATAATGTGCTGCACTATCGTTTAACGAATACGTAAGTTGTGTGGCTTTGGTGGTGGGTTTAAAATTAAGTTCGTGCTTAATAATAACCGTTTGGTTAACTTGCTGTGCAAATAATTCAAACGATTGCAATAAATAATCATGTGTGCCGTAAATATCCAAGTGGTCAGCATCAACTGATGTTATTGCCGCTACCTGTGGGTGTAGCGTAAGGAAAGAACGGTCGTACTCGTCAGCCTCTACCACACAAGGGGTTTGCGCAGTTATGGTGTGTGGCAATAATAAATTACTGTTGTAGTTAGCAGTTATACCGCCCATAAACGCAATGGTAGGCGCATGGCATTGCATAATGTGCCCTAGTAACGACGAGGTGGTGGTTTTGCCATGTGTACCTGCAATGGCCAATGTAGGTTGGGTGGCTGATATATGCCCCAACACTTGCGAACGCTTATAAATAGTGTAATTATTAGTTTGTAAAAACACTAGCTCAATATGTTGGCTAGGTATGGCAGGGGTTAGTACTATTAGCGTTGTGCTTATTGTACTAATATGCTGTTGCAAAAAAGTAATATCCTCGCTATAATTTACTGCTATACCTTCGCTTACCAATTCTTTAGTAAGTGGTGTTTCGGTTTTGTCGTAACCAGCAACTGCATAACCCAAGCGCTTGTAATAGCGGGCTAAAGCACTCATGCCTATACCTCCTACGCCCAAAAAATAAATGTGTGTTACCTCCGATAACTTAACTGTATGTGGTGCCATAACTTTAGTGCCGCTATTAATAGTTTGATGCACTAAAGTGGTAGTAATTATTGGGGTAATTATTAGTAAACGAGTATTTGTATTAACACCTAATTGTTAAGCGTTGCACTGCCTTGTTTCGTGTCCCCACAAAACAACTAATTATACTATTGTTTCGTGGGGACACGAACCAATGCGGAGGCGTCTTGAATGACGTCTAAAGCCCACCCCGCTCTAAAGAGCACCCCCTCCAAAGGAGGGGAATTCAGGGCGTGATTATATAATGGACTAAAACATATTTGTAACTGGTATTAATTGTTTCGTGGGGACACGAAACAAGGCGGAAAAAGTGTAATTTGTAGTTATTTAATTAACTAATTAGTACGCACGTATAGTGCTTGCATTTACCTCCAACACTTTACCTTGTTGCTTTAGTACAGCCACACCTAGGGCTAAGGCTTTAGTTTCTAATTCGGGATAAAAACTACAACTTGCCAAGCCGCAGTATATGGTATAATCAGCGTAATCGGGGCTTAGCTCCCTAAAGTTAGGTACTTTGGTATCTATCAGTTTTATCAAATCGTTTTCGTGGGCTTTGTACTTACATTCAATTAATGCTATGCTATTACCATTGTACATTACTACATCAAATTCGCCCTCTATTCGTTTACGTTTAATATGTATGTTGCGCTTAATATAATCGTATTTAACACCCGCAAAAGTCATTGATTTTTCCAGAGCATTATAAAAGTAATCTTCGGCAAAGTCGCCGTTGTTGTGCCCTACGTTGGATAACTCTTGACTTGTGCGTTTTATTTGTGCTTCGGTTTCGGCAAAGCGTTTGTCAGTCTCTTCTTTTAAAAGAGCAAAACGTTTCTCATTTTCTATTTGTAGTAGTGCTATACTCCCCACTAAATTTTTTAGCTCTTGGTCAGTCATTTTAAATTATATTTTACGCTAAATATACGCAGTAATTATATAAGTACTACTTACGCCCTTGCAATAGTTTTAATATAGCTTCGTTTTGTTTTTTAAGTTCGTCTATTTGTGCCTGCTGTGCTTCAATGGTGCGTTGTTGTTGTTGCACTACGTGCACTGTGGGTGCTATTAGGGCTTGGTAGTTCATGCCTATGGTTGCTCCCTCTTTCCCACTATCTTTGGTAACAATACTTGGGAATAGTTTAGCTACTTCTTGTGCTATAAAACCGTATTGCAAACCTTCCGTTTCGGGAGTTTCTTGTTTAAGCAAATACGTAACTGGGCGCAACTGCATAAAGCTATTGGTAATGTTAGTATTCATAATTACGATGTCTTTTTTCAATTTACTATCAGAGCGAGTATAATAATTAGTAAAGAAGGAAGATTCACCTACTACGTCCCATGTAGCTAAGCCTCCTCCCCAAAGATTTTGCCAATCGTTACGGTAAGTTGCACCGTCGCCAGCAGGTATTATAGCGCGTGACGGGCCATTTTGAGAGGTTGCATTACCGCCTGTAAACGCGTATTTGGCAGGGCCTCGTAAATCTAAGGTGGCTTGCGGATTAGTATTGCCAATACTTACACTATAAGTGCCTGCATCCACTGTAAATATTGGAGTGGTGTTGTTAGTACATTTAATATTGAATTGATCAGTTATTGTTGAACTACTTCCATAGTTATCTCCTAAATATAAATTTAAGTCCGAAGCATCTAAGAATCTATTTTCACGCTGGAAGCACATATAGTCGCTATTATTACTATTATCACTAAACATTAGCCTACGCCCCAAGCCAGTTGCAGGTATTATCTCTCCTAACTGTAAGTTACCGCCCTCTATGGTTAATTTTTCGGCAGGGGTGGTTGTGCCAATGCCTACGTTACCAGAAGGTGCAATAAACATGTTAAATGGAGAGGTAGTTAAAAAATCAGAAATAGGAGTATTAACAGCCCCTACAGCAACATTAGATACTCTAAATCCCATTCCATTAGCCCCGAGATCAATTTGGCTTGGTTTACCAGTTCCTCCACCATATTTCCAAACTGCGTTATAATAACTATTCCCTGAAACTATAGGGTTATTATGTACTAAAAATAAAGGCCCTGGCCCTGCACCCGCATCACCTATTTGTACGCCAGTTTGGTTACCAGCACCTGATGAGTTACCGCCTATGTGTAAGGTTTGTAAGGGTGTAGTTGTGCCTATACCCACGTTGCCACCATGCACTTGCATTGCAATATTGCCCGCTCCAATCCCAAATTTACTACCTTGTATCCAGCCGTAATCGCCTATGTCGTTACCACCTATGTTAATTCCGTTGATGTTGTCGGCAAATCGAGCACCGTCTGCCGTGGAGTAACTACCCGTTTGCAATAGGCCTGTTACATGTAACTTATTGGTGGGTGCAGCGACTCCAATACCCACACTACCATCAGCACGTACGTTCATTACAGATGTACCTATCACATTATCGACACCTGTGGATAAGTCTAGTAACGTGTTGTTATATGCATTACTTGCTGTTTTTACAACCAAACCGTTTGATTTAGCTAATAAACTCGAATTATAAAAACCAGCTACATATCCAGTTGTAGTAATACCCCAAATTATTGAGTTATTATTTTCACCTGTGCCATCTGTGCCTACTACATTACCCGTTTTACCATTAAGTAATATCCCATTAGTAGTTAAAGTCATTGCAGTAAGACTGTTAGTTTTAAAAACTAAATTTTGCGCATCGGTTGTACCTATAAAATTAGTAGCAGAGTTAGTGCTACTATTACCCAACAAACTCCACGATACATTGTTGAGTGTGCCTGCCAACGTGCTACCGTTTTTCCATTGTGGTGCAGTGCCTGCGCCTTGGCTTACTAATAAGTCTCCGTTAGTGCCTGCTGCGCCTGCGGGCATTAGGGCAAGGTCAAACTTTAGGTTGCCCGCTACATCTAAGTGCTGGGTAGGTAGGGCTTGGTTTATACCCACATAACCTGTTGCGTTGGCTATGGTTATTTTTTCTTGATTATTGGCTACAATGTGTAAGTCGCGCGCATTGAGCGTGCCTAGTTTGTTACTGACTGGGGCGTTGTTACCCTTAAGTAACCACGCTTGTGCGGCTATGCTGTCGCTAATAGTTTTAGTAATGTTTTGCCCGCCTATGTACAGGCTATCCATGTTGGCAAAGCCTCCATTAAAAGTGTTAGCTGTAATAGTATTGGTGGTTATAGCGTTGCTTTTTAGGGTATCAATTTGTCCATTTGTAATGTAAGCATAGTTGGTTTTGCTGCTATCAATGGTAGCGTTGTTAATATTAGCATAGTTAATAACTGCAGTATCAATAGTAGCATTATTAATTATGGCTACGTTAGTTATACTGGTGTCTACCGTTAGTATATTAATTATGGCGTTGTTAATAGTGGTATAGTTAAATAATGCGGTGTCGCCTTTGAGTATATTAATTATTGTAGTGGCGTTACTATTCAAATAATTTTTAATGGCTTTGTTTATTAGCGCAGTATCCAAGGCTTGTTGGCATAGGTTTTTCCACGTTGTGCCGTTATAAAAATGGTAGCAAGCACTGTCAGTATTGTACACTAGCAAAGCTGCCTCAGTAGCGGTGGGTGCTATGGCAAGCATTTGTGCGGTAGTCATACGTGGGGCTATAAAGCCTTTATCAGTTGCTTTTAGCTCCAATATGGCTTTGCTATTAGGGGTGGTAGTGCCTATGCCCACATTGTTTTGAGCTTGTGTGGTTAGTGCTATTGTACTTAGTAGCACCAGAGTTAGTGCGTTGTTGATGAGGTGTAATTGTAGTTTCATGGTAATAAAATTAATAGGTTATTCACAAATATAACATTATAATGTTAAAGTTTAATTGATAAATCTATTTTTTTGAACAGTCAACTGTATTTAAACTCAGTTACTACTATAGAAATTTAGTTTGCTGAATATATTTAGTCATTAATTTTATACCTGCTCTTAAAATTAAAACAGCTAGTGGGTTTTGTATAGTAGTTTAAAAAATAATAGTTAAAATGTAGCTACCGTTCAGTAATATGCCTATTTTCGTGTAATTATTACAAAATTCAAATTATCGTGAAAAAAATAGTATTAATCCTGTTATTAATTTACAACTGTTCGGCACAGGCACAACAATTGTCGCAGTACAGTATGTACATGTTTAACAACACATTACATAACCCTGCGTTTTTAGGTACTAAAAAATGTGGTGAACTTCGCCTAGGTTATCGTACACAGTGGTTGGGCTACGACGGACATCCCACTGATATGTATGCAAGCTTTAATTATCAAATAAAACAACGCCGCAAACCCTACATTAAAGCACGCCATGGCATAGGTGCTTATGTAGAAAGCGATAAAGTAGGGCTTACCAAAAGTAATCAGCTAATGTTGGGCTATGCCTACCACACACCGCTTGGGCGCAACTTGTACATTGGTGGTGGTATTAATGCGGGGTTAAAACAATTTTCGGTAACCTCAGCCACTGATTTAGTACCCGATGCGTCTGACCCTGCTGTAGCGTCGGGTAGCCGCTTTGTGTACCCTGATATTAGTGTTGGGGTATTAGTGTACAATAATAAATTTTATGCAGGCGCAGCCCTCAAAAACACTGTAGGTAATAAACTTAAAGTATATGGGGTTGATGCCCGCTTAACGCGCCAACTCAACGTTATGGCAGGTACATCGTTCCCAGTTGGGCGTACGGGCTTAATTATTTATCCATCAGTATTGTTAAAATATGCTTTTGGGTCGCCGTTTGCGTTAGATGTTAGTGTGTTGTTTGAACCACAAAAGAAACTCCAATTTGGGCTTGCGTACCGTGGTATTAAAGGTGGCGATGGTGTTACGGGTATTGTTAATTTCCACATCAAGCCACGTTGGAGTGTAGGTTATGCTTACGATTTTCCTATATCTCGTTTAAACAAAGGTACGTTTCAAACCCACGAACTTACTATGGCGTTTAAAATTTGTCCGTTTCGCGATGCCGACGAACTTATTGATATCCGCTGCCCCGCGTTTACTAATTAATTTTTTTTAATTTTAATTATTCGCTCAATGCCTACTGCCTCGCCTAGCAACGTAGCCTTGGTTATAGCTATTAGCATAGCAATGCTGGTGGGCATATTATTGTGTTGTGTTTATTTAATGCAATTATCAATTACTACTAATTTACTAGTATTAATGGTAGGTACAACGGTAGTAGCGTTTGCAATAACGTATTGGGGTATTAGTTATTTTATTACTAACAAATTACGTGTTATTTATAAAATAATTAGCCCCGAAAAACAGGCTGTAAAGCCTACCATTAATTTTAATACTGATGTTTTATCAACGGTTACTACTCAAGTGGAACAGTACCAACAGGGTATCAACTCGCAAATTGTAGCTTTACAAAATAATACCAATTACCGCCAAGAATTTTTGGGTAATGTATCGCACGAACTACGCACACCATTATTTGCCTTACAGGGATATATTCTTACCTTAATTGATGGCGGGATTGACGACAAAGAAATACACATTAATTATCTTAAACGTGCGCAACGCAACGTTGAGCGCCTCATACACCTAGTGGACGACCTACAAACGGTAACACAACTCGAACACCAAACCACCCTATTACCCCTACAAAAAAATAATATAGTAGCTATTGTAAACGATGTGTTTCATAATTTAGAGTTAGAAGCTAGTCAGCTAAATGTTGCTTTAATTTGTAACGAACAAAAACCGCTATACGTACTGTGTAATAAAGAAAAAATGGAGCAAGTAGTTGTTAATTTAATAATGAATGCCATAAAATATAGTAAACCCGAAGGTGGAAAAATAACGGTGCGTTTTTATGATATGGACAACAAAACAATGATAGAAATTAGCGATAACGGAATAGGTATTGCGCAACATAATTTGTTACGTGTATTTGAACGTTTTTATAGGGTAGATAGCCACAGAGCACGTTCGCAGGGAGGTTCGGGGCTAGGGCTAGCTATTGTAAAACATATTGTAGAGGCGCACCAGCAACATATTTCGGTACGTAGCACGGTGGGCGAGGGTACTACATTTTCGTTTACATTACCCAACGCATAACTACACTAACGCAGTAATTATATAGCATGAAAAAAATAGCATTAATTGTAGCGGGAGGCACTGGCACACGTATGGGATACGATATTCCGAAACAATTTATTACCTTAAATAATATCCCCATATTACAGCATACCATTAACCAATTTATTAATTACGATGCCGCTATACACATAATTATAGTGTTGCCCGCCAACCAAATTGACTACTGGAAAACACTATGTAGTACTACTAATTTCACCCACCCGCACCAGGTTGTGGTTGGTGGCACTACTAGGTTTCAATCAGTGAGTAATGGGTTAAAAGTTATTAATAGCACTACCCAAGCCATAGTGTTTGTACACGATGGTGTGCGTCCGTTTGTTAGCTTGTCTGTGCTTGATGCCTGCTACACTACCGCACTAGCACAAGGCAATGCAGTACCCGCTATAGCCTGTAACGATAGCTTACGCAAAGTAACGGCTAACGGTAAAAACCAACACGTTAACCGTGCCCAATACCAATTAATACAAACCCCACAAACCTTTACCCTAGCGCAACTACAACATAGCTATGCCACGCCCGAAAGCGTTAATTTTACTGATGATGCCAGCGTTGCCCAACACTCAGGTTACGCCATACATTTAGTGCTAGGCAATACCGAAAATATTAAAATAACTACTCCATTTGATTTAATTATTGCCAAAGCATTATTAGATGCTAGGGGGTAATCTAGTTTATTCTTCTTGTTTTATTGGAGACAACCCATTTTTTTTTCGTTGTTGTTTTGTTCTAAAATAATATATAAAATCAATCCCTAGTAGGTGTGTTTTAGGAACTAACCTTGTAAAACTTGACACTTTACCAAACGAAAATTTACTTTATCAATCAAATCTTGATAAAATGTTTTTATTTGTACATCAGTTCCGGTATGGCTACCACTACCATCAGTTTTCATCATTACGTAGAAAGAAATTCTGACTGTTTTTATAGGAGTATAGTCTCCTACAGGGTAAGGAGTGTAGTTACCCTGCACGCCGCAGGAGGAAGCATTTAATGTAGTAATAGATGAATTATTTACGGGTATCTCGCAGCCCGTTTGAGCTATTGCAATTTTTACAATAAATAATGTAAATATTAAGCCTAATATTTTTTTCATTGTATGATGATTTTTTTAATGAATGTATGAGAGCTATTTGTTAACTTAATATAATACTGTCCCTGTACTAATTCTTTTACATCGATGCTGGTGCTATTACCATTAGTATTTCCCATTAGCGCTAGTTTACCGTTAATGGGAAATAGAGTATAGTTATAATTTTCGTTAGTAGTAGTAATAAACAAACTGCTATTAGTAGGATTAGGGTACACGTTTATTAAGTTATCTCTGTTTTCATTTATGCCTACAGCGCAGGGTGAATTCTCATTAAAATTAATAAAAACTATACCAGTATAATACGGTACTTTAAACAACGTACTATCCACAACTCGTTTCCATGGATGGTAATTTAACGATTGTTGCATTTCTATATTTTGTGTTCCTCCATTACCTAACAAAATTGGCTGGTCTCCAAAATCCCATCCGTTGTAACAACCCACGGATGACTCCCACCTAAGCATCGTGTTTTTATATACCGTGTTAAGTGCATTACCCTTCCAACTTATTGTTATAAAAGTATCCTTACTCATAATGTACACATACGCACGTTTTAAATTAGTACTTACAATTTGTTTTTTAGTAACGCTATCAGGCTTAATAAAATTAGCCCATTGTGTGGTAGGTACGGCATTTCCTAATACAAATAATGCAAGAGTACTGTCCGCAATATCGTTTTTGTGTAGTAAACTTTCTCGAAAAGATGCGTCAATACCATCGGTAGCCAACGAATCAACACCAACAATAACGCTATCAGTTTTACCCGCAGTATTAGTGGCATAAAGAGTAAATTGATAATTTTGTTGGGCATAGCTACTTATACTAGCTGTTATAATTATAAGTATTGAGCCTAATATTTTTTTCATTGTATGATAATTTTCTTAGTAAATGTATGAGAGCTATTTGTTAACTTAATATAATACTGGCCTTGCATTAATAGACTTACATCAATATTAGAATTCTGACCTGAGAGATTACCATTTAATAGTACTTGCCCTGTAGTTGAGTAGAGCTTATATTCATAACTATTATTAGTGGGAATAAATAATTTACTGTTCGCTGGATTTGGATAAAACTGAATTTCCTTTTGTTCATCCTCATCAAGAGATACTGTACAAACATGTTTTACACTAAACTGAATAAATACAACATAAGTTCTATAATCAACGTCAAATAGTGTGCTATCTGTTTTGTAAGTATATATTCCTGAACTTAAATTGTACTGAGAGAAATTTACCCATCTATCAGTTTGACTTTTTAAGTATGTCGGCTCATCTCCTAAATCAATAGGTATGTAACAAGCAGTTAAGGGATCAGTTCTAAACAATGAATTTTTATATATTGTTTTTGAAGTATCAAATTTCCAGCTGAATGTAATCATGCTATCCTTACTTAATAAGTAAATATACGCACGCTTTACGTTTGGGCTTAGTATTTGTGTTTTGGTAATACTATCAGGTTTAATGAATAAATAAGAACTCGAAGGAATTTGTTTTCCTAATACAAATAATGCAAGAGTACTGTCCGCAATATCGTTTTTGTGTAGTAAACTTTCTCCAAAAGATGCGTCAATACCATCGGTGGCCAACGAATCGACACCAACAATAACGCTATCAGTTTTACCCGCAGTGTTGGTTACGTACAGCGTCATTTGATAATTTTGTTGGGCAAATGTTACTTTTATATTTAAAATTAATAGTGTTAATAGTATCGTAATTGTTCTCATAATTTTTAAATTTTAAATAGTTAAATTATTCTACCAGAAACATTTTACTGTCTCTTAATTGTCCGTCAATTTTTAACGAATACATATAGTACCCTTGTGTTAATTCAGTATTTACAAATTCAGCCTTTCCCATATCGCTCTTATCATTTAATTTAATTGTTTTTTAGCTTACGCTATATTTTTAATTTTAGTTGTTGGTTTAATTTATAGGTTATTATTTTGGTTTATATCCAAATATATAATTAAAAATACTTACCTTCTAAATAAATTTAGTGTTATACAGTTTTGTGGTGTAACGTTTGTTTTAGCGCAGTATTGTGTGTTTAGGTTAAGTGTTGTAAATATTATTGAGGTATCAAACCCAAATAAACCTACATTTGTAAAAGAATAAAAAACTCAATTACAAATGATAACAACTGAACAAATTATAGATGCCCTACGTAATGTAAACGACCCTGATTTACACCAAGATTTAGTAACCTTAAATATGATTAAGGACGTAGCTGTTGATGGGCTTAACGTGGCATTTACCGTGGTACTTACCACGCCAGCTTGCCCTATGAAAGACATCATACAACGTGCCTGCGAAAATGCAATTATTCATTACGTGAATAAAGACGCTGTACTCAACATAACTATGACAGCAAAAGTTACGGCACAAACCAATAAATCGTTATTACCACAGGTTAAAAATATTATTGCAGTAGCATCGGGCAAGGGCGGAGTGGGTAAATCAACAGTGGCAGCTAACTTGGCGGTAGCCCTTGCGGGTACTGGCGCTAAGGTAGGCTTGTTAGATGCTGATGTGTATGGGCCATCGCAACACATTATGTTTGACGTAGCCTACGAAAAACCTCAAATGCAAGACATTAGCGGCAAACATTTTATGCTACCTATTGAGAGCCATGGCGTTAAATTATTATCTATTGGTTTTTTTGCATCAATGACTGATGCTATTGTGTGGCGTGGCCCAATGGCCAGCAAAACCGTGCAACAATTAATAAGCGATGCCGCTTGGGGCGAGTTAGATTACATGATTATTGACCTGCCACCCGGCACGGGCGATATTCATTTATCCATAGTAAATGCCTTGCCGCTTACAGGAGCTGTAATTGTAAGTACCCCGCAAACCATTGCTCTGGCTGATGTACAGCGAGGCATAAGTATGTTTGCCCTACCAAGTATTAATGTACCTGTGTTAGGTATTATTGAAAATATGGCGTATTTTACACCTGCTGAATTACCTAACAATAAATATTATTTGTTTGGCAAAGATGGTGCTGCTAACATGGCCCAAACGCTAGGTATGCCCTTGTTAGGGCAAATACCTATTGTACAAAGTATACGCGAGGGTGGCGATAAAGGTGAGCCTGCCGTAATAGGTAACGATATAACGGTTACTAAAGCATTTATGGCTGTGGCACAAGCCGTAGCACAGCAAGTGGCAATTGTTAATGCGGCAAAAAATAATGCAAGCAACGCAACTGTTGCTCAATAATTTTTGTTAACTAATAAATTAAAACAATGAATATAGGTATAGTATGTTACCCTACATTTGGCGGAAGTGGCGTTGTTGCTACCGAACTGGGCAAGGCATTGGCACAAAAAGGACACAACATACACTTTATAACCTATCGTGAGCCCGTGCGTTTAGATATATTTTCGGAAAATATTTTTTACCACGAAGTAACCGTAAAAAATTATTCATTGTTTGAATATGCTCCTTACGAGTTATGCCTAACCAGCAAAATGGTAAGTGTAGCTAAGCGCGAAAAGCTAGATGTATTACACGTACACTACGCCATACCACACGCTTCGGCAGCTTATATGGCTAAACAAATATTAGCAAGCGAGGGTATTAACTTACCTTTTATAACCACGTTGCACGGTACTGATATTACTTTGTTGGGCAAAGATCCTTCGTTTTTAGGCCCTATTACTTTTGCAATAAATCAAAGCGACGCCATAACAGCGGTAAGCGAGAGCTTGCGCAATGACACCTTTAGTAATTTTAAAATAACTAAAGACATACACGTTATCCCTAATTTTATTGATGTGCCTTTTTACTCTCAAAAAAACACTGAAACTGGCGATTGTAAAAACAAAATGTACGCGCCTAATGGCGAAAAAATAATTACACACATAAGTAATTTTCGTAAAGTAAAACGTACCGAAGACGTAATAAAAGTGTTTGATAAAGTAAGTAAGCAAATCCCTTGTAAACTACTAATGGTGGGCGATGGACCCGAGCGAGAGATGTGCGAAGACCTTGCCAAACAATTAGGTTGCGAGCAACACGTAAAGTTTTTGGGCAAAGTAACTACTCCCGAAAAAATATTATCAATTACTGATTTGTTCTTGCTTCCGTCAGAAACCGAAAGTTTTGGACTATCGGCATTGGAAGCTATGGCGGCTAGTGTGCCAGTAATATCAAGCAATGCAGGCGGAATACCGGAAGTAAACATACACGGTGTTACAGGCTATACAAGTAATGTAGGCGATGTGTACGACATGGCCAAAAACTGCTTAACATTACTACGCGATAACGATAAATTTATGGCATTTAAGTTTAGTGCCTTGCAACAAGCCAAGGAATTTCAACTAGATAAAGTGTTGCCATTGTATGAAAATTTGTACCAACAGGTAATTAAAAAACAGGAAGCAGTTTTAACAACTTGAAAAGTTGCATAAGTGCTAAATTATGTTAATTTTGATAGTTATTAAATAGCTATTATGAAATTAACATCTAAAGTATTTTTATTATTCATTACGTTGATGTTGCTTATGCCAACAGCAGAAGCTACACACCTTTCAGGTGGACAAATAACTTGGAAATGTAGGACTAATGGAAAGTATCGTTTTTATTTAAGTATTTATATTGCTTGTGAGGGAGGTAATAGTGTATCCGTACCTGCTACCAATCCTACTTCGCAACTTTGTGTTTACAATCATCCTACAATTAATACAATTGCCGTAAATGAAACCAGTCGCAGAGAAATATCCGTTGCTGGCTGTAAAGATCCCCTAACTAACATTAAATGTCAAAATGGTAATTTAGGAGCAATGACAGAGGTATTACTTGAATCTGGCGATATTGATTTGGGTAATTATACTCCAGGAGTTAATGGATGGTGGTTCACTTATACTGATTATGCGCGCCCTAACGGTATTATTAATAGTCCTGATCAAGGTTTTACTTTACGTTCAGCGATGTATGCTTATCAAGGCAAAAAAGCCAAGCCCTGCTATGATAACTCGCCAGTATTCACTGAGCTTCCCGTAGGTATTATAGCTAAAGGACAAGTTTTTAGTTATAACCCTAATAGTAACGATATTGACTTTGATTCGCTTTCAGTGGACTGGGGAAAACCTATGACTGACATGTGGAAACCTTCAGGTGCCGCTACCTATAGCTGTCCAACATCAAACAATAATGCTAACGAATGGAAAGTAACAATACCTGAAAATAGATTTGAATATCTTGTTTTTAATGCTCCATTTAGTCATTCAAGTCCATTGTCGCAAATAATTGCACCCCCAGAACCTCCAGCAGTGGTCTCGTTACCAATACTTGATCCTGTAACTGGCGCTTTTAATTTTATAGTTCCCAATAGCGTGGCGGTGGGTATGTATGTATTTACTATAAAAACGAGTGCGTATCGTAGTGGTATTTTAATAGCAGAAATATACCGCGATTATTTGTTTACTGTATACCCTAATCAAGTAAATAAATTGCCTGTAATTCCTAAAGTTATAGGTAATTTTCCGTCGGTAAATAATGAGTTTAACATTAATGCGGGTCAGTTTATTACGTTTGATATTTTGTCGCAAGACACCATTACACAGTCTACCACGCTTACTACCACCGGTTTGCAGTATGGTACATTTAATGGGTACAATACCTACAATGCCACCACCTTATTACTAACCACGCCTTGCAATGCCCCGCCATGCTTGGCTACAGGTGCAGGTGGCTGTGCTACGCCACCTTGCGCACAATTTACTTTTACGAGCAAAAACCCCTTTAAACCCCCTATACCCATACCCGCAGGTGGAGGCTATGGCAACATAACAGGCACATTTGCTTGGCAAACTGATTGCAACCATACCAAAAACCTAAAAGCGGCAGGGCAAGGCGGTACTGCTACCGAAAAGTACAATACCTTTCAGTTTCAGTTTAAATCTATTGATGATGCCTGCCCAGTACCTGGTTTTAGGTATCAGTATGTGCGTATTAATGTGTACCCTACGCCAGTATTACCAGCGCCTTCATTACGTTGCCTCAAAGTATTGCCCAATGGCGATGTTGATGTATCGTGGCTAAAACTAGATACCACCAACTCAAAAAACTCGTTTAACAAATACCTTATTTATCGCGATGGCTTTGCTATTGATAGCACTACTGACGTTAATCAAACCAGTTATATTGATAATATTGGCGCAGGCTTGGGCAAAAACGCCAATACTGATACATTAACTTACATGGTACTAACCCGCATGGGTTGCTCGGCACGGTTTGTATCAAAAATAGCGTTAGACACCCTTAAAACCTTGTTTGTAAACGCTAGGATAGCTCCCGTTAAGCGCAGCCACGCTATAGTTAGCTGGAACAAAATGAGCGCGCCCAAATTAA
>JAYWFU010000070.1:0-7135 GCA_043778625.1 Bacteroidia bacterium | reverse complement strand
TTGATTTAAACCTGTAACAATTTGCGTTTGCCCATTGCCCCAATTAATAACCATGCTTGCCATTGCGCTATTGTCAGTGCCTGTGGTAATAGTTGATGCGTTGCTAAACGTTGTTGCTGTTGGGTAACAAGGAGCCGTCATACTATAATTAGCTTTGGGTAATGGCCACACAATTACGGGTTTGCTCACGGTATCAGCACAGTTGTGGTTAGTAGTAACAATGAGCATTGCCACAGGTTTAGTTTGTGTGGCAGGCAGTGTGTATATGTGCGAGGTGTTAAGCGTAGTAGTGTTGGGGGTGTAGTTAGTGCCATCAAAGTTATAGTTCCATACTTGGCTTTGCACAACATCGGTAAAGCCAGCAGGCACGCTCAGTGTGGAGGTATTGGTAAAAGCGTTGGCTAGGTTAAGGCACACACTATCTACCATAAAGTTAGCCACAGGTTTAGGGTAAATAATAAGTGGTTTGGTGGTGTCTTTACTACACCCAAAGCCGTCAATTACGTTTAAATTAATACTGTAATTACCTGCTGCGGTATAGGTATAGCTGGCGTTGGTACTAATTACAGATACTGGCGACAACCCCAAACGCCACTTGCTAATTAGTGCACTGGTAGTGCCTGCACCATTGGTGCTGGTGTTGGTAAATTGTATCAAATCGTCGTACTCGCAGCCATTGCTAAACGTAAAGTTAGGCATAGGTAAGCAATGTACTATTACAGGATTGGTGGCTATGCCCACACAGCCACTATCGCTGGTTACTACTAGTGTGGCATTGTTGGTCGCGTTGTTACATTTATTATAGATGTAAGTTGGATTTTGAATATTGGCCGTTGGTACAGGAGTAATGCCTGTGCCACCAAATACCCATGCCCAGCTTTTAAGGCTGCCATTGGCCACGGTGCTATTGTCAGTAAAGGTGGTAGTGCCTTTGAAACAAGCGCTGTCGCTGGTAAAATCAACAACTGGAGTGGGGTTAATATTAAGTTTCATAGTTTGGGTTACACTCTTGCACCCATTGGCATCAGTTACATCTACACTAATATTAAGAGTGGTACTGGTGGTAATATTAAGCATACTTAAGTTAGTAGTACTACCCACCACATTGCTTCCCACCCAATTGTAGCTGTAAGGCGCAGTTCCGCCCGTTACTACAGCGGTTATAGGGTCAATAGCTGTTGCACTATTACAATGCGATACATCGGCTATTTTGGTCAATAGTAATGTATCTGGCTGTGTTATAATTACTATATCTTCATCAAAACAGCCACCAGAATCGTCCACACGTATTACGTATTTACCAGTATCTAAGCCTGTTATAGCGTTACCAGTAAGTGCAACGCCACTTACGTTGGTAGTAGGTTTCCAAGTGTAGATAAATGGAGGTAGACCCAGCGTAACATTATTAGTAATAGTGGCATCGTGCCCCCAGTGGCAGCTTACGTTTTTAACTACTAAATTGTTTACTGGCGATGGCAAGCCCGATATATTAATAGTTATAGTATCTTTATTAGAGATAGGGCATAGGTTATCAGTGTAAGTACAGTGGTATTTACCTGGTGCTAACGCACCAATGCTATCTGTTGTAGCGGCGTAAGGTGCGCCGTCTTTAGTCCACGCATAGGTATAGTTAGGTACACCTCCCGTTACGTTGAGTTTTATGTACCCATCGGCTACGCCGTTGCAAGCACCTTTTATTTTAGGATTATTTTTAAATACGCAAGGTGGTATTATAAAATCAAGTTGTGCTATATCATAGCCACAAGCTACTATTGTTTGATTAAATGGATTGAAAATAAGATCTAAAACTTCGCCTCTAGTAGCTTTAAAATCAAGTTGATTGAAATTTAAATCATACATATATACTCCATTGTTCGATCCTACAAATATATTTCCACAACCGTTTATATATATACCTCCAACACCATGCCTACCATTAGGCACGGCTAATTGTTGCACTATTGTACCAGTAGTTTTACTTACTTTATATAAAGTGAAGCCATCGTGTAAATATAAATTATCCCCGAATAACGACATGCCGTTATAGCCTTGTGTACCAGCGTAACCACTGGCATAACCCCAAGAGCCTGGTGCCGTATAAGATGCAAGAAGTATATTCGCAGAGTTGAAATGCATAATTTGAGGAACTGGTGATCCCGTAATATCAGATGCAATGGTATAAACATCTCCATTGTTATCTACAACCCCAGCATGTGGATCTTGATAACCAGCACTATTTACACCAATACCAGTAGCAATGCCTGTTGAAGCGTTAATAGTTGCAAATCCATTGATACTGTGCCTCACACCCACTAACGAATATATTTTGTTAGTACATTCGTTGAGTACAAACCGCCAACACTCACCAATACCTTTACCATCCCACAAGAAATTGCCCGCAGAATCCACCGCAGTAGCATTTCCTCGGATAAAATTTCCCTGAGGATGATTAGGCATGGTATCGAAAACAGTATTATAATAACAGTTTCCTTTCGAATCAGTAACCAAGTCTCCATATAATAGAAAATCAACTGAGCCTACGTCTGTTGATTGTAGTAAAACTCCTGTTGGAGAGTATTTTTCTAGTATATAACGATTACTTGTAATATAGCTATTTCCATACTTATCAACACCAATATCCACTGCATATCCTCCGAGAAAAATATTAGTAGTAAAAGGATAAGTCATCCATGGGTCAATAGTAAATGCTTGCGATTGTTGAGGGATGTTAAACGAAATAACATCGCCAGTTATGGTAAATGATGAGGGAATAGGTTCGTTAGTATTGGCTGTTTTAAAACTGACAGGCGTATGCTCAATGATATCGCCCACAATGGTTTTAATGTGTAACTCGTTATTTTTAATACTTACGCTTTTACTGCCAGTATAGCGCATTTTTATTTGGCTAACATCAGCGCCTGCACTCACAAGCAAATTATATTTAAAACCTTCATTAGCGTTAAAAAAATATTCAGCATCAACACCTCGGTACAAGTTTTTAATGGTTAAACTACTATATCCTACACAATGCTGGGTAAAATAATCTTTATCGGAATTTGGTTTTTTAACCACATAACCATAATCCACGGTGCTTTTATTGTGTACTTCCACAGTAGCGTTAGGGTTGGCATTAAGCCATTGTAGCGTAATGTACTGGTGAGTGGTTTTTATTTTTTTTAATTCTTCGGCTTCGTTTTCATGCTCTCGTTCGCGCTTGCTTTTGTTACGTTCTTCGGCCATAAACTCCGCCATATTATTTTTACTTACATGATATACCAAGCTATTATTGCTAAACAATACTTGCGCACCGTTATCAATACAATAATCAAAATTTTGGTATTGCTGAGGCAACCGTTCGTTCAGCTGTCCTTTGTTTTCAATAAAGGCTTTGCGCTCAAATGGTTTGTTGGCCCAACCTTTGGTTTGCGCATTACTAGTTAACTGAAATGTTACTAAAGCAACAATAAGAATAGAGATATATTTCACAGCTAAATAATTTTAAATTTAAATATAGACTTTTTTTAATGAAAATTTTAATTTATTTTATAATAAACGATGCGTAGTTTTTCCACCAAGGCCACATATTATTTACCGGGAATTCGGTGTTTGTAGTAATAGTGCCATCGTTAGCATAAAATCTAAAATAAGTAATTTTGTTCATAGGTAACGATGCTGTGTTTATAGTAAACAGATAACCGTCGAACCAAGGTATAGGGCTGTAAGTACCCGTTAGCGTTTGTAGCACTTGTTGTGTAGCAAAACCATCTACATTATGCGATAGTTTTAGTTGTACGTTTTGCAATTGTTGGGTTGGTGTATGATCATCTTTTATTGATAAATAAATAACCAGTTGCTTACCTGTGTGAGTAATAAAGGGCGAGTCGCTTTTGCCTACCACCGAACGGTTAGTATCTACACGGTTTACAGTGTTGGTGCTATCGCTTGCAAAATAATAATTTACTTGCGGTTCTTGGTTAGGTTGGCGAGCGGGTTGGTTGTACTGGTCTTTAGCTCCTGCAATTATCCAATTTTTAATAGCGTTAAGTTCTACATCGGCTAGTTTAGCTTTGTATAATGGCATACGGCCTAGTTGGGCATCGGCGGTGTTTACTCGGTTATACAGCCATGAACTATCTGCATTATTAGGTATTACACGTAAGGTATAGCGCCCATCGAGCGTGTGCTTAACAACAGGTTGGTACACCATAGTAGCATAAGCACTTTCAATAGTACGAAAATCAGGTTCAAAATGCCCATCGTGGCAACTAGGATTAGCGCATTTGGGTTGTAGTATTTTGTTGTAAATACTTTTAAAATCAGCGGTTACTGCAACTTCGCCTACTGGAGTATTAGCAGCTGTACTATTAGCGGCAAATGGGCTTTCGGGCAATGGTATTGTTTTCTTTTTGCAAGCAACAACACTACTTACTAAACTAATTGCTATGCAGGTATAATAAATTAAAGGCTTCATTGTGTTATAATTTTTTATTTAAAATAAATTTACATGAATGCACTAGTAAGTACACTACCCATGCGTGCCTTATACTCGGCAGGTATATCTACATCAAACCCCAGGGCATGAGCTATAGTAGGCACTATATCAATAGTTTGGCCCTCTACATTATTTATTACTTTACCTTGCTGTATAACGCCCGATGGACCTAACATCATACAAAATATTTCGCGGCTACCGCCTTCATCGCTATGGTCTAAAGCTCTACGTCCGTTACTATCCACAATGCTATTGGCTACATCGTTACGCCCGTGTTCGGGTACGGCTATTAGCAAGGTGTCGTTCATTAAACCAGGCGTGCTTTGTATGGTTTGCCACAAGTGCGCAAACGAATAATCGGCCACTATTAGTTTATCGCAATATTTAGTAAAATTACTATGTGCAATGTCTACATCGGTTATGTTTACTACTAATAATTCGGGTTTAAATTCTTTTAGCACTTCTTCTGCCATCATTATGGTGTACATATCTCCTGTCATTCCTATGGGTAAATTCCACGGATTGTTGTACTGCCCAGTGCTAACTTTATTCCATGTATTAGCAAAAAAACTACTTAGTCGGGCTCTGTCGCCACTCGTGTTATCAATGGTTTCGGCAGTTATACTTTTTTGTGCAAAATTTTTATTAAAAAAATTTTGCAAACCACTTATTTGCGTTTGCTCAGCAGCACTAAACACTTTTGGGCTACCTAATTCGTTATAACTATTGTAATTAAACAAACTATAAGGTTGAATATAATTTGCGCCAAATTGCGAACCGTAGTTAGTGTCAGTACTAAAGTTAAGCGACATATTAGGCCCTAGCCCATTACTAATCCACCATGCGTTTAACGCACTATTTGCAGGCGATGCGTGCTTGCGATAATATTCAAATATAGTGGGAGTATTAGGGTGTGTTTTTATATCCAAGGTGGTGTCAGTATAAACCCCTGTCATAAGTGCGGTATGCCCATTAAAATGCCCTGTCGGGCCTTGTGCATATCTAAAGTTTTTGTACAAAGTTCCATAATTTTGTAGTGGAGTTGTACTTAGTGGCGTTAATAAATTTAGGGAACTTGCAATGTCGCTACTTATGGTTTCGCTACCTGCTAACATATTACGCATTAAATTTCCGTCAGCTTTTATAACCGATTCTGTGTTGCGTATACCGCCTGCAAACATGCAAAACACCACATGATTAACCTTGCGTGCACCTGTACTTGCAAACAAACGCCCACTGGGTAATATATAAGGGCTTGCTATAACTCCCGCAGTTGTAAGGGCTGTGTTTTTAATAAAATTACGACGATTCATTACTCACCAATTAAAATTTATTTTTAGATAAATAAATGTACATTAAATGATTGAATTGCGTGCATTATAATTTTAACTTATTCCTCACGCATTATCTCACTACTTGTATAAATCCCTTTTGTTCGAGTTGTTTGTTAGATAGTGTGGTAATGTTTAGCATGTAGTAGTAAGTACCATCGGTTACCTTAGTGCCTGCTAAGGTAGTGCCGTCCCATGTTATTGCTTTAGTACCCTCGGTGTTAAATAGTAATAACCCCCAACGGTTGTATACGGCTAATTTTAAATAACTTACGCTACTACTGGCTATGCTAAACACATCGTTTATGCCATCGGCGTTGGGCGTAAATACTGTGGGCACTATTATCGTATCTTTTTGGCCAATGATTAGCTTGGTTACGCTATCTATACAGCCTAAATTATTTTGTATAATTAGTGTGGTACTAAAGCTACCCGTTGCGTTGTAATGGTGGCTGGGGTTTTGGAGGGTTGCTGTTTTCGTATCGCCAAATGCCCAATACCATTTTACAATACCTTGCCCAGTGCTCGAATCTTTAAAATTATAAATACCTTGTGTTAGTGGTACTAACCCCTCGTAGCTAAAATTAGCCATGGGTTTAGGCGTAAGTTTAACCCTTATGCTGTCAGTTGAGCTGTTGTTACAGGCATCTATTATGGTTAAATAATAGGTAGTGTTGGCAGTAGGAGCTACTTGCAATGTACTACTATTGCTTGGGGTTGCCCCATTCCATACATAAGTATAAGGGGGCTTGCCACTTGTGGTTAATGGGGCTAATAGCAATGTAGTGCGCTCGCACAAAGTAGTGTCTGCCACTAGGCCTGATTTAATAGGTTTAACCAACATTATAGCTAAGCTATCACCGATGCTACTTACACACCCTGAAGCATCTTGTACGGTTACTGTTATTAACGTATCGTTAGTTATAGCTATGGTTTGTACTACACTAGTAGCGCCTACTAAGTTAGTTCCGTTGTTCCAATAATAGGTGTAAGGAGGTGTACCATTGGCTAATTGAGTGGTTATGGTTAAGCTACCTGGTTGGCACAAAATAGTACCGGGCGTGCCTATTATATTAGCACTTAAGTTAGTAATGGTATTGGTAATTAACACGCTATCTGTTGTAGTGCAGCCTAGGCTATCAGTAATTGTACAAGTGTGCGCGCCTACCGTTAAGTTGTTAGGAGCATTGCTAGTATTCCCATTAGCCCATAGGTAATACCAATTTGAAGTAATATATAGTCCAAATTTTGTTTTGTAATATTTTTTAGTATATTTGGACTATATAACAATTCATTTATGGCACGACCTAAA
>JAYWFU010000069.1:0-22684 GCA_043778625.1 Bacteroidia bacterium | reverse complement strand
GATAGGCTTTGATACTTTTGTTCCATTGTTTTTTAATTTATTCTACAAATCTACTCGCTTTTTATTCATTAACAATAAGCCTAGGTCAGTAAATTTATTGAGCAACGGAAATTCCTCACTAAATGCGCCATTATCGCGTGTGCTAAGTATTACTGGATAGGTTTCGATACCAAGTGCCTTGAGGAGGGCTACTAACAACAAATTAATTTCGGCAGCAGAACCTTTTTTATTTTCAAACACGGTTTTTAAATCATGCTCGGCCATAAGCGCAGCATGCTCGTCCCAAGCAAAGTTAGTGGTTATGTAGTTAAATGCTGCATTAATACGTTGGGTGGTATCGGTTAGTGTGGCTAATTGTTTTACTATCTCATTTAGATATTTAGGCTTGAGTATCCGCTGACCAAAATCTTCGTGTTTGGTTAAATACACACCTACATCTCCCCATGTTTCTGCCATTTGTTTAAAATAACCCGAGGTACCCAACGCATACGAAACTAGCCCAAATTCTACCTTAGCCAAATACTCTTTGCGCGAGGTAATAAAAGGCTCGTTTTTAAAGGCTGGCGCATCTTTAACCACATAACGGCACAATTGCTCTTTGTAGCCTGTATTGCTTTGTTTAGATGGTTGAACTGTATTAATATGCAATGGTAAATAACCACTAAATAGCGCACGATATACTAACATTGAGGGTATGCTGATAACAAACTCGCTCCATTGCATAGGTATATTACTTTGAAAATACCAGTCTCTAGGGCTACTAACCACTGATAGCGGCGTGTTGCGCACGTAGCGGTATTCGATAACGGAACCTACTTTTACGTTTTCTAAAAATATTTTTTTAATGTACGACGTTTCCGACACTTTTTCTTCAACCACACTTGAGGGTTTAAACACAGTGGTTATTAGTTTGCCATTTTCGTAGTTGTAGGTATATGCCTCTATATCGTTAATGTACTCGTTACCTTGCTCCATTTTGTAAAATGGCAGTATAATATTTGCTCTATCTAACCCCGATGTTTTTAATATTTTAATACGCCCATGATACGTAGCATTCATTTGCAAGCCATTGTAATTGCTGTAGTCAATGTATTGTTTTTCGTAAATCATTACAGCTTCTGCCAACGAATCAAGCGGGTAGTACTGCATATCCAACTCCTGCTGATTAATCTTACCAAACACAATTATAGGGTCAGTTTGAGCATATCCGCTTACTGTAACTAATGTAAAAAAAACAATTAATAAGGACAACCTCATTATATATAAATGGCGTGTGGGTTAATTAATAATTGCATAAAGCTAATAAATAGTGGGTTACTTGCAACAACATTGCGCACGCCCTAGCACATAAAGCAAATGTGTACAATTTTAAATTAGTTTTTTTTAAAGTTTCTTGCCACTTTCGTTGTCTATTAATTATACTTAAATAACCACACATGCACACTACCACTAACTTTGTAGCCGAACTACGCTGGCGCGGAATGCTACACGATATAATGCCTGAAACCGAAGAATTACTAAATAAACAAATGGTTACGGGCTACATAGGGTTTGACCCCACGGCCGACTCCTTAGGTGTAGGCAACTTAGTGCAGGTAATGACGCTACTACATTTCCAACGTGCTGGCCACAAACCCATGGCACTAGTAGGCGGTGCTACTGGCATGGTAGGCGACCCTAGTGGCAAAAGTGCCGAACGCAACTTGCTCGACGAAACTACCTTACAAAAAAACCTTGCTGGGCAACGTGCGCAGCTAGAGCGTTTCCTTAACTTTGATTGTGGTGTAAATAGTGCTTCTATTGTAAATAATTACGACTGGTTTAAAAACTTTTCGTTCCTCGACTTTATACGTGATGTAGGCAAGCACCTCACCGTAAATTATATGATGAGTAAAGACAGTGTAAAAAACCGATTAGAAAACGGTATGAGTTTTACTGAATTTAGTTACCAATTAGTGCAAGGATACGATTTTTATTACCTCTGGAAAAACAACGGAGTGCAGCTACAAATGGGTGGTAGCGACCAATGGGGCAACATAGTTACAGGGTCGGAACTAATACGCCGTAAAGACGGTGGCAGTGCCTACGCACTTACTACACAACTTATTAAAAAAGCTGATGGTACTAAGTTTGGCAAAACCGAAAGTGGTAACGTGTGGCTAGACCCTAGCAAAACATCGCCATACCAGTTTTATCAGTTTTGGTTAAATGTCAGCGATGAAGATGCCGAGAAATTTATAAAAATATTTACATTGCTTACTCAGCCCGAAATTGAAGCAATACTAGCGCAACACGCACCAGCACCACACTTGCGGATATTGCAAAAAACACTTGCACAAGACATAACTACACGTGTACATGACGAGCAAGCATACTTAAACGCAGTAGAAGCCTCCGAAATATTATTTGGAAAAGGTACTGAAGAGGGATTGAAAAAATTATCGGAGGAGGATTTTCTAAGTATGTTTGAAGGCGTACCTCAGCACACTATTGCGGCAACTAAAATCGCCGAAGGAATAAACATTATTGATTTTGTAACCGAAACTAATTTATTTGAAAGTAAAGGCAAAGCCCGCGAAATGGTGGCTGCAGGCGGAGTGCTTATTAATAAAACTAAAGTAGAAGGGGTTGATGTTGTGTTGAACAACGCACATTTAATTAATCAAAAATACATACTGGTACAAAAGGGTAAGAAAAATTATTTTTTAATTACAATACAATAACCGTTGTAACACACCATGAGCATTAAGGCAGAAATAATAACCATAGGCGACGAACTACTTATTGGGCAAGTAGTAGATACTAACTCAGCATGGTTGGGTAAGGAGTTAAATAAAATTGGTATTAAAGTACATCAAATAACCTCAGTTACTGACGATAAGCAACACATACTTACTGCCCTGCACGAAGCACAACAACGTGCGCAAGTGGTACTAATAACAGGAGGACTAGGCCCTACTAAAGACGATATTACCAAAATAACCCTCTGCCAATATTTTAACACCACACTCGTACAAAACGATGAAGTACTAAGCGATGTAGAAGCAATATTTGCAAGCTACGGACGCACCGTAAGCCCTATTAACAAGCTACAAGCACTTGTGCCAGCCAACTGCATTGCTATACGCAATACACGTGGTACTGCGCCCGCAATGTGGTTTAATACCCAAAGTAACAACGGTGTAATGGTAAGCATGCCAGGCGTACCTTACGAAATGAAAACAATAATGCAATTAAGCGTATTGCCCAAGTTGCAACAACACTATGCACTAACACCAGTACTACACGCCACGCTACTTACACAGGGTACGGGCGAAACAATATTAGCCGAGATGGTTGGTACTTGGGACGACACCTTACCCCAAGGTATGCAACTGGCTTACTTGCCATCGCCAAGTATGGTTAAGCTACGTTTGAGTTATTACAACGCTAGCAATAACCTTGAGGCCACACAACTACTCAATACCAAAAAAAAAGAGTTATTAGCCATTGTAAACCAATACGTGTATGGGGTTGACGACGATACTATTGAACAACTTATTCAAACTTATTTTATTGCTAACCAACTTACACTAACCGTGGCCGAAAGTTGTAGTGGTGGCTTAATAGCCCACAAGCTCACCGCATTGGCAGGCTGCTCAGCGTATTTTAACGGAAGTATTGTAGCCTATAGCAACATATTAAAAACACAAGTGCTTAACGTGCCTGCTGCCACCATAGCACAGCACGGTGCAGTAAGCATAGCTACTGCCGAAGCTATGGCAATAGGCGCATTAGCAATAGGCAACGCCAACTACGCTATTGCTACTAGCGGTATAGCCGGCCCTGATGGCGGTACCGATGCCAAGCCTGTAGGTACAGTGTGTGTAGCCATAGCCTGCACCACTGGTAAGGTGTGGAGCCACACGTTTAAATTTAGCAAAGACCGCAAAATTAACATTGAACTAACCGCACAACACGCCCTACATAATTTGTACAAAATGGTATTGGGTAAGCTGTAAATAGTTCAACAATCCTTGTAGCATTAACGCTAGTCCCCTGAGTTTTCATCGAAGGGACGGATATTAATAAAGCGTTTTTGTATTCGTCCCTTCGATGAAAACTCAGGGAACTACGCAAGAACCAGTAACCCAATACCAGTATAACAATTATTACAGTAATTTATAAATCCAATTGACAATACATTCTAAAAAAGCATCGCCTTGGTTTGTGTCCTCACTAACCAAAAGTAAATATAAGTTGTGCGTGCCATTTTCAACAGGCATTTAGTTAATAAACTTTAGTGCGAGCGTAGCAACAATGCAAAATACTAACGTAGTTTGCATACATCTACAAATGACTATTAAACCATATATTTTTATAGCCTTATTACTACATGCACTCAACGGCTTTACCCAATCGTTTGAGGGGCAAATACGTCTTATGCGCATAGTGGGCACTGATACTTCGTACTATCAATATTCGGTTAAAGAGCCTAATGTTCGTATTGAAGAGTTGGATAAAAAAGGTGCAGTACTGGGCTATTTGGTAATGAATATGTTAAGTAGCAAGGTGTTTGCAGTAAGCCCTGAAAAAAAAATGTGGATGCTACTCGACACCAAAACTAAAACCACAGTGCAAGGCAAAGTAGAGTGCGCACGCACAGGCAACTACAAAAATATAGCAGGTGTATTATGTGAGCTATGGGCAGTTACTAATGCCAAAGAACGCACCAGCATTGATTACTGGGTAGCCAAGGGCAACTACACTTTTTTTGTGCCTCATTTGCAAGCATTAAATCGTAAGGAAAAACTAGCTAATTATTTTATTGCATTAACTAACGTAACAGGGTATATTCCGCTCGAAGCCTACCAACACAGTAAGGACGAGCAAAACAAAGCCACTGTAAATCAAAGTATAAAAACACTTAAAGTAACACCCAAAATAATTGATATAAAATTGTTTAAAGTGCCTGCAATGTATCGTAAATTTGATTTAGATGTATCGTTTTAATTACTTGCTACCCACACTATTAGCGTTAGTAATTACCCTACGGTGTAGTGCGCAACAATGTACCAACATTACGCTACGCACTATTTACGGCACAACAATTACTACTAATTTTGTAAGGCATTACAACGCCACGGTGTTTGTACTACTAGCCCCCGAATGCCCTATTTGTATTAATTACACCCCTACATTAAACAAGTTAAGCACACAACTCAAAGCCAATAATATACAGCTAGTTGGGGTGTTTTGCGGTACACTATATACCACTCACAATTACCAACAATTTGCACAACGCTATGGGATTAATTTTCCGTTGTTGCACGATGCTAACAAACAATTACAACGCGCATTAGCAGGCACACACACGCCACATTGCTTTATTGTAAACCGTAAAGGCGAAATTATATACAATGGCCTGCTCGATAATAAAAATGCTACCTTAGGCGCACACCGTACCACTGCCACCATTAATTACGTACTTGATAATTGCACCGATTATATTAATGCCACTAAACTACACCATGCCAATACTACACCTGTGGGTTGCCTTATCGAGTAAGCAGTATACACGTATAACAATAGTGTGTAGCATGTTAGTTATGCTTGCGTGTAATAGCACGCCTACTACGCCCCAACTACCCAATACGGTAACTTACGCACAGCACATAGCGCCCATACTTATTAAAAATTGTGTGCCGTGTCACAAAAAAAATGGCGCTGGTCCATTTCAATTACTTACCTATAGGCAAGTACTAAAACACGCCAAAACAATTGCAGCAGTAACCCGTAGCCGCTACATGCCGCCTTGGCCTGCTGATGCCAGTTATAGTGAGTTTTTGAACCAAAAAGTATTAACTGATTACGATATAAACTTAATTAGTAAATGGGTAGCACAAGGCACTAAATTAGGCGATAGTACGCTACTAAAAACAACTACTCAAATAACTCAACCAACTAAAACACCTGATTTAGTATTGCGTATGAAAACCCCTTACAAAATTACAGGCAACAATACCGATAGTTTTTTGGTAATGAAATTTCCGTTTGAAATACCTACAAAAAAGTACGTGCGCTATATTGAATTTGTACCTGATAACAAGCAACTGGTGCACCACGTAAATACTAACTTAGTATCGTACTACGGTACTATGAAAAATAGCAAATTAATGCAAGGTGCGCAGTATGCTAATTCACAATTTTCAAACAAAAAACAAGCCTACGAAACCCTTAATATACCCAACAACGACGGCACTTACCCGCAATTGCAAATAAGTGTGTGTAACTATTTGCCAGGTATGGAGAGTTACAAATTTCCTAATGGAATAGGCGGCTATATATTTGAAAAACAAGGAGCGTTATTGGTAGACGAAATTCATTACGGACCATCGTTACGAGACACTACCGATAACTCGTACTTTAACGTTTATTTTATGGATAACCCACCCGTGCGCCCCACACAAGAAATTACCATGGGCACTAACGGCATTAGCAAAGTAGTACCTCCGCTAGTTATTGCACCTAATACCATAAGCACCCATACTACACAAATTACGGTTAACGAAGACGTATCGCTACTCAACATTAATCCACACATGCACCTGCTAGGCAAGCAATTTAAAGCCTATGCCATAACCCCTACTAACGATACTATACATTTAATTAAAATAAATAACTGGGATTTCCGTTGGCAATATGTATATACATTTACACACATGCTCAAAATACCCAAAGGAAGTACCATCTACGCACACGGCACGTTCAACAACACACGCAAAAATCCTTTAAACCCATTTTATCCGCCACGTATAGTAAGCGAGCGCGAGGGTAGCATGCGCACCACCGACGAAATGTTTCAACTCATAATTATGTATTTGCCTTACCAACAGGGCGACGAACACATTTCGTTAAACGCTAATTAATTATGGGAGATAAAAAACTACACGTACTTTTTTTGGCCAGTTGGTATCCTAATACTAATAACCCGTTATTGGGTAATTTTGTACAACGCCATGCGCAAGCCATAGTCACACTTAACACCGTTACGGTAGTGCATAGTGCAAGTGGCAAGCACAATAGTATTACAAGTACTGCTACTAGTGCATCGCTCACCACTATACTAAACAGTACTACACAGGGTATTGGTAAGTATGTGCAGTACATTAAATTAATGGTGTTTTTAATTAACTATTGCCGCACACATAGCGTTAATGTAGTGCACATAAATGTAGCGTACCCTATGGGAATACTAGCATTACTGTTAAAACTGGTATGCAAAATAAACTATGTAATATCCGAAAATTGGAGCGTGTATCAACACAATCAGTTTGTGCAACAATCGGTTGTGTTTCAATTCATCAACAAATTAATATTTAAACAAGCATCTTACATCTTACCAGTATCGGCACAAATGCAAGCACAGTTACAACACATTGCTCCGTATAATAAATTTGAAATAATTAGTAACGTGGTAAACACTAATTTGTTTGAATACGCTGTAACGCCCTACAACATTGCTACAGACACCTTCAACTTTATACACATTAGTACTCTGGACGAAGCCGCTAAAAACACCACAGGCATACTCCATGCCGTACAATTATTAAGTATGCTTACTTCGTTAAAATTCAAACTACTAATTGTGGCCGAGGTTAATTATGGATATTTGCAACAATTAGCTACGGAATTAGGTATTACAAACTATATGCAGTTTGAAGGGCCACTAACACACCCACAGGTAGCCAATAGACTAATGCAGAGCCATAGTCACCTACTATTTAGCAACTACGAAGGTATGCCCTGCGTAATGATAGAAGCCATGGCCTGCGGCAAGCCAATAATAGGTACACGTGTAGGCGGCATGCCCGAAATTATTACGCCACAAACAGGGCTATTAATTAATCCTAAAGACACCCAAGCACTTGCTAACGCAATGCTAACGCTTATGAGCACCTACACTAATTACAATACACAGCACATTCGTAACGTAGCGTTAAGCACATTTAGCATTGATGCCATCGCGCAAAAATTTACCGCTATTTATCATACAGTAAAATGATTAAAAACGCACTAAGCATAACCATTACCCGCCTGTTAGCAGCATTGGTAACATTGATGTTAGTGCTTTGTACTGCACGCATTTACGGGGCTAGTGGCCGTGGCGAAATTAGTTTACTAATACTTAGCATTACGTTTGTAACTATAGTAGCGGGGCTATTAGCAGGGCCTAGCTTGGTGTACTTGCTCAACAAAATAAATGTACGCAATGCCTACTTAATAAGTATAATTTGGATAGCAGTAAGTAGCAGCGTAACAGGCGTTGTCATTATACAATTACAATTAATTGCCACAGTTTTCTACGTATGGATTATTGGGTTGGGCGCACTACAATCAGCGTTTCAGGCGCATCAGTATTTTGTATTGGCTAGTAATAATGTGCGGGCATTTAACTACAGTACATTAGTACAAAGCGTGAGCATGGTACTTTGTTTTTTAGCATTAGAATATTACAATCCTGTACAACTTACTAATTATTGTATAGCACAATTAATAAGTTGCTTACTTGGCATAGTGCCCACACTCCCCTATTTGTTTGCCATACCTCAACCCACAAGCACCACCAACGAACCATTAACTGTTACAGCCCACACTATTATTAGTACAGGTATAGTTACCCAAACGGCTAATATTGTGCAACTAATAAGTTATCGATTAAATTTTTATGTAATTAAACACGAAATTGATGTAGCCACCGTAGGAATATACAGCATTAGTATAATGATAACCGACACTATATTAATAATAAGTAAAAGCATGGGTACAAGCCTATATGCAAGCGTAGCAAGCAATACAAGTGGTAACACACCGCAAGTAGCGTTGCGCAATATTAGGCTATCGGTACTACTTACCGCGGCGGCTTACGTGGCGGTGGGTATAGTACCCACGGCATTAATAACCCTATTATTTTCGGCAGATTTTGTACCTGTAAAAGCATGGTGCTTATGTAGTGGTGTTTCAGCGGTAGTGTTTACCGGTGTGGTAGGTATTAGTAATTATTTTAGTGGTAATGGGCAGTTTACTACTAATACTATTGGCTCGTGTGTGTCAGCCATTAGTATAGTGGTGTTAGCGTGGCCTTGTGTGCATTATTGGGGGGTGTATGGTGCTATTGTAGCCACTACCATAGCCACTATTACACACTTTGTGTATTTGTGGCATAGCTTTAACAAACAACATAATTATAGCTTAACACTTAAAGAACTACTACCTACTAAAGCGTTAGTAAAAGAAATAATTTTTAAAATAATGAGTAATTGATAATGCTTATTTGGCCTCGATACGCCTTGGTTCGTGTCCTCACGAAACAACAGAGTATTATTTGTTTCGTGAGGACACGAACCAAGGCAGAGAGAACTGTTATTTGCACCTTGCTATACCGCTAGTTCCCTGAGTTTTCATCGAAGGGACGGTTACAAAATTTGAATATAATCGTTCCTTCGATGAAAACTCAGGAAACTACGCAAGAACCATATTCTTCGCACTTATATTTTAACAAGTGAGTATTTGTTTACTTACTAATTAGTAACAAACAAGTACTTATTTCCCGTTAATTAGTTCGTATCTTCACGAAACAACTACTATTCTACGCCTTGGTTCGTGTCCCAACGAAACAAATAATACTCTGTTGGTTTGTGGGGACACAAACTAAGGCTGAGTTTTAGTTTAAAGGCCCTTCAATATCAAAACGCCAATAAGGACCACAGTTGGTTAGTGCAGTATTAGCGTCATTGTACAATATTAAGCTGTGAGTACCCGCTGTAATGTACACAAAATACTGGCTATAATAACGATTGCTTGCGGTAGAGTAAAGTACTGACTGGGTTACTGAAGCGCCATCAATTCCCAAAATCATTCCTGCGGGTAGTGTGGCATCAACCAACACTCGATAAATACCCTTAGTAGCTACCACAAATGGTGCACCTAAGGTTATTGCTAAACCAGGGGTTGGTACAGCAACAGTAGCAGGGTATGGAAGGTTATAACTGTACTTGTTAGTACTTACGGCTGACTCCACCCAACTAGCTTTACCCGTGGCGTCGCTAGTTAATACTTTGCCTGCGCCTTGTGTGCCGTCAGTTATTTTAATGCTACCATTTACCTCCAATTTTTCGGTGGGGGTAGGCGTATTTATACCTACGTTACCTGTGGCAGTTAAATCCATTACTCTGTTATTTATTGGGTTACTAACACCTGCTGCTGCCGAAGCTGGCGAAGTCCAAAAAATCATATTACCTGAAGAAATATCGTGCTGAACAAGCCCAGCGTAGCCCGCCCCAACATTTTGCCAATTACCACTTATAAACTCAGTATTTACTGCCATACCCCAAGTACTGGTAAAAACACCATTTACGGTTAACTTAGAGGTCGGATTAGTTACTCCGATACCTACATTACCCACATTATTAATAACCATTCGTTCCGCATTATTGGTTCTAAAATTTAAGCGGTCGTTAGTAAGCGAGCCTATCCAAGCACCGTCTTGCATGGCTGTACTACCTGCTAAGCCATTAACACCAAAGCCAAAGGTTTGAAAATCGCTCGAAACTGTGCCATACATTTGTGAGTTACCATGAAACTGAAATTGCTCGTTGGAATCGTATAACGATTTGCTAGTACCGTCAGTTGAAACGTTAAAACGAGCTACTGGTGTGGCTGTACCAATACCCACATTACCTGTTACATCTTGTATTCTAAAGCGTTCAATACCTCCTGTTTGTATCACAAAGTTACGTCCTATTGCAGAGGTTGATGCCCTAGCATTTAAACCTAACCAATGGTCGGGCGCATCTGCGGCTAGTTCGTTTACAATGTCTAACCTGCGGTCGCGGCCTATATTTTCAAATGAAGCTACTGACCTTAATGCACTGTTAGTTTCGCTCACATATAATTTTGTTAAAGGGATAGCTGTACCTATACCTACATCACCGTTGTTTGTAATTATCATTTTGTTGCTACGCCCGCTTCCGTTTTCAGTCCAAAAATGTAAATCCATATTATCACTGCCATATCCTCTACCAAATATTCCTGCGGCAGCTCCACCTACTACACTATTATTAAATGATATACCTGCCTCTGTATTATTTAGGGTAGAGAAATTTGTTATCCTAAGACCTTGTATATTGTATGGGTCGATAGTATTTGCGGTGTTGTTAGTAAAGTCAGTAAATATATCGCCACCAACTATGTGCAACTTTGTTAAAGGTATAGTTGTACCAATACCAACATTACCTAGGCTATCAATTATCATTTGTTCAGTATTATTAGTGCGAAAACGTAATGAAGTATTATTAGTAGTGCCCATAAAATTAGTAGCCCAGTTAGTACCTGCATTGCCCTTGAGTAACCATGCTTGGACTTTAATACTATCAGTTATTGATGCGCTACTTACGTTATTAATACTTGTCCAAGTTGGGGCTACACCTGTGCCTGCGCTAGTAAGCACTTGCCCAGTAGTACCTGCAAGCGTATTAGGCATTAGTGCGCCTGTAAAGCGTATATTGCCCGTTACATCCAACGGTTGGCTGGGTAATGGCTGGTTAATACCTACGTAACCTGTACCACTTAGTATGGTTATTTTTTCGGCACTGTTGGCTACTATGTGCAAGTCTCTAGCGTTGAGCGTACCTAACTTGTTGGTGGCACTGGCGTTGTTGCCTTTGAGTAGCCATGCTTGTGCAGCTATGCTGTCGGTCATGGTTTGCATTATATTTTGCCCGCCAATGTATAGGCTATCCATGTTGCTAAATCCGCCATTAAAGGTATTGGCGGTAATACTATTGGTGGTAATGCTTGTGCTTTTTAGGGTATCAATTTGCCCGTTTTTAATGTAGGCGTAGTTAGTTTTGCTACTATCAATATTAGCGTTATTAATGTTGGCGTAGTTGGTGTTACTGCTATCCACGGTAAGCGTATTAATTATAGCATTATTAATTATAGCTACATTGGTTATGCTGGTATCTACCTTGAGTATATTTATTACTGCGTTGTTAATGTTGGTGTAATTAAATAGAGCTGTATCGCCTTTAAGTATATTAATTATGGTGGTGCTATTGCTATTCAAATAATTTTTAATGGCTTTGTTAAGCAAAGCGGTGTCAATGCTTTTGTCGCATAGGTTTTTCCATACCGTGCCGTTATAAAAATGGTAACACGCACTGTCGGTATTATATATTAATAACGCCGCTTCGATGGCAGTTGGTGCTATGGCTAGCATTTGCGCGGTGTTCATGCGCGGTGCTATAAAACCTTTGTCGGTTGCTTTTAATTCCAATATAGCTTTGCTATTGGGGGTGGTAGTGCCTATGCCTACGTTATTTTGGGCTTGGGCGGTTACAAATGAACAGGCAATAATTAGTAGGGTGAGTGCTATACATGTTAGATAATAGACACTAGACAATTGGCGGGTGAGTGCTGTGCGTGCGTGGCAGGTAAGACCACCCCGCCCTGCGGGCACCCCTCCTACAAAAGGAGGGGAATACGTGGCGTGAGTATGTTGGTGTGAATATTTTAGTGTGAATGTGTTAGTTGGAGTATGTTTCATAACTTATGATTAATTTTATTTTGTTTGACGTTCAAATATAATTTAAAATAATTGATAATTGATAATTGATAATTTCATAACTAAATGATTTTTTATTCCAAATTGCTGTTTTGGTTCTTGCGTAGTTCCCTAAGTTTTCATCAAAGGGACGGATAAAAATAGTGAGTATAATCGTCCCTTCGATGAAAACTCAGGGAACTAGCGGTAGTGCTAAAAGTATTCATACTACAATGATATTTTGTTTCGTGGGGACACGAACCAAGGAAGAGTGGTGCAGCAAGAGGCGTAAGAACAACATTGTTATTTGTCAATTATACATTGTCAATTAATAGACATTTATTCCGAAAACGGAAGTAACTGCCCACGCCACACGCCTTTGCTATCAATGCTTAGCACGGGTAGTGGCACTTTAATAAACGATAGTGCGTACAGTGTTTTATTCAACCATTTGTAGCGGGTTTTTAGTTGCGATAAATCAATATCCAAGCTCAAGTAATAACGTTGTGTGCGTGTGTACTGCGTGGTAGCAAACGCATCGTTATTACGTGCACCCAGCATTCCTGTGGCTTTGTAACCCAACGACACACCCAAGCAAGCGGGCAATGTGCTATGTGTAAACAATTGTTTTGGAAAAAAACTTAGCCAGTAGCTTTGTGCATTATAATCTTTGAGCAAACGTTCAGTACTTGTTTTCCCCAGTAAATTAGCGTTGTACGGAGCAATAGTACTTTTGTTGTACAAATATTTTAACTGAAACGGATATTTATTATTAAATGCAATGACCTGCGCAATAGCCAAGGCACTACCTGCGGAATTGGCGGCTACATCGCCCCACGAAAAACCCCACCCACGCGAGTAGCCGTCTTGCAGTTCAATACTTGTCATAAACAACCAGCCTACGCTACCCGCTAATAGCTTGTGTTTGGGGCGTTGCCAACCTGCATTATTGGCTACATTAACCCCTATTTTAGCTAAATTAAATGTAGTAAAAGCGTGGCCATATTTATCAGCACCTTGCCACTCGTTGTTATCATTAAAGGTATGAAATTTACCTGTATTATAATTAGCATACCACGCATAATACAGGGCGGTGTTAAGCCCTACTAATGCAACGGATGATGTAACTAAGGTAGCCGTTTTAGTGGTGCGTAAGCTATCCGTTTGTGCCCTAGCATTAGTTGCATACAATAACATATATACATATATAACTATTACTACATAATTGATTTTAC
The DNA here is from genome assembly GCA_043778625.1 of Bacteroidia bacterium. GTDB lineage: Bacteria > Bacteroidota > Bacteroidia > UBA4408 > UBA4408 > JACMRI01. The sequence goes on along the minus strand of JAYWFU010000069.1, from coordinate 8,866 downwards.
TTATTGCCACAGCGCTTATTTTTATTTGGATTATGGTACTGCACTATTCGGTAACCGCCAATAAACGCAAGGTTATAACCTAGCTTGCGTATGGCTACATCGTGCCACGAGCTATATCCTACCTCGTTATTATAGGCAATGCCCGCAAACCATTTTGACCAATTGAACCCTGATTGTAAGTGTACAAATGTTTTGGCTTGCCAATAGCGTTGCCTATCCACTTTGTTGTTGATAGTCCATAGTTGTGCTGGTTTCCATAGTTGCCCAAACGTAACCGCTGATAAATAAAAATTGTACTTAACAAACGTATAGCCATAACCTACCCGCGGAATAAGTGCCGTGGAGCTTATTATTTGTGTGTTTTCGATGCTTTGTAACGAAGTAGAATTTAATTTAGGAAAAAAAGCTCGTCCGCCTGCATATTGATTATTAGTTCCAATATCTTGATTATTACTATTAAATACTAAACTAAAAATAGGGGAGCCGCACGATTTTAATTGCTTAGCCGAATTAAAAAAAGCCGCCTTGTACGAAAAGTGTTTTGCATTAACTACATAGTTTACATTAAACCCAATATCATATTCCGTTTGATTAAAATCGAATAATGTTTTTTTGTATCTACCATTAGGTGTTGCTGTATTTATCCAAGTATAAAAAGCATCGTTTTTGCGCAATACTACTTCATATACTATTTTTCGTTTGTAAAAATTAAATGAAAAATCGGTGAGTTTACTTGCGGTATAGCTATAGTTTTTAAATAATTTGCGTGTAGCATTTATAGAAAACGAAAGGTCGAAATTTTTGTAAGTTAATGTAATGTTAGGTACTATTGGCGCATAGCTAGTTACCTTTACATAATTGTGCCGTGTACCATAGCGAGTGCTTATAGTGCTTGATTTTAACTGTGGTTTAACCCCAAATTTTGTTTTAAAGGTTTTAATGTGGTTGGTGTCAATACTAAAAACGGTAGTGTCTTTTTTGCTAACAAAACTTGCCACACAATTAGTACTGCACACAGTACTAATTACAATTAACAACACATAATAACGAATCATTTAATGTTACTTGTCTTGGCTTAATTTGTACAAGGTGTCACGCTCGTCGAGGGTAAGGCTATCGTAACCCGTTTTAGATATTTTGTCCAACAGTTCGTCCATACGTTTTTGTTTGTTGTCAGCTGCTATTGTTTCTTTTTGTTGTTGCTCTTGCATACGTGGGCTATGCACTACTTTAAGGTGTTTAGCGTTGTGCTTACGATCGTAGGCCGTACTAAGGCTACTAAGCCAAGCGGTAAGGTCGTAGCCGTTTTTTAAATTACGGGCATAAATAACTCCCCACAATGCACCTCCCAAATGCGCTATATGCCCACCCGCATTGCCTTTGTTAATACTTATTACATCAATAACTATTAACCCTAGGGTGAGGTATTTGAGTGGCACATCAAACAATATTACACGGACTACCATGCTTGGATAATAAATAGTAACCACTACCAACAATGCCAGTACCGATGCCGATGCTCCAACGGTATACGATAGCGCTCTAGCACCCTCAAACACAGGGAACACGTTGTAAAATATAATCATTAACACGGCACCAAATACGCCACCAATTATGTAATTAGTCCATACCCTGAAACTACCCAATATATCCTGAAACAAACGCCCTGCAAAATACAACATAAGCATGTTGCCCAGTATATGCCACACATCGTAATGAATGAACATGTAAGTAAACAACGACCACGGTGCGTGCATTAAATTAGTGAGCGATGCTGGCACTGCCACATAGTTTACAAATTCGTAATTAAATATTGCACTTTTATTAAACAAAAATAACACTAACGATACTAAGTTAATAGTAATAAATAGTGCTATATTAATAGCAATGAGGTGCATAAAAGCTCCTCCGTTTTTTACTTTATAGGTAAGGTCGTTGTATGCCATAACACATTATAAATTAAGTATTTTTAACACTAAATCAAAAGTACGAATTATTTCCCGTGCTTTTTTCTTTCCAAATTTTTAATAATATAAAACCCGCAAACATCCCGCCAAGGTGAGCAAAGTGGGCTACGTTGTCGGTTACGGAGGCTTGTATGCCTGTATACAATTCAATGGCAATGTATATTATTACTAAATATTTAGCCTTAACGGGGAAGAAATAAATGAATACTTGGTTATCAGGAAACAAATATCCGTAGGCTAGTAATATGCCGTACAGTGCGCCAGATGCGCCAAGTATAATTGGGGCGTTTAATAAATCGGCTTTGTAAAGTTGTAGGTAATCCAGTATTTTTAGCGTTGCGCCATCGGTATCGGCTATTGCCGTATTGCTTTGATAGTTGTGGTAATCAGCCAAAAATGCTTGGTAATGATTAAGCGTTTCAACACTTTCTATTTTAAAATTAGCTGACCCTAAAAACGCTTGCATAGCGGCGTGGCTGGGGTTATCAATAATAGCATTTACAGCGGTTAAAGTAGGTGACATTTGATAATACACCACTGCATAATGTATGAGTGCTGCCCCCAACCCTGTAACCAAATAATAAATAATAAACTTGCGAGGTCCCCAATAATTTTCGAGTGTTGAACCAAACATCCATATTGCTAATAAATTAAAAAATATATGCCCTATGCTGCCATGCATAAACATGTAAGTAATGAGCTGATAGGGCTTAAAAGCTTGACTAATAGGCATGTGCATGCCCAGGTAGGTATCTAAATTAATACTGCCAATGTTTTGAAATGTGAACGAAGCAATAAAAAATAGTACGTTAATTATTATTAAATTTTTAACCACTGGTGGCAGTACGTTAAATGATTGTGGACGATAACTCATAAGATATGCAGCTAGATTAATTTATTTTAATTTTTGTTCGAGTTCAGTTTGTGATAAATCAGTAATAATACGCTTGCCGTTGGGTGCATAACTTTTGTTAGTGCATTGTAGCCAATCGGTAAGTAGGCCATCAATTTCTTCGGTAGATAATGCTCTGCCCGCCTTTATGGCTAATGATGCTGCCGTGGCGTTGGTAAGCATTTCTAGGTGTATTTGTGTATGGTTACTTTCACTTTGTTTTATGGTGTCTAGTATTTGTTCAAATATGGTCACTACCTTGTTACCATCAGTAAACACGGGCAAACCATTAAGTACAATGGTATTGTTGCCAAAATCTTCGAGCTCAAAACCTATTACTTTAAAATCGGGCATTAGTTGTAATACCAACGCATAGTCAGTGGGCGAAAGTTGCAATTGCTGCGGAAACAACGATTTTTGTATGCCTATTTCGTTATTTTTAATGGAGGCCATTAGTTGCTCGTATAGCACTCGGTGGTGTGCAAGGTGCTGGTCAATAATATACGCGCACTGCGATGTGTGCAATAGTATGTATTTGTTGTACAACTGCACACATTGCTTGGTGTTAGTGTCAGCTACATCTAACGCAAATAATTGATGTTGTGGGTTGTGGTGCTCTACCGTTTTTTGGTCTAGCACATCGTACATCTGTTGCCAGTTTTGGGTATGGGGCTTATTGAGTTTAAATGCAGGTTGCTGTATGGTTGCTCCCTTGTGAGTACTTGCATCAAACGGATTGTAGGTAGGATTAATAGTTATTGTGGGTACTTTAATTTCGCCTTTTGGAGCATTAAAATCAATGGCAAACGAATTTTCTACATCAAAATCTAATGACGGAGCAAGGTTGTACTGCCCAACACTGAGGCGGGCTGCAGCCTTAATATAGGTGTAAATAATGCGTTCGTCCTCAAACTTAATTTCGGTTTTAGTTGGATGAATATTTACATCAATACGAGCAGGGTCTACACGCAGATTAATAAAGTACGACACGTGAGCATCAGCAGGTATTAACTGCTTATAGGCATCAGCAATGGCGTGGTTAAAAAATGTGCTTTTAATAAACCTATCGTTTACAAAAAAATATTGCTCACCTCTTGTTTTACGTGCAAATTCGGGCTTACCCACGTAACCATCAATAACTACTACGCTGGTGCGTTCGGTTATGGGTACCATACGTTCGTCGTAGTTGCTACCAAATAGGCTACAAATTCGTTGCTTAAAATTGCCTTTGTTTAACTGAAACACCAAGGTATTGTTGTTGTAGAGTTTAAACGCAATTTCGGGGTGCGTAAGGCCTACCCGCGTAAATTCCTCTACAATATGATTATACTCCACGTTGTCGGATTTTAAAAAATTACGACGTGCAGGTATGTTATAAAATAAGTTTTTAACACTTATGCTTGTGCCATTAACGCAAGCGGTGGGCGTTTGTTGGAGTATGGTATTGCCCTCAATTTCAATTAACTCGCCCAATTCGGCGTGCTCTTGTTTGGTTTTAAGTTCTACAAACGCTACGGCAGCAATGCTTGCCAAAGCCTCGCCCCTAAAGCCTTTGGTGTGTAGGTTAAATAAATCAGTAGCTACTTTAATTTTGGAGGTAGCGTGGCGTTCAAAACAACGACGGGCGTCGGTGGTACTCATGCCTTTGCCGTTGTCTATTACTTGCACAAGAGTTTTGCCAGCATCTTTTATAATAAGCGTAATTTCGGTAGCGGCGGCATCAATAGCGTTTTCCATAAGTTCCTTAACCACGCTGGCAGGGCGTTGCACCACTTCGCCAGCCGCTATTTGGTTGGCTACGTTATCAGGCAATAGTTGTATAATGTCGGGCATTGGTGAGGGGTTATATTTCCTTAATTAAATGTATAAAATTTTCTAATGTGTAAGCCCCGTCAACAATACGTTTTTCATACACCATAAAGTAACGATAATTATTACCTGATTTAGCAGCCCAAAGCGCACCTAGCCTAATTTTAGCCGCTGCATCTAAATGATCGCCTTTGGTTTCTAGCACAATAGTTTTGCCGCTTTTTGTTTGAATAATAAAATCTGGATAATGGTTTACGAATCCATTTATTTTAAATCCCTTTCTCTCTAAATTACGTGTCCAAAAGGTAATGTTAGTCATATTGCCAATTTCGTTAATTACACGCTCCTCAAAGCCATTCATAGCCCCTTCTTTTTCGTATAACGATTTGGCAATATTCTTAGCAGTTTCGCCTGGGGTAATACTCTTAGGTAATGTAAACGAGGGGGTAATAAATACCTTGTCGGTATCTAACCAATCTTTAAATTTTTTTTCGGCAAATGTTTCCGAAAGTAATTTTATTTTCTGCTTTATTTTATCGGTATAGGTATATTCATTGTTACTAAAATCACTAAATTGTTCATCGCTAAAATCGTCTAAAATTCTATTCACATAGCGTTCAATTTCCTTATCGGTAATAGGATACATGTTACCAATAATGTTCATGATACGGCTCGTAAAATTTTGCACTCTCGCTCCTTTTTTCAAAGGGTCAAGCATGTATTGCATTACCCGCTCCTTTACCTCACCATCAAGCCTCACAAACGTGGGGGTGTGTTCTTTTTTAGTTTCGTCTAGATCTATCTTATACAACTGCGAAGCAATACCGTCAAACACAATGTTAGTATCGGCTTTGCTCAGTGCAAAATCTACCAACAGGTTTTCTTTTTCTAAGGGTAATTGCCCGTTGTTGTTACCAAACAAATCATTGGGTTCAAATTTTAAATAAAACTGTGGCAGGTTTATTTCTTGGGCACTTTGCTCAAAAATATCTTTAATGTAATATGTTTTCACTAGCTGTTGTATTTCGTTAGGTACTACGGTAGTATTATTAACTCCTATTTCGTACACAATTTTTTCAAACGCATCGTTCTGCTGTAGTGCCGTTTGCTCTATTTCGGCTAAGGTAGTGCTAGGTATTTCTGCAGTGTCGTTTCCTGTAATACGTGCTATGTCAATATCAGCAGTTATATCCTCGCTAGTGGTGCTAGCTGTTGTTGCAAAAGCGATAAGTTGTTGCAATGCGGCTTGTTGCTTGGCTTGGTCTAACATTGCGGCATCGGCTAGTTTATAATCTTTGTCGCTAAAGCCCGCTTTATTTAGCCCTTTTACAATATTATCTAAGGTGTCCAAAAATTTTGATGATGCCGTTAGTACATAACTTACATTAAGCAACGGAAACTGATGTTTGGTTACATAAGGCTGGCGCAATATTCTACCTAACATTTGCTCCACATCAACGGCCGAACTCTTATCGGCCAACGATGCCAGTATGTAAGCAAAGGGGCAATCCCAGCCTTCTTTAAGCGCATTAATGGTAATTATGTAGCGTACTTGGCACTCGTGGCTTAATAAATCAGTGCCTTTAATTTCGTTAATAGTAGCCGTTTTTATTTTAATTTGTTCGGCAGGTATTTTTAACTCAATAAGTTTTTCTTTTAACTTTTGTACGTTTGACTTTTCTTCCTCGTCGTTCAAAAAACTTTTGCCGTTTTTGGGTTGTGCCTGAAACAGTACAATGGGTCTAATGTATTTGCCGCCTTTTTTTTGTTCGTCAATAGCCTGTAGCTCCAAGCGTTTTTGTAGTTGCAGGCTACTATTAATTACCTCCGTTTTATCCTGATGGTTGTACACTATTACAGGCAACTTTACCATGTTTTCTTTTTTGAGTTCTAGGGCATCAATAAAGCTTATAATATTGCTGTTTTTGCGTGGTGTAGCCGTAAGGTCAAGTATAAAACAAGGGTTAAATTCTTTGAGCATATCTATGCTCAAGTCGCTCTCCGCATTGTGGCTTTCGTCCACTATAAGTAACGGGTTAAGGTACTGCATTACGGCCATTAACGATATTTCGTTAGTAGTGCCTAGTAGTGTTTCAAACGATTGCAAGGCTCCGTTTTGATCATATACCTTACGTCCTTCTTTATTAGCGGTGCGTATACTATCAAAACTCAACACAAAAATATTAAGTTGCTCTTGCACCGTAGTGGCATTAAAGCCACTACCTTGTAGCAAGGTAGCTTTATCAAACACGTTTACCTTACCGCCAAAATGCACATTAATTTTTTGCCTATAGGGGTGGTTAACATCTTTTAGGTTGTTAATAGTTTGCTCTAATATAGTAACCGAGGGCACTAGCCACACTACCGCTTTGGGCTTGTTGTGAGCAAAGGCATCAAAAATGGGTTTAATAGCATTGCAGGCAATAAAAGTTTTGCCACCAGCGGTAGGTACTTTTATGCAAATGTGGGGCACGCGCGCCACGTTGTTTTTGTAGGGTTCAATAGCAGTGCCTGCGTACGGAAACAACGGCGTAGTGGGGTGCTGCGACCAAAAATCGTAAAACGCCTCCTTTACATTTTTAGTATGTTGCACATACTCCAAAAACGAAGAGAGATCATTTATTACCTGCTGCTGATAGGGTTTAAGTTCCAATAGTTAATTATTGAGTTATAGGTTATAATTTTTTTGGTGCTATACTATGGTTTAATTTTTTTAATTTGCTTATCAAAGTCTGATATTATTTTTTGTGTTTTATTAAACTCGTTATATTCGGTTACTGCTTTTTTATCTGCCGTAAGTTTTGATACCTTTCCTTTGCCCTCTAGTACTTTGTATTCGTTAAAGGTAAGAAACTTGTTTACACTCTCGGCCAATTGTTGCATAGTAAAGGTAGTTTGTCGGACTATTAGGCCCTCAATATAATCAAAGTAGCTGGTAACGGTGCGTTCCAGTTGTATAATATCATTTTGTGGCAAGTAATTTTTTGCCACTAACACATCGGTTTTTATAATACGTCCTTGGGGTGCGTTTTTCCAGGTAGTTAAGCCCATGTTGTGTTTGTGTTTATCGGCTAATTTGTATACTAGTTCGGCAGCTGTATTGCCCGTTATTGCGTAGTGAAACTTGTTTTGCACCATGGCGTAAAAATGCTTGGTAACATCGGCATTCTTGTCATAATCAATACTGCACTCGGCAAATATATCAGTTACCTGTTGGTATACCCTGCGCTCGCTAGCTCGTATAGATTGTACACGGCGGAGTAACTCTTTAAAATAATCAGTGCCAAATACAGTTTGCCCTTGCTTTAGCCTATCATCATCTAACACAAACCCTTTAATAATATATTGGCGTAGGGCTGCTGTGGCCCATATCCTAAACTGGGTGGCCTTGTCGGAGTTTACCCTATAGCCTACTGATATTATGGCGTCGAGGTTGTAGTAATCTAAGTCGCGATTTATCATCCGTTCCCCCTCTTGTTGAACTGTCTGGAAATTCCGGACAGTTGCTTCACGTTGCAGTTCGTGGCTGGTAAATATATTACTTAAATGTTCGCTAATTGTTTTGTGGCTTACACCAAACAATTCGCCCATTGCTTTTTGGGTAAGCCATATTGTTTCCTCTTTTATTAGTACATTAACCTGTACAGCACCATTGGCTTGGTTATATATAATAAAGTTGGGGGTGTGTTGCATGTTGCGTTGGCGTGGTTAAGAAGAGTTAAAATTTAGTAATATCGCGCGGTATTTTTTTAAACACAATGTGGTGCTTAGTCATAAAATCTTTGGTAAGCAGGCAGTTATCAGCATATATTATGTACACCTCGGCTTTGGTACGTAGGGTGGCTAGGTAGTCGTGGGTTAGAGTGGTTATGGCATTGGGTGCGTAGTTAAAATAATAGCTAGTAGCGTTGTGGTGCCCCATAAAATGCGGGCTGTCGTTAGGGTTGGCGGTGGGTAGGGGTTGTTGGGTCTCGGTATAATACACGTACTGGCGTATGGCATGGGTGCCCAATAGCTCGTTAATGTAACCGCCCTGTACAAACATGGGCTGCCCTAGTTGGTAGTAGTTAAAACTACCGCCTGTGCCCTCGGTGGTTTTGCCCTGTGGGCCATAGCCTTGTATAACCCGCTGCACGCGCTCGGCGGTTATGGTGCGGGCGTAGTCTTCCATTTCAATACATATAAAACTACGGTTGCC
>JAYWFU010000068.1:0-2560 GCA_043778625.1 Bacteroidia bacterium | reverse complement strand
CAAAAGTTAATATGCTTTTACACACTATCATGTACTCGCTCGTCAATTAATCCACACTATTTAATACTATATTTACACAATAACTTTAATACTATTATTGTATCATGCCATTTCAACTATTAGGCTTACCCAATTCGTTTACCGCAACCTTACATACCCAACAATATAGTAGCCCAACTCCTATCCAACAACAGGCTATACCCGCTATATTGAAAGGTAAAGACGTACTCGCGATTGCACCCACTGGTTCGGGCAAAACCGCCAGTTATGTATTGCCTATACTTACTAATTTACAAAAAAATGATGTACCTAAAAACCGCCATGTAAATGTGCTTGTGCTAGTACCCACACGTGAGTTGGCAGTGCAGGTTGAAACAGTGTTTAAAACATTTGCCAAAGCATTGCCAAAGCCTACTAAAATATTGGCGGTGTATGGCGGTGTATCTATCAACCCACAAATGATGGGCATGCGAGGCGTTAGCGTGCTAATAGCAACACCTGGCAGATTATTAGAATTGATAACTGAAAATGCCGTACAACTATCCAACGTGAGTACTTTAGTATTAGACGAAGCCGACAAAATGCTTAACCAAGGATTTAAAGTAGAGTTAGATGCGGTGCTTGCAGTATTGCCCGTGAGGGTGCAAAACTTATTGTTTTCGGCAACGCTTACTAACGATGTAAACAATATTACGCAACTACTGTTAAACAATCCGTTAGTTATTAAAATAGCACCTGAAGAAAATACCATAGACCTTATTACGCAACTAGCCTATACGGTGCCCGAAGAAAAAAAAGGACCATTATTACGCCATTTAATACGTAGTGAAGAAATGAAACAGGTATTAATTTTTACGTCGTCAGTAGCTAAGTGTGACAGCGTTGCCGATAAACTACGTAAGAATGGTATTGATGCGCAATCCATCAACAGCAAAAAAAATCAAGGTGAACGCACTGAGGTATTAAGCAAATTTAAAGCTGGCAAACTACAAGTGTTGGTAGCTACCGATTTAATAGCGCGTGGTATTGATATTAAGTTTTTGCCGTATGTAATTAATTACGAATTACCACGATCGCCCAAAGACTACATACACCGTATTGGGCGCACAGGGCGTGCCGAAACCGCAGGACATGCCATTAGTTTTGTTACTACCGCTGACGAACATCATTTTAAAATAATACAGAAAAAAATGGGTAAGCAAGTACCTATGATAGATGCCACAACCCTTACTATTACTAAGTAGTAGAGTAAAGATGTTTTATTTATGGATTACAAAAAACTACATTAAACGCTAACATAGCTATGGAAAACGAAAAACCAACACACGTACGTAGGCAACGTTATAAGGGTACACACCCCAAATCGTTTAACCAAAAATACAAGGAACAACAGCCTGAATTATATGCGGCTGATATTGAAAAAGTAATAGAACAAGGGCGCACACCAGCTGGTATGCACCGTTCCATTTGTGTAGGTGAAATACTCGAAATTTTAAAAATAAAACCCAAAGAAATTGGACTTGATGCAACACTTGGCTATGGAGGCCATAGTTTAGAAATGCTTAAATACCTTGCTAATACAGGACATTTATACGCCACCGATGTTGACCCCTACGAACTGCCACGTACCCAGCAACGCCTAGCTAACTTGGGCTACGGGGAAGATTGTATTACTATTAAAAAAATGAACTTTGCAGGTATCGATCAAATTGTGTACGAATCAGGATTACTTAATTTTGTGCTGGCGGATTTAGGAGTTTCGTCCATGCAAATTGATAACCCCGAACGAGGTTTTACATTTAAAGTAGAAGGCCCATTGGACTTACGCCTTAACCCTAAGAGTGGTAAATCTGCCGCCGATATTTTAACAAAAATTTCAGCGCAAAAATTAGAAGAATTATTGATTGAAAATTCCGACGAACCCTATGCTTCCTACATTGCACAAGCTGTTGTAAGTACTATTACCAGTGGTAACAAAATAACTACTACTACACAACTCAAAAACATAATAGCCACTACGTTAGCACCACTGCGAGTAGATGACGACGGAATAAAAAAAGCGTGTCAGCGTTGTTTTCAAGCATTACGTATTGAAGTAAATAACGAGTTTGGAGTATTAAATCAGTTTTTAGATAAGCTACCCAACGCCCTAGCAACGGGCGGGAGAGTGGCTATATTATCGTTTCATTCGGGAGAAGATAGGCGAGTTAAAAAATCGTTTCAACGCCTGTTTCGTGAGGGAGTGTATAGTGCCATAGCCCCTGATATTATTAGAGCCACAGCAACGGAGTGTTTTACTAACCCAAGGGCTAAATCAGCTAAGTTACGTTGGGCAATAAAAGCATAGTAAATAAAATAAAATCAACTATACGCACAACCCTACACCAGTTACAAAACAAGCTTCATTAACTATTACCCCTACTCTACCTGTAATACCAAGCCTTTGATGTACTCTCCCTCAGGGTGGTATATACTAGATTAAGGGTATAAAAATTTCGACTTTAGTTCCCTCAACTTTGTTATTCGTTAACACATCGGTATAATTTATAAGCTGTGCTAA
>JAYWFU010000067.1:0-23175 GCA_043778625.1 Bacteroidia bacterium | reverse complement strand
AGGGGATATAGAAAAACAGAGAACTTTATTAATATGATTTATTTTCTTACCGCTAAACTAAAATTTGATTACCCACACCAAACGTCATAGACCCATAGTTACCAATGTGCTATATACAATTTCATAACAGTGAATTTTTGATGGTTTCAAAAAAAATAGCTACGTTTGATACTAATGGAAAAACTTACAATTAACTACGACAAATTAATAGATATAGAAAAAATAATAGGTAGTAAAAACCCTAAGTTATTACGCTATATGCCCCGCTTTGTAATTAACTACATTAAGCGTACTATACACCAAGACCAAATGAATGAGGCTATTAGCCGTAATCGTAATAATTTTGAATACGATTTTGCAGTAGGTGCGTTTAAAGAATTTGATTGCAAACTTACCGTGACGGGTGCCGAAAACATACCCTTAACTACAGGCTGTATTGTGGCTAGTAATCATCCACTTGGCGGGCTCGACGGAATATCGCTCATGTACTTAATTGGCGGTATGCGCAAGGATATTAAGTTTTTGGTAAACGACTTATTACTTAACCTACGTAACTACGGTAGCATATTTATTCCTGTAAATAAATTAGGTAAAAATTCGCCCGAATATCTAACTAATATTGATAAGGTATATGCCTCAAACGCTTGTGTATTGGTGTTTCCGGCAGGTTTGTGTTCGCGCCGTAATGCAAGTGGCGAAATTGAAGACTTGCTATGGCGCAAAAGCTTTATTAATAAAGCCATTACTTACCAAAAAGATATTGTACCCTGTTATACTGAGGCTCGCAACAGTAACTGGTTTTATAATTTGGCGTATTACCGCCAAAAAATTGGAATAAAAGCCAATATCGAAATGTTTTATCTAGTTGATGAAATGTACCAAATGGCTGGCAAGAATATTAAATTTACGTTTGGTAAACCAATACCGTGGCAAACATTTACGCCTGATAAAACGGAAGCCGAATGGGCAGCGCTGTTTAAACAACACGTGTATGCACTAGGCGGACGTGGCGAATTAATATTTAAATAATTATTAGTATACAATGCAACAAATAATTGACCCTATTCCCAAAGCCTTGTTAAAAGCACAACTAACGCCCGAATTGTTTGTGCGCACTACTAACAAAAGCGAGAACGAAATTTATAGTATTAACCACCATAACGCACCGCTAGTAATGCAAGAAATTGCACGCCTACGTGAGCTTACCTTTAGAGCTGCAGGTGGGGGCACAGGTTTAGCATTAGATATTGACGAGAACGATACTTGCGCCGAGCCTTACCAACAGCTAATTGTGTGGGACCCTACCGACGAAGAAATTGTAGGTGGCTACCGCTACATTAAATGTAAAAATGCGGTGCTTGCTAACGGAAAAATTAATTTGTCTACCGCACATTTATTTAATTATAGTCAAGCGTTTATTGATAATTATTTTGACACTACTATTGAACTTGGACGGTCGTGGATACAGCCCAACTACCAACCCAGTGTTGATAATCGCAAAGGTTTGTTTAGCCTCGATAACCTTTGGGACGGGCTAGGGGCAATGGTGGTAGATAACCCCGATACGCATTACTTTTTTGGCAAAGTAACTATGTACACACATTATAATGTGGAGGCGCGCGATACATTGCTCTCGTTTATGCACTATTATTTTGGCGATAGCGAACAGTTAGTAACTCCCATACATTGTGTAAAGTATCAACATGATTTAGCTTCGTTTCATCCGCTATTTGCAGGGCTCGATTATAAAGAAGGACACAAAGCACTAAACCAATGCATACGCGAATTGGGCGAAAATATTCCGCCACTTATTAACTCCTACATGAACCTAAGTGCCACCATGAAAACCTTTGGTACTGCAGTTAATGATTTATTTGGCGACGTAGAAGAAACGGGTATCTTGGTTAAGATTGCCGATATATTTGAATCGAAAAAAGAACGCCATGTACAGTCGTATATCAAAAAATAATTAGCACCATGGCTACGGTTAAAAAACAAATTACAGTAACAGAGTACCTTACTAATTTACAACATCCGTTAAAAGAAGTAGTACTTAACTTACAACAACTACTATTAACCACAAGTACCGAAATAGGGGTGCAGGTAAAATGGAATTCGCTTTCGTTTTATTACACAGGAGCTATGAAACCCTTTGACCCCAAGGAATACAAGCGAGATATAGTAGTGCTAAATTTAAGTAAATTGCAGTACGTGTTATTGGTGTTTCCAACGGGTAACATAATTAACGATACTACTAATTTATTGGGCGGCAATTTTACTGATAGCCGCAAAACACTACAAATTTCAACACTAGAGGAACTGAGTGCTAAACAACAACAACTTCAATTTGTAATTAAGCAATGGCTTAGTTTAATTGAAAAATAAATAGATAATAATGAACAAAATTAAACTCATCATTAAGCGTGAATATCTTACACGTGTAACCAAAAAATCATTTATAGTACTTACCCTACTTGGCCCACTACTAATGGCGGCAGTAATGGTAGTACCAATTTATCTTTCGCAGATGAAAGACGAAACTGTGCTAATAAAAGTAGTGGACGAAACGGCAGTGTTTGCAAATACACTGGCTGATAATAGTAAAGTAAAATTTGATTATTCGTTAGAAGATATTGCAACAGCCAAACACAATTTGTACACACAACCCTACACCGCTATATTATATTTGCCACGCACAGTACTTAATTTACCTGAGGGAATAATGTTGTATTACAAAAAAGAACCTGGTATGCTCACGCAAAGTTATTTAGAAAAAGAAATAACAAAGCAACTACAAAAACGTCTGCTCGAAGCCAACAGCGTGGATAAGCGCATACTAGATAAATTAAACGACCGTGTAAAAATACACCTAGTAGATTTGGACGAAGAGGGCAAAGAAAAAAGTGGTAACACCGAAATAAAAACCATACTAGGCTATGTGGCAGGCATACTTATTTACATGTTCGTATTTTTGTACGCATCGCAAGTGATGCGTGGCGTTATTGAAGAAAAAACAAACAGAATTATTGAGGTAATAATATCAAGCGTAAAACCGTTTGAATTAATGATGGGCAAAATAATAGGTGTGGCATTAGTGGGGCTTACACAATTTGCACTATGGATAGTGCTTACGCTTACACTAACGAGTGTAGTAGGAGCAATGATAGGTAAGGAAAAATACGATAGCGCTAACATTAAGCACGCATTAAATTCAACTACCGAGCTAAGTGCTAAGCAACGCATTACTATGGAGGATTTTGCAACGCTTACTGAGGGTGTTGCCGATATTAATTTTCCGGTGGTAATAACTTGTTTTGTAATTTTCTTTTTGGGTGGCTACTTGTTATACAGTGCCTTGTTTGCCGCTATGGGCGCAGCGGTGGATAGTGAGGCCGATACCCAACAATTTATGCTACCACTATCGGCACCATTATTATTAGGTATGATAATGCTACAACACGTGCTAATGAACCCTGATAGTTCGCTATCGTTTTGGTTTAGTATGGTGCCGTTTACATCACCCATAGTAATGATGGCACGCATACCTTTTGGCGTACCGTATTGGCAAATAGGGCTGTCTGTTGCGTTGTTAATACTAGGCTTTGTAGGCACAGTGTGGTTAGCAGGGCGCATATATCGTACGGGTATAATGATGTATGGTAAAAAAGCTACCTACAAAGAAATTTTAAAATGGATAACTTATAAGAATTAAATACTTACTCTACTAAACATATAAGAGTAAGTGTGGTTCTTTTAAAATTAAACATAGAGAACAACAACGCAATTATTAAGTTAGATTATTTAAAATTAAATTACAAAACAATTACCCCTAAAGAATTTTTTAACTAAAGCATTAAACCGTAATTAAATGAGAAATCGATTGAAAGTTATAGTGGGGTTTATTAGTTTATTTTTAATTACGGCTTGTCAAAACGATGAAGATATATTTTATATGACTTGTTCTGATTTTAGTTTGTCCGTAGTACCTCTAATTTACCCTTATTATGCAGGAAGTTTTCAAGGTGGTGAGAAGGGGCCATGGTATTTTTCATATCATAAATCTCATGAAGCTTTTGAAGCTTTTGAAATATCCTCTATAGATGTTGTTGACTCTTTAATAGTGGGTTTTTATTTTCATACTTGGGATGTACCAGCTAAGCTAGGTGATACCACATGGCATATTATAAATTTAAAATTACCTAAACAATATAGGTATGGTAACTATAATGATTTTAGAACGCAATTAATCAAATTAACATTGAAACAACCTCGTTTTAAAAAGCCTACTGATTTATGGGATGAAGCTTATGAGAAAGGATATTTGCCTTGGTTTCCAGCAAAATACCAAAACCCTAATCGACTACAAATATTAAATAGACAGTGGAACTATTTATTCCCGCTAGCTAGCCCTAGCTTTAGGTAGCTGGTAAATTACGGTTAGTGAGAACCTAAACCTCTATATTTATTAAACCATTATGTGTAAACAATTATGGAGAACAAGAGAATAATAATAAAAACAAGTACAACTATTGTACGAGTGGGATATTAAGAGTTAAAACAAACTCTATAATGACTAGCATTAAGTTATAATGAACATAATAAAGTACAGTAAAATAATAACGAACACTAACTACAAGCTCACAACAGCGGAGATTAATTGTATACCAATATTACGAAAACCGAAGTGAAAATAAGAAAAACAGTAATAGTAGTTATATTTTTATTTTTTAGTAGTTGCCAAGAATCAATACACTCAAATAAATATAAGTGGTGTTGGATAATAAAAGGGCGTAACCATTTTGTTCATTGTTACATAAGAGAAAAGCCTATTGTTTTAGACTCTTTACCTGCAAATTATATTCCTTTATATTCAAAAATTAATTTAGAAAAACACAAATGGATACTTATTCCTGTTAGAGTTGTTGATGTTAAAGTAACCAATGCTCTAGTTAATGATGAACTTTTTAAGACACTTTCATCATTCAATGATAATGTAGTTGTGTATTCAAAAACTAGGTATATTATAGTTCCTTATTATAACGAAAAATACAATAAAGAATTGTTGTCTGCTTATAAAAAAAAACAATTAGTTTATTTTACACAGGGCGATGTAACTGATAGAGATAAGTTTACATACATAATTTATTCGTCAGAATTTTTATTAGAGGATACAAAATATAGCAACTTATTAGTTAAATACCCAAAAAGAACAGACTTGGACTAATGGTAAAAAACTAAAATAATACTTGCATTTTTGGTTGTTTTTTTGCGTGCAAATTGGGGTTACAATTCGTAAAACAATAATGAAAACTATTACGCTCCAAACTGATTTTTTAATCGTTCGATATTGGCAATAAGATTAGTACGATGATGCTTTTCTAGTTTAGATAAAATATAATGTAATGCTTTTTTTTCAGACAAGTCGAGTGTTGCAGTAATTTCTTTTGATATTATCGACATTTGATTTATAGCTATATGTAACGTCTTTTGCCCCTTAATGGTTACTTTTAATAACTTACTTCTTTTATCATTGGGGTTTATTTCTTCAGTCATTAACTTTGTAGCAACGAGTCGTTTTATAATTTCAATTCCTGTCGATTTTTCAAACACTACAGTTGTAACTAATTCAGTTTTTGTGAGGCTATTAAAGCTACTTAATGTGGCCAAAAATATAAATTCTTCTAAGCTAAGTGTAGTAGCCTTTTCTAACGCAATTTTAGCATACATGCGTCCATACCGAAACATTAATCCGTTAAGTATTCCTATGCCATTATCAAGGTTAGCTACCGAGGTATTTATTTGCTCACTTGCAGTGCCAAATCTATTGTTAGTTGCCATAGTTTCGATACCTTTACCATTGGCGGTTTGCATAGTCATCCAAGTAACAAAAGCATCCATGTTTTTGCTATTTTCTTTGGTAGCATAGTAGTCCTCTAGATGCTCAAGTAATGATTTTAAAAGTTCAAATTTTTCCATAACAATTACAAATATAACAATAACGCTCCAATTAACTAGAAATAGCAAGTTAAAAATTGTATTATAGTTAAACATATTATAGTAGCAAAAAAGCAATATAAAACAATATTGTTTTATATTTGTAACGTGTTATTATTTAACTAATTAACAATTGAAAAAAACGGCAATTATAGGTAGTGGATTTTCGGGGCTTGCTTCAGCTTGCTTTATGGCAAAAGCGGGTTACGACGTAACTGTATTTGAAAAAAATGAAATGCTTGGTGGGCGCGCACGTTCCTTTGAGGCCAATGGTTTTACGTTTGACATGGGCCCAAGCTGGTACTGGATGCCCGATGTGTTTGAGTCTTTTTTTAATGCCTTTGGTAAGTCGGCGGCTAATTATTATAACTTAGTACAACTTAATCCTGGGTTTCAAATGTTGTTTGACAAAAATACTACCATACCCATTTCAGCCAATTTAACTGAAGTGTATGATTTATTTGAAAGCATTGAAAAAGGAAGTGCAGCACAACTCAAAAAATTTTTGGCAGAGTCAGAATTCAAGTATAAAGTAGGCATGCAACAGTTTGTGTACAAGCCTTCGTATTCGTGGCTGGAGTACGCTAATAAAGATGTGCTTAAAGGCTTAACTAGCCTACACATGCTAAAGCCTATGAGTAAGTATGTGCGTAGTTTTTTTAAAGACGAAAAGCTTATTGCACTAATGGAGTTTCCTGTACTGTTTCTGGGCGCAATGCCTAGCCGTATTCCTGCCCTATATAGTATGATGAATTACTCAGCTATTGTGCAAGGTACGTGGTACCCTGAGGGCGGAATGGTGCAAATAGCCAATGCTATGGCTAAATTAGCTATCGAACTAGGCGTTAAGTTCCAAACCAATTGTGCAGTGCAACACATTGCCGTTACTAATAAAAAAGTTAGCCAACTACGCACAAGTACTGGTAATTACGCTACCGATGGAGTAATAGCCACTGCTGATTATAACCATGTGGAGCAGCAACTATTAGCCCCTGAATTTCGTAATTATAACCAAGAGTATTGGGGCAAAAAAACATTTGCACCCTCGTGCTTAATATTTTACGTGGGAGTAAGCAAAAAAATAAAAAAACTTATACATCACAACTTGTTTTTCGATACCTCAATGCACCAACATTCGTCCGAAATATATGAGCAACCTCAGTGGCCTAGTAATCCATTGTTTTATGTATGTTGCCCCTCAAAAACAGATGCTACGGTAGCTCCCCAAGGAATGGAAAACTTATTTATACTCATACCAATAGCTACTGGATTAATAGACACTGAAGCATTACGTACTGAATATTTTAATAAAATAATACTACGTATGGAATATTTGTGTGATGATAGTATTGCGCCACATATTATTTATAATAAATCGTATTGTCTAAATGATTTTGTGGCCGACTATAATAGCTACAAAGGTAATGCTTACGGCCTTGCTAACACACTTGCACAAACAGGGCCATTAAAACCGACTATGCGTAACAAAAAAATAACTAATATGTTTTATGCTGGGCAACTAACCGTACCTGGTCCAGGAGTGCCACCTGCATTAATATCTGGGCAAGTAGCGGCAAACGAACTTATTAAAAACAGCTAAATTTTTACACTATTGAATACACAATTACCACCTATTACTTCACTACCAACCGATTTAAGCAAAAAACAATTGTTTGACACGGTATCTGATGCCTGTAGTGCCACTACTACCAAAGCGTACAGTACAAGCTTTTCGTTAGGGATACGTTGCCTTAGCAAAGAACTACATACACCAATACATAATATATATGGGTTTGTGCGCTTTGCCGACGAAATTGTTGATAGCTTTCATGCCTACGATAAACAACAATTATTTGATGAATTTAAACGAGATACTTACTTAGCCATTGCCCGTAAAATAAGTATGAATCCTATTTTAAATAGTTTTCAGCAAGTGGTTAATAAGTATGGTATAGAACACGAGTTAATTGATTGTTTTTTGAACAGTATGGAAATCGATTTGCAACAACGTGAGCACTCACAAACTTCGTACGAAACCTATATAGTAGGCTCTGCCGAAGTAGTTGGGCTAATGTGCCTACATGTATTTACCAATAACAACACAACTTATTACCAACAACTAAAACCCTTAGCAATGAAGCTGGGGGCGGCGTTTCAAAAAATTAATTTTTTGCGCGATTTAAAAGACGATACCCAAGCATTAGGTAGGCAGTATTTCCCACAATTGCAGTACGCTACATTTACTTCGGCTACTAAAACAAGTATTGAAACTGAAATTGCAAGTGACTTTGCTCAAGGTTTAGCAGGAATAAAACAACTCCCAAAATCGGCACAATTTGGCGTGTATGTAGCCTATATTTATTACCTTAAATTATTCGAAAAAATAAAAGCAACATCGCCCGAACAGGTAATGAACACACGTATACGAATAAATAATGCACAAAAATTTTTATTATTAATAACTTCGGGCATTCGTTACAACACAATAGGTATTAAATAACTCTACAAGATATGCGCAACTTACTATTTATAATTAGTTTTTTAATAGCACTACACACTACTAGTTATGCTAATAATGCAACTATGCAAACTATACGTACGCTATGTGCGCAAGCGCAGCTAAAATCAGACAAGGCCTCTGAGTTTTATAATTATATGAATACTATTACCATCAATACCCCATTATTAAAAGGATACAAGGCTATGAGTTGCATAATGTTGTGCAAACACACCGCTAATGTGTTTAGCAAATTATCACATTTTAACAAAGGAAAAACACTATTAGAGCAAGCTATTAATCAAGAACCAAATAATATGGAGCTAATTTTTTTTAGATACATAACACAACGTAAAGCACCCATGGTACTTAATTATTCGAATAATAAAGTAGCGGATAAACAAAAACTATCCGCCTATTTAAAACAAAGGGAATTGGCTAACGACACTCAATCTACACTATATAAAACTATTCATACACATATTAATTAAAGCACATTATGGAACAAGTTATATTGGTAGATGAGCGTGATAACGAGTTAGGAGTTATGGAAAAAATGGAAGCGCACCAACAGGGTTTGCTACACCGTGCCATATCAATATTTATATTTAACGAACACCACGAACTGTTATTACAACAACGTGCGGCGCACAAATATCACTCAGCAGGATTATGGACTAACAGTTGTTGCTCGCACCCACGCCCTAACGAAACACCAGACGATGCTGCTAACAGGAGGCTTACAGAAGAAATGGGAATGACCTGCACACTACACCATTCGTTTAATTTTACTTACCGTGCAGTACTCAACAATAATTTAATAGAACACGAATACGATTACGTTTTTGTAGGCACAACCACCACTCTGCCCGTTATTAATTTAGATGAAGTTAGTGCCTACCGATATATTTCGTTACACGATTTAACCCTAGAAATTGAACGTAAGCCCGAACATTTTACGGAGTGGTTTAAAATATGTTTTAACGAACACAAGCACAAAATATTTAAAAATAATTAGTAAAAACAATACACATGAAAATATACACACTAAACTATACGCAGGAGTTACCCATAAGCATTGACAAGGCTTGGGAGTTTTTTAGTAATCCTCAAAACTTATTAAAAATAACACCGCCTGACATGAAATTTGAATTGCTTACCGAACTTAGTTCGCAACCAATTTTAGAAGGTATGCTTATTAACTATACCGTTAGGCCACTACTAAATATCCCTCTAGGGTGGACTACCAAAATTACCCACGTTAATGCCCCACATTCGTTTAGTGATATTCAGTTAAAAGGACCTTATAAACTTTGGAACCATACCCACACATTTACCACTACACCCACTGGTGTACTAATGACTGATAAAATAGAATACGCACTACCACTGGGTATACTAGGGCAATTGGGCAATGTATTATTTGTACATAAAAAAGTACAAGGAATATTTGATTACCGAAAAACTATATTAAAACAACTATTTAACTTTTAAACCTCAACTCGCCATGCTAACTAATACCTTGATTACAGTTGCAACTTTTTTTGCCATGGAGGCTGCCGCCTGGAACGCCCACAAATACATAATGCACGGTTTTTTGTGGTCGCTGCACGAAGACCACCACAAGAAAGATCCTAGTTCGTTTCTCGAAAAAAACGATTACTTTTTTGTGATATTTGCAGTACCTGCTATGGCATTTTTTGCCTTGGGTACATTTGTGCCTGCGCTTAATTTTTTAGTATACATTGGCTTAGGCATTACCATTTATGGTACGGCATATTTTTTTGTGCATGATGTATTTATTCATCAACGTATTAAATGGCTGCGCAACACTGACAATTTTTATTTTAGAGCCATACGCCGTGCGCACAAAATGCACCACAAACACTTAGGCAAAGAACATGGCGAATGTTTTGGAATGTTATTAGTGCCATTTAAATATTTTAAAGAAGCCGCACAACAAATTAAGGCCGAAAAATAATGTTTGCCCCGCAGTACACCTACCTCTGGGTCGATTTTTTGTGCATTATATTTCCATTTATATTTTCGTTTCATCCTAAGTTGCAATTTTATACACAATGGCGCAACTTTGTACTACCGTGCATAATTACAGCACTATTCTTTTTAATATGGGACGGTGTATTTACGCACCTCAACGTGTGGGACTTCTCCCCCATTTACACTTACGGGCTTACGGTGGTAAACATGCCATTGGAAGAATGCTTGTTTTTTGTGGCCATACCCTACGCATCAGTATTTAGTCACCATTGCTATACTAAATATTTTAGCGCCACTAATTATACCAAACAAGCCAACTACTTTAGTATAGCACTTATTATAGCATTAGTTATGGTGGGCATGCTTAATTTACACAAGCTATACACATCGGTTACGGCTATTTTACTTGCACTGTACTTAACTATTTTACTCGTTAAAAAAGTAAATTATTTAGCTAATTTTTATGTAGTATATCTTTTTATACTTATTCCATTTTTTTTATCTAACGGAGTACTAACTGGTGGTTTTTTTAATAGAATGGTAGTACATTATAATGCTAATTACAACTTGGGTATTAGGCTATACACCATTCCGTTTGAAGACGTATTTTACGGTATGCTTTTATTGCTAATGAACGTTAGTGGTTTTGAGTATTTTAAATGTAAAAAATACTCAACAACATAAGTTTTTTTTACCGCTACTTTAATTTAGTAATTGATGTTCTGCGGTTTTCTTTATGTTGCTCTTCGGTGCAAGTAACTTGGTCGTTCACGCATTCGTTTACTAAATCGGTTTCGCCAAATGATTTTCCTTTTAGTTTTCGTTTATCAATTCCTATGGTAATTAAATATTCAATAACACGATTCATGCGACGGTCAGTAAGCCATTTATTATAATTGGCATCGGCTCTGATATCAGCGTGGGCAGACACTTGTATTAACTTAGTATTACTCTGGGTAAGATGCTGTGCAATAATTTTTAGTTGTGCTTTGTTATCATCAGTTAAATACGAAGAGCCTAAATCAAAGTAAATGTTTTCAACACTGCCGTTAGTAGCCACGCTTATAATAGGTTCAACTTTAGCAGGAGGCGTTTTTTTAGTAATAATTTTTAGGGCTACGTCTTCTTCTACAATATCATTAAAGAATGACTTATCTGTTTTAATAATTTGAAACACAAATTTACCATTAGCATCATAAAAACCTTTGCGAGTTTCCTTACCATTTTTATCCGTCATTACTAAGCCTTTGCGTAAACGTATTTGTGTGTCGTCAGCGTCGATGTCCACATAATAATTTTTATCAGTTGGTATTTTGTCAAATTTAAAATTACCGTTTTTATCTAATTTACCTGTGGCAATAATATTACCTTTTTCATCTTTTAAATATACTACAGTACCTTCTGCAAGCGCACTGCCATCAGCACCTTTTATGGTTCCATCAATAGTTTTGGTAGGTAGTTTAAGTTGTGTGTCTTCTACTTCTACATCAGTGTACAAAGTTTTATCAGTAGGTATAAAGTTAAATTTAAATTGAGCTTTATCAGCACGGTACTGCTCCACTCCTTTGTCGTTATATAACACTACTTTAGTATAATTTTTTAATGCAGGATCGTTTTCATCAAGCGAGGTATAATAGTTTTTATCACTTGCCAATTTATTAAATGTAAAGCGTCCGTCGGCATCAGTAAACACAGCTTGCGTAGCTCCCGTTTCTTTTTCTTTGAGTAGTACCTTAGCATTGGATATTACCTCACCTTGGTCAGATTTTAACTGCCCCTTTACACTTACCCGCAGTACTGACAAGTCCTCTTCCTCAATCATAGTATAGCGTGTTTTATCATAGGCTAATAAATTAAATTTGAATTTCCCGTCAGTTGTTTTTGTGGCACTATACAACTCTTTGCCCGCTTCATTTTGCAATACTACTTTTTTTACAGCTGCCAATGCAGGGTCGTCTTCGTCAGTGGTTAAATAGTAGTTTTTATCTGCTGCTATTTGGTTAAATTTAAAATTACCTGCACTATCCGTTTTCGTAGTTTGTATTATCTCTTGCTTATCGTTAACCATACGCACCGTAGCGTTAGCAATTGGGGCGTTGTTGCCATCGCCGTTTACTAACCTACCTTTTACATTAATTTTCAACTTCGAATCATCATCGTCGTTTAGCATATCATAAAATGTTTTGTCAGTAGCTATCATTTTAAACTCAAAGCCAGCTATTGAGTCGCGTACAATACGGTACACCACTTGCCCCACTTTGTTTTTAACGAGCAATAATTTTTCGGTAGTTATGGTTTTATTATTTTCTACCGCAAACACATACGATGCTGTGTTACGTAGATTTTTTAACACAAACTTGCCTTCGCTTTCAGTACGATGCGTTTGTAGTAGTTCTTTTTTACTATTCAACAACGAAATCATTACATTGTCTACCGCCTTACTACTGTCTGAACCTCTGTACAAAAAGCCTTCAAAATTACGAGCTATTAGTGCGCTATTGTCATCGTCGTTAATTAATGTGTACTCCGTTTTATCAGTAGCTATGTAGTTAAATTCAAAGCCATTTTCACCTAAATTGGTAGTGCTAATAATACGGTTACTATCATTAACAATAGAGAGCTGGCGTTTAAAACGAAGCACCTCTTGGTTTTTATCAATTTTTATTACATTATAGTTATCACTTTGTACGTTTTCAAACAAAAATGAACCATCCTCTTTGGTTTTAGCGACTTGTATTATTTTGCCTTTGTTGTCAATTAGGGCTACATCAACGCTTGCCAAACGTTTGGTGGTATCTTTATTTTCTACAATAGCACCGCTTACATTTATTATTGCTTTGTTAATGGTAAAGGAATAAATATCATCGCTACCCTTACCATTGGCTCTGTTAGATGAAAAGTAACCTGACAAATTATCTGCTTTAAACGTAATACCAAAATCGTCGTAACTACTGTTAAGCGGTGCTTTTTGATTAATTGGTATAGTCCATTTACCCAACACTTGGGTGGTTGCAAATACGTCTAGCCCGCCGTAGCCACCCAATCCGTTAGACGAAAAATATAACGTACCATTGCGTGCAATGTGCGGAAACACATCATTGAAAGCTGAGTTTACCTCCGCACCTAAATTATTAGGTTTGCTCCAATCATCGGCACCAACACGATCAGCATAATAAATATCATAACCTCCGTAACCACCACTCATGTCGCTAGCAAAATAAATACGTTTACCATCGGGCGTTAAAGAAGGATGAATTATTGAATACGTATCGTTATTGGCAGGAAACGATTTTTCGTTGCGCCAATTGCCATTTTCGTACTGGGCACTGTATATTTTAGCGGTAACTATTCGGTTACGTTTATTAGTTAAATTTTGAACTCTGTTAAAATATATTTCGCTGTAGTCTTTGTTAAATGTTACTGGCCCAGTATTATAATCGCCTACAAATTTATTGCTAAGCAGTCCGTTAAATTTGTACAAAGTGGTATCGTTACGCTTTTTAGCTTTAGCCAGCAATATGCTCGTATACGGGTTTTTTGTCCATGCAAAGGCATTGCCTCCCACTACGTCCTCGTTACGTTCGCTTACAAACACTACATCGTTTTTGTATTCAACGGCACAAAAATCGCTAAAGGGCGAGTTCATATCCAACTGATTTTTTACAAAATATTTTTGAGGTAAGTTATACCACACGTTTACGTCGTCGCAGGCTTTGAGCAACCGTGCCGATTTTGAATCATTAGGTCTCTTTACTTGATATTGCTCTAATTGTTCCTTAGCTTCAGTATATTTTTTATTAATTAGCAGTACCTGCGCGTATTGCAAGTGAGCTGCGGAGGAGGGAGCTTTTTCTAACTCAAAATATTTTTTAAACGTAAGCTCAGCGGCTTCATACTGCCTAGTTTTTTGCTGACAATCGGCTAGTTGTAATAATAAGGGTGGATTTTTACGTGCCTTAACGGTTAATACTTTTATGGCTTCAAGATAATTTTGTGTAGCTATTAATTTATCCGACCGCTTACTTTGTGCGTATAGCAGGGGTTTGTACGCAAAGGTACACACACACACTACAATAATAAAACGGGTAAATAATTTCATCAAATGCTATACTGATTTTGATAGTAAGAGTATTAATTTAAGTCGGTTAATATACATAGTATTGTTCATTTATAGCGTATTAAGCCTTGTTTTTTTTATCCAATTTAGTTGCTCTTTTATTACTCGAATCCAAGCTTGCATTTTTCAGATCTCTACTCTTAGCTAAAATTAATATTCGTATTTTTAGTAATGCTTCTACTAAACTATTGGTGTTTCAGTAGTTGTATAAAATCATAAATGCCTTTGTACTAGTTAGTACAAAGGCATTTATGATTAAAATTACTTTTATTCTTAAAATTACTATTTTAGTTTAAATGTTTTTTTAACGATAGGTACAAAGTCTAATTTTTCCCAAGTAAACAATTCTACTTTCATTGTTTTTGTTTTTCCGTCAGGAGTAGTAAATACTTTAGTTACTGTTTGGTTTTTACGCCCCATGTGTCCGTAAGCAGCAGTTTCGCTGTATATTGGCTGGCGTAGTTTCAAACGTTTTTCAATAAAGTAAGGGCGCATATCAAATATAGCTTCTACTTTTTTAGCTATTTCTCCATCGGTCATTGCTACTTTAGCTGTACCATAAGTGTTTACGTATATTGATGTAGGTTGTGCCACACCAATAGCGTAGGATACTTGTACTAATACTTCGCTGCACAAGCCTGCTGCTACTAAGTTTTTAGCAATGTGACGTGTAGCATACGCTGCACTTCTATCCACTTTCGAGGGGTCTTTTCCGCTAAAAGCTCCTCCACCGTGTGCACCTTTTCCACCGTAAGTATCTACAATAATTTTACGACCTGTTAAGCCTGTGTCGCCGTGTGGACCACCAATTACAAACTTACCTGTTGGGTTAATATGGTATTTAATTTTGTTGTTAAACAAATGTGTGTAACGAGTGTATTTAGCTTTAACACGAGGAATTAATATTTCTATCATATCCTTTTTAATTTTAGCTAACATTTTTGCATCGTTATCAAAATCATCGTGCTGAGTTGATATTACAATAGCATCAATACGTATAGGTTGGTTGTTATCGTCGTACTCTAGCGTTACTTGGCTTTTAGCATCAGGGCGTAAATATTTAATTGTTTTGTTTTCGCGACGCAATACTGCTAACTCCTCCAATAATTTGTGTGCTAAATCTAGCGCAAGTGGCATATAATCAGCTGTTTCGTTAGTTGCATAACCAAACATCATACCTTGATCGCCAGCACCTTGCTCCTCTTTTTTCTTTTTATCAACACCTTGATTAATGTCTGCCGATTGTTCGTGGATAGCCGAAAACACTCCGCACGAGTTAGCCTCAAACATATATTCCGACTTGGTGTAGCCAATTTTTTTAATAACATCGCGTGCTATGGTTTGCACATCTAAATACGCTTTCGATTTTACTTCGCCCGCTAACACTACTTGACCAGTGGTTACCAGAGTTTCGCAAGCTACTTTTGAATTTGGATCAAAAGCCAAAAAGTTATCAATTAATGCGTCCGAAATTTGGTCAGCAACTTTGTCTGGGTGTCCTTCCGATACTGACTCTGATGTAAATAAATACGCCATGTTTTTTTAGATTAAAATTTATAGTATGAATAGTTGAATTAAATAATCGAATGCGAATTTATACATTTTATTCAAAAAATTGTTTTTTTGATGTTATTATTACCACACACTAATTTTTTACCTGTTATATGAAATTATTATTACTGCCATTTTCACTATTAGTTTCGATGCAATTAACTGCGCAACACACTGCCAAAGCATACACTGAATTTAAAAACAATAAGCTGCTCAGCAACGCTACAACTACCTTGTATGTAGTTGATTGTGATACCAAAAAAGTAGTGTTTGAACACAACAAACAAATATCAATAACACCCGCCTCTACCCTAAAATTATTTACTACTATTAGTGCCTTAGAGTTATTAGGCGGTAATAACATGTTTGTTACTCCGCTAGTGTTTAACACTGCTACACACACTTTGCACATTGGCGCTAACTACGACCCTACTTGGGGTAGCGAACATTTTGAAGCTAATAGTTTTACAACACAACTCACTACACTTATTAAAACTAAACGGTGGAATGTAGCGCAACTGCACCTACACATAAGCCCTTACGATGCGCAACCTACTAACCCTAATTGGTTATGGGGCGATATGGGTAATTACTTTGGTACAGCGGCAGCAAGCATCAATTGGCGCGACAATAAACTTACTTGTTACTTTAACACCACCAATACTGGCGATAGCGCACTGTTAGTTAAGTGTAGCCCCAAACCTAATTCGTTACGCATAATTAATAGTGTTATTGCTAGCCAAAAAAAAGGCGACAATACCATAGCCTACAGCACCGCCAATAACCCTACACTACAGGTTATTGGCGAGCTACCCGCACACCAAACTAATTATGAGGTGGAAGTAAATAATCCGTTAATAACAGAACTATTTGCACAAGATATTAAACAACAATTAAGCATTAACACCATTAAATTTAATACCGATGCTATGCCTCAAAACACTACTGATACCGCAAGCATAACATCGCCCAAGTTAGCGCAGTTGGTGTATCATACTAATATTAAAAGTTTGAATTTGTATGCCGAAAGTATATTAAAACATATTGCTACCTCAAAAAAATGGGATGTGAAAAACGATGTTATTATTACACAATTAATAAATTACTGGAAACCCTTTGCCAACAATCAGGGGCTTGATATACAGGATGGTTGCGGGCTATCGCCGATGAATAAAGTTACAAGTGAATTTACAACCCAACTATTGCAACATGCTTACACACAAAGCTACTATGGCACATTGGTACAATCGTTACCAGTAATGAGCCAAAGTGGTTCGTTAAGCAATATGTGCAAGGGTACTATTGCTGAGGGGCGTGTAATGGCCAAAACGGGCTATATACATGGTGTGCGTGCATATAGTGGTTATGTAAAAACATTAAGCAATAAAACCTTAGCGTTTAGTTTTGTGGTAAATAATTTTACATGTTCGGCCTCCGAAACCAAAAAACTAATGGAGGCTGTGTTTGTGGCTATGGTGCAGGAATAAAGCAAAGGCACAAATTGTTTTTTAACAATTGGTTGAAAAATAAATTAGCTTTTATAGCACATAGTAATTACTAACTATTTTAAAATCCTATTTTTGAAATCAATGATAGTACAAGACAAACGCCTCAACAAAATATTATGCGACCAATACCACACCATTATTCCTACACAGGAAGATGGCTTAATTGTATTTAATATATTTAACAAAATACAAAAAGGAATACTGGAAGCCACCTATACTGAACGTGCCATAATTAACGCCATACAAACCGTTCAGCTCGAATTAGGTACAGCATCTAACAGAGAACTTACCCAAAAAAACGATGAAACCATACACAGGTTACTCAAGCATTTTATTGAGCGTAACCAAGAGGGACGTGGCTACCAACTAACTACCTACGGCGAAGTGTTTTGCCGTATGTTGCAGGACGAAGCCATATCGCACATTAACCCTACTGACCTCGAACGTATATTTAACGATTTGGTAATGTTGTTAAAATCTAAACTAAATAATTTAGGTGATTTTAATCATTGGTATGAGTTTCAGTTTACCAAAAACAAAGGAGAGATTAGTGGGCAGGTACGTGCGTTAAAATTTCAGATTGACGAAACCATTGAAACCCTTAACGACATTGTAAAAAGCGATACCGACAATTTTAAACTAATGTTGCAGGAGTGCGACAACCTACTGTCGTACATACGTGAGCAAGCAGGGAGGCTGGGTACAGCGTTTGCCAGCAAGGACGATATTAAACAAATGTTGGACGAGTGCAACCTAAGCGACGAACCTGAATTTAGAAATCGCAAGAAATTAGTACGTGATTTTTTTAAAGATATTGAAATAAAATTAATAGGTATATCGCACGCTATTGACCGTATACGCCCAAGAATTAACAAGCTATACAGCGATTTTGATAAGCGAGAATTCGACCGTAAGTTGGAAACATTTTTAATGTATATGTTTAAAAACTCTACATCAAAGTTTATTAAAACAAAACGCCTTACTAACCGCACCGTTAACGAAATTAAAGTTACGTTTCCGAAGCCGTTGCCTAGTATGAAAAAAGCGAAAATAAAGTTTGATAAATTGGTGTATTACAACTATACCAAATTTACACAGGTAGAATATTTGAATTTGCTTGACCCGCCACCCATGGAAATTTACGATATGACATTTGATACCGAAGATTTGCAACGCCAAAAAGAACGTAAGCTACTACAAATGGCACGCGAACAGCGCATTGAACATTGGTTTACTGAAATTAACACCAACTTAAAAGGCGGAAAAAAAGTAGAATTTGGCGATTATTTTTATCAAATTTTAGATAAAGAAAAAGACCTAGAAATAGCCATAAAAGAAGCTACGCTTATGTTGCGCGAATATGCTTTTAACCCAAAATACACACTAACTATTGACGAGAAATTCGTTGTACACAAAAAACACCCCAACACTGCAATATGGAAAATGCAAATACAACAAAATACAGTTTCTTAGAAAGTGCCGATGCCGTTGATACGTTTTCGGATTTAGATAACGCACTCAAAAACGGACAGCACATACAAAATTACCCGCACGAGGCTGATTTATTTCATTTTTTAGAGAAATTTGAAGAGGAAATTCGTTACTACTACAAAAATTTATTTAAGGTAAATTTAATGTGTAAGGGTACTGATTACGACCGCTACTACTACCTAGATATGGACGAAGAGAGTAGAGGTATATTAAAATCGAAATCGAAAAAACTCACGCCCGAATACACCTTAATGGGCATATTACTACTTAAAATACACCGAGTAGATAAGTACTTTGGCAGCAGCGAAATACCTGTGGTAGAGTTTATAAAAGCCATTAAACAAAATGATGAATTTAAGGACGATGTATATCGCTTGTTTGCACGCCGTAAAGAAAAAGAAAGTACCGAAATTGACGAAAACACTATTGACGAATGGATTAAAAATTCGTTGCGTGAGTTTGAACGCCTAGGCTGGATACACTTTGACCGCACCGTGGGTAATAAGGAAACCTTTGAAATACTACCCAGCATCGACCGCTTATTTACCATGTACAGCTACGAAATACACAATATTGACCGCTTAGTGGAGGAAGCTAATAACGACTTTGCTGACGAAGACTTTGACGAAAACGAAGAGGATAGTTAGCAATTAGTGTGTTTAGTATGGCAATAGATTATAGTTTATAAAACAATTAGAGGGTGGTTTATTTTAGACTACTGTTTTAGGGCTTTACGCAGGAGGAAATCGAAGCACAAATGTTCAGTATAAATGTACAATAGAATTCCTCCCGCTAGCTCTAGCGATAGGTAATCTTGTAGTTAAACTAGTGCCAGCATTTTGCTGGTATTCATAAACGTATAAAAAGACAAAGCCCTGCACTTACAAGGCTTTTGTTGTTTTGTTACGAGGGGTATTTATTAGTGTTTTGTGTAGTATTAAAAAGAGCTATTATTTTGACTATATTTTGTTTTTCGTCAATTTCAAAAAATATAAGGTAAGGATATTTTTTAAGCGGTAATGCTCTTTAGTGCTTAAAATGTACTTCATAAAAAGGGTTTATGCGTAAAGCTGCATAGGCTTGTTCTATTTCGTGTAATAGATTATCAGTACTTTACTATCTTCGGTTGCACTTTTGTAATACTCAATAGCATTATCAATATCATTTTTCACATCAGGTTCAACTACAATTCTATAAGTCATATTTTTGTTTAATTTGTTGTCAAGTTTCACAAGGTTGTTAATGGCATTTTAATTTTGTGCTACTTTATGCGTAGTTCCCTGAGTTTTTCATCGAAGGGACGTTTACAAGACTTTGAATGTACCCGTCCCTTCGATGAAAAACTCAGAGAGCTAGCGGTTGTATAATAGTTGTAACGCGTTATTAATTATCCATTGTTAATTAATTTATCTACATTAGCTATTAATTAAAAACAATAAAACAAAACCAGCCATGATAACAACAGCCCAACGTAGTGTAAAAGCAAGCTTAGCGAGCCACAACACAACACAACACAACACAAACTACTAATGTTGTGTACCGTATTAACCCTTGCGCTAAGTAATGCTAGCGCACAAAGCCCAGCAGTAAACTGGCGTAACTTTAGTTGGATAGACCATGAATATAAAAGCACAGTACCTGTGGATCGTAGGCACTCCGATTACGACTGGTGGTACGACCATTGCACCGCTTATACCAATCTTGCAAATAAAACAGGACATACAGGCTACATAGCTTGTGGCGTAGGTAAGTTTAGATGTGCCGAAAGACTAGGCGGCTCAACTGCTACTCCACTTAGTTATAACGAAACAACCACAGCTTACGGAACGTATAACAATGGCTGTGCCATTGCCACTGCGCCATTATTTTCGGGAAGTTACGATTATTCTAATTTTGAAAATCCTGTGAGTGGAAATCTCGGTTTAGGTTTTAATCAAATTGGTAAAATTAATCCTGACGGAAGTACACAATTTTTATTACCTATGAATTACGAAGGTGAGTACCTACGTGTTAAGCAATTAAGTAACAATAGTTACTTAACAGTAGGTTTATCAAAAGCTACCCGCAAACGTGTTGAGCCTCCACAAAACGGAACTCCTTTGTATTACAACCCAACCACAGCTAGCCCAACTAATTATTTTATAAATACTGACATATTTCCAAGCTCAACCACGCCTTACTTAAGAAATCATTGGGACGTAATGAAGTTTGATGATAACGGTGTGTGTCAGTTTAACAATATTTATGGTCTTTATGATTTTAGCACAGGTACTACTACAGTAAACACCCCCGACCCATCCACTAATTACACAACACTTACAGCTAAAACATATACTGATAAACAATTAGCATATACTTTTAGTGGTGTAGCCAACGATTTTGTAGAGGATGCCCAAAATAACATTGCCGTTGTGGGTACTAATGCTATATACGACAAAATAGTTACTAATCCTTATAATGGCCAATTGGCGCACGCAGCACGACCGTTATTAATTAAACTAGATGCATCAGGTAAAGTATTGGGTAAAAGATTATTAGCACAAACCAATCCGCTAACTGCAACTACCGCTAACTGGAATGGTGTGGCTAAATCAATAACTATATCATCCGTAAATAATGTTGATTATTACATAGTAGCCTCTATTATTGAAGATTGGAGTACAGCAGGTCAAAACCCAACAAGTGTACTAATTGAAGCAATACCCGTTAGTAATATAAATGCACCAAGTGTTTGGACCAGGTACATTACAGGTGTACAAGCTAACAGTTCTTACGGAACTAGCCAAAAAAATGCCACGGTGTGGAGCATGTTATTTAAAAACGGAACAATTAATGTGGCACTTATAGCCAATTGTAACGCTTGCCAGTATGGTGCTGATAATGTGGGCGATTTATATTATTTAAGATTAGATGCCAACAACGGAACTATTAGTAGCAATACTAAATTAACAACTATTAATGCCTTTGATTTAAAAGCACGCATTACGGAGTTGTCTAATGGAGATTTTGCGCTTGTGAGTGCCAAAAAAAAGGTAGACTGGTATACTACATGCGCAGAAACTATACCATCGCATATATTTGCGCAAGGAACACCTACCACAACCACAGCACCTACCATAGCCCAAGCAACTAACTATTGGAATACCGACGCCTATGTAGCTCGCATTAACCAATCGGGGGATAAGGTGTGGGAAACCACCTTTGATACCGACCATCCATTTTCGTGTGCTGATTACCCTACATCGCCTACCAGTGGCGGCGGCGATGTAAAACGCCAAGAGTGCATGTACGGCATTAGCGAAGCGCCCGACGGCGGTATAGTAGTAAGTGGTAACAGCAGTAGTAACGTGGACGATAACTACATGGCAAAACTGTACAACGACTGTAACGCCCAAGCCACCTACGCTACTGCCACAGGGCAAACCATAACCACTACCGTTAACTGGACTACAGGCTACAACATACAAGGCGTTATTAAAATACAGGCAGGTGGCACACTTAACATTACAGGGCCTAACATTATACAGTTTGCTGACAGCAAGCAAACGGGCGTACCCACCCGCATTGAGGTATACCCAGGCGGCACGCTTAATGTAACCAACGCCACACTAACCACCGTAAACTCTTGCGCAGGTAGCATGTGGGAAGGCATAAAAATGATAGGCGCAGGCGATAACGTGGCGCAAAGCGGCACTCTACAACCACGTGTTATGCTGGCTAGTGCCACCATTAGCAACGCACGCATGGGCGTAGATAATGGCATATACGACGCCAACAATGTGGCTAAAGGTGGCGGATGGCTTACCGTTACTAGCACTACGTTTTTAAATAACTACAGCGATATTGCTTTTTTAAACTATACCGCACCTTTAGCAGGAGGGGTTGAACCTAATAATAAATCTGAAATAAGGTACTGTACCTTCAGGCTTTACGCATTAAAATTAAAAACATAATGTTACTTAAAATTTGTATTTGGTAATTTTTGTACGCTAATAATTAGTTGCTTTCCCGAAAAAAAA
>JAYWFU010000066.1:0-7346 GCA_043778625.1 Bacteroidia bacterium | reverse complement strand
AAAAAGGGATAGGCTTTGATACTTTTGTTCCATTGTTTTTTAATTTATTCTACAAATCTACTCGCTTTTTATTCATTAACAATAAGCCTAGGTCAGTTCGTTTTTATTAAACGTTTTAGGGTTTCGCCTTGATTTTAAATAATTTTCTCTTGCCATTTTTTCTGCAACATCGCCAAGCGTTTTCGTATTTAGTACGTTGCCAAACTCATTGGCTAACCTAAACCCGAGTAAAGAAAAAAGCAGAATTAGTAAACCTATCTTCCAGCTAAAAAACAGTATTGGTAATGAAATTAACGTTAGTAGGCAAAGGGATGTTTTTACCCAATTAGGAGCGCGCAATATTGCTAACTTAAACCCTAAGTGTTTATTTATTTTTTTGATTGATGAACGTCTGCTTTTTTTTGGTAAAATAGCATTGAGTTCAAATTGTGGTGTTATTATTTTCTTATCCATTTGAAGCACTGTTGCAAAAGCATCACGAAGTTTATAAAACGCTTGTTGGTTTGTGCAATCAGCTACATTATCAAGGGGAATTTTGTTTGCAATATGGTCGCACAACTGCCCAAAAGTTTTAATATAATGTAGCTCTTTGCCCACAAATGTAATGTTAAACGAATCCTCAATTTTCACAAGTAAATCTCCAATATCTTCTGAGTCTATATCGTTAAGTTCGTAATCAGTCATCATGTTTTTTTATAATTGAAACATTGGTTTATAAACTTTGCTAATTGATTTTAGAAAAGTAAGCAAGAGGTTGCATGTTCCTACATGTCAAGTTTCACAAGGTTATTGATTGCACTTTAACTTTGTGCTAATTGGCTTTGGCTAGCCAAAGCCAATTAGCACAAAGTTTAAAAGGCAAATTTTTGATTATTTTTATTTACCAAAATCAAAATAATTATGAGCCAAATCTACCATTCAAATGTGAAGACGAATGTAAACATTCGTATGCAAATTCAAAACAAAAATGTAAGTAATCAAGAGCTTGCGGAGCGTTATACTATTTCGCTACAAACGGTTTCAAAATGGAAAGCAAGAGATTTTACCTTAGATAAATCCTCACGTCCGCACCACATTAAATACGCATTAACTGAAATTGAAAAATCGTTAATCGTCGCTGTTCGTAAAGCTTCGTGGCTTCCGTTAGACGAAATTTATGAAATGATTTATGAAAAAAACACTACTATTTCACGCAGTTCGTTGTATCGTTGTTTGGTAACTGAACATTTAAACAAAGTGCCTCAAGAACAAAAAGAAAAAGCTCAATTGTTTGAAGAATACGAACCTGGTTATTTGTATATTGATGTTACGTATTTACCTAAATTTGAAAGCAAAAACTACCTCTATGTAGCTATTGATAGGGCTGCTCGAGCTTTGTACTATGAAGTTTACGAAAGCAAAACTGCTCAAAACACGGAAGATTTTATGTGTAAATGTTTAGCTTTCTTTCCTTTCGGTATCACGCATGTACTTACTGATAACGGACTAGAATTTACTAACTATCTCATCAAATCTAAAACAGGCAACTTATGTAAAAAACCATCTAAATTAGATGAGTTATGCGCCAAAAACAGCATAGAACATAGGCTTACCAAGCCTGCTACTCCCAAAACTAACGGAATGGTAGAACGTGTAAACGGAACAATTAAAAACAATACTATACTTAAACTAAGCTATAGCACAAAACAAGAAATGATAGTTGATTTAGCTAAGTTTATGTGCTATTATATACTACATCGAAGGCATGGGGGTACGTAAAGAATTAAAGGTAAAAACACCAATGCAAGCAATAGAAAAATGGTACGAACTAAAGCCACAACTATTTAACAAAAATCCAACAGAATTTAAAAATAATTTACTACTATTATAACAAGAGTTAATCGAAGAAAATCAATAACCTTGTGAAACTTAACACCTACACACAAATATAATTGAATTAATTGTGTAAAATTTTAGTGGGTGCCCAAACATAGAAACTATTATATTTACACAACTAATAATTTAACAAAACAATCAATGACCGAAACATTAAATTACCGCATAGAACACGATACTATGGGCGAAGTAAAAGTGCCTGCACACCGCTACTGGGGCGCACAAACGGAGCGTAGCCGCAATAATTTTAAAATAGGAGCTGAAGCAAGTATGCCTATTGAAATTATTCACGCATTTGCCTACCTCAAAAAAGCTACTGCTATTACTAACTGCGAGTTAGGAGTATTGCCTGCGGATAAAAAAGAGTTAATAAGCAAAGTATGCGACGAAATACTTACTGGCGCCTTAGATGCCGAGTTTCCGTTAGTAATATGGCAAACGGGTTCGGGTACGCAAAGCAACATGAACTGCAACGAGGTAATAGCCTACCGTGCGCATGTTGTAAATGGAGGCAACCTAGCCGACGAGCATAAGGTATTGCACCCTAATGATGATGTAAACAAATCGCAGAGTAGCAACGATACTTTCCCTACGGCTATGCACATAGCGGCTTACAAACAAACTGCCCAAATAACGTTGCCTGGTTTAAGATTATTGCGAGATACCTTGCAAGCAAAATCCGAAGAGTTTAAGCACATAGTAAAAACAGGGCGTACACACTTTATGGACGCTACACCACTTACCTTGGGACAAGTGTTTGGTGGCTTTGCACAACAAGTTACCAATAGCATGCGTGCTATTGATAACGCCCTAGTTATGGTAAGCGAGCTTGCGCTAGGTGGCACAGCAGTAGGCACAGGGCTTAATGCACCTAAGGGTTACGATGTGTTGGTGGCTAAGCATATAGCACAAATTACGGGTTTGCCATTTGTAACGGCGCCTAATAAATTTGAAGCATTAGCAGCACATGATGCCATGGTAGAACTATCAGGAGCACTAAAACGTACTGCTGTGGCCTTAATGAAAATTGGCAACGACGTGCGTATGTTAAGTTCGGGCCCACGCAGTGGCATTGGCGAAATTGTTATACCCGATAACGAACCTGGCTCGTCTATTATGCCAGGCAAGGTTAATCCTACACAGCCCGAAGCGCTTACTATGGTGTGTGCACAAGTAATGGGCAACGACGTAGCGGTGAGTATTGGCGGTAGCAACGGCCATTTTGAGTTAAATGTATTTAAGCCATTAATAGCCGCTAACGTATTACAGTCGGCCCGCTTGTTAGGCGATGCCTGTGTGAGTTTTACTATTAATTGTGCACAAGGCATTACGGCTAACGAAACTATTATTAAACGCCACTTAGATAACTCGTTAATGCTTGTTACTGCACTTAACCGCTACATTGGTTATGATAATGCTGCGAAGATTGCAAAAACGGCACACAAAGAAAATACTACATTAAAAGAGGCGGCTATAAAATTAAATTTGGTTACTGCTGAAGAATTTGATGAGTGGGTAAAACCTATTGAAATGGTAGGTAATTTTTAAAATATCTTAATTAGTTTAAAACATCCTCTACCGCTATACATATTAGTAGTAGAGGATGCTTTTATTTATAACACTATTACAAAATCAGAGGTGCTTAGAATTGTCTCAATGGTTAATTACAGCTTACTGACTTTGAGTTGAAGAAAAGAATAATTATAGTATTTTACCATATTGTTAATAAATCTATTACATTCATACTCAATAAACAATTAATAAAAGTAGAGTACTCTTTTGTTGCTAACAAATAATTAAAAAAAACACCGTACAATTCATGAAAATTCTTAGTATTCAAGCCCTACGTGGGCCAAACGTTTGGAGCGTTAGCCGCAAAAAATTAATACAAATGCGCCTTGATTTAGAGGAACTAGAGCAATTGCCTACTAACAAAATACCAGGTTTTAAGGAACGCTTAACCGCTATGTTTCCTACCATGATGGCGCATCGCTGCTCTGAAGGGGTTGAGGGAGGTTTTTTTATGCGCATAGAACGTGGCACTTGGATGGGGCATGTAATAGAACACATAGCCCTTGAAACACAAACCCTAGCTGGCATGGAAACTGGCTTTGGACGTACTCGCCAAACCAAAACGGAGGGAATATACAACGTAGTATTTTCATACACGGAAGAAAAAGTAGGAATGTTTGCTGCCGAAAGTGCTGTAAACATTGCCCAAGCATTAATTAATGGCACTGAATACGACCTGCAAGCCGATTTACGTCGCATGCGCGAAATACGCGAAGATGTGCGCCTTGGTCCAAGTACAGGCTCAATAGTGGATGAGGCTGTAGCGCACGATATACCGTGGATACGCCTTGGTACTAACTCATTAATACAGTTAGGATATGGGGTTAATCAAATGCGTTTTCAAGCAACAATGACCTGCAAAACCAGTAGTATAGCCGTAGACATAGCTTGCAATAAAGAAGAAACAAAACGCTTATTGTACAACAATGCAATACCTGTGGCCAAAGGCGACATTGTAGTGGATGAGGAAGATTTGCAAAAATGTATTAACCGCATAGGTTTTCCAATAGTTATAAAACCGCTAGATGGCAACCATGGCAAGGGAGCTAGTATTAACGTTACTACTATAGAAGCCGCTATTGAGGGCTTAGAGTACGCCAAAAAATATTCGCGCCGTGTTATTGTAGAGCGTTTTATTACAGGCTTCGATTTTAGAGTATTAGTTATTGATAATAAAATAGTAGCGGCAGCACAGCGTGTGCCAGCACACGTTGTAGGTAACGGGCAACACACTATTGAACAACTTATTGCTGAGGTAAATAAAGATCCTCGCCGTGGTTATGGACACGAAAATGTGCTAACCGAAATTACGGTAGACAGAGACACTGAAGACTTATTAGAAAAAATAAATTACACCCTTACCACAGTTCCTGCTAAGGACGAAATTGTGTATTTAAAATCAACCGCTAATCTTAGTACTGGCGGCACATCAATAGATGTAACCGATTTAATGCACCCCGAAAATGTGTTTCTAGCGGAGCGTATTGCACGTATTATTGGTTTAGATATTTGTGGTATTGATATCATGGCGTCTAACTTAACTCAACCACTTAAAGAAAATGGAGGAGTTATATTAGAGGTAAATGCGGCACCGGGGTTTCGTATGCACTTAGCCCCAAGCGAAGGATTACCACGCAACGTAGCTGCACCAGTAGTAGAAATGTTGTATCCTCCGGGCAAGTCATCTCGCATACCAATCATAGCAGTTACAGGTACTAATGGTAAAACTACTACCACACGCTTAATAGCACATATTGTTAAAAATATGGGTTACCGTGTGGGTTTTACTACCAGCGACGGTATATATGTACAAAACCACATGCTTGAAAAAGGAGATACCACAGGGCCAATAAGTGCAGAGTTCATACTAAAAGACCCCACAGTAGAATTTGCCGTATTAGAAACTGCACGAGGCGGTATATTACGTGCAGGGCTTGGCTTTAGCCGTTGCGATATTGGAGTAATTACTAATATACAAGAAGATCACTTAGGTATTTCTGATATTGAAAACTTAGATGATTTAGCACGTGTAAAATCAGTAGTAGTTAAGAGCATTAAAAAAGATGGTTATGCCATACTTAATGCCGAAGACGCTTACTGTGTAAAAATAGCGGCAACTTTAAGTTGTAAAATAGCATACTTTAGTTTGGATGAAAACAACCCTGTACTACAACAACATTGTAAAAAAGGAGGTGTTGCCGCCATATACGAAAATGGGTATATTACCATTAAAAAAGGCGATTGGAAAATACGTGTAGAGCGTGTAAGCCTTGTACCACTTACTGTTGGAGGCAAAGCTAAATT
Source organism: Bacteroidia bacterium (assembly GCA_043778625.1). Taxonomy (GTDB): domain Bacteria; phylum Bacteroidota; class Bacteroidia; order UBA4408; family UBA4408; genus JACMRI01. The sequence goes on along the minus strand of JAYWFU010000066.1, from coordinate 1,595 downwards.
TATGATAGCTAACGTGCTAGCCGCAACTTTAGCGGGTTATTTATCAGGGTTTAAAACGGAGGATATTCGTATGTCCTTGGGTACATTTATACCGTCGGCGGCTCAAACCCCAGGGCGTATGAATATATTTAGCTTTAAAGATTTTAAGGTAATGATAGATTTTGCACACAATAAATCGGGCTATTTGGCCATCGAAGATTTTTTGAATAATGTAGAAGCTACTCGTAAAATAGGTATTATTGCTGGGGTAGGCGACCGTCGCGACAAAGATATACGCGATTGTGCTGAGGTAGCCGCGCGTATGTTCGACCACATTATTATACGCCAAGAAAAATATTTACGTGGACGTACCGAGGAAGAAATTATTAATTTGATATTAGAAGGAATTAAATTAGTTGACAAAAAAGTAACTTACGAAATTGTACCTAAAGAAAAAGACGCGCTTACACACGCCTTAAACATTGCCGAAAAAGGAAGCTTTATTACTGCCCTAAGCGATGTAATTACTAATGCCATTGAAATAGTACAAGACCACTTGGATAAAGAAAATAGCGTTAAGCTATAGCTTAAAAATTAATAATCCTACACTATAAAAATAGGTCTAAATGTTTTATGGTGTAGGGTTGTTAACTTAATGAATTCTGTAGTCCATACTCGCTAATTAATAAAACAACGTTAGACTAAAATATATGTAATTATGAAATTTAAAGATATCGAATTAAATGATGAAAATCATTTTGTGGGAATGGAATATTATTTTCTAATTCTGAATCGCACTTTTCTAATAATTAAAATAAATAATAATTTAATTGGAATATTAGGAAATGGAATGATTAGTACCGAAGGCGGTAAAGATATTCTTACAAGAAAAATTACGTCTTCTCTAGCCGTTAAAGGCGACTTGACTAATCCAAATACTTATCTTAAAAATAAGTATTTAGAAAAAATAGATGATGTAGATTTATTAGACGGAAGTATTCTAAATGAAAACAAAGCAAATTTTATAATTAAGATTAAAGATATTAAAGAGGTAAAATACAACTCAAATAAAAAATTTGGAATGGGAGCATATCCCCATGATGGAAGAATAACTATAGAGACTCATAATAATAATAAAATAAGAGAATTTATAATACTTGGAAACCAATCAGGGCAAAAAATTTCAAATTGGATATAAATACCAACTTGTTTATCCAATACGTTCCTTTTATCAAAAAGTTGTAAATAAATTTATATCGTATTAAATAATAACTATATTTGTACTCACATTGCGGGATAGAGCAGTTGGTAGCTCGTCGGGCTCATAACCCGAAGGTCATTGGTTCGAGTCCAATTCCCGCTACATAAGGGGACTTTAGGTATTTTGTATCTAAAGTCCTTTTTTTATTGTGGGCTGTGTTGCTTGCTATTAGGCGCATGGCGAGTATTACTTGATTAATTTCGGAGGTTCGATAATTGCTAATTTCACGGTCGTACACAATTCCGTTAGGGAACAGCAAATCTTGTAATTCTACTTTGCCCTTGTAGCTGTTAGAAGCCCATAAAACAGGCAAGTTTTGTAACACACTAACGTATTTATCCACTCGTTTTTCGAG
>JAYWFU010000065.1:0-2601 GCA_043778625.1 Bacteroidia bacterium | reverse complement strand
TGAGTTTCGAGGCTGTACCCCTTTTCTTGTTCTTTGGTAGAAACCCGAGTATATACAATGCAGTTGCTGCCCTCAATGCGGTCGGCAAACTTGCTTTTTTTGGCAAAGGGGGTAAAAATTTCTAAGTCGTTTTTCATAAATTATTGTGTTTGATTATTAATTAATTGCATATCGTGTAGGTACAAATGGTGCATTATTTTAGCTAAACGTTTTATTATTTCTAGCTCAGCTAATGCTTCTTGTTCGGTGCATTGCTCAAAGCCTTTATAAGTTTTTAGTCGCTCAATTGATAAGGGCAATTGTTGGTGTACTACACTTTTTTTCATTTAGCCAAACCATTGTTAAATGAATGTGTAACCCTACCTAAAAAGAACGCTATTGCACTATGTTGTAACCTACGTTTTATAATTACAATAGTAATGATAATCAATGAGTTATAAAAATTTAAAACTAAAAAATTAGTGTTTATACACTTGCATATATGCAAGTGTATAAACACTAATTGGGTATAAAATAAAGGGACAATAAACACTAATTTGCTATTCATACAGCAAATTTGCTACGGCTTTTAGCCTTGTGTTTTAAACAAGTGCAATACTGTTAAACAAGGTACAATAATGTACAATATTGGTTATAACTAAGAGTAACACTTCCATTATTCCAATAGAGCTTATTCATCTATTTTTATTGCTATAAATTACTAAATTCTTGTGCAACTACACACTTACGAGAAAATGAAAATAGTGTTAAAAAGAAAAACTAATATTAGCCGTAAATACATTAGTGCGCCATTGATAAGTACAAATAGGATTATTACCACAGTCACTAAAATTATTTAACCCCTTTGCAGTTAAATTTTGCTTACGATAACCAATGCCTACAAAGAAATTATTATTGTGTTTTCGCTTAACACGTACTCCAACAGATGGAGCAATAATAAGCCCTGTTGCACTGCCAGCATAGCTATATGAACTGCCTAATACAAGAACATAACCAACCGCTAAGTTTAGCGCAGGGCTTATTGGCTTGTTTAACGATGTTCTTATATCTAAGGTAATAGGTGCAACGATGTTGTTATTATCTATTTGTAAACCTAATCCTGCGCCTACCGCCAATTGAGGTAGTAAGTGTATATGCCCTAGTAGGTTACTACCAAAATTATAACCATGTGTCGCTTTGTATTTTTCGTTTTGAAAATATCCAGCGTTAAACTCAACACTATTTTTAAAATAAGGTTTAAACCGAGTAGTGTCTTTAATACTCCCAAACACTTGTAATACTGTTAATGTACTTATTAGTACTAAGCTAAGTAGTTGTTTGATGATGCATATTTAAAAAGAAAACCCTGTACTGAATGTTATAAACGGTGCAATATAAGTACGGTTATAATAGTAATTAGTATAATCAAAAGAAGTTATGCTAGTGGGTTGCAGCCGTACTCCGATATTAAACAAATAAGCATAGTGTTTATGTGTAGCAACACGTACACCAATAGTAGAACCTGCAAATATTTTAAAATTATTAGTGTTGCTCAAGCGTGTTAATGGATGTAACGCATACCCTACATTAACGCCAATAGTAGGGGCAATGTGTTTTTTGATCAATGTGTTTTTAAGCTCAAGTGATAGCGGAAAATAAATGCCCGAACTACCACTAGCAAGCACTCCTAGTCCTAACCCTAAAGCAAAATAATTATTAAATTGGTATGCGCCAGTATATTTTAACTCACCGTAATTGCCCGAATTGTTTACATAACTACCATAACGTGCGGTAGTTAATTTAGTATTAGGCAGTGCACCTACACCAAGCTCTATTACATTAACAAATCTTTTTTGTGTAGTTACATTTGTTTTAATGCTGTCCGTTATAGGGTTTTGCGACATAGTAAAGCCGCTAAGCAGTGTAAATAGCAATATAGTTAAAAAGATTTTTTTCATTGGTTAATAGGCCTAGGTAAGAATTTATTCAATTTTTAGATTTTTTTTTGCAATGTGCCTAGATCATAAAACAAAACCAAATAAATAAATAAAAAATAATAATAATGCCAAAATTTGCTATTCTTTTTTTATTGCAAGATAGTATCCTAAACTCCTCCTCGTACAGGCTTTACGCATTAAAATTAAAAACATAATGTTACTTAAAATTTGTATTTGGTAATTTTTGTACGCTAATAATTAGTTGCTTTCCCGAAAAAAAAGATGAAATTAAAGCAATACTTCAGCACAATTAAAGACCCACGCATGAATAGAAAAAAGCTATATAGCCTAGAAACGATCTTTGGCATTACCATTATAGCAAGCATTTGCGGAGTTCAGTCTTGGGAACAAATCGCCTTGTTTGCGGAATTACGAAAAACCGAACTAAGTGAAATTATTGATCTTAGCAACGGCGTTCCTTCACACGACACATTAGAAAGGGTGTATAGTAGTATTAATCCAAATGATTTTCACGACTGTTTTGTTGCTTGGACAAAAGTACTTTGTAACACCGATAATAAACTTGTAGCCATAGACGGAAAGGTGGCACGTAGTAGTTACGATACAGCAAGCGATAAACAAGCGCTTTACTTAGTAAACGCTTGGGCGAGTGAAAATAAATTAG
>JAYWFU010000064.1:0-7390 GCA_043778625.1 Bacteroidia bacterium | reverse complement strand
AAGCCTTTACTCCTATTCCCAAACGATGGGTGATAGAAAGAACATTTTCTTGGTTTGATAATGACAGGAGATTATGTAGAAATTACGAGATGCTTTTTGAAACAGCTGAAGAAATGGTTAAAATTTCTGCCATAAAATTATTATTGAATAAAATTTAAACAGGCTCTTAGTCCTTTATTAATTAAATAACACGTTATGTATGTTAAATTTTACTGTTATTGGTAATTGATTCATAACACCATAAAATAAACGGGAAACTTGCTAGAACGATCCAAATAGCAAGGTTGCGAGGTAAAAATTGAAAACAGTAATTTAAAGTAAAGAAACTCCAAGTATATAACACACAAAATAATGAATGTAAAATACTTACTTGCTTATCAGAATAGCGGTCTATATGTTTTTCTACTAGCCTATCAACATCAGTAAAATATTGATCATTTAAAAAATTAGTTTTTACAGGTAAGAAACCAATTAGCATTGTTATGTTTTGAACAATATAAATAGAAGATACTCCTAGCAAAAAAAACTGTAAAAAAATGTATATACCATCAGTCAAGTTTGTTACGTTTTCTAACTGTTCATTTTGGTGAACCCTGTAAATATTATCACAAGCTAGTAACAGCATTATCAAAGAGCTACATATACTCAATACCAGTCGTATTGTTCTAGATAGAATGAAATAAGTAAATGCGTTGAAAATAGCAAATAACGAAAGAAGTAAACCAACCACGAGTAGCAAATTGAAAAAGAAACCATTAATAGAAGTTATGCCAAAATCTACACACTAATAAATAACAACGATTGATTGTAGCAATGTAATTCCTTCAGTTAGTTTTACAACTATTTTTTCTTCATTTGATATGTAAAACATCAATGAAAATAGCCCCATGAACCAATAAGGAAAATGATTAAGATGTTTTTCTAAATTATACACTACTTCATTTTTACTGGGCATCATCGTTATAAAACTAACTAATAAAGTAAAGAAAACTGTTAGTAATAGTGCTGTCCAGTTTTTTGATAATTGTCGTGCTTGAAAAATAATGCCTGCAATTAACGCCACCACATTTAATGAAATTATAGGTGTAGTTAATGCGCTTGATTTAAAAGAAATAAATGCAACACTCAGCAAAATTAGAATCCCAGAAATTGCTATTTTTAAGTCACCGTCAATTTTGTTATTCATCTCTTTAGTTTATATTTTTTTCATAATATAATAATTTACAACTCGTTAAATTGTTGCTACACAAACATACAAAGTTCGTTTGAATGAGGGGGTAAAGTTTAAATTCACCATGAGTTTTCTAGGCTAAGTTTTTCTTCAAACAAAAGCATACATTTGTAGCATCGTTAATTACTCATTATAAAAATTACCGCAACGTGTTACAAACCCTCAAAGCTTACGGCGTACTTATTAAATTTAAACTCAACTTAACGGTGGTACTCTCTGCTGTATTGTGTTACACAACCTTAGTGCAAACGGTGCAATTGCACATTATACTTTTGCTTGCCATTGGTGGCTTTATGGTTACGGGTGCGGCCAATGCTATTAATCAAATTATTGAAAAAGATTTAGATAAATTAATGATTCGTACCAACCAACGCCCCTTGGTTACAGGCGCGCTTACTGAGCTACAGGCCGCTGTAGCAGCGGGTATACTGGCTGTGGTAGGTACCGTACTTTTGTTTTTTATTAATTTTGAATGTGGTTTTATGGGAGCCATAGCCGTATTTTTATACACTGTGCTTTATACACCGCTCAAGCGCACCACACCTTTTGCGGTGTTTGTAGGTGCTTTCCCTGGCGCATTACCCACCTTATTAGGCGCAATTGCAGCTACTGGCACAATGAAAAGTATCGAACCTTGGGTATTGTTTAGCATTCAGTTTATATGGCAATTTCCGCATTTTTGGGCAATAGCTTGGAAGAGTTCTGATGATTACGAACGTGCGGGCTTCTACCTACTACCCTCAGGTAAACGCGACAAATTTACTGCCCGTCAAATACTTATTTATTCTATTGCACTAATTCCAATGGCGCTATTACCTTATGTATTTGGTATAAGCGGAATGTATTCAGCTGTGTTTATGGTGTTTTCAAGCATTGCTTTTGCTTACTTAGCGTTTGATTTTTATACCAGTCTCGATACCAAAAAAGTAACCGTTTTAATGTTTAGTTCCTTTTTCTTTCTACCATTAATTCAAATAGCGATGTGTATTGATAAAGTATAAAACAAAACCCTTATTTAGAATAATTATAAATTATAAATAATTGTCATTTATTTGTCAATAAAATAGTCAAAAATCATTCATTACTATATTTTTGTAATCGAAATAAATAGATATCATAACACAATGAAATCAGCAACAAAAGCCAATATGAGTAAATTTTTATTAGTAATTACAGCAGTATTTTTAAGTTTTACAGCAATTGCTCGAGATGGCGAAAAACTATTTAACGGAAACTGCAAATCGTGCCACGCCCCATCCGACAAAAAAGTAGTAGGGCCAGGTTTAAAAGGTGTTGAAGGTCGTTGGAAAGATAAAGCTCTATTATACAAATGGATTAAAAACAATAAAGCGGTACTAGCTTCGGGCGATGCTTACGCTAATGATTTATACAATCAGTACAACAAATCGGCAATGACTTTGTTTCCTGCCCTATCTGATAAAGACATTGATTCTATATTAAAATATGTAGCAGACTACAAAGCACCAGTTGACGCAGCAGTGGTAGCAGATGTTACTGCGGGTACAGGTACAGCGTCCGACAGTTCAACTTTAAATTATATATTAGTAGGTCTAGGTATTTTATTCGCATTATTGTTAGCAGTACTAAGTACGGTACGTAAAACCTTAATTAAAGTAGATGCCAAGCAAACGGGTGAGATATTGCCGCAAGAGTTTGAAGGTACTGTTGGTCAGAAGATAAAAAACTGGATGTCGCATAACAAAAAACTAGTGGCCGTAGGTTCATTGGTTATTGTGGCTTATCTATCAGTAGTAGGCTGGAACACTCTTTCGGGCATAGGTATCTACGAAGGCTACCAGCCAGAACAGCCTATTAAGTTTTCGCACAAATTACACGCTGGAAAAAACGCAGTGAGCTGTATATATTGCCACGGTAGTGCTGAGCGTGGTAAGGCAGCGGGTGTACCATCGGCTAACGTGTGTATGAACTGCCATAAGTACATACAAGAAGGTCCTACCTACGGAAAAGTTGAAATTGCTAAAATTTACGCCGCTTTAGATTATAATCCTGAAAAAGATACGTATGGTAATAATCCTAAACCAATTAAATGGATTAAGGTACATAACTTGCCCGATCACGCTTATTTTAACCACTCCCAACACGTAGCGGTAGGTAAAATAGAATGTCAGAAATGTCACGGGCCAGTACAAGAAATGGACACCATACGCCAACACTCACCACTTACAATGGGCTGGTGTATTAATTGCCACCGCGAAACTGAAGTTAAAATGGAAGGTAACGGTTATTACAAAGAGTTACACGATAAGTTAGCGGTTAAGTACAAAGGTCAGCCACTAACGGTGTCTAAGATAGGAGGGTTAGAATGCTCTAAGTGCCACTACTAAAATTGTAGAATTACAGTACCCGATTACCCTAACAAACGAAAGATTTTTAAACAATAGTTGCTATCAAGATACATTATGAGTACTAACAAAAAATACTGGAAAAGCATCGAGGATTTACAAAACAATCCCGAGTTTATCAAAAAGCAAATGAACGAATTTGCTGAACCTATTCCTTTTGAAGCATTGACAAACGCTGATGCTACTGGCGAGGACAGTTCAGGCACTAATCGTCGTGATTTTTTAAAGTATATGGGCTTTAGCGTTACAGCAGCATCTCTTGCGGCTTGCGAAACTCCAGTACGCAATGTTATTCCGTATGTTAACAAACCCGAAGAGGTTACTCCAGGTGTGTCTTCGTACTATGCATCAGCGTATTACGACGGTAACGAGTTTGCCTCATTATTGGTCAAAACTCGTGAGGGTCGTCCTATTAAGTTTGAATACAACGAAAAAGGTACTGTAAAAGGCATTTCGTCTCGTGTGCAGGCTTCAGTACTTTCGTTATATGATTCGGCTCGTTTACGCAACGCTACCAAAGGTGGTGCTGCCATTGAGTGGGACAAAGCCGATGCCGAGGTTACTGCAAAGCTAGCCAAAGCCACTAATATTCGTTTGGTTACTCCTACCGTAATTTCGCCTTCAACTAAAGCAGTTGTTGCGGAGTTTACCGCTAAATATCCATCTGCTAAACACATTACTAACGATGCTATTTCGTATAACGCAATAGCTAAAGCCAACGAGTTTTGTTTTGGCAAAGCCGTTATTCCTGCCTATAAATTTAACAATGCACAAGTTATAGTTTCAGTAGGAGCTGACTTCTTGGGTACATGGTTAGATGCTACTACTTACAAATCCGATTACGCTAAAAACCGTAAGCCAACTAAAGAAAATCCAACCATGTCAAAGTTAGTTTCGTTTGAAGCTATTATGTCATTAACGGGTGCTAACGCTGATTATCGTTTTCAAACTAAGCCATCGCAATACGGAGCAGTTTTAGTAAATTTATACAACGAAATTGCTAAATTACAAGGTACAACTACATTAACGGCATCACCAACTGAATTTACTAAAGAAATAGCTGTTTTGGCTAAGGAATTAGTAGCTACCAAAGGCAAATCATTAGTAGTGTGCGGTGCTAACGATGTTAACTTACAAAAAATAGTAAACGGAATAAACGTAAACTTAGGTAACGTAGGTGTTACGGTGGATGTGGACAACCACTCTAACTTATTTCAAGGCGATGATGCTGCGTTTGAAGCATTAATAGCCGAAATGGCAAGTGGTAAAGTCGATGCAATAATTATTAATGGTTGTAATCCAGCTTATACTAACAAAGCATTTGCAGCAGCACTACCTAAGGTAGGCTTGCGGATAGCTACTGCCGACAGAGCCGATGAAACCGCCTCATTGTGCGAATATATTTTACCTGATAGTAACTTCCTTGAATCGTGGAACGATTTTAATCCATCGGCAGGTGTATACGCCTTACAACAACCTACCATTCAGCCGCTAGGCAAAACTCGTCAGTTTCAAGATACATTATTGAAATTAGCAGGGGCAACCAAAAACTATTATACTACCATACAAAATACTTGGGAAACAAGTTTTGGCGCTAACGGCGAAGGCTCGTTTACCGCATTTTGGAACAAAGCATTACACGATGGTTTAATAACTACCGCAACACCAGCAGCTTCAACCGCTTCGTGCGGAGCTAATTGTGGTGCAGGTTTAGCAGAGGCGGCTACTAAGATAGCAGCTACCAAAGGTGGTGCTTGGGAGGTAGTGTTTTACCAAACTAACTTAGGCACAGGTACACTAGCTAACAACCCCTGGTTACAAGAGTTACCTGACCCTATTACTAAAGCCACGTGGGACAACTACGTAACTATGAGTCCAGTGCAAATGAAAGCAATGGGCTTAACGAGATTATTAGAGCAAGAATCTAAAATGTCAGTTATTGAAATTTCGGTAAACGGAAAGTCAGTAAAAGTACCAGTGTTTCCATCGCCAGGACAAAAAGAAAATACCATTGGCTTAGCCTTAGGCTACGGTCGTACCTTAGCGGGTAAGGTAGGTAATAACGTAGGGGTTGATGCTTACGCATTGGTAAAATCCGAAAACGGAAATTATTCGTACTTAAATACAAATATTACAGTAGGAAGCACTGAGGTGGACAAAGCTATTGTAGCTACTACGCAAACGCATCAAACCTTAATGGGGCGTCATATCATACATGAAGCATCGTTAGCTGAGTACAAAAAAGACAATAAAGCAGGTAACGAACGTGAGTTATTTGTAATGAAAGATGGTAAAAAAGTAGAGCGTAAATCGGCCGAAGTAATGGATTTATGGGCTACGCCAAGTTTACCAGGTCATGAGCGTCCAAATCACTTTTGGAACATGAGTATTGATTTAAATTCGTGTGTGGGTTGTGGCGATTGTGTTACTGCTTGTAATGTCGAAAATAATATTGCCGTGGTAGGTAAGGACGAAATTCGCCGTGGTCGTGAAATGCACTGGTTGCGTATCGACCGTTACTACTCGTCGGATTCAAGCCAAGAAAAAGGTACAAAAGGTATGATTGGTAACTACTTGGATATGGAAGTTGCCTCGGCAAGCCCATCGGTAGTGTTTCAACCTGTAATGTGCCAACACTGTAACCACGCGCCTTGCGAAAACGTTTGCCCAGTATTAGCTACCACACATAGTTCAGAAGGATTAAACCAAATGACTTATAATCGTTGTATAGGCACACGTTATTGCGCCAATAACTGTCCGTACAAAGTGCGCCGTTTTAATTGGTTTCGTTATACCGAGAACGAGAAATTTGATTACACCATGTTAGGCGAAGTAGAACGCATGGTGCTAAACCCTGAAGTAACAGTGCGTACACGTGGTGTTATTGAAAAATGTTCGATGTGTATTCAGCGTATTCAAGAGGGTAAATTGAGAGCGAAGAAGGAAAGCCGTCGTCCAATTGATGGCGAAATTAAAACGGCTTGTCAGCAAGCATGCGTTACTGGAGCTATTATTTTTGGAGATAATAACGATGCAACGGCCCAGGTTTCAAAAGAAAAGCAAGACGATAGAATGTACCATTTGTTAGAAGAATTAAACGTACAACCCTCAGTATTCTACCAAACAAAAATTCGTAACAACGAGGGTACTAAGTTTTTTGTAGAGGCTGGACACGAAGCACACGCTGAAGGTACACACGATGCACACGCTACTACTACCGAACACCATAATTAAGAGTAACTATATTTTAACTTTTTAACTTTATATCAATGTCACATTACGAATCGCCACTACGCAAGCCGCTTATCTTACAGGATAAGACTTTGCATGACATTACCGAAGACATTTGTCGCCCAATTGAACAAAAACCTACCAAACTATGGTATGCTGCATTTACAGTAGCATCAATATGTCTGTTATGGTGGATAGCTTGTGTAAGCTATACTTTAGGTACAGGTTTAGGTACTTGGGGAACCAATAAAACCATTGGCTGGGCTTGGGATATTACCAACTTTGTATGGTGGGTAGGTATTGGGCACGCAGGTACGTTAATTTCGGCAGTATTATTATTGTTTCGTCAAAAATGGCGTTTATCTATTAACCGTTCGGCAGAGGCTATGACTATTTTTGCAGTAATATGTGCTGCTAGTTTTATTGTGTCGCACATGGGTCGTCCGTGGTTAGCGTACTGGCCACTACCATTACCTAATCAGTTTGGTTCGTTATGGGTAAATTTTAACTCAGCATTGGTGTGGGACGTATTCGCAATATCAAC
>JAYWFU010000063.1:0-23458 GCA_043778625.1 Bacteroidia bacterium | reverse complement strand
AGCCCCTTGGCGTAAGAGTTTTTACAGTACTGTATCATTCGGTTGGATGGGTACTGCCAAAAACTGGCAACGCTTTGAGGAAGTTTCCTTAGTATTAGCAGGGTTATCAACTCCTTTAGTACTTTCAGTACACACTATTGTATCTATGGACTTTGCAACTTCGTTAATACCAGGTTGGCACGCAACTATCTTCCCTCCGTATTTCGTTGCAGGAGCAATCTTCTCAGGGTTTGCAATGGTACAAACACTATTAATTATTACGCGTAAGATTTTAAATTTAGAAGCTTACATTACCATTTACCACATTGATATGATGAACCGAGTAATTATGATTACGGGTTCAATAGTAGGTTGCGCTTACATTACAGAGTTTTTTATAGCTTGGTACAGTGGCGTGGAGTACGAATCGTATTGTTTTGTTAACCGTGCTACAGGAGCTTACTGGTGGGCGTATTGGAGTATGATGACGTGTAACGTAATTTCGCCTCAAATTTTTTGGAGTAAGAAAGCTCGTACTTCAGTAGCATTAACATTTGTAGTATCCATATTTGTAAATATAGGAATGTGGTTCGAGCGTTATGTAATTATTGTATCGTCGTTACACCGTGATTTTTTACCTTCAAGCTGGAGTATGCACCATCCAACGTTCACTGAAGTAGGTATATTCATTGGTTCGTTAGGATTATTCTTTGTATTATTCTTGTTGTTTGCTAAATTCTTTCCAGTAATAGCGATGAGTGAGTTAAAAACGATTGTAAAATCGTCAAGTACTCAAGCAAAAAAGCAGCAGAAAGAACAAGAGTTAGTACACAATCATTAATAGATAATTAACTAGATACAATGAGCAAATACATTTATGCAATATTTAATGATGACGATGCGGTAATGCATAGCATTAAACCATTGCGCAGTAAGGGAGTAAAAATTAAGGACGTAATTTCGCCATTTCCAATACACGGTCTCGACCATGAGTTGGGTTTAAATTCATCTCGTATATCAATATGTGCATTTATTTATGGTTGCATAGGTTTGTGTTTAATAAGTTTGCTTATTTGGTACACCATGATTAACGATTGGCCTATGGAAATAGGAGGGAAGCCAAACTTTGCCTACTGGAAAAACTTACCTGCATTTATCCCAGTTACGTTTGAAGGTACGGTATTGTGTACCGCTCACGGAATGGTTATTACATTTTACTTACGTAGTAAATTATTGCCAGGAGTAACAGCACCACACATCCACGATCGTATTACCGACGACCACTTTGCAATGAAGGTATTGATAAAAGACCCATCAAAAGAGCAAGAAATAGTAAATGAATTACGTGCCCATGGTGCGGTTGAAATTGTAGCATAACCCTAGTATTAGATAAGATTATAGCGAAATGAAAATGAACACACCACATAACTTATTACTTGCAAGTGCTACCGTTGCCGCGTTGGCGTTGAGTAGTTGTAAGCACGACCCACTAAGCCCTGGCGTAGAATATATGCCCGATATGTACCGTGGTCCTGCGTTAGAAACCTACTCGCAAACCAAATTAAATGGCGAAATGGTACCTACTGCTAAAATACCAGTTGCTGGTACTATTGCACGTGGATTTGAACCTTATCAGTTTGCCAATACTGCTGAGGGTTATGAGGCTGCCGGAATAGCGTTAAAAAATCCGTTAACTGATATAGCCAAGGCTGAAACTAATGCTAAAGAATTATTTACTAAGTATTGCATACACTGCCACGGCGAAAAAGGCGATGGTGTGGGGTCAATAAAAGTAAAAGGAGAACCGTTTCCTGTACCTTCTTATTATGATGATGCTCACAAAGCATTGCCTGACGGAAAAATGTTTCATACCCTACACTTTGGTAAAGGACTAATGGGTAGCCATGCATCACAATTAAATAAAACCGAACGTTGGGAACTGGTATGTTATGTTAACAAACTACAGCGCGAGGGCTTAGGTATTAAAGATGAATCGGGTATGGCAACTGCTACAGATACTGCTAAAGTTAAAGCGACGGTTATGCCAGTAATTGCAAAAAAATAGTAGCTCACAAAACATTAAATTATAACATTAAACGGTAATTATGAATTTTACATTTACACAACGACACAAATTAATAGCTATTACACTAATGGTAGTAGGCGTTTTAGGCATTGTTCTAGGAGCAATAAACGCTCCCGAATTAGAGGGTGGTGTTAAGGATATGACTCGAACTTGGGCAAGCTTGCTATTAGGTAATTTCTTTTTTATGGTAATAGCCTTGGCTGGCTTGGCTTTTGTGAGTATTCAATACGTAGCCGAAGTAGGTTGGAGCGCAATTATTAAGCGTATACCATTAGCCATGAGTACTTACATTCCGTTTGCGGCAGCGTTCATGTTTATCATTTTTATATTTGGTCATAAGGATATCTACTCATGGTCGGCAGGGGTACTAGATCATCATTTATCCAAAAAAGCGGCATTTTTAAATGTAACATCGTTTTCAATACGCATGTTTATATATTTTGTTATTTGGATTTCGTTTGCGTTTTTTATACGTAAAAATGCGTTGGCCGAAGATGAAATAGGTGGTACCTCAATGTATATGAAAAATCGCAAATTTGCAGCGGCATTTTTAGTGCTTTATCTAGTATCGTCATCAATGATGGCTTGGGACTTCATCATGAGTATTGACCCTTACTGGTTCTCTACCTTATTTGGTTGGTACGTATTTGCATCGGGCTGGGTATCAGGTTTATCAATGATTGGTTTAATAGTCGTGTTTTTAAAACGTCAAGGCTTATTACCAGGTTTAAAAGAAAGCCACTTACACGATATTGGTAAATTTATGTTTGGCTTCTCAGTATTTTGGACCTACCTATGGTTTGTACAAATGATGCTAATGTGGTTTGCTGATTTACCCGAGGAGGTAGCTTATTTTATACCTCGTTTTACTACTTATCGCCCATTATTCTTATTAAACTTTGCAGTAAATTTCATTACTCCATTCCTAGTACTAATGACTCGTGATGCTAAACGTAAAATTAGTATTGTAGCTACTGCCGCCATTATTATATTAGTAGGGCATTGGTTAGATGTATACCTAATGATAATGCCAGGCACGGTAGGTAGTAACTATTATTTTGGTTGGAGTGAAATTGGAGCAACAGCATTTTTTGGAGGTTTATTTATGTTTGTAGTAATGCGTAACTTGGCAGCAAGTCCGCTTATTGCTAAAAACCACCCAATGCTACAAGAGGCATTAAATCATAGTATTTAATAATAGATTAATTAAAATTAAACTAAAAATTATAAAATCATGGCAAAATTAGTTTTAGTAGTAGGTGCATTGTGTATGTATGCATTTTGGCAGTTGATGAACGTGTATAATCTTTCACGCAAAATGAAAGGTAGTTTTAATGAAAGCGTGAGCGAAAAAGACAATACCCTGCAGGGAAAAATATTTGTTGCTTATTTTGTAGCTTTCTTTGCTTTTATACTTTGGCAATTGGTAGAATATAGCCCTCGTTTGTTGCCAGAGTCAGCATCAGAGCATGGGGTTATTGTGGATTGGTTAATGAATTTGAACCTAGTTATTATATTCATACCATTCGTAATCACACATATATTTTTAGCTTACTTTTCGTGGAAATATTCAGGAAAAGATAAGCAAAAAGCTGTGTTTTATGCACACAATAATAAAATAGAAATGATATGGACCGTAATACCAGCCATAGTATTAACAATAGTTATTGCTTACGGTATTAAAAGTTGGAACCAAATTACTAGCTTAGCTAACGAGGGAACTAATGAAATAGAGCTGTACGCGCAACAATTTAACTGGACGGCACGCTATGCTGGAGCTGATAATAAGCTAGGTCCTAACAATTATATGAAAATTGAAGGGGCTAATGAACTAGGTATATTAATGGATAATAAAACCAGCCAAGATGATAAGGTAGTTAAGGGAGAGTTTCATATACCTGTAGGCGAAGCCGTTAATTTTAGATTTCGTTCACGTGATGTAATACACTCGGCCTATATGCCACACTTTCGTGCGCAAATGAACTGTGTACCAGGCATGAGCACTCAGTTTCATTTTAAACCGATACTTACTACCGCTGAAATGCAGGCAAAGTTGAAAAATCCTAAGTTCAAGTACGTACTAATGTGCGCCAAAATATGCGGGTCTTCACACTGGAACATGCAAATGGATATAGTAGTAGATACTCCTGCTGATTATAAAAAATGGTTAGCAGAGCAAAAAACATTAGCAGAAATGTTAAGTGTTCCCGCAGATTCTACAACAAAAATTGTTGCCGCGAAGTAATTATTTAAAAATAATATCTAAATTTACATAACTAATTTATAAACTATAATAAGATGAGCAATCTAAACGAATCCTCAGGTATTAGCGTTGTTGACAACAACGAAAGCTTAGTTTCTTCAGCTGTTAATAACGGCATAAATAGTGTAGCGCACCATGATGATTTATCGTATGATCACGATGATCATGACCAGCACTGGATAGAAAAATATGTGTTTAGCACCGACCACAAAATGATTTCTAAGCAATATTTGCTTACTGCAATTGTTATGGGAGTTATTGCTATGACGATGTCAATATTTTTTCGATTACAATTAGCATGGCCAGGCAAGAGTTTTCCTATATTGGAAGTTTTCTTGGGTAAATGGGCCCCAGGAGGAGTACTTGACCCTAATATGTACTTAGCATTGGTTACTATACACGGAACCATAATGGTATTTTTTGTACTTACAGGTGGATTAAGCGGAACATTTAGTAATTTACTCATTCCCCTTCAAATTGGGGCACGTGATATGGCTTCAGGGTTCTTAAACATGTTATCATACTGGTTCTTCTTTATTTCATCAGCCATAATGGTAGCTTCGTTTTTTATTGAAACAGGTCCAGCATCAGGCGGTTGGACAGTTTATCCACCACTATCAGCCTTGCCTCAAGCAATGCCAGGTTCAGGTTTGGGTATGACGCTATGGTTGGTATCAATGACATTCTTTGTAGTTTCATCATTATTAGGTGGGTTAAATTATATTGTAACGGTAGTTAATTTACGCACCGTGGGCATGAAAATGACTCGCCTACCACTTACTATTTGGGCATTTTTTGTTACCGCAATTTTAGGTGTATTATCATTTCCAGTATTGCTATCAGCAGTAGTATTGCTAATAATGGATAGAGGGTTTGGAACATCATTTTATTTGTCGGATATATTTATTGGAGGACAAGCTTTAGAGCAAACTGGCGGTTCGCCAATATTGTACGAACACTTATTTTGGTTCTTAGGTCACCCTGAGGTGTATATTGTATTGTTACCAGCTTTGGGTATTACGTCCGAAGTTGTAGCTACCAACTCACGTAAACCCATCTTTGGTTATCGTGCTATGATTGGTTCTATATTGGCCATTGCATTCTTATCATTCATTGTATGGGGGCACCACATGTTTATTACAGGTATGAGTCCGTTTTTGGGTTCAGTGTTTGTATTTACCACCTTGTTAATTGCCATACCATCAGCAGTAAAAGCGTTTAATTACATCACTACTTTGTGGAAGGGTAACATACAATACACACCTGCTATGTTGTTTGCAGTTGGTTTAGTATCTACATTTATCACTGGTGGTTTAACGGGTATTATATTAGCCGACTCAGCCTTGGATATTAACGTACACGATACTTACTTTGTGGTAGCTCACTTCCATATTGTAATGGGTGCTTCGGCCATATTTGGTTTGTTTGCGGGTGTATACCACTGGTTTCCCAAAATGTTTGGTCGTATGATGAATAAAACATTAGGCTATTTTCACTTCTGGGCAACTATGATTGCTGTTTATGGAATATTTTTTCCAATGCACTTTTTAGGTTTAGCAGGTGTACCTCGTCGTTACTACAGTATTGAAGCTTTTGAAATGTTTAATAACTTAGTAGATATCAACGTGTTAATTACTTGTTTTGCAATATTTGGAGCATTGGCACAAATTATATTTTTGTTCAATTTCTTTTACTCAATGTACAAAGGTGCTGATGCCAATACCAATCCTTGGAGATCAAACACTTTAGAGTGGACAACTCCAGTGGAGCATATACACGGTAACTGGCACGGGTCGTTACCAGTGGTGCATCGTTGGGCTTATGATTATAGCCGCCCCGATATGGAAGATGACTTTGTACCGCAAACCACTCCATTAAAGGCACACGAGGCCGATATGGCACACTAATTAATAATTTTACTAATATATTATTAAACGTCCTGTAACACAAACGCTGTTGTAGGACGTTTAATTTATAAATCAACAATAAACCATTACTATGAAAATAATAAGAGTACTTACCGTTATTGCATTAACAGCAAATATAGCTGCGGCACAAACTACGTATCAAAAAACAATAATAGCTAACGATGTGCTTAATCACGCATTGTCAAGCGTGGTGTATAGTACAGAGTATAATACATCAACAGTTTTGCTGGCTAATTATTATGGGCAGGTACAATACACGGGGCATGTGGGTATAACTAAGTTTAACAAAAACACAGGTAATGCCACTAGTGTTAAAACAATAACTATAGCTAACGCTGATGTGCAGGTAAACAAGGTGCATCAACAAAGTAATATGTTGTATTGCACCGCCACCATTACTGATTCAGTAGCTGAGCAAGGTGCAGTGTTCAAGTATAACCTAGCTACCAATACGTTAGCTTGGAAAAAATTGATAACCGTGGATAGCACTAGTTCTTTAGTAACAAGTGTTACCACTGATAACAAAAGCAATGTGTACGTGTTAGGTACTTATTATGGTTCGTTTGGCAATAACGATTTGTTTGTTACCAAGCTAGATACTAACGGAGTGGTATTATGGACTAAGTATTTTGGTAACACCGCCTGGGACGAATACGCAGGCGATATTGTAGTTAAAAATAATACTCAAATATATATTACAAGCTCAGGCTATGCAGGCGTGCAGGGTAACCCTATAATTATACGTATGGATAGTGCGGGTACTATATTGCAAAAGGTGTCGTTAAGTACGCCGTCAAGCCCTCGTTTTGGAGGTATTACGGCAGGTATTCTTAATGGCAAATTAGTTACGGTAGCCAGCACTCGTGTAGGGCCATCGGACCCTGGACCAGTGTTAATAAGAGTGTTAGATTCCCTACTTAATGAAACGGTAACACGTACTATTAACGGCGTAACTGTTAAGCAAGTGTTTTTTAATGCAAATAACCTATTAATTACAGGGCAGGCTAATGTTGCCAATGGTTTACAGGGGTTTAAAACCGTGCGGTTAGATAGTAATTTAAACACCGTAGGCGCACGTTACTTTAACACAATACCCACTACATCAATAGCTACGTCGGGCAGTTGCTTTATTAATGCGGCTAACGAATCGTTTCATTTTTTTAAAACCAATGGTTATGATACTATTTATGTAAACAGAACTAACGCACAAGAAGAAACATTATGTAACGATACTGCTTTTGCGCCATTTAGCGACTCATTAGACTATAGTGTTAACAAATATTTTTATGCTGTAGATACATTAGCATTAGCTATTAAAAACATACCGCTTACAGTGGCATCAATGACTGTTAGTACCGCAGCTAATTGTAGTGTAATTACTGGCTTAAATTTAACCAACACAAATGCTAAAGTTATAGCATACCCCAACCCTGCGCAAAATAACATTACCATTACTGCACCACAAACTATTAGTAGTCTAAGCATTACTAATTTATTAGGGCAAACGATAGCAACGCACACTAACCTAAACAGCCCTACTATAGTAGTGCCTATAAATGAGTTAATTAGCGGAGTGTATGTTGTGCGATTATTGTTAGAAAATGAAACGATTGAACAATTAAAAATTGTGAAGGAATAGGAGGTGTTAAATGTGTAGGTTAGCCTACTAACAAATTAAAAAAATAGACATCTTGATACGTTTTTTAGTTACACCATTTATTGTACTAATTCTTAGCCTTACTGCCACACAAGCCACTGCGTGCAGTATGTACAAGGTAACGGTTAATGGCAAAACTATGGTGGGGTGCAACCATGATACTTGGTTAGAAACACCTCATATTTGGTTTGAAACCAAAGGCTATGGTGCAGCATTTACAGGTGCGCGCTACGATGGTACTAATGGCATAGCACCACAGTCAGGCATGAACGAATTTGGGCTTGTGTTTTCTAGACTTGCAGCAGCTACGCCTAAAGCCAAAATAGTTGGTGCTAACAAAAAGCAAATTGATACCCCTACGTTGTACCTAAAAAACGTTTTGCACAGTTGCAAAACGGTAGCAGACGTTAAAACATATATTGAAAACTACGACCATAGCGTGTTTAGCCAAGATGTATTTATATACATTGATCGCTTAGGTAATTATCTTATTGTAGAACCTTACTTATTAACTGAGGGTAAAGACAGTAGCTATGTATTGGCTAATTTCTGTCCGTCGGAGATTGTTGATTTTAGTACCATTACACAGCAACGTTACAAAAAAGGCAAAGCTGTTTTAACAACAAATTCAAGTACTAGCTTAGCATTTTGCGTAACCCTGTCTGACACCATGAGTGTGTGCCGCACCGCCCACGGCGACGGTACTTTACTCACCTCTATTTGGGACAATACTGCGGGCAATGTGCATTTGTGTTTTTATCATAACTACGAGCATCAGCTACAATTTAATTTAGCGCACGAATTATCACTAGGTAATCATAGCATTGATGTGGTAAAATTGTTTCCGCCTAATAAAGAATTTAAACAATTACAAGCGTACAAAACACCTCTAAACTCAAAGGGTATGGACTTGGCATTACGCCTATGGCTCGGATTTTTTTTGTTATCGAGTGTGTGTTGGGGAGTTAGTTTTGTTGTAAAAAAACACGTACAGTCTTATCGTTATTTGAAACTAGGCTTGGTGTTGTTTAATTTAATTATGACGTATTATGTTTTTGTACTGGGTACTGATGTGGGTATTTATTATTTTAAAGCACCTTACCAAAGCGCACACTCATTACTATTTAATGTGGAGGGTTACATCGCTTTGCTACTGCCAGTTATAGTAATTATACTACTAGTAGTATTAGTTAAGATTACACAACAAAAAGTGTGGGGAGTTTTTAGCAAAGGTCTTTTGGCACTAAATATATTAAGTTACGGCGCAATAATGATATTGGCTTTTTATTGGGGATTGTATAATGTGTTGGGGTAGTTAGTGTTTAATATTAACACTTTCCTTTCTCTGATAATTAATTAAATTCAAGCACTACAACTAAATGTTTATAATATTTACTACGCATAAATTGAATTTAAATGGTAGTATTGTGTATACTATAGCGTTGCCTCTAATCAAACCGACACTCTATAAAAAGAAGCTGACGAATTAAAATCCCTATAAATGATAAAAAGCATTATAATAAAAAAAGTAGCAACTTATGACAAAACTGGAATTCAAGTAAATGACTTGAAAAAGGTAAACTTTATATATGGTGCAAATGGTTGTGGGAAGACCACAATTTCTAATTTTCTTTATAATCTGACAGATAATAAATTCAATCATTGTTCGCTATCTTGGCAAAATTCAAATTCAGTAGCTACTCTTGTTTATAATAAAGAATTTCGTGAAAGAAATTTTGGAAAAGGTAAATTAGGAGGGATTTTCACACTTGGCGAAGCAACTGCTGAACAAATAAAAAACATTGAGGACAAAACAGAAGAACTTACAATAATTAAAGCTGAAGAAGTAAAAAAGAAAGATACTCATACAGCACAAGTTGATAAAAAAGAAACTCTAGTAAATGAATTTAGAGAAACAACTTGGGCAAAAACATATAAAAAATACGAACCAACATTTAAGGAGGCATTTACGGGTACACTTCAAAAAGAAAGTTTTAAAAACAAACTCTTACAAGAATTTGCTTCAAATACTTCAGCTTTAGATACTTTTGTAAATCTAAATGAAAAAGCTAAAACAATATTTGGTGAAATCCCTAAATTCATAACACCAATAAACGATATAGCATTTGATAGAATATTAGAAATTGAAAATAGTGAAATTTGGAAAAAAATAATTGTTGGTAAAGCTGATGTAGATATTGCTAAACTTATTCAGAAAATAAATATTAACGACTGGGTAAATCAAGGTAGAGAATATCTTCAAGAAGATAAGACTTGCCCATTTTGTCAAGAAAAAACTATAACAGAAGATTTTGTAAATCAATTAGAAAGTTTCTTTGACGAAACTTACTTAAATGACATAAAATCAATAAAAGATTTAAAACAAGAGTACAATTCACTTACACAGAACCTTATCAATGAACTAAATGGCGTAGAAACATTTCAGAAAGATTTTAAAGATACAAAGTTAAATAACGATAAATTTTCAGCATACCTAAAAACCCTAATTAGTCAAAATGCCACTACTAACGAATTTTTAAATAGTAAAATAAAAGAACCGAGTAGAAGCATTGAATTAAACTCTTTGAAAGAGCAATTAGATTTAATTTCCGAGCTAATCGGAAATGCAAATGAAAAAATGAAAAAACACAATGATATTGTAAAAAACTTCAATACAGAAAGAAATAATCTCGTTAACTCAATTTGGAAATTAATAATTGAAGAATACAAAACTGAAATTGTAAAGTTTAATACTGACAAAGACGGACTTGAAAAAGGGATTATTGCTTTACAAACACAAATTGCTTTAAAAAGAACAGAATGCTTAAAATTAGATGCCGAAATTAAAAAGTTAAGTAAGGATGTTACAAGTATTCAACCTACAATAGACGAAATCAATAGACTCCTACAATCTTATGGATTTCTTAATTTCGAAATTGTACCAGCTACAACAGAAGAAGGATTTTATAAAATTCAAAGAGAAGACGGAACAATTGCAGAAACAACTTTGAGTGAAGGCGAAATTACTTTTATTACTTTTTTATATTTTCTTCAATTAGCAAAAGGTGGCATTTCAGAGGAAGTTGTAAACGATGAAAGAATTTTAGTTATTGACGACCCTATTTCAAGTTTAGACAGCAATGTTTTATTTGTAGTTAGCACATTAATTAAAGAAATTATAAAAAATATTAAATCTGAAACAGGATATATCAAACAAATAATTCTACTAACTCACAATGTGTATTTTCACAAAGAAGTATCATATGAAGGTTTAAACAGAAAGGGAGAAAAGTCAAACTTTTGGATTTTACGAAAAAACAATAAAGTATCAACAATACATTTTTATGAAGACAAAAACCCTATACAATCTTCTTATGAATTACTTTGGAGAGAAATAAGAGAATGGGAAAACAACTCTGGTATTACAATTCAAAATACATTGAGAAGAGTTCTTGAAAATTATTTTAGTATTTTAGGTAGTAAAAGAGATGATGTTTTAATTAATAAGTTTCCAACGCAAGAAGAAAGAGAAATTTGTAGGTCTTTATTAAGTTGGTCAAACGAAGGCTCACATACTTTGCCTGATGATTTATTTGTAGAAGCACCAGACGGAACAATTACAAAGTATTTAGATGTGTTCAAAAAAATATTTACTTACTCAGAAAATACTGGACATTACAATATGATGATGAATATAAACTGACGAAAAATAGATTATGTCTAAGAAGGGTTTGTCACAATGAGTGCAGTAGTAATGAATTAAATATTTGTACTTCGACTCTCTCACCTTCGCAAAGCCTCAAAACATTAACCCTAATATCATCGCTAATCTTTTTCTCTTTAACTCATACTCCCTACAAATACGCCATCAACGCATCGTAAAATGCTTGTGGTTGCTCGGCGTGTAGCCAATGCCCTGCATTAGCTATAGTGGCTAGTTCGGCTTGTGGAAACTTTGTTTCAATAGCTTGCCAATCGCTATTAAGTATGTAATTGCTAGTAGCGCCACGCATAAATAATGTGGGCTGATTATACACCTTGTTTACCAAACTTTCTTGCCCTACACTATTAATGTTGTTGGTAATAGCTGTTAAATTAAATCGCCACGCTAATACGTTGTCAGTAGTCCAATACAAATTTTTTAATAAAAATTGGCGCGTGCCCACATCGGGTATGCGTTGGGTGAGCAGGGTTTCAATGTCTTTACGAGTAGTGGTGGGCGTAAACACACAAGCGCGCAAGGCTTCCAATATTGCACCGTGATGCACTGGATATTGCTTTGGGCCAATATCAGCAATAACTAATTTATCAATAATATAAGGGTGCTCGTAAGCCATTGTCATAGCTACCTTTCCGCCCATGCTATGCCCTAATAAATTTATTTTTTGTAGCCCTAATGTTTGCATCAACACATACACATCATTAGCCATTAATTCATAATTCCACTCGCTACTGTGGGGCGATAGCCCGTGATTACGTTCATCAACTAATACTACATAATAGCCCGCTTCGCTTATTTTTTTACCTAACGTTTGCCAGTTGTCGCTTTGCCCAAATAGCCCGTGTAATATAACAATAACGGGGTTGCTTAGTGTGCCGTGGGTTCTATAAAATAAATTCATCTCTACTAAAATTATGCGTACAAAACTAAGGCAAATAATTACTTTTACAGTATGTATAATACTATAGGGCACAAAATTACATTAACCACCTTTGGCGAAAGTCATGGCGTGGCTATTGGTGGAGTTATTGACGGTTATCCGAGCAATGTAGAGGTGGATTTTAACTACGTACAAGCGCAACTTAACAAACGCAAACCAGGGCAATCCGTATTAACTACACCTCGCTCCGAAGACGATATTGTAGAGTTTCTCTCAGGTATATTTGAGGGAAAAACTACAGGTGCGCCTATTGGTTTTATTATTAAAAACACCAACCAACATTCAGCAGATTACGATATGTTAAAAAACGTGTACCGTCCATCGCATGCTGATTATACCTATACACAAAAATACCAACACCGCGACCACCGAGGCGGAGGGCGTAGCAGCAATCGCGAAAGCGCTAACTGGGTAGTAGCAGGTGCGTTATGCCAACTATTGTTGAACAAACACAATATACAAATACAAGCGTTTGTGTCGCAAATAGGTGCCGTTAAATGGAGTGCGAATGATTGGTATAACCAACCAATAACTACCGAGAAGATAGAAGCCACACCCGTACGTTGCCCTGATAGCGCTACGGCCGAAGCTATGATTAATTGCATAACTGAATGTAAAGCGCAAGGTAATACCGTTGGCGGTGTTATTAATTGTACTATTAAAAACGTACCTGTGGGCTTGGGAAACCCTGTGTTTGCTAAGTTACAAGCCCAACTAGCGCACGCAATGTTAAGTATTAACGCCACTAAGGGTTTTGAATACGGTAGTGGTTTTGATGGTGCAACTATGCTAGGTACACAACATAACGATGCCTTTGAAATAAACGAAAACAGAGTAAGTACCACCACTAATAATTCGGGCGGAATACAAGGTGGAATAAGCAATGGTGAAACTATTTATTTTAGAGTAGCATTTAAACCTGTGGCATCAATAGCAAGTACGCAACATACTTTAACCACCACCAACGAAGCTGTGGAGTTAAACATACATGGCCGCCACGACCCTTGCGTAGTGCCACGCGCAGTGCCTATTGTAGAAGCTATGGCAGCAATAGTTATTGCTAATAATTTATTTGATAATTAATTACGCTTAACATCAATGAGTAAAAACAACCAAAAACAAAACGTGGTGTATTCCACCAATCCTAATTTTAGTTTTGAATACAACGACGATACCCCACAAGAAACACTAACCCCTAATCAGCAGCAGTTAAAAGTGTTTTTGGACCGCAAGGGCGGGGGCAAACTTGTAACTAGAGTACATGGTTTTGTAGGTACTACTGACGATTTAGAAACATTAGGTAAAACCTTAAAAACAAAATGTGGCGTGGGTGGAGCGGTTAAAGAAGGAGAGATATTGCTACAAGGCGATCATCGCGAAAAAGTAATCGCTTTGCTCATAAGCCTCAATTATAAAGCAAAAAAAGCAGGCGGTTAATTGCCTGCTTTTTTTGCGTGTTTAAATTTTATTTTTTCTTGCGAGGAGCTACAGCTCTTTTACTTAGTGGGTTTTGAGGTTTACCCTTTCCTCCGCTCGATTTTGCATCACGCTTAAAACGGGTTTTAAACTTTTCTTTTTTGGCCAAAGCGGCACGTTCTCGTTCTGCTTTTTCTTTGGCTTTTTCCTCTAGTTCTAATTTTTTTAAATCAACTATTTTATTGCTCTTTTTCGGCTTGGCTACCGTTATTTTTTTTTCGGTTTTAACCGATGTTTCTACCTGCGAATTTATTTGGTCTATCTCCACCCCCGATAAATTTCGCCATTTGCCCACAGGCAAATTATCTAATTGAATACTCATAATACGTACACGCTTTAGGCTAGTAACACGGTAGCCTAGTTCTTCGCACATACGGCGTATTTGGCGGTTAAGCCCTTGGGTAAGTATTATTTTAAATTTTTTATTTCCTAATAATTGCACTTTACACGGTGCCGTTTTTTCATCTAAAATATAAATACCTCCACTCATTTTTGTGGTAAAATCAAAGGCGAGGGCTTTATCCACGGTTACTAAATATTCTTTTTCGTGGTTGTTACCCGCTCGTAGTATTTTGTTTACAATGTCGCCATCGTTAGTTAGTAGTATTAATCCTTCCGAATCTTTATCTAATCTCCCAATGGGGAATATTCGCTTAGGGTGATTTATAAAATCAATAATGTTGGTTTTATCCTGCGTGTCGGTAGTGCTGGTAACTCCCACAGGCTTGTTAAACGCTATGTAGGTATTAGTTTGTGTTTTAATCTTAATTTTTTCGCCATCAACGGCCACTACATCGCCCACCTGCACACGTGCCCCAAGCATCACGGTTTCGTTATTAATAGTTACACGGTATTCGGCTATGTATTTGTCGGCTTGTCGGCGTGAGCAAAGCCCCGAAGCACTTATGTATTTGTTGAGTTGAACGCCAGCAGCGTCGTTGGTTGAGTCTTGCATTACAATAATTTAATAGTGGGTTAAAAATAGTAATAAAACACCAGTAACTTGGGCAATGTTTAGTTATGTTGCGGGCACCTATTTTAATTAATTACAACTATTTTTTGCAATAGTAGTGCTAATGTGTTTTTAAGCATTAATTTCGCACCTATGTCAGATAGCAACTTTGTTGATTACGTTAAAATATGCTGCCGCTCAGGAAGAGGCGGTTCAGGCTCTACGCACTTTTATAGAGATAAATTAACCGCTAAGGGTGGCCCCGATGGTGGCGATGGTGGGCGTGGAGGTCACATAATAATTAAGGGAAACAAACAATTGTGGACATTAATACACCTTAAATATCGCAAGCATATTATTGCCGAAGATGGTATTAATGGCAAGGGTATGAACAAAACAGGGCGCGAAGGAAGCAACCAATTGCTTGAAGTACCACTAGGTACTATAGCCCGCGATTACGAAACCAACGAAATTATTTGCGAAATAACCGAGGACGGACAAGAGTTTATAATAACTCCAGGTGGCCGAGGTGGCTTGGGTAACAGTAACTTTAAATCATCAACAATGCAAACGCCCAAGTTTTCGCAACCAGGCGAAGCAGGGCGTGAAGATTGGAATATACTAGAACTAAAAGTATTAGCAGATATTGGTTTAGTGGGCTTTCCTAATGCTGGTAAATCAACTTTGCTCAGTAAAATATCAGCCGCTAAACCCGAAATAGCCAACTACGCATTTACTACCCTTGTACCTAATTTGGGCATTGTAAACTATCGTGATTATCGTTCATTTGTAGTAGCTGACATTCCTGGTATTATTGAAGGAGCAAGCGAGGGTAAAGGGCTTGGAATACGTTTTTTACGCCATATTGAGCGTAATTCGGCATTATTATTTATGGTTTCGGCAGAAGCCAAAAGTATAAAAGCAGAATACAAAATATTGGTAAACGAGCTCAAAAAATACAATAAAGAACTGTTAGATAAGCAACGCATATTAGCCATAACTAAGTGCGACACCATTGACGATGAGTTGGAGGCAATGATTAAAAAATCGGACTTGCCTCGTGGTGTGCCTGTAGTGTTTATATCGTCGCACACGGGTAAGGGTTTACCACAACTCAAAGATTTAATTTGGAATACGCTTAACAAAGAGTAATATAATTCCATTATATTGTATTGGCCAGCCTTTGATACTGAATTACTGCTGTACATTAATCAGCACCACCACTCGCTATTAGATGTGGTACTGTGGTACGCAAGCCAATGGTGGTGCTGGTTGCCGCTGTACGTTTATTTTATTTATCAACTTAGTACTACCCGCACCACTACCCAAGTGTTACTTTATATTGCACTAATAATGGTGTGTGTGGGTTGTGCCGATGTGTTGGCTTCAGGCGTACTAAAACCTTTAGTAGCACGCTTGCGCCCCACACATAACTCCTTACTTAGTGGGCAAGTGCACGTTGTGCATAATTACGTTGGTGGCTTGTACGGTTTTGTAAGTAGCCACGCAGCTAATAGCATGGTGCTATTGGTAAGCTCAATTTTAGTATTAAAAAACAATTATTTACTTGTTAGCCTATGTGTTTTGTACGTAGCTGTTACCGCCTATTCGCGCATTTATTTAGGGGTACACTATCCGTTAGATGTATTAGGAGGATGGATTGTAGGTGCTTTGGTTAGTGGTACAATTATTACTCTTGCTAAGTATAGGCGTTGGGTAAGTTATTAATGGTATAAAATGTAAATTAAATACAATTTAAAATCATATTTTTAACCCAAAATATTATAGTACATAAATGATAACATCAATTAAAGTTAAAAACTTCATGGCTCATACCGAGCTTAATTTGAAAAATGTTCCTGCAATAAATATAATTGTAGGAAAAAATGATAGTGGAAAAACTGGACTTTTAAAATTATTGTACGCTACCGTAAAAAGCTTGGAGGTACATAGCATAAAAGAAAAAAAAGTATCTTTTAGAAAAGAACTTTCAGAAAAGTTAGACAGTACTTTTATGGTTGATAAATTAGGAGATTTAACACAACGCGGAAGTAATGAAAAATTAGAAGTTGCATTACGAATTGGATCAAAGAACAATGCTAATTATGATGAACCAATTGAATTTCAGTTTGGAGATAGAACCGAAAATACAATTACTTCAGGTTCTGACAGTCCTCGTGTTTTACCCGAGGACTCTCTTAAAGCAGTATTTATACCAGCTAAAGAAGTACTCACTGCATTTAAAGATATAAGAAATCTTAGAGAGATTCATCATCAAAGAGGGTTTGACGACACTTACTTGGATTTAATACAAGCTTTAGATGTATCAACTACACAGGGAAAAATAGCTACGGAATTAAAAAAAGTAAATCAAATATTAGAAAATTTATTTGAAGGTAAAATAGAACAATCTCGAGTGGAGGGCAAGTCTTTTGTGTACAAAAAAGGAAAGCAAGAGTTTTCGATGCACCAAACGGCAGAGGGAATTAAAAAAATAGGAATCCTCACTACATTAATTGGCAATAGGCAAATAGGTAAAGGCACTATTTTATTTATGGACGAACCCGAAACGGCATTACACCCTAACGCTATACGTAAAATGGTGGAAATGCTAATAGCAATGAGTAATGCTGGCGTGCAAATTTTTATTGCCACACATAGTTATTTTGTAATTAAGCAAATGGCTATTCACGCTAAAAAAGACAAACTAAATATAAGTTGTTGGAGTTTAGAAAAAGAAAAAGGTAAAATGGTAACTAATTCTTTTCATAATTTAATAGATGGTATTTTGCCTGCAAATGCCATTGTTGACGAAACCTTAGCTATGTATAACGAAGATTTAAAGCTATCTCTCTAAAATTATGAGTGAACTAATTGAAGAGAATGGAGTAAAAGTTCAGTTTCCAGATAATAATTTTTTTCGATTTGGAAGTGGTAATTGCAAATCTTACGAATCTCTTAAACAGCTAGGAGTAAAAGAAGTAGATGTGTGTTGGTTTGATGTGAAAAATGACACACTTCATTTAATTGAATTAAAAGCATTTTATAATACCGAAAATGATAAGTATTATAATCAAGATTTAGAAAAAGAGGACTTAGTAAATAAATGGATATCTGATTTAGAGAAAAAAACATTACATGCAGTTTGTATGGTTACTCAAAATAGAAGTAATACCCAAACTTGTATGAATAACCTATTACCTAATAATAACACTAAAATAAATGTGAGTCATGTTGTAAAAATAAAACCAGAGCAGGCCGAGTACCTAGGTATTATGCAAGATAAACTAAGACAAAAATTACAACCAATACTAAACATATTTAGTATAAGTTCAGTTACTGTTATTAATTACGATAGTGCGGTAAAAAACAAAACGACACACTGGATTGTTTAAAATCATATTTTTAACCCAAAATATTATAGTACATAAATGATAAACAAAATTTTAAACAAAGAAGCCACCATAGCCGTAATAGGCCTAGGTTATGTAGGCCTGCCTATAGCACTAGCATTTGCACGTAAAACGAAAGTAATAGGTTTTGATATTAACGAGGAGCGTGTAGAGATGATGCGTAACAATATTGATCCATCGCAAGAATTATCTGCTGATAATTTTGAGGGCTGTGATATTGAATTTACTACTTCAATAGATGTACTTCGCAAAGCCAATTTTTTTATAGTAGCTGTACCTACGCCTATTAACGAATATAACCTACCAGACCTCAAACCCCTACTGGGTGCATCACGTAGCGTAGCCAAGGCATTAAAAAAAGGCGATTATGTGGTATACGAATCTACCGTGTACCCTGGCTGTACTGAGGAAGATTGCATACCCGTGTTAGAGGAAATTTCGGGCTTAAAATATAATATAGATTTTAAAGTAGGCTATTCGCCTGAGCGTATTAATCCGGGAGATAAAGAACATACCATTACCAAAATATTAAAAATAGTTTCGGGTGGCGATGCCGAAAGTTTGGAAGTAATAGCCAAAACCTACGAAATTATTGTAGAACCGGGTGTGCATCGGGCAAGTAGCATTAAAGTAGCCGAAGCTGCTAAAATTATTGAAAACACGCAGCGTGATGTAAACATTGCGTTAATGAATGAACTATCCATTATATTTAGTCGCATGGGTATTAATACTTACGAGGTATTGGAAGCCGCGGGTACTAAATGGAATTTCTTAAAATTTTCGCCAGGCTTGGTGGGCGGGCATTGCATAGGGGTAGACCCCTACTACCTAACGTACAAGGCAGAGTCATTGGGTTACCATGCACGCATCATTAACAGCGGTCGTTTTATTAACGATAGTATGGGTGGTTACGTAGCCAAAAATTGTGTAAAGAAAATGATTGCCGCTCGCAAAAACCTGCAAGACAGCACCGTACTTGTAATGGGTGCAACTTTTAAAGAAGATGTAAGCGATATACGCAATAGTAAAGTGGCCGACATTATTAAGGAGCTAAAATCGTACAGTGTAAATGTAGAGGTGGTGGACCCACACGCTGATAGTACGGAACTAATGCACGAATATGGTTTTGGATTATCCACCATAAATGCTACAAAAAAATATGAAGCTATTATTGTGGCCGTTAACCACAAACAATACAAAACGTTGGACGAAAATTATTTTACCAACTTAATGACCGACAACGGTGTGTTAATTGATTTAAAAGGAATGTACCGCCACACTATTAAAAATTTAACCTACTGGAGTTTATAATATTTTTGCATCAACTAAAAAAATCAATAGAACTAAAAACCAACTATAATGTTAAAAAAACTATTTAGTGCAGCTACACTTTTAACAGCACTTAACACCACTCAAGCGCAAAGCACTTGGGGCTACGACAAAGCAAACTCTGATAGTAAGTGTGCGCCCTGCGACGATTTTTATCAATTTGTGAACGGAGGCTGGAAAGCCAAGAACCCTGTGCCTGCTGAGTACTCACGCTATGGTTCGTTTACAATAATTCAAAACCGTAACCAAGATGCGCTTAAAAGCATACTCGATGGCTACTTAGCAAGCAAGCAAGTAGCAGGTAGTAATGCACAAAAGTTAGCTGATTACTACTACACCGTAATGGATACCAACAAACTAAACGCTGAAGGTTACACGCCAATTAAAGGCGACTTAGCTAAAATTGATGCCATTAAAAACCTTAACGAATACAATGGTTATATAGCAAAAATGCACCTTGCTGGCCAAAGTTGGCCCTTTGCTTTTTATGTAGATGCCGATCAAAAAAATAGCAGTATGAACATTGGCAACATTGCACAAAACGGACTTAACTTACCTGAAAAAGAATACTATTCAAAAACAGATGCTAAAAGCGAAGAAATACGTGCGGCATACAAAGCTTATATTGTAAAATTATTTATGCTAGTAGGCGAAACCGAAGCCAATGCTACCACGCACGCAGCTACAATTATTGCAATAGAAACTAAATTGGCTGAGGTATCAAAAGGAAATGTTGAACAGCGCGACCCTACCACCATGTACAACGTGTATAGTGTTGCGGCCTTGCAAAAACTTACGCCACATTTTAATTGGACTACTTATTTTGCAACCTTAAAAATTGCACCAGGTAAAAAAATAATTGTAGGCTCGCCTAACTACCTTATAGGGTGGGATAAAGTAAGTACCGCTACACCGTTGGCTGATATGAAATTGTTGTTGAAGTTTAACTTGCTTACTGCGGCAGCTAACTACTTGAGTAAAGATTTTGTACAAACTAATTTTGATTTTAGTGAGAAGACTTTACGAGGCACCAAAAAAATGAAACCACGTTGGAAAACCGCAATTAGCGCTACTGACGGAGCTTTGGGCGATGCGCTAGGTGAGGCGTATGTAGCTAAGTATTTTCCGCCAATGGCTAAAACTAAAATGACAGAATTAGTGAATAACCTAAAAATTGCGTTAGGCGATGACATTAAGCAACTAAGCTGGATGAGCGATAGTACACGCAAAAACGCATTAAAAAAACTAGCCACATTTACCACTAAAATTGGCTACCCTGACAAATGGAAAAGCTACGCAACGGTAAACATTAACAGAGGTTCGTATTGGAATAATTTTAACCAAGCCGTTGCGTTTGAAACACGCCGTAATCTTAACAAAATAGGTAAACCAGTAGATAAAAGTGAGTGGGGAATGACAGTACCTACCGTTAATGCGTATTATAACCCAGTGAACAACGAAATAGTGTTTCCTGCTGGAATATTACAACCCCCGTTTTTTGACATGAATGCCGACGATGCCGTAAACTACGGAGGAATTGGAGGGGTTATAGGTCACGAAATGACCCACGGTTTTGACGACCAAGGTGCACAATACGACGAAAAAGGAAACCTCAATAATTGGTTTGCAGCTAAGGATTTAGTAACCTTTAGCGAAAAAAGCAAATGTGTTATTAATCAGTTTAACAACATTATAGCCATTGATACCACCCACCTTAACGGCGAGTTAGTAGTAGGCGAAAGTATTGCCGATTTAGGTGGTATAACCATAGCTCACGCAGCCTACAAAAATTCGTTAAAAGGCAAATCTGAACCAGCAGTATTAGATGGTTTTACAGCTGAGCAACGTTTTTTTATTGGCTGGGCGCAAGGCTGGTGTAGCAACGAGTTAGAGCAATCAGTTCGCTTGCAAATAAACACCGACTCACACCCAATAAGCCGCGAGCGTGTTAATGCTCCGCTAAGCAATAACAAGGCGTTTAAAGCAGCCTTTGGTTGTAAAGACGGGCAGCACATGGTAGCGCCAGCAGGCAAAAACTGCGAAATTTGGTAAGCGTATTTATTGCATAAAATCGATTAGTAAAACGGGTTTAACGATTAATTTCATTAGACCCGTTTTGTTGTAATATTTTTTTTATTACTTTTATTCAACATAAAAATGTAATAAAATGAAAACGATAATAATTACCTCTTTCACAGCTTTATTAGTAACTACTACTTGTTTGGCACAAACCTTTGGCCCTAATTCGCCTACTACAATAGTTAATGATGCCACAGTAGGCACATTACCTTGGTCTACCCCAGGCAATGTTATTACAACTAACGACGCCTACGCTCAAATTGTTCCGAGAGGAATTTCAAACTATTTAAAAGCTACTAATTTTGGTTTTGCTATACCCATACCCAGTGGCATTGATGGTATAGTATTAGGGGTTGAAAAAAAATCGCTTTCGCCCGCTAACGTAGCTGTGTTAGATAATTGGACGGTAGGTTTAACCAAAACTATTTCGGCAGGAACTAACCGTATGTTAATGGTTATTGTAAACCAAGAAAATGGCGGTGGAGTGTCTCGTACCCTAACTAGCTTAACCTATGGCGGACAAGCTATGACTCGTTATACGCAACAAACAGTGGGAACTGCATTTATTGGTAAGACTGATGTTTGGAGATTGAATGAGGCTGGTATTACTGCTGCAACTTCAACTACGCTTGTACCCACGTTTGACTTAGCAGTTACGCTCGAAAATATTGAAACATTTTCGAGTGCTACGTTTGCTAACGTGGATCAAATAAGTTCGTTTGGTGCTATACAAGTTAATAGTTCTAACTCTTCCACTAACCCTGTTACGCTTACTACTGCGGTAGGTACAGCTATTGGTGGCTTGGTGGTTTCGTCAGTTTTTTGTGGTAGTAACACAACACCTGCGGTTGCAGTAGGTGGTACTAATACCTATACAATTGATGCAGCGTCAGGTTTTACTGAGGTTATTGATAGGTACGATGCTAACGCTTCTTTTACTGGTTCAGGTATGAGTTTTCAAATTAGTAATTTGCCAACATTAACAGCTACTACGGTTAATCCTCAATGTACGTTTAATGGCACGCCTAACCGTCAGTTATTAGTATGTTTTAACTTACTAAGGGCACGCGAACTTGATAGTGAGGTACGATTAGTTAAGGCGGGTAGCGTAGTAGGCGCTAATAAAGCATTAGTAACAAGTGCTTGGAACACTGTTGACACCTATGCTAACTATCCTACCCCTAGTACTACTGATTTATGGGGTACAACATGGTTAGACACCGATATAAACAACGCTAACTTTGGAGCAGTAATTTCGGCACGTATCCAAAACGGCACTGCACAAGTAGATCACATGCGTATTACAGTGTATTCGCACTCTACCTTACCTATTGAGCTACTTGATTTTTATGGTGAGAGCAACACAGATAACAGTAATCAACTTAAATGGGTAACTGCTACCGAAACCAATAATAAGTTGTTTGAAATACAGCACAGCACCAACGGTACTGAGTTTAATGTGGTTGGAACAATAGATGGCAAGGGTACCTCTAACGTACTTACTAACTATCAATTTAAGCATAATAACCCAAGCAATAATAGCAATAATTACTACCGTTTAAAACAAATTGACTACGACGGCAAGTACTCTTATTCGGCAATAATAGCTATTAATAACGGCGATTATTTAGCCAC
>JAYWFU010000062.1:0-7395 GCA_043778625.1 Bacteroidia bacterium | reverse complement strand
ATTATTTTAGATAAGAAATTATTTTCTAAAATAATTAAAGACCGTAAAGCTAAAACTGAAGAAAAACCAGTATTAGCTAAAATTGACGAAGAATTTGATGAACATGCTGGTCAAGTACGCACGCAGTTGTTAGACAAGTTGATGAAGTTGATTGACGGAAAAACTTCGCAAGGTGTACATAATAACTTAAAAGAGTTAGTGTTTACCAAAGGCGCTAAATTCTCACGCAAGCAAGTTGAAAAAATTGATTTCTTAAACGTAAATCCAATAGGATGGACAGCTGATAAGGAAGTTAATAGCTTGGTAAGTCAATTATTGCATAACTATAACATTCGTCACAACGATGTATTAGGTATTTATAAACGTAAGAAATTTGCAATAACCGTAGGTGATGAACTACCTGCTGGAATTATTCAAATGGCTAAAGTGTATATTGCTAAAAAACGCAAGTTAAAAGTAGGCGATAAAATGGCAGGTCGTCACGGTAATAAAGGTATTGTATCAAAAATCGTTCGCGACGAAGATATGCCATTCTTATCAGACGGAACTCCAGTGGATATAGTATTAAACCCGCTAGGTGTACCATCGCGTATGAACTTGGGGCAGATATATGAAACTGTATTGGCTTGGGCTGGCGAAAAGCTAGGTACACGATTCTCAACTCCAATATTTGATGGAGCTACCGAAGAGCAAATTGGCGAATATACTGATAAAGCAGGTTTACCTCGCTATGGTCGTACCTTCTTAATTGATGGTGGTACAGGCGATCAGTTTGATCAACCGGCTACCGTTGGTATTATTTACATGCTTAAATTAGGGCATTTGGTAGATGATAAAATGCATGCACGTTCAATAGGACCTTACTCGTTAATTACACAACAACCATTGGGCGGTAAAGCACAATTTGGTGGTCAGCGTTTTGGTGAGATGGAGGTTTGGGCAATTGAAGCATTTGGAGCAGCTAATATTTTGCAAGAGATATTAACCGTTAAATCTGACGACGTTGTAGGACGCGCTAAAGCTTACGAAGCCATAGTAAAAGGAGATAACTTACCTACACCAGGCATACCTGAATCGTTTAACGTATTGTTGCACGAGTTAAGAGGTTTGTGTTTAAATGTTGATTTAGATTAATAACTAAATACACATTATTACCGTTGCTTACAAAAATGTAGGCAACGGTAATTAATCTATATTTAGTTTTAAAATTAAACATATACTTTAATTGTTTTTTGTATTAAAAATATATGCGTATTATTTGTAAGGGGTTAATTATTATTTTGTGTTTTCTACTAAGCGTTTGTAATTCAAACGCTCAGTTTTTAACACTATATCAAAAAAATAATTTAAATCAGTTTCATATATTATTATCTCCTACCAATCCCAATCTTCATAAAATTGTTAACATAAATGTGTTTGGAGGATACGGACATACTGAAATACTATCTTTTGATAACAAAGGCGTATTGATTGATAGTGTAAAGTTAGATTTTCCTATATTAACCAAGCCATTATGTATTAACAATTATTATTATATAGTTTCTTACATTAACGATTCTATTTTAAAATCAAGTTCTAAATTTAAGATTGGTGTATTAAAATTAGACTCAAACTTTAATAAAATTGATGAGGTTGTGTTAGATACAATTGATTATAATACAGGTTTTGTAAGATATGTGACTCAAGCAAATTTAAACAACAAAATGTATGTGGCAATAGCTAACAGTAAATTTTCGGGACAGGGTAATACTACTTTGTATATGGTAGATACATTAATGAATGTATTACATTCACGAAAATACAACAAAGCTATTATTAACAGCTTGTTTGCTATTAACAATAATTTGGTAGTAGCAGGTTTGTATATAACAATACCATTCGGTCAGGTGCAAAAAGTTATTATGGATACTGTATTCAATGTTATAGATGATTACGAAATCTCTGCTATCGAATTGCAACAGTGTAAAAATTTTAGTGTACAAGTATCATTAAATTCTATATATACTAAAATAATACCTATAACTCCTAGTAAGTTGTTTGTAATAGATAATGTTAGTATATTGGATGATTCTGCTACATGTACTCTAAAACAAGCAGTTGCAGCTTGCATAATTGACACTAATAATAATATAACGCCTAAGTTTTTAAAAATAAGTACTAAAAACTTAACAATGCCTACATGCTATAGTACTCCTGTTGATTATAAGTATCATAAAATTTATAACGTTGCTATGCTTACTGATACCGTATCGTATGATATTAATCCTAACTTATCATTGAATTTAAAACCGTCTAGTATAGTTGTTACTACATTAGATACTTCGGGTAATATTATTTGGCAAAAAATATTTGGAGGAGATATGTCGTATAACCCTAATAACATAGTAGCTACCTTAGATAGTGGTTGTTTGGTAGCTGGTTATAGATATAATTATACTAATCCTAAAGTCACTAATGTACCTGAAAGTTTTTTGTTAAAATTAGATAAGTATGGTAATGCACAATTTACTAGTATAAAAGAAAATAATAATTACGTTGGGCACAAATGTTATCCTAATCCCACTCAAAACAATTTATATTTTGATGTACCATTTACTGCTAGTTATAATGTGCAGTTATTTGATTTAGCATCTGGTACAATAGTTTATAATAATGATAACTATGCTAACCAAAGTCTCTTAAATACACATCAACTTTCGCCTAGTATATATGGTTACAGAATAGTTAATGGTAGTAAAATATATACGGGTAAATTTGTAAAAGAATAATTGCGGTATATTCATATAAAAATACTATTTTCGCGTTTCGAAATTAGTAAAATACGGATTTAAAAATATAATAATATAGTTTAATAAGTCAATTAATTTTTTTAGATAATGGCACTTAAAAAAGAAAATAAAACAAAAAGTAATTTTACTAAAATTACTATATCATTAGCCTCGCCTGAATCTATCTTGGATAGATCGAGCGGAGAAGTGATAAAACCCGAAACTATTAACTACCGTACCTACAAGCCCGAAATGGGAGGCTTGTTTTGCGAGCGTATTTTTGGTCCTGTTAAGGATTGGGAATGTGCCTGTGGTAAATACAAACGCATACGTTACAAAGGTATTGTATGCGACCGTTGCGGTGTAGAAGTTACTGAAAAGAAAGTACGTAGAGAACGTACAGGACATATTTCGTTAGTTGTTCCTGTGGCGCATATTTGGTATTTCCGTTCGTTGCCTAACAAAATGGGTTACTTATTGGGCTTACCATCTAAGAAACTAGATATGATTATATACTACGAACGCTACGTAGTAATACAAGCGGGCGTATTGGGCGACAAAATTAATTATTTAGATTTTCTATCGGAAGAAGAATACCTAGATGCTTTGGATTCGTTACCAAAAGAAAACCAACATTTAGACGATACCGACCCTAATAAGTTCATCGCTAAAATGGGAGCAGAGGCGTTACAAGATTTATTAAACCGCTTGCAATTAGACGAATTATCGTACGAATTGCGTCATAAAGCAGATACTGAAACCTCGCAACAACGTAAGCAAGAAGCCTTAAAGCGTTTGCAGGTGGTAGAGTCGTTTCGTTCAGCTAACACCCGCTTAGAAAACCGCCCTGAGTGGATGGTTGTAAAAGTGGTGCCAGTTATACCGCCAGAATTACGCCCATTAGTGCCACTTGATGGCGGACGTTTTGCAACATCGGATTTGAATGATTTGTACCGTAGAGTAATTATACGTAACAATCGTTTAAAGCGCTTATTGGAAATTAAAGCGCCAGAAGTTATCTTACGTAACGAAAAACGTATGTTGCAAGAATCAGTAGATTCATTATTTGATAACTCACGTAAAGCTAACGCTGTAAAAACTGACGCTAACCGTCCGTTAAAATCGTTATCGGATTCGTTAAAAGGTAAACAAGGTCGTTTCCGTCAGAATTTATTGGGTAAACGTGTAGATTATTCGGCACGTTCGGTAATTGTTGTTGGGCCTGACTTAAAACTACATGAGTGTGGTTTACCTAAAGATATGGCAGCTGAGCTATTTAAACCGTTTATCATCCGTAAGATGTTAGAGCGTGGAGTAGTTAAAACTGTAAAATCGGCCAAAAAAATAGTGGATCGTAAAGATCCTATTGTTTGGGATATATTAGAAAACGTATTAAAAGGACACCCCGTATTATTAAATCGTGCGCCTACTTTGCACCGTTTGGGAATACAGGCGTTTCAACCTAAATTAATTGAAGGAAAAGCAATACGTTTGCACCCATTGGTATGTACGGCATTTAATGCCGATTTTGATGGGGATCAAATGGCGGTGCATTTACCATTAGGTAATGCTGCTATATTGGAAGCGCAAATGTTAATGCTTGCCTCACACAATATTTTGAACCCTGCTAATGGTGCGCCAGTAATGGTACCTTCGCAGGATATGGTGCTTGGCTTGTATTATATGACTAAGCCTCGTAAAAATACTCCAGAATATCCTATTAAAGGCGAAGGATTAACTTTTTATTCGTTTGAAGAAGCTGAAATAGCTTACAACGAAAAAATGGTAGATTTGAATGCTATTGTTAAAGTACGTGCTATGGTAAAAGAAAATGGTGTGTTGGTAAAACGCATCATCGAAACATCATTAGGTCGTATATTATTCAACAAAGTTGTACCAGAGGAATTTGGTTACATTAACGAATTGTTAACTAAAAAATCGTTACGTAATATTATTGGTGATGTTGTAAATGAAGTAGGTGTAGCTAAAGGTGCCAAATTTCTAGATGATATTAAGGACTTAGGGTTCTCAATGGCATTTAAAGGTGGGTTATCATTTAACCTAGGTGATGTTGTTATTCCTGCTGAAAAACAAGAATTAATAGCATCAGCCAATACTGAAATTGAAGAAGTAATGATGAACTATAACATGGGCTTTATTACTAACAATGAACGTTATAACCAAATTATTGACGTGTGGACCCATACCAATGCTCGTTTAACTAAACGAGTAATGGACATACTATCAAGCGACCAACAAGGTTTCAACTCTATTTATATGATGTTGGATTCAGGAGCTCGTGGTTCAAAAGAGCAAATTAAGCAGTTGAGCGGTATGCGTGGATTGATGGCTAAGCCTCAAAAAGCAGGTTCGTCAGGAGGGGAGATTATTGAAAATCCAGTATTATCTAACTTTAAGGAAGGTTTATCAATATTAGAGTACTTTATTTCGACCCACGGTGCACGTAAAGGATTAGCAGATACGGCCTTGAAAACGGCTGATGCTGGATACTTAACTCGTCGTTTGGTAGATGTGGCGCAAGACGTTATTATTAACGAAACTGATTGTGGTACATTACGTGGATTAACTATGACCTCGTTAAAAAATAACGAGGAAATAGTAGAATCGTTGTACGATAGAATATTAGGTCGTGTGGCTGTACAAGACGTTATTAACCCATTAACGGGCGAAATAATAGTAGAAGCAGGCGAACAAATTAAAGAAGCTGAAGCTACTGCAATAGAAGCATCACCACTTGAGGCAGTAGAAATACGCTCAGTACTTACGTGTGAAAGCCGTAAGGGGGTATGTACTAAATGCTACGGACGTAACTTAGCATCTGGCCGTATGGTACAAATTGGTGAGGCAGTAGGTGTTATTGCAGCACAATCAATTGGTGAACCAGGTACACAGTTAACCTTACGTACGTTCCACGTTGGAGGTGCTGCATCAAAAGTAGCCAACGAATCAGCTGTAAAAGCTAAGTACGATGGTATTACTGAAATTGACGAATTACGTACCGTAGCGCGCAAGAATATTGCTGGCGAAATGGTAGATGTAGTTATTGGTCGTTCGGCTGAATTACGTGTATTGGACAAAAATACAGGCATATTATTAGCTACTAATAACATCCCTTACGGTTCAACAATATACATTAAAGACGGCGATTCGGTTAAAGCTGGTCAGTTAATATGTGAGTGGGATCCGTACAATGCGGTAATCTTATCGGAAATTTCGGGTAAATTATCGTTTGAAGGAATTGTGGAAGGCGACTCATACCGCGAGGAAGTAGATGAGCAAACAGGCTTTAGAGAAAAAGTAATTATTGAATCGCGCGATAAAACGAAGAGTCCAACCATTAAAATTATGGTAGACGGCGAAGAAGCTAAGATTTATAATATACCAGTAGGAGCGCATATATCAGTAAACGATGGCGACAAAATTGAAGCCGGGACAGTAATGGTTAAAATACCTCGTGCATCGGGTAAAACAGGGGATATTACAGGAGGTTTACCTCGTGTAACCGAATTGTTTGAAGCACGTAACCCATCTAACCCTGCTGTAGTTACTGAGATTGATGGAGTAGTATCGTTTGGTAAAATTAAGCGTGGTAACCGTGAGGTTATTATTGAATCGAGAACTGGTGATGTACGTAAGTACTTAGTACCTTTATCGAAACATATATTAGTACAAGAAAACGATTACGTAAAAGCGGGAGCTCCGTTGAGCGATGGTGCTATTACGCCTGATGATATATTATCAATTAAAGGCCCTACTGCAGTACAAGAATACATTGTAAACGAAATACAAGAGGTATACCGTTTGCAGGGTGTAAAAATTAATGATAAACATTACGAAGTTATTGTACGCCAAATGATGCGTAAATCGTTAGTTGTTGATCCTGGAGATACTTCATTCTTAGAAAATCAAAATGCGAATAAAGCTGACATTATGTTAGAAAATGATTCGCTATTTGGTAAAGTTGTAATTACTGAAGCTGGCGACTCGCAATCGTTAAAAGTTGGTCAGTTAATAACTGCACGTAAATTGCGCGACGAAAATTCGATGCTTAAACGTAAAGATATGAAACTAGCTGAAGCCCGTGAAGCAATTACAGCTACGTCGGAACAACGCTTACAGGGTATAACACGTGCATCGTTACAAACGAACTCGTGGATATCAGCAGCATCGTTCCAAGAAACTACTAAGGTATTGAACGAAGCAGCAGTAAACGGTAAGGTAGATTATTTATTAGGTTTGAAAGAAAACGTAATTGTAGGACACTTAATACCAGCAGGTACAGGATTAAGAGCATACGAAAAAATAGTAGTGGGTTCAAAAGAAGAGTATCAAGCATTAGTAGATTCAAAAAATGCTACTGAAGTAATCGAAGAATAATAGTTAAACGAAATAGTTTATTAATACGCCCCTTTGCAAAATTTGCAAGGGGGCGTATTGATTTGATAGATTAGACAAAAAATTAAATAGGTCAATTATAATACCAATTTGAAGTAATATATAGTCCAATTTTTTTTTTGTAATATTTTTTAGTATATTTGGACTATATAACAATTCATTTATGGCACGACCTAAAAAAGTTCAAATTAAAGAAAGTATCAAAGAGTTG
>JAYWFU010000061.1:0-23491 GCA_043778625.1 Bacteroidia bacterium | reverse complement strand
CACCTCCTCAAAGCTATCAATGACACATAAAAAACTAAAAGCAACGCTAGATATAAATTATCTTAAAAAACTACTAAGTTTTAATGCGTAAAGCCTGATTACAAAACATGTTTTGTAATAGCTATGATTCACAAGGCTAATACTATAAAATAGAGTTGTTTTTACAACGATTGTAAAAATTTAATTAATGCGCTTCTATCAGTTTTAGGCAATTTTTTAAAATTATTTTTTATAGTTTCGGCTTCGCCACCGTGCCACAGTATAGCCTCTTGTAGGCTACGTGCACGCCCGTCGTGTAGGTAGTTAGTGTTACCATTAATTTTTTCAGACAATCCAATACCCCACAATGGTGGGGTACGCCATTCGCTACCTGAGGCAGTAAAATCAGGTCGTCCATCGCTTAGTGCATCACCCATGTCGTGCAATAACAAATCGGTAAAGGGTGATATAAGTTGATTGCTTACTTCGGCGTAGCTTGCATTAACACCGGTACGCGCCACCATAATATGACAACCGTTACAATTTAATTGTTTAAAAATACTTTTGCCACGTTTTACCTCTTCATTATTAACGTTTCGTCGTGCAGGTACTGCAAGACTTTTCATATAAAAGGTTAGGCAACTTAATATGCTATCGCTTATTTCGGCATCATCATTTAATTTATCGTATTGTAATTGATTGTACGAGTTTTCGGTGGCAAATAAGGGACTGGTAATTCCCATATCTTCGTTAAATGCAATAGCCACTTGCTGCTCCACGGTGGGTACGCTTGCTTTCCAGCCAAAACGCCCCATAGTTTTAGTTTGCTTGCGGGTATCCCACACATAATTAATTTTGCCACTTATTCCGTTGTTATTGGCATCGACTACATCTTCGTTTTGTAGCATCCAAGCCTCAGGCAGAGCATCTAACAATCCTAAGCCAAATACTCCTAACGGCAAACGAGGGCTTACTAACACCCCTGCAGGCAAAGGCATGTAGGTATTAGTAAAAGTGTAGGTAGGTTGTTGTAAGGTGTAGGTTTCGCCATCGGCAAATGTGCCCTGTTTGCTAGTGTAAACTATATTTACTTTACCTTCGGGTTGTGTGCCAAATACCGCTTGAGTTTGTAGCTGTGTGCCAAAATTAGGCACTGGCACGGCATCGCCATGTTTATCATACCCAGGCATACTTAACCTAAATAATAAGGCGTCAAAATTTCCATTATTATTACTAGGAGGCTTGCCCGCACCACCGTTATTGTGGCACGACGCACACGATACGTTATTAAACAACGGACCTATACCACTGTTAATGGGTGCTGGAGCTGTTACGTACTTTGATTCAAACATACCGTCGCCCAAATCGTGGGTAACGGCATGACTAGCCGACAGTACAGGAAAGGCGTCGCTAAACGATTCGTTAAACGTGGTTTGCTGTCCGCCACTTAATCGCTCGTCGTAATTATCCAAATTATCATTTACCTCCACTGGTTTGCGGCATGCACCGTGAGCCAATAGTAGAGTACTACAAACAACTAGTTTAAAAATATTCATAGCTTGTATTGTTTATTATTGTTTGATATTAGCCTGTATTAATGGTTTTAATTCAGTTTCTAAAGTGGTTTTTAACGTAGCTAAAGCATTTATTGTGTTTTGAACTTGAGTTTTTTCACTCACTATTGCTTCGCCAAATGGTTTGCTAAACCCACTAAACGAATTTATGGCTACATCTAATTGTTGTTTTATTTTGGTATCTAAACTCAAGTTGTATTGGCGTACCACATCCTCTAAACCTTTACCATCTGTGCCTTTGTAAGTACCTAAATACACATTACGTACGCCAATAATATTGTTTTTAAAATCAGTAAATGAATTTTGACTAAATGGTGATTCTTCCAACGTAGGGTCTTGCGCTTCGTATACCTCCTTAATTTTACCTTCGCCTACTTCGTCGCAAATTCCAGCTATTGCGTCCGCCAAAGTTATTAATGTGGCTTGTTTATTAGTGTAAACGGTGTTAGTGGTTGTAAATGTGGCGTAATAGTTTCCACTATTTTTGGCCCAACCATTATACATTTTATTGCAATTGGTTTTTAAATCGTTGGTTACTGCTATCATATATTGTTTTTCGCGAGTTGTAAAATCACTGGCTTGCTTTGACTGATTAACGCCAAATAGCATATATTCTAACGCATGAAAACCTTTGAGTGTAGTTTGAAAATTAGCTACCGTAGTATCATTTAACGT
The DNA here is from genome assembly GCA_043778625.1 of Bacteroidia bacterium. Taxonomy (GTDB): domain Bacteria; phylum Bacteroidota; class Bacteroidia; order UBA4408; family UBA4408; genus JACMRI01. Next base: position 21,263 of record JAYWFU010000061.1, on the reverse strand, counting down.
TGATGAAGACACTAGTAACGAATCAAAATCTTTTTTGTTTACTGGCCAGCTATCTACGTTAGGGTCAAGATCTTGCGTGGCTACTGGTCCAAACAAAAATGCTTCGCTTAACTCCCAAGTAGCACGCAGGTTGCGCCAGTTTTGTTGTGCAGCTACTAAATTAGCTTGTGTAGTGGTAGCACTAAGGTTAGCTATTGAGCTTACTAAATTATTAGCATCGGTGCTAATATCGTTGTATTGAGGTAGTGCAATATTGTTAGCAAACGATTCTATTACCGTTTGTGGCAAGGCATCAACCACTGCTGGTGGCGTTACAACTTCTTCCTCCTTCTTTTTGCGGCAAGCGGTAGTTATTAGTGTTGTGGCTACTACTATTAGTGCTGTTGTTTTAAGTAATGTGTTCATGTTATTTATTGAGTTAAATTGTTTGGTTTAAAAAAATATTAATTGTGTTAGTTGTTATTTCGGTTTTAAATTGTTTTAATGCTTTTGATGCTGGCCCGTCTATTACTGCACCCTTCATGCTAAACTGGCTACCGTGGCTGGGGCAATTAATTTTGCTACCATCGGTATACACCGCATTGTCCTCGTGGGTACACTGCATGTATAGCGCACAATAGTTGTCTTCGCTTTCTTTTACAAGTAATATATCGTAAGGTAATTGTAAGTTGCGCACTTTGAGCGAAGTTACCGTAGCAAATTCTGCCTTGGCTACCGCCATCATATTATTAGTAATGGTAGTATTTACGGTTTTAACGCTGCTACAACTTTGCAATAGGTTTATACCTAATGCTGTGCCTGTGCAGGCTACGCAAGTGTTTTTAATAAAGGTTCGGCGTGAGTTCATTGAGCTTATTTTGTACTATTAAAAACTATAATTCATACCTATGCCTACATAATTAATGCTTGTAGGGTATGCCAGCTGTTGCGGGAAAGGATTAATTATTAACGCTGGGTTAGGTGCATCGGTAGTACGTAATCGATATTCTAACTTGAAAGCTAACCCACGTATTGGCGCAAAATTTAATCCGCCTAAAATATACTGTTGCTTGTTAATACCTGTACTTATGCCGTTGGTGGGCACTTTACTATTCAAATCAATATACTCGTAACGGGCATAAATAGTTAATGATTTTACCTCTTGTTTTTTGTGTAAAATATTATAGCCCAGTTCAGCATAACCACCTAGCATTGCACTTGGTGTATTACTTGCAAATGCACGGTTAATGTCAGCCGCCTTGGTAATGTTGGTGTACACCGCTAGTGCCTTAATGCTTACACCGTTGTACTTGTATTGCACATTAGCTTCGGCCATGGCTACAGCACTACCTAAGGGACCAGTTTCTAAAAACAGACTGTCTGCTTGGCGTGGGCTAACACCAACACTTCCGCCATAATAGCCACTTACTTGGGCACGCAAATTATTGTGGTAATACAACAACGATGGCGTTATGCCTATCGTTTTAGCATTAAATGTATTGCCCTCGCCGCGGCCACTGCGTATGCCAGTACCGTTGGTAAATTTAGAGGCATCTAAACCATTGGTTAAACTCACCGCATAATTTAAACCTAATATACTTTCGCTTTGCCCATAAAGCCCCACGCCAATTTCGCGCCATGTGGCAGGTATAATTAGGGTTTCGACATACGGCCTATCAATACTATTAAATGTGGTGGGTAAATGATTTTCGTTGATAATACCAATGCGAGGTGTAAACAAACCAGTAACTAAATACAAATTACGATTAATGTTATATTTAATAAATAATTGCTCTACACTAAATTCACCTCCGTCGGTTTTAGCATTCTCGAGTTCCCACTCGCTAAATAGTTGGTAACGCTCGTTAAACCTATGCCCAATAAACATAACGGCACGTGGTACGGTGGCTAATGCTGTGCGTGTGTAGCTATTGTATTCGTACTTAACTTCGCCGTAGCCTGATATTACTGTGGTGTTATTACTACGTACAAGTCCCGCACTTAAGGAGTCTTCTTTGGTAAATATTTGTGCTTGTAGCACGCTATACTGTAAGGTTACAAGCGTTGTAGCAAGTATAATTTTGTTTAGCATTCTTATTTAGATTGAATTAAAATAATAGTGCAAATATAGTAGTTATTTTAATATGCACAACCTTATTTAGAATAATTATGAATAAAGATTAAGAGTGAAATAATAGGAGTAAAAAATGTGTAACGAATTGGGTACACTAGATTAACAAAAAATTACTACTACTACAATATACTGTTTACCACGGTATTAATATTTTTTAATACTATGGTATAGGTAATTAACTCAACTACAAAATTGGGGACTTTATAGTTAAGTTTAGGATAAGTAGAAATGAAAATTGCACTTTAAATTAATGGAAATTAAGAGGGATTTGTTAAAAATAAAGCCCTTTGTACAGTTAAACCTTTTTTACACTACACTAAAGCTAATACTTCCTTAACAATGGCAGTAGCGGCGTTGGGCTTAGCCAATAGTTGTATGTTAGTGCTTAATGTGGCGCATTTATCAGCGTTGTTAAGTAAAGCTATAGCTGATGCTAATAGTGTGTTATTGGCTTCGTTATCTTTAATTAATAGGGCGGCATCGGCATTAACTAATGCCATAGCGTTGTGAGTTTGGTGGTCTTCGGCAACGTTAGGCGATGGTACTAATATAACAGGCTTACCTACCACACATAGCTCGGATATTGTGCCTGCACCTGCACGCGATAGTATAACATCGGCCACGGCAAAGGCATAGTCCATACGGGTTATGAATTCATATACACGTATAACATCGTTACCAACTGTTTGCGCAGTTGCATAATAGTTTTTACCCGTTTGCCACACTAGCTGAATGTTAGGTGTAAGTAAGTGTACGTTATTTTTAACCGCTTGGTTAACAGTGTATGCACCCAAACTTCCGCCTACTATTACTATAGTTTTTTTGGTGGTATCTAAATTAAAATAGGCGTAAGCCTCCGCTTTGTTTACTTGCATTGCGCTAATTTCCTTGCGTATAGGGTTGCCCGTAAGTACTAATTTTTGGGTACTAAAAAAACGGTTCATATTGGGGTAAGCCACACATATTTTGCTTGCACCACTGGCTAACATTTTATTGGTAATACCAGGGTACGAATTTTGTTCTTGTATTAATGTGGGTATGTTGCGTTGGTTAGCTGCCTTCATTATTACAGCACTTGCATAACCTCCCACACCTATTACTAACTGGGGTTTAAAGCTACTTATTATGCGGTGCGCCTTTATTAAACTACTTATTATTTTAAATGGTAATAATAAATTTTGCAACGATAAGCTACGCTGTAAGCCACTAATCCACAAGCCTTGTATGGCGTAGCCTGCGGCGGGTACTTTTTCCATTTCCATGCGGCCTTGTGCGCCTACAAACAATATATTTACATCATTACCCAATTGTGCTTTAAGCTCGTTGGCTATTGCTATTGCAGGGAAGATGTGCCCGCCTGTACCTCCGCCACTTATTATTACGTTAAGTTGTTTAGTCATCGTTATCAGTTACTGTTTCGGTTACGCTACGGCTTACACTTAGCACTATACCTATAGCTATGGAAGTAAACCAAATACTTGTACCACCCATACTTACCATGGGCAATGGCTGCCCTGTAACGGGAAATAAATTGGTAGCTACCGCCATGTTTATTAATGCCTGAAACACCAAGCTAAACGTTATGCCTATGGCTAACAATCCGCCAAATGTTTTATCGCTATGTTTTAAAATACTCATGCCTCGCGTGAGTAATACTAAGTATAAAAACACCACAAACACGCCTGCTATGGTACCGTATTCTTCGATGATAAAAGCATAAATAAAATCGGAATAGGGGTGGGGTAAGAAGTTACGCTGGGTTGATTTCCCTGGCCCTTTGCCCAACATTCCGCCTGTGGCTATAGCTATTTTGGCTTGGTCTACCTGAAAGTTATTTTCGCTATCGGGGTTTCTAAAATTTTCGATACGTTTTTTCCAAGTCCCCAAACGCCCTTGATTAGGCATTTGCGAGAGTATTGCTAAAAATAAACCCAAGACTACTATACCCGATGCAAATATGGCTAAGATGTATTTAACATTAATGCGTCCTATGAATAATATAACCATGCTCGTAACAAACAATACGGCAGCAGTACTAAAATTAGCAGGTAATATTAACCCACATATTAACCCTATGGGTACCATAATGGGTACAAAGGCTGATTTAAAATCTTTAATGTTATCTTGCTTTTGCGATAGGAAACGTGCCAAGTACATAATAAGTGCAAGCTTAGCAAAATCGGACGTTTGAAACGTAAGCCCTGTACCTGGTATGGCTATCCAGCGGCTGGCCTCGTTAATACCCGGTCCTAATAAGGTAAAGGCTAATAATGGTACTGCCAAAAACAAGGCTAACTGCGATATGCGCGAAAACAATGTATAGCGCACCGTGTGTATTAAATACATAATTACAAACCCTAACGAGAGTATGAATAAGTGCTTGAACATATAATAAAACGCATTACCGTTTTGATGCTTGTACGCCAAGGTAGATGTAGCGCTATACACGGATAGCAACGAGAACAACGACAACAGAAAAACAATTGCCCATATTACTTTATCGCCACGGAAGTAGGTAAATATTTTCACGTTTATTTAATTTAACTAATTGGTTAATACTTATTTAATTAGTAGTTAGTGCGTTTGTATATTCCTCACTCATAGCTTGCTGGCTAACATAATGTGGATAATAATTAGTAGCGGGCGAAAACACTACCTCTTGCCCAGTAGTAGCGTATAACAAAGCATAAGCGGTTGCCTCGGTTAAATTAGCAGCCGTTACAATAGTATGTTGTTGAAATTTAAAAAACTCAACAATACTATTTTTGGTGTCGCCAAAGGTAATAATGCAAGCTACTTTGTTTTTAACTAATTGGTTAAATATTGAGTAATCATTTAATGCACTATAAGGGCCTAATATCCAAATAATAGTATTACCTAAATTAGTAAGGGTGTTATAAGTAGCATCAATGGTATTAGCACATGCATCGTTGTAATAATTTACACCGTTAATAGTAGCCACAAGTTCGCAACGCATTTGCGTAGCTGCACCACTTAACCTATTACGAAATTGCTCACGTGCAGCGGTAAGTGGATGTAAAGTAGGGGTATGTAGCGTAGTGGGCATATTGGGCATATTGTTAAATAAGGAGCATTGTTAATTAATGTTTAACAATACACATTGTTAAACATTAATTAACGATAGTTATTTTTTTAGTAGTTGATGTTTCTCCAGTGCGCAACTCTACAATGTACAAGCCGTTACTTAGTGGTGTATCTAACGTTATTACCTCGTGTGCAGTAGTTATTTGTTGTGTATGCACACGTTGCCCTTGCAGGTTATAAATAGTAACCGTACGTGGCACATTAGCCTCTAACTCAGTTAGTGCAGTAGTGTGCACATCTAAGTTAAACCGCCCGCCATTATTAGGGTTAGGGTACAGCACAAAATCAGTAGGAGTTAACGCAACTGTACTATTAGGCGTATTACATGGTACACAAAACACGTTAGGGTTAATAGTAAACATATCGCCCCCTCGGCGTTTTAACGATATCCACTGCGTAGCCGATACTTGCTTGTCCAATCGTATCCAACTATACTGATTTAACCCACAAGGTGCAGTAACAGTGTTGGTGGTGCTTTCAATAGTACCATCATCGTCTATATCCCAGCGTATACCTATAAAACCAGTGGAAGAATCAGCAAAAGTTATAGGGCAACCACTATCGTAGTTAGTACCAGTAGAACCAAACCATATTTGGTTGGTACAAAACATATCGCTACGCCACAAGCCACGTCCGTAAGTACTCATTAATAACATATTATCGCTTGGGCGATATTTTATTTGAGTAATGCGGGTGCGTGGGCTGTTATTATCTAACGTCCATGCAGTGGTGTTGGAGTCGTTAATGGCAGTAGTGCTATACACTCCAAGTTCAGTGCCTATTAGCACGCTTAACCCTAAGCTATTGCTTGCGGGTGCAAATAGTGCTGTCCACACTGGTACATCGGGCAGGCGTCCTGTAGCAGTGCTTTGTGTGCTTATGTCTAACGCTTTCCACGTAGTGGCAGTGCCTGCTGTGGCGTTAGCGGTGTACCACACGCTTTTAACCCCATAGTTACTAAAGGTTACTATTAGCTCAGCATCAGTAGCACCTCGCACATCAATATATGATACAAAACCCAGCGGCAACGCCACCGTGTTAAGATACGTTAATGCTACCGTGGCAAACGTAGTAGGGTTGTACACATACTTGTACACCCGCCCATAGTTAGTACCCAAATACACCGTATTAGCTTGCGTTGGCGATTTTTTAATGAAAGATATTTGCCCACTATTTGGATTACCATTGCTTGATATAATTATTTTACGATACGTTGGAGTAATCAAACCAGTGCTTGTTCCTGCATTTGGATAAAACACAATACTATCAACTGCACTAGCGCCTATAATTAAAGCATTAGTGTTACTCCAAACAACTTCCGTAGGATTAACAAAAAGACCTTTACTGCTATTTGTGATTCTTACCGATGCTGTGGAAATAGCAGAGTCACATCTGTAGTAATTACCATTCTGAAACGATGTAATCATTTTTTCTTTCATAGCCGCACCATTAGTCGTAATAGTACTATAGGCTACATAAGAACCATCACCCCAACTGGCTTCAATAGCTTTTCCATGTGTTTGCGCATTACCTAAATATTGACAACCGTTATCTTGCGCACCCGCTATGTAGTTAAATGTATTTGCACTTGGCGATATAGCACAGGTATTAAACTGTGTAATATTTAAGTTTTTATTTAAATTTTCCCATATAGGAGCAGAGGCATTAATATTATCACTCCGCCAAATACCGCCATCGTTAAGCGCATACGCTACATTATTAGAGTACCATATTAAATCATGTTGGTCAGGGTGAACGTAGGTTTTGTTAGTAAATGTTGACGAGTTTCTTATATCTACAGATACACTATCCCAACTATTCCCTCCGTTAGTACTCCTAAATATATTTTCGCACCCTAACAAAACCTTACTTGTGTCAGTAGGATGTATAGCTAAAGCCATATTATAAAAAAATTGTGTACCTATGTTGAATATTGGCTTTGCACAAATTGTCCAACTTATGCCACCATTACTACTTTTATACACTCCCTTTAGTCCTTTACCATCAGTGGTAGAATACATGGCGTAAATTATACTTTTGCCTACTGGATTTGTTTTAGCGCACGCTAACTCTATACGTGAATAAGCAGTATCATTATTTGCAATAGCGTTATTAGTTACTAAGGTAGTTACCCATGTTGTACCCACTAATTTACTTTTGTAAATACTACCTTTTTGCTTTGATAATAAGCCAACTGTACTATATACTGAGCTATCTGTGGCAACTTCAATATCAGCCCCTCTATAATTTTGTCCATTAATGGGTGCAAGTTTTTTAAACTGAAATGTACCTGATTTTAAGAACAAGATACCAGTGCTATCTTTATTTTCGTTCCATATTTTATTACTAGGGAAACCAATAGCCGACACAAATAAATCGCCATTGTGAGCCACCGCCATCTTGTTAATGTACCTAAACTTGCCACAAGGTAATTTATTCCATGTTACGCCCCCATCAACAGTCTTCCATATTCCGTTACCATACATTGTTACAGTTAAATTGTTTTCCTCAGGATATTGCCCATTGGTAAAAGCATAGTACCCCTCACCAGTAGAAAAATATACAATGTTTGCATTAGTAGGATGCACTGCAAACGAGGTAATGTTTAACTGCCCAAACCTATCGTTTACTTTGCGCCAATCTACTGTGGCACTAGTTCCATTAACATTATTTCCACGCCATACCCCACCACTAACTCCACCTGCCCATGCGGTGCTTGCGCTACGCATAAGCATTGCTCGCACACGTCCGCCAACATTAGTAGGTCCAACCTCTAACCACCTTGGTTGCAGCACCGTTTGTACGCCTTGTGTGCGTAGTGCACTTGCATTGTTTTGCTCACTAATAGTTTCCAACGCTTTATACAATCGGTCACGTGGTATTGTACCTGTGGCGGGGTCTTGCGTTTGCAAGTGTTCAAACTCTGCACGTTGTTGCACGTTAGTCTTAATTTCTTGTTGTGCCTGCATAACCGATAGTTGTGCTAGGCAAATAATTGTTGTTACTGTCTTTTTCATTTTAGTGTTGTTTGGTTAAATTTTTAGTCTACTGAGTCTGTAGGATATAATAGTTGAAATTGTTTAGCAGGTAAAAGATTTAGTGGTACTCTTACCCAGTATGTTTTTTTGTTCTTCGTATATTTTATAAAAAACGGTTCGTCGGCTAATGAGTTGTGAGTTTTATATAAATTATAAAATCCCCCACCCCAATATTCATAATTGCCATATTTTATTTTTCCGTTACCACCATCATCAATACCTACTTTTTTATTTCTGTAGTAAAAATTACTAATAGCTACATTTTTATTACTTAATAAATAAAGAGTAAAAACGAAACTATTTCGGTTGAATAATAGTTCAGTTCCTCCTTGTATTATATAAATATCTTTATTAAGCATAATGTGCTTATTGTTTTTTAGGAAATTCCCTGCAATTGTGTCCTTTTGCCCAAAAGCATTCACACAACACACAACACACAACACACAACTATATATTATTTTCATCTTATTTTTTATTTATGGTTTTTACTGGTAAAGCACTAGTGCACTTGCATTGTTTTGCTCACTAATAGTTTCCAACGCTTTATACAAGCGCTCACGCGGTATTGTACCTGTGGCAGGGTCTTGCGTTTGCAAGTGTTCAAATTTTTCTCGTTCTTGCCCTCTGTATTTAACTATCTTTTGTGCCTGCATAATCGATAGTTGTGCTAAGCAAATAATTGTTGTTAGTATTTTTTTAATATTGCTATTATTTTAGTTGTATTTTTTATTTATTGGCGTATGAGGGTGTAGTTCTTTAAACTCTCTGATAGGTACACTATTAAGAGGTATCCTTACCCAATATGTTTTTTTGTTTTTGGTGTATTTCATCATAAATTTTTCTTCTTCGTAGGGTATGCATTCATACATGGTTCGTCTTGTTCTTCGTATCGAAAAAACTTGACTATCCCAGTACAAATAATTTCCAAAAGAATAATGTCTGTCGTCTAAATATACGCTTGGTATTTTTTTTTTATTCAAATAAAAACCCTGTATTGTACATTTTTTATTGTATAAAAAATTTACGTGAAAATTAAATGATAAGCTTGGGCTATGTCCTTCTACATAACTTTCCTCCCTAATTATGTAAATATCATTATTTATTTTTTTGTGTTTATTTTCTAATAAATACTGAGTAGCTAATGAGTCTTGTTGCCCCCAAGCATTTACACAATACACAACACACAACACACAACTATATACTATTTTCATCTTATTTTTTATTTGTGGTTTTTACTGGTAAAGCACTAGTGTTTCAGTATTAGCTAAATTAGTTTTTTATCATATACTATTGGCATTAACACTTCGCTACACTCCACACACAGTAAGTTTATAAAATAGCGTGAGACAGTTGCCTTTACTTACCATTGAGGTTATCGAAGACCCATGAAAAAAAGTAAAGCAACGTCTATGTATCTTAGAAAAGATAATTTTTTTAAAATATTAAATTATTATAAAAGACCGCATAAGGTGGTTCAATCATAATTTCATTACAATTTCCTACAAGCCTCGTACCGCTTGTTTAAACTGCCAGCCACGGTCTTCGTAGTTTTGAAACAAATCGAAACTTGCACATGCTGGCGATAGCAATACTGATTCTACCGTATCGCGCTTGGCTAATTTATAGGCTTCTTTTACGGCAGTTTCCATAGTGTTGGTATCAATAATTGTGGCTACTACATCGCTAAATGCTTCGTGTATTTTTGCATTATCTAAACCCAAACACACAATAGCACTTACTCGTTGCTTTACCAAATCGCGTAACGACACATAATCGTTACCTTTATCTACACCGCCTACAATCCATACGGTACTTGCTTTTACGCTTTCTAAAGCATACCAAGTAGAGTTAATGTTGGTGGCTTTGGAGTCATTAATAAAATCAATGCCATGCACTTTGGTTACTAACTCTAAGCGGTGTTCAATATTTTCAAAATCTTGTAAGCTCTCGCGAATGCTCTCTTTACGTATCTCTACTAATCGGCCGCTAATACCTGCTGCCATTGAGTTGTACAGATTATGCTTTCCTTGTAATGCTAATTCTTCGATGCTCATTTGTAATTGTGTTTGATGTAAGTTTATTGTAAAATCGGTTTCGGTGGTCATACAAGCTCCTTGCGTTACTTGCTGTTTTATGCTAAATAGGTAATGTGTTGCTTTAGTACTATGTTGTGGTAAATTAGTTATGGTAAGCGGGTCGTCAATACAATAAATAAATGCGTCTTCTTTTTCTTGGTTTTGTAGTATCCGGTACTTTGATGCTATGTAATTTTCTAATTTATAATCGTATCTATCTAAGTGGTCAGGCGTTATGTTACAAAGTATAGCAGTGTTAATGCGGGTGTTAAACATTCCATCTAACTGAAAACTACTTAACTCCAACACGTAGTAATCATAATTATGTAGTGCCACCTGTCGTGCAAAACTCTCGCCTATGTTGCCGCCTAAACCTACGTTTAGCCCAGCATTTTTGTATATATGATAAATAAGCGATGTAGTAGTAGTTTTGCCATTAGTGCCTGTAATGCCCGTGATGTGTGCATTAGTGTAGCGGGCAGCAAATTCAATTTCGCTTATTACGGGTATGTTATTAGTGTGGTAATATTGTATTAGTTCAATTTTATCAGGTATGCCAGGGCTTTTAATAACCTCGTGCGCCTGCTGTACTTTACTTAATGTGTGCCCACCTTGTTCGTAGGGTATGTTATGCTGAGTGAGTTCAGCTATATATTTGTCTTTAATCATACCAGCGTCCGACAAAAACACGTTGCAGCCCATCTTACTTGCTAAGATAGCTGCACCTGTTCCGCTTTCGCCTGCGCCTAATATGACTATGTTTTTACTCATTTTAAATTTTAACCAAACGGTTAATTATCTTAACTTTAATGTTACAATTGTTAATAAAGCGAGCATAATTCCTATAATAAAAAATCGATTTACAATTTTGGATTCGTGCATTCCTTCTTTTTGAAAATGGTGGTGCAACGGCGACATTTTAAATATACGCCTACCTTCGCCATACCTTTTTTTGGTGTATTTAAAATAGCCTACTTGCAGCATTACTGATAAATTTTCCACCAAAAACACACCGCATAATATGGGTATTAATAGTTCTTTACGTACCGCAAATGCAAACACCGCTATTACTCCACCTAACATTAAACTACCAGTATCACCCATAAATACTTGTGCAGGATATGAGTTATACCACAAAAAACCTACGCACGCTCCTACAAAAGCACCAATGAATATTACGGTTTCGCCAATGTTAGGTATGTACATTATGTTTAGGTAATTAGCAAATACGGTATTGCCACTCACGTAAGCAAAAATACCAAGCGTAGCGCCTATTATGGCTGATGTACCTGTGGCCAGCCCATCAATACCATCAGTAATATTAGCACCATTGCTCACTGCTGTTAGTATAAATATTACTACGGGTATAAATATTAACCATGCATACTTTTGGTATCCAGGGCCTAAAAATGCTAATGGAGCTGAGTAATCAAACTCGTTGTTTTTAATAAACGGAATAGTGGTTTTAGTACTCTTAGTGGCCTCGGTGGCGTAGTGTGGTAGGTTTACACAATTTACATCTTTAATAAAGGTTTCGTTTTCAAATTTAATTTCGTCGGCGTTAAATACTTTATCCTTTACTACTACATTTTTATTAAAATACAGTACACTACCTACAATAATACCTAAGCCCACTTGCCCTATTACTTTAAACGTACCCTTTAAGCCTTCTTTGTCTTTTTTAAATACTTTAATGTAGTCATCAATAAAACCTATTGTACCTAACCATATAGTTGAAAACAATAATAATAATATGTATATATTATCTAGCTTGGCAAATAATAGTGTAGGAATTATAATAGCGGCTATAATCATTAAGCCACCCATGGTAGGTGTACCTGCTTTTTTTTCTTCGCCCGCTAAGCCTAAATTACGTACCGTTTCGCCTACCTGACGGTGCTGAATATAGGCTATAATACGTTTACCAAGCACCATAGTTATTAGCAACGACACTAAAACTGCTAGCGCCGCTCTAAACGAAATGTATTGAAAAACACGTGTGCCCGGCATGTGCATTACCGAAAATAAATAATTGAATATATAATAAATCATTGTAGTTTAATTAACTGCATAGTTAAGAATTATAACCAAGCGGTTAATTTATAATATAACTGATTATTAACAAAAAAAGATGTACTTACTAACATGGTTTTAACTACTATTATGTTAATAACTCCGAAATAATTTCAAAATCATCAAAGTGATTTTTAACACCATTTATTTCTTGATAATTTTCGTGCCCCTTACCTGCAAGTAATATAATATCATCTTTTTTGGCCATCATAACAGCGGTGCGTATGGCTTCTTTTCTGTCAGCAATACGCAACATCTTTTTAATTTGTAATGGATCTAATCCTGCTTGCATTTCGTTTAAAATAATCTCAGGATTTTCGGTGCGAGGATTATCGCTGGTTAAAATTATTTTGTTGCTTTTGTCGGCAGCTATTTGTGCCATTATTGGGCGTTTGGTTTTATCTCTGTCGCCTCCACAACCTACAATGGTTATTACTTGTTCGTTTCCGCCACGTATTTCGGTTATGGTATTTAATACATTTTGCAAGGCGTCAGGAGTGTGAGCATAGTCTACAATAGCTGTTATTCCTGAATTTGAACGAAAATGCTGAAAACGCCCCGCTACACTTTCTAAGTTGCTCAATGCGGCAAGCACCTGTTGTTTGTCTTCGCCAAGTGTAGTGGCTATGGCATATACCGCTAGTAAGTTATAGGCATTAAAACCGCCTATTAATTTTGTCCATACTTCTATACCATCAATAGTAACGAGCATACCTGTAAAATGATTTTCAAGTAATTTTATTTTAAAATCGCTTACGTGTTGTTGGCTATAGGTTAGGATTTTAGCTTTAGTATTTTGCACCATTACCATTCCGTTTTTATCATCGTTATTTACTAATGCTATGGCATCTGATGCTAAATTATCAAACAATAATTTTTTGGCATCTCTATAATTTTGAAATGTTTTGTGGTAATCTAGGTGGTCGTGGGTAAGGTTGCTAAATAATGCTACCTTAAATCTTTGCCCTGTAACTCTGTGCTGTATTAAACTATGCGAACTTACTTCCATAAAAGCATGCGTACAACCTTTATCAACCATTTGGTTAAGTAATTTATTTAATTCAATAGCATCGGGTGTAGTGTGCGTGCTTGGTAGTATTTGGTCGTTAATTTGATTTTTAACAGTAGATAACAACCCCGCTTTTTTGCCCAAGGCACGATACATATTAAACAATAATGTAGCAGTAGTAGTTTTGCCATTAGTACCTGTAACGCCTACCAAGGTTAGTTTTTCGGACGGATTATCATAAAAATTAGTAGCTATAAAAGCTAGTGCTGCATTGCTATCTTTTACCTTAACGTAAGTTACGTTATTTTGTATAACACTAGGTAGTTCCTCGCACACTATGGTTATAGCACCGTTAGCAATACAAACGTCAATATAGTTATGCCCATCGGTTACTTCGCCTTTAATGGCAATAAACAAATCATTTTTTTGCACCTTACGGCTATCAAAATTAATGTTGAGTATGGCCACATTGGTAGTACCCACAATTTCAACAATAGGGGCTTTGTATAATAAGTCGCGTAGTAGTTTCATTGGCTTGAGTATTTGATTATTTGGAGTTTTTATTAATATAAACTCTATAGGCAAATAGTAGTAGTACTGCAATTAAAATTAGTGCCCAAATTTCGAACAGAAATACCACTATGTTTTCCAAAATAGACCAGCCCGACTTAACAGCTTGTATAATCTTGGCGCCTAAATTAGGTTCGTAAGCATCACTATTTTTAAAGTTATAAAGTACATCACGCTTTATAGTTTGCCGCTCGTAAATTTCCAAGTTAATAGTGCTAAAATTTATTTGATCTTTTAACGAAAGATTAGAAACCTTGGCATTATCAGCCTCCTCTTGTTTAATGGCTAATAATTCCTCTGCAGTAGTAGTTTCGGTTAATTTTTTGCCCCTATTATCTATGGCATTTGTTAAGCGTTGTTCAGTTCTTAAAGCACGCTTTTGAGTTAGATTATTAGTAAGTAATTGTAACGCAACATCATCTGCTTTAATAATACGGTAATCGAGATAGTCGATGTTTTTAGCAATATCTTTTAACGTAGTATCAAGCTTTGTATTAGGCACACGTAAGGTTAGTGTGTTAGTAACGGTGTAATAGGTAGTTTCTAACAATGAGTCGGCGCTAATAGCAGTATTCTCCACGTTGTCAATGGTGCTTGTTAAGTTAGTATAGTTAACAAACCCACCATGTTTAATAGTAATATCCTCAATAGTATAGGTTGATTTTATTACGCTTTTAACCTTAAATTTTAAATTGGCAGTACGAACGAATTTACGTGCAGAATCCTTTTTATTTTCAATAGCTGCTGATGACGAAACATAATCTTTAGGAGAAGCCGCAGTACCCTCTTCATATTCTGTAGCTACCGAGTCTGACATTGCTTTAGCTTCTTCCATATCATGGCGGCTTCTACTACAACTAAGTAGTAAACTAACACTAATAATTCCAACTATTATTTTAATCGTTTTCATCTTCTCTATTAATTAAGCCAATTCAATAATTACTTTTTTATTGTTACCGCCTGTGGTAGTAGTTATGGGGGTAATACGTTTTACGCTTCCTTTACCTCTAACAATAACGCTGTATCCCTTGTTTTCCAATAGATACACAGCATCACGTGCGCCCATGCCTATTAGGTTATTAAGTTGTTTTTTGTTAAGCGTAACGTCTAGCTTATTATGGCGTGCAGTACTATTATTTACTTCCACCTTAACCCAATCAGTACCTGATTTATAATTTTCGTTGTGCAATACATTACGCATTATAGTTGCAAAATCGTTGCTATTACCTGTTTTTATTAATGGTTTAATAGTTTTGAATGTAGTGTCGGGCACGGGTGTAGTTTGTAGGTTAAGTTGTGTGGCATATATTTTATCTGCCACTTCTTTAAATATTGGCCCTGCTATTACGTTGCCATAATAAGCCTTTCCGCTAGGATTATTTATTACCACAATGCAAGAGTACACTGGGTTTTCTGCTGGGAAATATCCCGCAAACGATGCTTGATAGGTTTTGGCTTCAGTACTTTCCTCCGTATTATTATATCCGCCTTTGCTATTGGCTATTACGGCAGTACCTGTTTTGCCTGCTATTTTCATATAGTTAGTTTTGAGGTTAGTAGCACTACCATTTTGTACTACACCTTCCAACATTTTACGTAGTTGAATAATTGTATTGGGCTTGCATATAGAGGGGTTTATAACCGAGGTGGTAAATTGCTTGAGCATTGTACCACTGCGCTGTATATTTTTAATAAGCATAGGTTTTACCATTACTCCATTGTTAGCCACGGCATTATATAGGGTAAGAGTTTGTAGCGGAGTTACGGTAAGCTCGTAACCATGCGCCATGTAAGCTAATGATGTACCGTACCAATCTTTATCCTTAGGGCTTTTAATGCGAGGTTTTGCTTCGCCATTAAGGTCGATACCTGTGGGCATGTTAAGGTTTAGGCTGTATAACTTATCAGTAAACTTGCGTGGGTTTTTAGCGTAATATTTTGTAATAATTTTAGCAATAGCCACGTTACTCGATACTTCAAAAGCATGCTGCACACTTAGCCTATTATTACCCTCGTGGCTATCGCGTACTATACGGTCGTAAAATTTTTTGCGTCCGCCTTCGGCATCAATCGTATCAGTAATTTTAATGTAGCCATCGTCAATAGCGGTTAAGTACGATGCTAACTTAAACGTAGAGCCTGGCTCCGTAGCTTCTCCAATAGCGTAGTTGTAGGTTTCGTTATAGGTGGCGGTATCAGCACGGGTATAATTGGCTAATGCTTTAATTTGCCCTGTAGCCACCTCCATTACTATTACACAGCCGTGGTGTGCTTTGTGTTTTTTGAGTTGTGTAATTAGTGCGTGTTGCGCCACGTCTTGTATGTTTACGTCAATGGTAGTGGTAATGTCGGCACCATTGTGAGGTTCAATTTCGTTTTCGCTATTAATGGGCATCCACACGCTTCCTGCAATTTTTTGCATTAACCGTTTGCCTTGTTGCCCTACTAAATACTCGTTATATTTACCCTCAATACCTACAGGCTTGCCTCCAACCCTATCGTAGCCAATGGTGCGCACGGCAAGGTTTTTAAACGGTTGTTCACGCTTATCTTGCTGTAGTACAATTAATCCGCCTTTGTATTTGCCTAGCTTAATTATTGCAAATTGTTTTACGGCTTTAAGCTGTGTATAGCGCACATCACGTTGCAATAGATGGTAACGTTCCTTAGCACGGCGTGCACGCTTTAATTCTTTTTTGTAACCCTCTTTAGTTTTGTCGGCAAACAATTGGCTTAATTGTAACGACAGCGAATCAATGTTTTTTGTAAATATTTTATCGCTTACGGCGTCCGACATCATATCCATACGTAGCTCGTATATAGGTAACGATGTGGCCAATAAGCTACCGTCGGCCGCAAATATATTACCTCGCGATGCCTCAATAGTTTGGTATTGTGTAGTAAGTTCTTTGGCTTTACTACGCCATTTTTCGCCCTCTACATATTGTACTTTAAATAACTGAAATAATACTGCACATGCAAACAAACATACGCCACCATACACCACGTAGGTACGGTTCATTATATATTTTTTGTTGTCTTGCATTGAGCTTAGTTAAGAGTATCAGTTATGGTAGTAGTAACTGATGGAGTGGTTATTACTAATTTTTGCGGTGGAGTTGTAGATTCCTCAATACCTAGTTTTACAGCTATTGTAGCTACTTCGCTTTGTTTGCTAGCATGCATCAAATCGCTTTTGGTAGTAATGTACTCTGACCGTAACTCTTTAAGTTCGTTGGTAGTTTTGTTTATATCACGCACCATACCCTCAGCATAGTACGAATTACTAATGTATAGCATGCACAAAAACACTATAAAAAATATAAACGGTACTTGTGCCACCGCATTTTCTTTAGATAAAAATGCACCATTAATAATATTAGTAACAAACCTCAATGCCTTGTTAGGCTTGGCTTTAGGCGAGGTTTGTTTTTTTTCGGGTTTAGGTTCAGTGGGTTTAAATGAATTCATAACGCAAGCAATTATATTTTTTGCGCCACACGCAGTTTTGCACTACGTGCCCTGTTATTTACAGCTACCTCTGCATCAATTGGTTCTATTGGCTTACGAGTTATTTGTTCAAAGGGTGTGAGTATGTTACCAAAAAAATCTTTGTGTACATCGCCCGCAAAATTACCTGTACGCATAAAGTTTTTTACCAATCTATCCTCTAACGAATGATAGCTCATTATTACTAATCTGCCGCCAGGTTTAAGTATAGTAAGCGATGCCTCCAACATTTTTTTAAGCGAGTCTAATTCGTTGTTTACTTCAATACGCAGGGCTTGAAATAGTTGCGCAAAAAACTGTGCTTGTTTAGGTTTAAACACCATAGGCATAACTATAGCGGTGAGCTGCTTAGTTGTTGTAATTTTTGTAATTAAGCGAGTTTGGTTAATTAAATCAACCAAACGGTTAGCTTGCTGTATTTCGCCGTATTCTTTAAATATTCGTTTTAATTCTTCAGGCGAATAATTATTAATAATATCGGCTGCAGTAATACCTGTGGTGGTGTTCATGCGCATATCTAACTCGGCATCAAATCGAAACGAAAAGCCACGTTCGGCAGTATCAAATTGGTGTGATGAAACTCCCAAATCGCCCAGCAAACCATCAATTGGAGTAAAGTCGTAATAGTCGGCCCAGTTGTGCAGTTGTGCATAGTTTTGATGCACCAAGGTTAGTTTGTTATCCGCAGGTTTATTATTTAGTGCGTCGGTATCTCTATCAAACGCTAATAATTTGCCTGTGGTTAATTGTTTTAAAATTTCGGCACTGTGCCCGCCACCACCAAAAGTTACATCTACATACTTGCCGTTACCCTTTAAATTCAGTGCTTGCATACATTCGTGTAGCAGCACTGGGTTATGATATTCTGGCATCGTTGCTGGTGTTAGTAGTACTCATAACTTGCTCAGCTAGTGTAGCAAAATCATCAGCATTATAAGTTTTCATTTTTGCTTTGTAGGCTTTTGCATCCCACAGTTCAATATTATCGAGGTTGCAGGTAAGTATTATTTCGGTTTTAATACCTGCGTAATCAGTAAGGTGCTTGGGTAATAAAATACGGTTGCTATTATCTACCTCTAACAGTGTGTTGCCATCAGTAAAGCGGCGCACAAATTCGTTGTGTTGCTTGTTAAACCTAGGGTTTAATGCTGATAATTTTGTGGTTAAATTACCCCAAGCATCCATGGAGTTGAGTAATAAACATTTTTCAAAAACATTTTTACTCAACACAAAACGCTCTTTTAACTCGTCAGGAAATTGCTTCAATAGCCCTGCTGGCAAGGCAAGCCTGCCTTTAGCGTCTATTTTGCATTCGTATTCTCCTACTAAATTGGTCATTGGTTATGTTTTGTATAATGGTAAAATTAAAACAAATTCTCCCACTTCAATACATTTTATCCCATTATTTCCCACTTTGTTAAAAACTTTTAAAATAAACACCCCTATTTTTAGCGTGTAAATACCAATGTTGTTTAGTTAGTTTAGAATTATAGAAAAATTAAATTCGGGCTATTAAAAAGTGTTTAAGAAAATTTTTCGTTCCTCATTTTTCATTACTATATTTAATGTCAAATAAATTAAAAATGAAATTTTTATTACTGTTGCTATTTTTATTATTGCATAAGATATTAACTGCGGCAACTTGCCAGCCTATTACTACGCCAGCTAATTGGTCTAACCCTGCACAATGGACATGTGGGCGTATTCCTACTAACGGAGATGTCGTAATTATTCCAGCTGGGTTTACATTAAATGTAACTGGCAATATTTCGCAGGTAAGCGATGTTATTATATTTCAAATATATGGAATATTAAATTTCCCAACTACTGGCGATAAAATATTAATAAATGTAGCCTCAATTATTAATATTTATGTTGGCGGAAGTATTGTTGCTACCTCTAATTCAAACCAAATTAGGATAGGTGCGGGTTCTCCCGAATGGAGTGGCCCAGGTATACTTAGTGGCCCTGTGATTATTAGCAATGGAACTTTACCTGTAGAGTTAGTTTATTTTAAAGCTTCGATACTAACTATTAACAATGTGCTACTAACATGGGAAACAGCTACTGAAACAAATAATAATTTTTTTAGTATTGAACACAGTACCGATGCTGTAAACTTTGAAGTGATTGAACAAATAAAAGGAGCAAATAATAGTAACCGTAGTTTAAGCTATGAGTATAGCCACAACGCCCCAACATTAGGAACTAACTATTATAGATTAAAACAAACGGATTACGACGGAAAATATTCCTATAGCAATATTTGTTTTGTAAAAATAGATGCTATTATTAAACTAAGCGTTAAGGTATATCCTAACCCTGCGTTAAACAAAGTGTTTACAATTAGTATAACTAGTGCTGAACTAAGCAATACACTTGTTACACTACTTGATTATTCGGGTAACGAACTATATACCAAAACAAACTTGCAAAGCGTTAATGGCATAATAGAATCGAATGAGTTGAAAACAGAACTACCCTCAGGAGTTTATATAATTAGAGTAAGCAATACAGATGCTGTTGTAAATCAAAAATTAGTAATAAACTAAAATTACATCTAATAAATACCGTTGTTTTTTAGTTAGTTTAGTGGTTGAATTTTTAACACAAAATTATTATGCTTTTACACCAACACCTCAACGTAAGTTTCCCTGTAATAATGGCTCCTATGTTTTTAGTAACTAACGAAGCTATGCTTGTGCAAGGCATGGAAGCTGGAATTATGGCTACGTTTCCGAGTTTAAACTATCGTGACGATGCTAAACTTAATGCAGTACTTAACAACCTTAACAGCTACCTAACTAACACTAGTAATAAAGGGAGTTATGGAATAAATTTAATTGTACAAAAATCAAATCCTTATTACGAAAAGCACCTTAAAATTTGTGTAGATAATAAAGTGCCATTTTACATAACTTCATTAGGTAACCCTAAGGAGGTGATAGAAAAAGCACACAGTTATGGTGCAAAAGTGTATTGCGATGTAGTAAATGTAGAGTTTGCACAAAAATGTGTAGACTTAGGTTGCGATGGGCTAATAGCTGTAGGTAGTGGTGCTGGCGGGCATGCGGGCAATAATCCGTTACAGATATTAATACCCGCCTTGCGCCACAAGTTCCCTAACACGCCTATAGTAGCGGCAGGCGGCATTGCTAACGGCGAAACATTGCTAAGCATGCTGGTATTGGGTGCTAGCGGTGCGAGTATTGGTACACGCTTTATTGCCTGCACCGAAAGTGGCGTAAACGACGCGTACAAACAAGCGGTGGTTGATGCCCACATGGACGATATTGTAATGACAAGTAAACTATCAGGCACGCCCTGTACCATAATAAATACTGACGATGCCCGCCGCATGGGCTACGACCAAGGCTGGTTAGAAAAATGGATGAGTAACCACCCACGCACCAAAAAATGGTTTAAAACATTAGTGCAGCTCCGTGGTTTTAAACGCTTAGAAGACTCTGTAACACCCAATAATTACAAAAAATTGTGGTGTGCTGGCAAGTCAGTGGAATTAATAAATTCGGTTGAATCAGTAGTAAATATTGTAAGCACACTTAAACAAGAATTTGCTCAAGCGCAGGAGCAAGTATCTTTGATAAAGGTGTAGCAATAGAAAAGGAGTGGTATAGCTAAAATGGAGTTGGTATCCAACGTATTATAGTTTAAGAGCCTGTTTAAATTTCTGTTAAAACTAATAGTATGGGTCAATTAAATCGCTTTAGTAACGGATTTATTTGTGGTTCACCAAAACTACAATAAAT
>JAYWFU010000060.1:0-23723 GCA_043778625.1 Bacteroidia bacterium | reverse complement strand
TGTGACTTTTGAAATTAAAATAGTCTCTTGCAGGAGACTATTTTATTGGCGTTTAGCCAATATTGTAGTTAAACTACTATTATTACAAGTTTATTTATTAGAGGACTGTTCCGTTTTACTTAATAAAATAAAGATAATCATTGAAAATATAGTAATAGATAAATATCCTAAAATCATCTTCAAATATTAATATTACAAAATATAATAGCTCCAAATTTGGTTGAAATTTGAAGCTATTAGTTGTTAATTTAAGCGTTATAATTTATTGTGGTGTACTGTTTTGTATCCAACAATATATTTTTTGCAAACTTGCATCAGTTAGTTTTGAGGCGTTTTTTGGCATTGAACTGTAGCCACGACTGTGTTGCATACTTCCCATAAAGGCTTTGTTGCTCGACTCTAGTTTTACAGCGGCATACGAACTTAAATCAATTCCTTGTGCTTTAGCACTTGCGCTATGGCAGCCTGCTGATGCGCAACTTACGTCCATTATGGGTTTAATATCAGTAGCATAAGTGGGAGTTACTGAGGTGCAATCATAGGTGGTGGTAGCTGTTTTTTTGCAACCTATTGTTGTGGTTAATGTAAGTGCTGCAACAATTATCATGTGTTTTTTCATTGCTTAAATTAGATTTGTTAGTGGGCGGTGTTTTCGTTATTTTCGGTTATAAATTTTGGCATTCAAATCAAAACCTATTAGTATAATAAGGCAGTTAAATTCTAGCCAAAGCATTACCACCATTAGTGTGCCAATACTCCCATATACTTTGTTATAAGTGCCAAAATTATTTACATAATAACTAAATAACACTGATGCAACTATTGATAACACCGTTGCTAATATTGCACCAGGGCTTACCAGCTCGTATTTTTTAGAATTTACAGGGCCAAAATAATAGAGCAAGGATATAGCCACAAATAGTAACAACAATACAATGCCCCATTTGCCAAAAATTAATAACACAGTTTCTAACGAGCCACTAATTAATAGGCCTTTGGCTATCATAAAATCTAACGCCACCTCGCTAAAAATAACTAGCAATGATGCACTAAGTAACAATACCGATTGCACAATAAATAGCAAAATAGATATGGCGCGCTGCTTAATAAATGTACGTGTTTCGGTGGCATGTGTGGCTTGGTTAAATGCCTCCATCATAGCATTGATACCGTTAGTTGAAAAATAAAGTGTAATTAAAAAACCAAATGATAACAACCCGTTGTGTTGATTTTTAACTAAATCGTTAATGGTTTCTACTGCCGTTTGATACGCCTCACGGGGCAAAAAACTCTTCATTTCCAATAATAATTGCTGATGCAAATCATCAACTGGTAAGTACGGAATTAACGAAAATAAAAAAATGATGGCAGGGAAAATAGCTAAAAAAAATTTAAACGCAACGGCTGAAGCTCTTGTGGTTATTGCACTACGCCCAATTTCAACAAAAAAGAAATAGCCAATGTCGTGTAGCGTAAGTCCCTCAAAACCGGGTAACTTAATTAAGCGCGACCAGCGCATTAGTTTCTCAATTAACGGATGGTTTAATAGTTTATTTATAAAATTAGAATTTCCCATGCGGCATATTTAGTACGTTAGGTTAGCAAATCGGGGCGGCGGGCTTGCGTGCGCTCTAATGCTTGTTCGTGTCGCCAATCGGCTATTTTAAGTTCGTGCCCTGATAGCAATACTGAGGGGATGGTATGCCCCATATAATTAGCGGGGCGGGTATATACAGGAGCGGATAGTAAGTTGTCCTGAAAGCTGTCGCTTAAGGCAGAAGTTTCATCATTAAGCACACCTGGCATTACACGTATTATGGCATCGGCCACTACGCATGCGGCAAGCTCTCCGCCCGTAAGCACGTAATCGCCTATGGATATTTCTTTAGTAATAAATAATTCGCGCGCACGCTCATCAATACCTTTGTAATGGCCACAAAGCATAATAATGTTTTTATAGCTCGAAAATTTATTTGCCGTAGGCTGATTAAATACTTCGCCATCAGGGGTCAAAAAAATTATTTCGTCGTACGTGCGTTGTGCTTTTAGTGCTGTAATGCAAGCGGCTATGGGTTCAATGCTCATAACCATTCCTGCACCTCCGCCAAAGGGGTAATCATCTACTTTTTTGTGTTTGTTGGTACTATAATCACGTAAATTAATTACGTTAATAGTGGCAAGTTGCTTTGTTTGCGCACGTTTCATAATACTGTGTTCAAAATAATTTTGAACCACATCAGGAAACAGTGTTATAATATCTATGTGCATAGGAGGCAGGTTATACTTCAACAAATTTTTTCATAAACGGAGCGCTTAGCAAGCTAGTAAGCATTGCCATTATTACCAAGGCTACAAATATTTCTTGCGATATTAAGCCTGCATTTAATGCTAATGTACCTAGTATAATTTCCATAGCGCCACGTGCGTTTAAGCCAAAACCTACTGCTATAGCGTTGTTGCGGCTTAGCCCGCCCATACGTGCTCCTAGTCCAGCACCTATAACTTTGCCCACACAAGCTACTACAAATATTACTAAGACTATATTAAGACTAAAATGATCAATAAAGTTTACCTTTAATCCAATAGATACAAAAAATAGTGGGGCAAAAATATTGGTTACAAACTGATGAATAATTTCGCGGGCTTGTTCTTTTAAATGTACACTATCGCCAAAGGCAATACCCATAATAAACGCACCCAGTATGGCGTGTACACCTATAAACTCAGTAAATGCACCTGCCATAAAACACGTACCTAGGCAAAAAGCAAGCACTCCGCCCGGCCACGATAATTTGTTTTGCATCCAAGGCAACATTCTGTCAATAATTTTTTTGCCAATGGTGAGCATAAATAATCCAAAACCAATAACTAAACTTATAGTATAGCCAATGTTAATGCTATGCCCTCCTTGCCCCATAAGCCCTAATATTACCGAAAATATTAGCCAGCCTATTAAATCGTTAAACATTGCGCTGGCAATAATTATCATACCTATATTAGTTTTGAATAAGTTTAAATCCATTAAAATACGTGCTATTACTGGCAATGCAGAGATGCTCATGGCAGTACCCATAAATAAGGCAAGTAGTAAGTGATGTTTTTCGTCGTTGTAATGAAACAACTCAGGAAAATACCAAGTAATACCAAAACCTAATGCAAAGGGTATAATCATGCCCATAAGCCCTGTGGTTATGGCTACTTTGCCTTGCTTTAGTACCATGGGTAATTGTACCTCCATGCCTGCTACAAATAGTAACATAACTACTGATATGGTGCTAATGCCTTGCATAGCCACGCTTATAGGGCCTTGCAACGGAAACAGATGGTACGAAACCGCAGGAGCTATTTTGCCCAAAATAGTTGGCCCTAACAGTATGCCTACAATTAATTCGCCCATAACCATAGGGAATTTTATTTTGCGACACGCCTCCGAAAACACACGCGACAGCAATAGCATTAAGCTAATAGCAGTAAGAAAAAATATAATGTCGTTGTGCTTCATATAACTACCTACTTTATTAATTATGGGTACGCGAGTGTACTATTAGCAAGTTGCAGGGCAAGTCGGCCAGTACGTGTTCTATATCGTGGGTAAATATACGGTCTAGCAATCCTAGTTTTTTATCAGGCGAATTAAGCACTAGTAAATCCGCTTTTTTAACACGTGCAAAGTTAGCAATAGCAAAGCCTGGCTTTCCATTAACAGTACGCGATGCCATACGTATAGTTTCGCACGAGTGTTTGTCGCACAGTTCTTTAAGTTCTGCAATATCTTCGCCCAATAGTTCTTGTTTTATTTGCTTAGCTTCGGGTACGGTGTTGCCATCGGCCATGCTTAATGCTAGTGCTGGATGGTGCACCTCATTTACCAAGTATAAATCAGTTTTAAGTTGGTGTTGTGCAAAATATATTGCCGTGTCAAGCGTATGTTTTGTTTTAGGAGTATCGTCGTGGTTAACTACAATTTTCTTGAAAAAAACGGGTGTTTCTTCAGGCGCAGTAATTAGCAGTACCGAGCATTTGGCCTTACGGCACAGCTTACGAGCAATAGAACCAATGTAAAACTGCATCATGTTTTCTTTTTTCATTGCTCCCATCAATAACAAATCTACCGCTTGGTCTTTGCAGGTAGCCATTATTTGCTCTACTACATCGCCAGTTTTCCATAGCATAGTAAACGAATTATGTGGCAAGCCAATAGCAGTGCAATATTCAGCTAGTTGCGTTTCTTTTTCAATTGTTTTTTCGCCAATATGTATTAGTACTAATTTGCAATTAAACATAGTTTTAAAAAACTTTGCTTCGCTTAGCATTTGCTTGCATCGTGGCGAAAAGGCTATAGCCGTAGCAATTGTTTCGAAAGGATAAGGGGAGCGATTTTTAAGATGTGAAAATGACATACGTTTTTATATTAAAATAATAGTAATGTGATGTAACAATTGTAAGAATGCTTGTTTTGGCGCTAGTTAAAATTACCAACCTAATTATAGGTGTTTAACTATAATTATTGCCAAAGTTAAAAAATTATAGTTTGCAACTACACGCTTGCCTGTGCGTACAGTTTTATTTGCTTAACCATAGCCAGCAAACCATTAGCACGTGTAGGCGATAGATGCTCGGTTAATCCTATTTGAGTAATAAAATTAAGCGGAGCGGTTACTATATCAGTAGGAGTTTGCCCGCTCATAACACGCACCATTAGTGCTACTAAACCCTTAGTAATTATGGCGTCGCTGTCAGCAGTAAAATACAATACCTCATTTTGTTTGCTGGCATGCAACCACAGTTGGCTTTGGCAGCCTTTAATAAGGTAATCTTCCGTTTTAAATTCGGGAGCTATTAATGGTAGGTTTTTTCCAAGGTCAATAATATATTCGTAGCGTTGCATCCAATCGTCAAACAAAGCAAACTCCTCTATTATTTCTTGTTCAATTTCGTATATAGTCATAGATATTATAAAAATGGTGTAGTTAAGTTTAACGAAGAACAAAATTACTGCAATTATACATACTTACAGTTAACAACAGGTTTAATTTTTTAACAACTCAAGCTACACTACCACTATAAAAAAATACGTATTTGTTTTTAAATAGCTAAAATCATACATTCGCACTTTAAATTTTTAAATTATAATGAACATAATTATACCAATGGCAGGCATGGGCAAACGCATGCGCCCCCATACCTTAACCATAGCTAAGCCACTTATACCTGTGGCGGGCAAGCCCATAGTAGAACGTTTAGTAGAAGATATTACTAAAGTGTGTGGGCAAAAAGTGCAAAACATTGGTTTTGTAATTGGGCCGAACTTTGGTGCCGAAACCGAAGCATTACTTATTAAAGTAGCGGAGCGTCAAGGTGCTGTAGGCCATATTTTTTATCAGGAGGAAGCCCTAGGTACAGCGCATGCTATATTATGTGCTAAGCAATTATTAACGGGTAAAACCGTAGTAGCCTTTGCTGATACTTTGTTTAAAGCTGATTTTGTAATGGATACCAACCACGAAGGGGTTATATGGGTACAAAGCATCGAAGACCCTTCGCAGTTTGGAGTAGTTAAATTAAATGATGCAGGTATAATTACCGATTTTGTTGAAAAACCAATTGTGCCCGTAAGTAATTTAGCAATTATTGGTATTTATTATTTTAAAGACGGGGTGTATTTGAATAACGAATTACAGTATTTAATTGATAATAAAATAAGCGAAAAGGGCGAGTACCAACTTACCAACGCATTAGAAAACATGCGCCAAAAAGGAGTTAAATTTGTACCTGGCGAAGTAACCGAATGGCTTGATTGCGGTAACAAAGATGCCACCGTGTATACCAACCAACGTATGTTAGAATTTAAAAAAGATACTGAAAAATTAGTAGCCAATAATGTACAACTAAACAACGCTACCATAATTAGCCCCTGTTATATAGCCAGTGGCGTAGTACTTACTAATTGTGTGGTGGGGCCACATGTATCTATTGGGGCTAATTGCACACTTAACAATACTATAATTAGCAATAGTATTATACAGCACAATACCACTATAAATAATAGTGTAATAACCAATACTATGATAGGCGCTTACGCCAACGTTAATGGTAAAGTGGCGCAATATAGTCTTGGTGATTACTCAGTACAAAACAATTAATTTTAACCCCCAAATAAACACACCAATGATTGAAAACAACAAAGTAGTAAGTGTTACTTACACACTTAAAGCAGCACCAGCTGGCGCACAAAAAGAATTAGTAGAAACAGCCGACGAAACTCGCCCTTTACAGTGGTTGTTTGGCACAGGGAGTATGATTCCTACGTTTGAAACTAACTTATTGAGCAAAAAAATAGGTGATAGTTTTGATTTTACAATTGATGCAATTGATGCCTATGGTGCACATGATGTTGAAAACATAGCCATGTTACCTTTAGACATATTTAAAGGCGAAGATGGTAAAATTGATACTGAAATGTTAGCCGTTGATAATGTATTACCAATGACTGATAACGATGGTAACCACCTTACAGGACGTGTACTAGAGGTAACTGATGAGTTTGTTAAAATGGATTTTAACCACCCATTAGCAGGGCAAGAATTACACTTTACGGGCAATGTAATAGAGGTACGCGACGCATCAACTGAAGAAATTGAACACGGGCATGCACATGGCCCTAATGGCCACGAACACGAATAATAAATACGTAATTAAATAGTATACGCAACAACGCCCTACTAACATACTGTTAAGTAGGGCGTTGTTGTGTGCAAACAATAACCTTTTGCTAACAAAGCATAACAAACCTTTTGCAAAGGAGGTGAATTTATACCACCAACAATTAACTCTTAATGAATGTACTACCCTATACTCACACTTACACACTCACGCTAAGTAATCCCCTCCATTTAATGGAGGGGTGCCCGCAGGGTGGGGTGGCACTTACGCTATTACAGTAATTTTAGTATATTAGCGCAATAAAAAAGCATTAACTATGAAACTACAATTACAACTCATCAAAAGCGCATTAACCCTAGTGTTACTAACAGTATTTTTAAGTGCGCGCGCCCAAAACAACGTGGGTATAGGTACCACAACACCTAATAGCAAAGCTATATTGGAATTAAAAGCAACTGATAAAGGCTTTATAGCCCCACGCATGAATACGGTGCAAATGAACGCAATTGCGCCTACCACAACAGAGGCGTCATTGCTAGTATACAATACAGACAGTGCCTGCTATCATTTTTACAACGGTACGGCATGGAAAAGCCTGTGCCAAAAATCACTTGATACCGCCCTAATAAACAAAGCTATTAAGCAGTATTTAAACAGTAACGCTACTACTATTATTAATATATTAAAAGGCGATACTTCGTTGTTTAACTATACCACTATTAACAACGCCATAATAAATATATTAACCGTAGATACCAGCATCACTAATGTAGCCATAATTAATAATGCCACCATTAATTTATTAAAAGTAGACACCAGCATTACCAACGTAGCTACCATTAACCAAGCAAATATTAATATTGCTAACATTGACACCAGCATTACCAACGTAGCCAACATAGGTATTAGCAACACCAATCTTGCTAACATTAACAATGCAATAATTGATAGTAGTATAACCAACTATGCTAACATTAATAACCTTGCGGTAGATAGCACCAAAGCTAATTTTATACAAACTAATACCATTAACTCCAGCACATTTAACGGTGGCTTTAGTAACATGGATAGCCTATACATTGGTGGGCAAAATATTACAAAAACAATAACTGATAGCATAGCTGCACAAGCATGGTTACTTAAAGGTAACAATGCCCCAGTGGGTAACAAACTAGGCACGCTTAACGCACGCGACTTACACATTGTAGCCAACAATCAAGAAAAAATAACCATAGCTAACACCACAGGTTTTGTAGGGATAAACCAAGCCGTACCTACACAACACCTTGATGTAGCAGGTAACCTAAAGTTTGACCTTGCCCTAATGCCTAATGGCATAGCGGGCACTAACGGCGATATACTAGTAAGCCAAGGCGCATTGCTAGCACCACAATGGCAAAATGGTAGCACATTAGGTAGTACACTTAACAATGTATCCTGGAGTTTGTTAGGGAACAGTGGCACTAACCCTAACACTAACTTCCTTGGCACAACTGATAATAAATCGTTACGCTTTAGAACCAATAATACCGAAAAAATGATTGTAGATAGTATGGGTAATGTGGGGATTAATACCGCTACACCAACAGCTAAATTACAGGTTACGACTAGTGAAGAGTGGGGCGTCCGTCTAACAAGTGATAATAATATATTAACTCATCGTAACCATTTTCTTGCGCAACGCTCTAACTCAGGTGCTGCAATTTTATTAAACCAAACGTTGGGTGGTGTAGCTATGGGTGGATATAACGGAAGTATTTATACTAATGGCTGGAATGGTGGAGTTGAAATATCAGGCATGGCAACCGAAAACTGGACTTTAACTAATAATGGATCAGCTATTGATTTTAACACTACAACAAACGGAAGCACTAGTATTCAAAATAGAGTTAGGATAGACCAAAACGGTAATGTAGGTATCGGAACTACTAACCCTATTGCGCCATTACATGTAAACTCCACCGCTAGTGCTCCTAATGGTAATTTCGCAATAACTAATGGCATTAAATATTTAAGTCACAATGAAGTTGGTGCAGGCTCTTATAATCCTGCTAACAATGGTAATATTATGCAAAGTATCGTATTTAGCAACGATGGTGGCAACGCTACTGTAGCAACAGGAGGGTTATCAATAGTGCCGCACAGTGCTACTTTGGGAGGTATACACATTATGGAAAACGGAAGGGTAGGTATTGGAACCGACGCCCCCACCGAAAAACTGGAAGTAAACGGCGCTATTAAAATAACAGACGGCACTCAAGGAGTGGGTAAAGTATTAACTAGCGATGCTACTGGTAAGGCTAACTGGCAAACGCCCTCAGGAGGCTACCGCCAAAGTTATAGGTTACAGGCAGCACAATCGTTTCCTAACGGAGTGCCTATAATTATGAATTTTCCTACTGTTACAACACCCTACACAGGCTTTTATTTAATTAACTTTAAATCATTTTTAAACGTACCTATTACAGCAGAGTATTCGTATTATATTGCTATTCTTATCAATGGTGTTGTGTTTTCAAACGACGAAACTTATCAGTATTGTGAGGCAAACAGATACCTAAACGTTACCGATGTATACACCATAAACGCTAATGCGGGAGATGTAATTACCTTGAGACTAACCTCTGTTATTGGATTGCAAACAATGGATGCCCCAGCGGCTGGCTCTCTATACGATCGTAACCGTTTTGATTTAATATATTTGGGTAAATAATTAACAGTAAAAACTCACTAAATTTAAAATTTGCTAGTATTCAAAAAAAAACTACATTTGTAATGTAATGGAATAAGAGGGGAAAGTAATGTTTCCCCTCTTTCATTTTAAAACACACTATGATTACAAAAGAAAAAATAGAAGAATTATCTAACGCATTTTTGCCCAGCGTACATTGTTTTTTGGTAACTATTGAAGTTAAAAAAAACAAAGTAATAAATATTGAAATTGATAGCGAAGCGGGCTTAACTATTGATAGTTGCATAGCACTAACCGAAACCATAAAAACTCATTACGGCGAGGCAATAGACGAGTTTGAGTTAAATGTAATGTCGCCCGGGGCAGACGAACCTATTAAAGATGTACGCCAAATAACCAAAGCCATTGCTAAAGAAATGGAAATACTTACCCTCGACGACCTAGTAATAACAGGTAACCTAGTAAGTGTAGATGTAGCCAGCAATTCATTTGAAATTACAAGTACAACTAAAGAAAAAATAGAGGGCAAAAAATCGAAACAATTAGTTACCCGCAACCACACATTTGCGCTCAACAGCATTAAAAAAGCAACACGCACACTATCATTCAAATAAGTATATAAATTAAAAAATAATAATTACACAATGCAAATGGAACACGCAGGATTAATAGAATCGTTCTCGGAATTTAAAGAATTTAAAAACATTGACCGTGCCACTATGACAAGCATCCTTGAGGAAGTTTTTCGTAGTATGATTGTACGCAAATATGGTGCTGACGATAACTACAGTATTATTGTAAATACCGATAAAGGCGACTTAGAAATATGGCGCGAACGCGAAGTGGTAGACAACGAGTTTGCTGAGGATAGTTTTGATTTTGATGATAACCGCCACATTAGCCTGAGCGATGTGCGTAAGGTGGAACCCGATTTTGAAATTGGCGAAATGTTTTCGGACGAAATAAAACTAGATTCATTTGGGCGTAGAGCAGTACTTTCTATCCGCCAAAATTTAGTAGCCAAAATTGCTGAGCTAGAAAAAGAAGGGATATTTGCACGTTACAAAGAACGTATTGGCGAAATTGTTACAGGCGAAGTACACCAAGTATGGAAACGCGAAATTTTAATACTAGATAACGAGGGCAACGAATTAATATTACCTAAAAACGAGCAAATAGGTGCTGATTTTTATAAAAAAGGCGATATGCTTAAAGCCGTAATAGCACGTGTTGAACTTAAAAACACTACGCCACTAATTATACTATCGCGTACCTCACCATTATTTTTAGAAAAATTATTTGAACAAGAAGTTCCCGAAATATTTGACGGAATTATTACCATTAAAAAAATTGTACGCGAACCTGGCGAACGTGCTAAAATAGCCGTAGAATCGTACGACGACCGCATTGACCCTGTAGGGGCTTGTGTAGGTGTTAAAGGCTCACGCATACACGGTATTGTACGTGAGTTGCGCAACGAAAACATTGACGTAATTAACTACACCACCAACTTACAGCTATTTATTAGCCGTGCATTAAGCCCTGCTAAAGTATTGGATGTAAAAATTGACGAAAACCGTAAACGCGCAGAGGTATACTTAAAGCCTGACCAAGTATCATTAGCTATTGGTAAAGGTGGGCACAACATTAAATTAGCAGGTAGATTATCTGGCTATGAATTAGATGTGTACCGTGATACCGATACGGAGGTAGAGGATGTAAACTTGGAAGATTTTTCTGACGAAATTGAAGCTTGGATTATTGACGAACTTAAACGTGTAGGTTGCGATACGGCACAAAGTGTATTAGAACTTACCGTAGAAGATTTGGAAAAGCGTACCGACCTTGAAGTAGAAACCATTAAAGATGTAATGGCTATACTTAAAGCAGAGTTTGAATAAGCGCCTTGAAAGCGCTACACAATTAGTTGCTTGACTAATGATACAACACAAGCAAATAGTGCAACAGCATTGAGTTAAAACCACAAGTTGTTGCATACCCAGTATAACTGAATAAAACAACAACTTATAACACGCACACATGCCAGAACAAGAAGCATTTAGAATATCGCAAGTAGTTAGAGAATTAGGTGTAGGTTTAGACCACATCAAGGAAGTGCTTGCCAAAAATAATCATACGGATATTAACGCTAATTCTAAAATTGGAGTGGAGGCATACCACGTGCTGTTAAGAGAGTTTGCTAACGATAAATTTGTGGTAGAGCAAAAACGAATATTGCAAACTAATAAAATTGAAGCGCAAGAAAAAGCCGCTGAACCAATAGTGCCAAAAGTTACCCCTAAGGCGGCTGAACGTGAGGAAGAAAGAGAAAGAGAGGTGTTTATTAAGGATGCCAACATAAGCAAGCCTGTTAGTAAAAATGCCGCGCCTCAAATGATTCCTAACGAGAATCCTACTCCTAAAGTAGAGGGGCAACAAGGGCCAACGGTATTGGGCAAAATTGATTTGTCGGCAATGAACTTAAAAACAAAGCCTGACAAAAAAACTAAAGCGGAGAAGGAGGTAGAAAAAACTGACAAAAAAGCAAACGAAAAACCTAAAGTTGTTGCTAAAAAAGTAGCCCCTGCTAAAAAAGAGGGCACAACTAAAAAAGGCACAAAACCCGAAATTGTAGTGCCTAAAAGAGGGGAGGCTAAACCCGTAGCTACAGTAGTAGTGGCGCCGCCAGTAGTAGAGGCAAAACCTGTGGCAGAGCCTAAGAAAGAGGATTTTATGGAAACCACTTACACCAAGTTAGATGGTCCTAAAATTTTAGGTAAAATAGAACTTCCTGTTAAAGAAGAAAAGAAAAAAACGGAGCACCCTAACTCTAACAGTTTTGCGGATAAAAAGAAACGCAAGCGTATTAAAAAACCAATAAACGCTAACGACAAAACTAACCAAGGTACGCCTAACCCTAATACCGTAAGTGGTGTAGGGCGTCCGCTACCGCAAAACGCATTAAATAAAGACCGCCCTCGTAAGCAATATCCTGATAATAACAGAGCTAAGCCAGCACCAGGTACTCCAAAACCTGAGGTAACTGACGAGGAAATACAGCGTCAAATTAAAGAAACCCTAGCCCGATTAAGTGGTGCGGGTAAATCATCGGCTAGTAAATACCGACGCGAAAAACGTGCGGGAGTACGTGAGCGAATAGCCGACGAAGCTGAAGAGGCTGACTTACAAAGTAAAATTTTAAAAATTACAGAATTTATACCCGCTAACGAGTTAGCAAAAATGATGGACGTACCAGTAAATAAAATTATTGGTGCTTGTATGAGCATTGGTTTATTTATATCAATTAATCAGCGTTTAGATGCTGAAACTATTCAATTAGTGGCCAGCGAATTTAACTTTACGGTAGAGTTTGTAAGTGCTGAGGAAGCGGTAGATGTTAACTTTGTAGAAGACACTCCTGAGGACTTAATATTCCGTGCGCCTATTGTAACTGTAATGGGTCACGTAGATCATGGTAAAACATCATTACTGGATTATATTCGTTCGGCCAACGTAATAGCGGGCGAAGCAGGAGGTATAACCCAGCATATTGGGGCGTACAACGTAGAGTTGAAAAACGGTAAGGACATTACCTTTTTGGATACACCGGGTCACGAAGCGTTTACCGCCATGCGTGCACGTGGTGCTAAGGTTACCGATATTGTAATTATTGTAATAGCGGCCGATGATAGAGTGATGCCTCAAACTAAAGAGGCTATTAACCACGCACAAGCGGCGGGAGTACCTATTATATTTGCATTTAATAAAATGGATAAGCCAGGTGCTAATGCCGAAAAACTCAAAGAAGAGTTAGCAGGTATGAACATATTGGTAGAAGATTGGGGAGGTAAATACCAAAGTCAAGAAATTTCGGCCAAGAAAGGTTTAAACATCGATTTATTATTAGAAAAAGTGTTGTTAGAGGCTGAATTATTAGATTTAAAAGCCAACCCTAACAAAAATGCTATGGGTACTGTAATTGAATCTACGTTAGATAAAGGAAAAGGCTTTGTGGCCCGTATGTTAGTACAAGCGGGCACAATGAAAGTAGGAGATATATTACTAGCAGGTTCGTTTAGCGGACGTGTAAAAGCATTAACTGACGAACGTGGGCACACCATTAAATCGGCAGGGCCATCAATACCAGTAGAAGTACTAGGGTTATCAGGTTCGCCACAAGCGGGAGATACCTTTAAGGTAATGAACGACGAGCGCGAAGCGCGCGAAATAGCCGTGAAACGCCTACAAATACTACGTGAACAAGGTTATCGTACTCAAAAACATATTACATTAGACGAAATTGGACGACGATTGGCTATTGGCGACTTTAAACAATTAAACATAATTATTAAAGGTGACGTAGATGGTTCGGTAGAGGCATTAACTGATTCGTTATTAAAATTATCAACTGAGCGCATTGCAATAAATATTGTAACTAAAGCTGTGGGTGCAGTAAGCGAAAGCGATGTATTATTGGCATCGGCGTCGGACGCAATTATTGTTGCGTTTAACGTACGTCCATCAGTTAATGCACGTAAGCTAGCCGAAACCGAACAGATTCAAATTAAAACCTACTCGATTATTTACGCGGCAATTGACGAAATTAAAGCGGCAATGGAGGGAATGTTGGCACCACAATTTGAAGAAAAAATTGTGGCTAACGTACAAATACGTGAGGTATTTAACATTACCAAAGTAGGTAATATTGCAGGCTGTATTGTACTGGACGGTAAGGTGGATAGAAAAAATAAAGTACGTGTAATACGCGATGGTATTGTGGTGTACACCGGCGAACTAGGATCATTAAAACGATTGAAAGACGATGTAAAAGAAGTAACCAAAGGTTATGAGTGTGGCTTGAATATTGATAAGTTTAACGACATTAAAGTAGATGATATTATTGAGGCATTTGAAATAGTGGAAGTAAAAGCTAAGCTATAATTATACTAGCTAATAATACCTCAAACCGCCCTCTGTAGTTAATGCAGCGGGCGGTTTGAGGTTTGTCTAAACAAAAAACGTAAACACAATAATTATAAACCCCATGAAAACAATAAACAATACACTAGTTGTGGTTAGTTTATTATGTATAACTACACTAGCTGGCACTGCCGCTACGCCCGCCGCAACCGATGCTTTTAAACTATACACTAACAAAAATTACACTGCCGCACTTGCTCAGTATCAAAGCATGGCAAGCTCCACCACCGCTAACGATAATTTGTATTATAATATTGCAAATTGTTATTTTAAACTAAATGATGTGGGGCACGCAATAGGGTATTACGAAAAAGCATTAAAGCTAAACCCCAATAATGCTGAGGCAAAAATTAATTTGCAGTTTTGTAACAAACGCTTAATTGACAAAGTAGATACCTCCGAACCATTTGTAATTACCAAGTGGGCCAATGCTGTGAGTAATGCACTAAGCGCTACCACTTGGGCAATAGTTATAGTGCTAAATGTACTGTTATTTGCAATTATACTGTATAGGTTTTTGATAGTGGAGCGCACCTCCTACGCATTAATAGCTATGGTAGGTTGCACGCTAGTGTTGCTACTAAGCATAGCCTGCGCTAACGCCAACTACGCACGCTTAACTAATGTAAGCAATGCCATTGTAACAACGCCAACATTACACGTAAAAAGCGGGCCAACCGACCAAAGTACCGAATTATTTACCTTGCACGAGGGTTGTAAAATAATTATACTACAACAAGTGGACACATGGCTTAATATACAAGTAAACAACGGCAACATAGGTTGGATAAAATCTGCTGAGGTTATAGTAATTTAATGCACTAAATAATGAATTATATATTGTAAAATTGCATAGTATAAATAATGTAATAACTAAAACCATAACTCATACAAATTTAAGTTTGATTTTTAAAACCAACATAGCTAACACCACTACTATTGCTAAAAGCTTACTAAAGTTATTGGCTACAGGATTTATGGTTGCTATTATGGGCTGTTCGTATTTTAATAACAACAATGCACAACTATTAGCTACGGTAGCTAATAATAACCTAACACTAACTGAACTGGCTGCAGTATTGCCTAATAATATTAAGGGAAAGGATAGCATAGAGTTTGTAAAACAGTACGTGGAGTCGTGGGTACGTGAGCAATTAATTGTGCAAAAAGCAATTAAAAATTTATCAAGCGATGAACTTAATGTAGATGAACAAATAGAGAATTATAAAAACTCGTTAATTGTGTATGCTTACCAGCAAGCCCTTATTAAACAACAGTTAGACACCATAGTTAGCCCCAAAGAAATAGAAGAATACTACACCGCACACGAACAAAACTTTGAACTAAAAGACAATATTATTAAGGTAAATTACATACGTGTGAGTAATAAATGCCCTAAGCTATCTGAAATAAAACAACTATACCGCAGCAACGAAACTAAAGATCTTGAAAAACTAAAAGCAATATGCGTACAGTATGCCGATAATTATTATTTTGATAATGGCACATGGCTTTTGTTTGACGATTTACTGAAAGAAATACCCATTAAAACCTATAATCAAGAGCAATACATACAAAACAATCGTAGTGTGGAACTACGTGATAGCGCTAATAGCTATTTTGCAAATATTATCGGCTTTAAAATAAATAATAGCATTTCGCCGTTATCATTTGAAACCGAAAATATTAAGCAAATACTGCTCAATACTCGTAAATTAGCACTTATACAACGTGCCGAAAAAACAATATATACCGAAGGAATTAAAAACAAAGAGGCTATAATAATATCTACTAAATAAATGATACGTACCCCATTAATTACACTACTATACATAGTGAGCATAACAACTACTTTTGCGCAAACAAACGTGGTAGACAAAGTAGTTGCCGTTGTGGGCAATAACCCCGTGTTGCTGTCGCAGGTTAAGTTTCAAACCGAACAACTAAAAGCGCAAAG
Source organism: Bacteroidia bacterium (assembly GCA_043778625.1). GTDB lineage: Bacteria > Bacteroidota > Bacteroidia > UBA4408 > UBA4408 > JACMRI01. The sequence continues at coordinate 7,431 of JAYWFU010000060.1, read as the reverse complement.
TATTGTTAAAAGCGAGTGCGAAGTATTAGAGGAACTATTGTTTCAAAAAATGTTGTTTACTCAAGGACAGTTGGATAGTGTGGATATTAACGACAAGCAAATTGAGGCGGAGCTCGACCGACGCATACGCTACTACACACAGCAATTTGGTTCAGAGGCGGAGTTAGAAAAATTTTATGGCAAATCGGTTGATAAAATTAAAGATGACTTCAGAGACAACGTACGCGAAACATTATTAGCACAAAACGTGCAAAGTAAAATTGCAAGCAACGTAACTGTAACGCCTGCTGAGGTACGCAAATACTACAACACAATACCCACAGATAGTTTACCATTTATTAATTCGGAAATTGAATTGGCACACATAGTTATGCAGCCCGAAGTAAGTGCTAACGAAAAACTAGCCGTGAAAGAAAAATTAAATAAACTACGCGATCGTGTAAACGCAGGCGAAGATTTTGGCGCATTGGCAGTAGCTTACAGCGAAGACCCTGGTAGCGCAAAACTAGCGGGCGACTTAGGTTTTATGGGGCGTGGGCAATTAGTACCCGAATTTGAAGCAACAGCATTTGCACTTAAAGGCAAAGAAGTTTCTACTATTGTGGAAACACAGTTTGGTTTCCATATTATACAATTAATTGAACGTAGAGGCGAGCAAATAAATGTGCGCCATATATTAATTAGTGCAAAAACATCGGGCGAAGATATTGCGGTGGCGTATACTAAAATGGATTCGGTATATAATTTATTGCAAAAAGACTCCTTGAAATTTGATGCTGCGGTGGTTAAATTTACTACCGAAAAAGAAACCAAATACAGTGGTGGAAAATTAACCAATATGCAAACGGGTACTACCAAGTTTGAAAACACCGACCTCGACCAACAAACATTTTATGCAGTAGATAAATTAAAAGTTGGCGAGTACACTAAGCCTATACCTTACACTACAGCCGATGGAAAAAAATCGTACCGAATTATTAAATTACTTACCCGCTCCGAGCCACACCGTGTAAACCTAAAAGATGATTACCAACGCCTTCAAAACCAAGCAATATCAACTAAGCAACAAACCTTGTTGTTAAATTGGATTAAAAAGAAAAAACAAACTCTGTATATTAAAGTAAATGCGCCTTATACCGATTGTACTTTTAAATACAATTTAACTACTAAATAATTTTTTTGATATGACCACATACACCAACGACGTAGAAGCTGTAAAAGCATTTAACCAAAAATATACGGCTTTAACTACTGAAATAAGTAAAGTAATATACGGACAAGAACACATTGTAAAAGATGTAATAATATCCATATTCAGTGGCGGACATTGCCTATTGGTAGGCGTGCCGGGCTTAGCCAAAACATTATTGGTAAACACTATTGCACAAACACTGGGTTTAAAATTTAACCGCATACAGTTTACCCCTGACCTTATGCCAAGCGATATTATTGGCTCCGAAATATTGGACGAAACACGCCAGTTTAAATTTATACAAGGTCCCGTATTTAGTAATGTAATATTGGCCGATGAAATAAACCGTACGCCACCCAAAACACAAGCTGCATTACTAGAAGCAATGCAAGAAAAACAAATAACCGCAGCTGGTAAACAATACAAACTAGACGCTCCATTTTTTGTAATAGCTACACAAAACCCTATTGAACAAGAGGGTACCTATCCCTTGCCCGAAGCACAGTTAGACCGTTTTATGTTTAGCCTATTTTTAGATTATCCATCGTTGCAAGACGAATTAAAAATTGCAAAAAACACTACGCAAAACACCTCCGTACAATTACAAAATGTACTTACAGCTACCGAAATTATTGAGTTTCAGGACTTAGTGCGCCGTGTACCCGTAACGGATAATGTACTTGAGTATGCAGTAACCCTAGTAAACAAAACACGCCCTAATGGCGAACTTGCGCCTGCCGTGGTTAAAGATTATATATCGTGGGGCGCAGGGCCACGTGCCTCACAGTACTTAATATTGGGGGCTAAGTGCCATGCGGTACTTAATGGTAAATACTCCCCCGATATTGAGGACGTAAAAGCCATTGCTACCAACGTATTGCGTCATCGTATGGTTAAAAACTACAAAGCCGAAGCCGACGGATTAAGCATCGAAAGTATTATTAAACAATTGTTGTAGTTTTTATTACGCATTAATCTTATTAAAACAATTGCCAAAATCTAGCTTGTAAATAAAACGCTAACTGTGCTATGAATTTAAAACAGTTAGAGCTTGGAGGTGTTTTAATTATTGTTATTGTTTAATTTTAAAATCTTAAGCCTAATGTAAGCACAGCATTAACATTACTAGTAGTTATTTGGCTTGCATTAACCAAAGTTGGCGAGTATAAATAATAGTTTTGTTGCGTAGTAGCGTATATTACAGCAGCATCAATAATATAGCGCCCAGTGCGGTAGCCAATGCCTCCACTATAACTCATACGATATTTGCTTAAATTTAAGTTTTGTTTAAATGCTTCGCCGTATATTCCAACTCCTCCTCGCAACGAAAACTTTTTATCTAATCGTGCTTCAGCCCCTACACGTAGGTTTTGTGTTGTTGTACCTTGTGCTGTAATTTCAGTATTAGTAGTTGAGAAGCTTTTACTTGGTGCAAAGTGTGCTTTTTTATAATTAATTAATTCGTAATCAATATTTAACAATCCTAATTTTCCAATTACGAAGCCTACACTTGCTGTGGCATGCACTGGAGATGTTAGCGTGTAATCAAACTTACCCTCATTGCTATTAGCAGTAATTGAAGTGTCGGGTGCATTAGTAAATTTTTTGGTAAAATTAGTCGTCATTGATGTACTGTACGTATCTTTTAAATTAAAATAAGTAGGGGTGCGTAATGATGCCCCTAAGCGAACAAACGAAGTAGGGCGGTAGATAGCTCCTATATTCAAAAACCAACCCTTGCCTTGTGTATTAAGGTTTTCGGTGTAAGCCACGTTTTTAATTACAGATGTGGTGTCAGTTGATTTTTTACTTTCATAGTAGGTTAATTTTTCCGTATAATTAATATACTGCGCACCTACCGAAGCACCTACAAATAATTTATTATCATAATTGCCCGCTACAAAACCATTAAACTCGCTCATTGCACCTGTGGCGTTTATGTATTTTTCTTGGTTAATACCTTTTACGGGTTTGTTTGCAAAATAAGTTCCTGAACTAGTAGGCACAGCATCAATCAAATACGTATTCCAAGCTAACAAAGTGGTGTAAGGGTCTAACTGGGTGGGCGCAGTACCTTGCGCTTTCATTGCAAATTCATCAGCAATACTGCTACCGCTACTTAGCCCTCCAATACTAGTGTTTTTATAAAAATTATTATTACGATTATAATTAAATCCTAGACTAAAACCTTTCCATTTATTAGCCGTATCGGTTAGTAAGTTAGCACTTACATAGCCTAATTGATTCAAATTAAAATTAACTCTACTATCTTTAGTAATCGTATTATTATAATTACTCGATGTGTTATTAAAGTTTAAGCCTGTACTAAGTACTACTTCGTCCTTACGGTAAAATGCTGCCCCAGCAGGGTTTACGCTCACTGCGCTAAGGTCAGCGCCTAGTGCGCCCATACTACTTCCCATAGCACTAAAACGTGCTGAGCCACTATATTGTAAGTTACTATAACGCAATGCGTCCGAATAAGTTTGTGCTTGTGCAATACCAGTAATTGCTAGTGATACGGCAAGTATATAAGTTTTCATAACAATTGTTTTTAAATTAAAATGAATGGTGTGAATATAGCAAAGGCTCTTTAACACAGTTAACTAATAGTGAAAGAGCCTTTGAGGTAATAATTTAAGAGACGATTCTATCCACGAGGTCTTCCGCCCGAATGACTTGGTGCGCTTGGCGCTGAATGGCTTTCGCTACGTTGGCTAGGCATACTAGGCTGCGAGTACCTAGGTTCAGTTTGCTGGCGAGGTTGTTCAAAGCGAGGTTGTGCTTGCTCAGCTCTTGGTTGTTGGCGCGGCTGCTCATATCTTGGCTGTTGTTCCTGTTGCTGGTAGCGAGGTTGCGCTTGTTCACGGGGTTGCTCGTAACGAGGTTGCGCTTGCTCAAGAGGTTGTTGCTGTTGGTTACGAGGTGTTTGATTTCCTTCGCGAGGCTGTTGCTGTTCGTATCTAGGTTGCTCGTAACGAGGCTGTGTTTGCTCAAGAGGTTGTTGCTGTTGGTTACGAGGTGTTTCATTACCGCTACGAGGCTGTTGCTGTTCGTATCTAGGTTGTTCGTAACGTGGTTGCGATTGCTCACGAGGTTGTTGTTCTTGACCACGAGGTATTTGATTACCTCCACGAGGCTGTACTTGCTCAGCATTAATAGTAGTAGCACGAGGCGTATTATTAATTACGGGGTCTTGCACACCATTGCGTGGGCGAGGCACACTTTGAATCTGAGTATTATTTTGTCCACGAGGCGTTACTCCAGTTGTGGTATGAATGTTCTCTGCCTTAATACCGTCCAACATTGCTTGTTGAAAATTATGCGGAACCGTTGCTATTTTTCCCCCTCCATGCGCTACACCTCCTCTAGGGCCTTGGCCTGTGGTAGCATTACCATAACTCGAATTATCATAACTATTAAAATAGTGTGGCTGGTAATTACTTCCATTGCCATAATTATTAGTGTTATACCCATTATTTAGCCCTGAATTATACCCATTGTTATAGCCGTTAGCGTAGCCACTATTATAGCCGTAATTGTTGTATCCATAGTGGTTATAACCATAGTTACCATAGTAGCCGTATCCACCGCTATTTCCCCAACCATTATATCCATTGTAGTTGTTGTATCCCCAATAATTATTGTATCCATAAGGGTTATAATAATTATTGCCTCCGCCCCAGCAATTACCATAACCATAGTACGACGGACTATTGTAGCCACCGCTCCACGCATAAGGATTGTAAGCACTAGGTCCCCAAAAATTATAACCTAAATAAATACTTGTACCATAAAATGATGGATTGTAGTTATACCAAAACGAGTTAGTATAAAACGGGTCGTAATAACTATAAGTTACTATTGGTCTGTGGAAACGCTTAATACGAGTAGCATAGGCATAATCATAATAATCATCTCTATCAAACTTACTGTTGTAGTTTGTGTTTGAATACGATGTATTAGTATTACCATTGTTTGAATACGAACCGCGCGTGTAATCATCAGCGTTAGTACCTGTAGCTGGTGTGTTAGTACTTCCATTTTGTGGCGTGTAAATACTCTCGCTATTTTGCGGAGTAGTTACAGGTGCAGGAACAGCTGCTTTACCGTCGCGCTGTGGATTGTAATAAATGTCGTCGTTTTCTTGAGCACTTACATTTGTAATAGCAAATAGGGTTGCTGTAACAAATAAGGTAGTAATAGTTTTCATCTCAATTTAGTTTTATAAGAGGTTAAATAGTATAGGCTGTGTTAAATATTGTTACTTTTGAAATCGAAGTAAATTAATACTTATAATTCAAAAATACAATTACTATACCAAACTAAATTACCACTTATCAAAATTAAAATAATGCCTAACCAATGAGCAACTTTACAGCAACCCGAGAAAAAGATTATAGTGCATGGTATAACGAAGTAGTAACCAAGGCTGGAATGGCCGAAAACAGCGCCGTACGTGGCTGCATGGTTATTAAACCTGATGGTTATGCAATATGGGAAAAAATGCAACGTGTACTCGATGATATGTTTAAAGAAACTGGGCACGTAAACGCATACTTTCCGCTATTTATTCCTAAATCTTTTTTTAGTAAAGAAGCCAGCCACGTGGATGGTTTTGCTAAGGAATGTGCAGTGGTTACTCATTATAGATTAAAAAACGACCCTAATGGAAAAGGCGTTATTGTAGACGAAACCGCCAAGTTGGAGGAAGAACTAATTGTACGCCCTACGTCTGAAACTATTATTTGGCACACCTACAAAGGTTGGATACAATCCTATAGAGATTTACCCTTGTTAATTAACCAATGGGCTAATGTAGTGCGTTGGGAAATGCGCACACGTTTGTTTTTGCGTACCGCCGAATTTCTTTGGCAAGAAGGGCACACCGCACACGCTACCCAAAAAGAAGCGATTGAAGAAACCGAAAAAATGTTGGAGGTGTACGCTACGTTTTTAGAAGAGTATATGGCTATACCCGTTATTAAAGGTATTAAAACTCACAACGAACGTTTTGCAGGGGCCGTTGAAACGTATTGTATTGAAGCTTTAATGCAAGACGGAAAAGCCTTACAAGCAGGTACATCACATTACTTAGGTCAAAACTTTGCCAAAGCATTCGATGTTAAATTTACCAACAAAGAAGGTAAGCAAGAGTTCGTTTACGCCACAAGTTGGGGCGTTAGTACACGATTAATGGGCGCATTAATAATGAGCCACAGCGATGATAACGGATTGGTATTGCCCCCAAAACTAGCACCAACACAGGTAGTGATAGTACCTATATACAAAACCGACGAAGAACTTGCTAAAATTAGTGCAATAGTAGCTGATATTGTTAAGGAACTTAAAGCCTTGGGTATTAGTGTTAAATTTGATAACCGAGATACTCAAAAACCAGGTTGGAAATTTGCCGAATACGAACTTAAAGGTGTGCCAGTGCGTATAGCAATTGGCCCACGCGATGCTGATAATGGTACAGTTGAACTAGCGCGTAGAGATACCAAAGAAAAAAAATCAGTGCCACGTGAGGGAATAGCTACGTATGTAAATAATTTGTTAACCGAAATACAAAATTCACTTTATAACATTGCTCTTGAGCGCCAAACACGCCTAACTAGCGATGCCAACACTTGGGAAGAGTTTGAACAATTATTGAACGAAAAAGGTGGTTTTGTAGCCGCACACTGGGATGGCACCACCGAAACTGCTGATAAAATTAAGGATATAACTAAAGCTACCATACGTTGCATACCACTGAGTGGTGCTAAGGTGGCTGGTAAGTGTATATTAACAGGTGCGCCAAGTGCACAAAAAGTATTGTTCGCTAAAGCGTACTAATGTTTTTTGAAAAAAGGTTTGCATAATTAAAAACCTTTACTACTTTTGTGTCGTTGAATTGCAGACGAATTATGGCCCGTTCGTCTATCGGTTAGGACTTCAGATTTTCATTCTGGCAAGAGGGGTTCGACTCCCCTACGGGCTACATAAGGGGACTTTAGGTATTTTGTATCTAAAGTCCTTTTTTCATTGTGGGCTGTATTGCTTGCTATTAGGCGCATGGCAAGTACTACTTGATTAATTTAGGAGGTTCGATAATTGCTAATTTCACGGTCGTACACAATTCCGTTAGGAAACAACAAATCTTGTAATTCTACTTTGCCCTTGTAGCTGTTAGAAGCCCATAAAACAGGCAAGTTTTGTAACACACTAACGTATTTATCCACTCGTTTTTCGAG
>JAYWFU010000059.1:0-2687 GCA_043778625.1 Bacteroidia bacterium | reverse complement strand
GGGCATTATGGGTTTGATGCTATGGGTATAGCAGGCTCAGGCTTGGCCACTAGCCTTTCGGAGGGTATTGGGGTAGTTATTATTGTGGTGTATGCGTTCAATAATAAAACGTTACGCCAACAATTTAACTTGTTTACTACACAACTGCCCAGTAAAGAGGTGATGTGGAACATTGTGCATACATCATTACCTCTTATGTTACAGTTTTTTATATCTATGTTTAGTTGGTTTTTATTTTTTATAATAATTGAACAAACGGGCGAGCATAACTTAGCCATAGCCAATCTCACACGCAACGTGTATATGATAACTATGGTAGCGCTACTAGCCATGGGTAGTGTTACCAGCACTATTGTAAGTAACCTTATTGGTCAAAATAAAAAAGACGAAATACTTGGTGCTTTGCAAAAAATTATGGCGCTTAGTTTATTATCCTCAATAGTAATATGTACACTTGTGGCACTGTTCGTTCCGCAGGTACTATCGTTGTTTAGCACAAGCGAAATTTTACTTACTGATACTTACACCAGTGTGTACATAATATTACTGGCTACCTTGTTTTTTGCAGTAGCATTTGTGTATATGTCGGCAGTGTCGGGTACGGGTGATACTAAGGCAAGTTTGCTTATAGAGGTATCAACACTAGTGCTATACTTATCGTTTACTTACGTGCTCGCTATCCGTTACCAACAACCTTTAGAGATAGTGTGGTGCAACGAGTTTGTGTATTTTATAACCATGGGAGTTATTAGTTATTGGTATTTGTTACGCAAATTAAAAAATGTAATTTAATAGTTATTAAATTTTCTCAGCGCCTCGCATGCAATCTATCCACGACATACTAAAGCAGTATTTTGGCCACGACCAGTTTAGATCATTGCAGGAAGATATCATTAACAGTGTATTACAAGGCAATGATACCTTAGCGCTATTGCCCACAGGCGGCGGAAAATCAGTGTGTTACCAAATACCGGCATTGGCTATGGAGGGTTTGTGTGTGGTAGTATCGCCTCTGGTGGCATTAATGAAAGACCAAGTAGACCAATTAATTAAAGTAGGCATTAAAGCCATAAGTATAACTAGCCAACTTAGCTATCGTGAAATTGATATTGCGCTAGATAATTGTATTTATGGCAATGTTAAATTTTTGTTTGTATCGCCCGAACGTTTAAGCAGCGACTTGTTTACTATACGCTTAGCGCAAATGAACGTGTGCTTGTTTGCCATTGACGAAGCCCATTGTATATCGCAGTGGGGCTATGATTTTAGGCCTGCCTACACCACTATAGCTAGTGTACGCCAACTACACCCACAAGTGCCTGTGTTAGCCTTAACTGCCACTGCCACGCAAGAGGTAATTGTGGACATTCAGCAACAATTAAAATTTAAACAACCCAACGTACTCCGCAAAAGTTTTAACCGTAGTAATCTAATTTATTACACCATTGAAACGGATGATAAATTTAATCGCTTACTTAATATCTGTAATAAAATACAAGGCAGTGGCTTAATATATGTCCGCAACCGAAAATCAACCCAACAACTAGCCGAAGCACTAAAGCAACAAGGAGTTAATGCAGGCTACTATCATGCAGGGCTTACTGCGCAAGATAGGGCAAACATGCAAGATGCTTGGCTACATAATAAAATACGATTAATGGTATGTACTAATGCTTTTGGCATGGGTATTAATAAACCCGATGTGCGCTGGGTGGTGCACTACGACCTGCCGGCATCGTTGGAGGCTTATTTTCAGGAAGCTGGGCGTGCAGGGCGCAACGAACAAACGGCCTATGCATTTACTATATTTAACAAAGCTGATACCTTACGTTTAACCGAGTTTTATTTAATGAGTTACCCCAATCCTAACGATATTAGGCGAGTATACCAAGCGTTAGGCAGCTATTGCAAAGTAGCTATTGAAGGTGGCGAAAACTCTACCCACGAATTTAATATAGTGGAAATGTGCCATACCTTTAACCTTAATGCAAGCATGGTATATGCTGCCATTAAGTTTTTGGAGCGGGATAATTATTTAGTGTTTAATGATGCTTATTTTAGGCCTGCACGGGTGCATATTAATTACGAAAAAACTTCGCTATATGATTTTCAATTACGTAACAAAGAGTTTGATTATTTTATAAAAGGGTTACTACGCAATTATTCGGGCATATTGGGCGAGTACGTAATTGTAAACGAACAAACTATTGCACGCAAATTAAACTTACGGAATGATGTAGTGGTAAAATACTTAACCGACCTACACAACATGGCTGTACTTGATTACAAGCCTAGTAGCAACAACAGTTCCATAACTTATTTAACGCCAAGGTATCAAAGCAAAGACATAACATTGAGTTACGAAAACTACGAACTGCGTAAACTTAACGAGGGCAAAAAAATACAAACCGTTATTGATTATGTAAGTAACAACATCACTTGTCGCAACCTACAATTAATAAGCTATTTGGGCGAAACCTTAACCACCACTTGTGGTAAATGCGATGTGTGCCTAACACAAAAACGAGAAAATATTAATACGTTAAATCTTAAAATTAATCAACTACTTGCAACTTCAACACAGTATACAATTGCAAGCTTATGCAACGAATTTGAACCACACTTACACCCACAAATTGTGCAATTACTTACTGCTGCAATTGACGATAAAAAAATAATATTAGAAT
>JAYWFU010000058.1:0-24104 GCA_043778625.1 Bacteroidia bacterium | reverse complement strand
CAATAAATTATCTGAGGAAATTGTAAAAAGTATTTGCTCATACTCATATGTTTTTGAAGCAATTAATTGGACTACTTAAAATTTCAAATTGGTATTATGCCTAATTTTATTACGGTTATCCACCAATAGTAAATAACGTGCTGTTATTTCTCTTAATTTTTGAGTATTAAGTAGCTCAAAATAGATGGGGAAATTTGGAAAATTAAACGCTAGATTTTTTTAATTCACTTCGTAAAAATCAATACATTTGTACAAAATATTAACGTATAATATAACTGATTAAATGAACTTACACGAATATCAAGGTAAAGCTATACTAAAAACATTTGGAGTAGCCATACAAGAGGGCATAGTAGCTAATACTCCTGAGGAAGCTGTTGTCGCTGCCAAAAAATTACAAGAAGACACAGGTACTGGTTGGTGGGTAGTAAAAAGCCAAATACATGCGGGTGGTCGTGGTAAAGGTAAAATAGTAGGTACTGAACAACGTGGTGTAGCGCTAGCTAAAAGCCTAGATGATGTATCTAAAATTACCAAAAATTTAATTGGTAACACATTAGTAACTATTCAAACTGGCGAAGCTGGTAAAATAGTAAACAAAGTGTTAGTAGCGCAAGACGTATATTACCCAGGCGCTACCGAACCTAAGGAATATTACATGGGCGTATTACTTGACCGTGCCAATGGCTGCAACGTAATTATGTACAGCACCGAAGGCGGTATGGATATTGAAGATGTAGCACACAATACTCCCCACTTAATATTTAAAGAACGTATTGACCCACGTGTGGGATTACAAGGGTTTCAAGCACGCAAAATTGCATTTAATTTAGGGTTAGAGGGCGACGCACACAAAAGCATGGTTAAGTTTGTTGCCACACTATACAAAGCGTACGACACTATTGATGCCGAAATGTTTGAAATTAATCCTGTATTAAAAACATCTGACAACAAAATTATAGCCGTAGATAGTAAAGTTTCATTGGACGAAAACGCACTATACCGCCACGCTGATTACGCCTTGTTACGCGATACCGCAGAGGAAGACCCAACTGAAGTAGAAGCTGGAGAAGCTGGATTAAACTTTGTAAACTTAGATGGTAACGTGGGTTGCATGGTTAACGGAGCAGGACTTGCAATGGCTACTATGGATATTATTAAATTAAGCGGTGGCGAGCCTGCTAATTTTCTTGACGTAGGCGGAACTGCTAATGCTGAGCGTGTTGAAAAAGCATTTCGTATAATATTAAAAGACGAAAATGTAAAAGCAATATTAGTTAACATATTTGGCGGTATTGTACGTTGCGACCGTGTAGCACAAGGGATTGTTGATGCTTACAAAAACATGGGCAATATTAATGTGCCAATTATTGTACGCTTACAAGGAACTAACGCAGTAGAAGCTAAGAAATTAATTGACGAAAGTGGCTTAAAAGTACACAGCGCTATTGTATTACAAGAAGCTGCTGATTTAGTTAAGCAAGTGTTAAACCAAGCGGTTTAACTTTAAAAATATAAAATAACAAATGGGCGTAAACAGTTTGTTTACGCCCATTTGTTATTTATAAGGTACAATGTCTACTTTGATTTCCATTATAATTCGGCCACTGCTATGGCGGCAATACTTATTTGCACGTTGGTTAGTTGATTAAGTACTTTGCAACAGGCTTCAATTGTGGCACCTGTAGTTATTACGTCGTCAATTAATAGTATGTGTTTATGTTCAATTTTAGCCGTGTTTTGTAACGCAAAACCATCTAATAAATTAATGTAGCGCTCCTCTTTAGTTTTTTGGGTTTGAGTTTGTGTTACTTTATTTTTAACTAATACATTAGTAAGCACTGGTATTTGTAATGCCGATGCCATGCCTATCGCAAATATCTCACTTTGATTATAGCCTCGTTCCGCTTGTTTTACTGGGTGCATAGGTACGGGTATTAGTACATCAAACACTAAGTTATGTTCTCGCAATTGTTTTCCGTACCAAGTTCCAAGCCAATAGCCTGTTTCTTCTCTATCGTTATATTTAATGCCATGTAGTAATTCTTGTACTAATGTATCTTTTTTAAAGTATAGCATTGCAGTAGCTAATTGCACTCCCGTAAGATTGTACAAACGTTGGTACAATGGATTTTCGGGATAAGTATGATAAAGTGTATGTGGTAACTCTTTAAGGCATGGTACGCATATATATTGCTCGTGTTCCTTGAGCCCAGCGTGGCAACACCCACAGTTACGTGGCATAAAAAAGGTAGTTATATCGTGTAGCATAGTCCTGCAAAAATAACAAACCCCGTTGATATATCATCAACGGGGTTTGTAGTGTGTATTAGTTATAGTTTAGTAACTACTAAAACAATACTTTAAATTCAACACGACGGTTTTTAGCACAACCTTCTTTAGTAGCGTTGTCGGCCACTGGTAGTGTAGCTCCATAACCTTTGGCGGTTAGGCGATTTGCCTCAACACCATTATCAGTTAAATATTTTTGTACTGCTAAAGCACGTCCGTTTGATAACGTCATGTTTTTATCGGCATTACCTTTACTGTCTGTGTGTCCTCCAATATCTAAACGATATGTTGGATTTTCTTTCATAATGGTAACCACATTATTTAAAATACCATAAGAAGTCTTCTTAATAATATCTTTACCAGTTTCAAACTGAATACCTTGTAACGCTTTTTCAAACACTGCTAATACTTCTTTTTTAACTTCTGGGCAACCTTTATTAGCTCCAATACCAGCTACAGTAGGGCATTTATCATCTTTATCAGCAATGCCATCACCATCACCATCAGGGCAACCTTTTAAGTTAGCTAAACCTTTAACTGTAGGACAAGCATCTTTGCTATCTTCAACGCCATCTCCGTCAGTATCAGGGCAACCTTTAAATGCGACTAAACCTTTAACTTTAGGGCAAGCATCTTTACTATCTTCAACGCCATCTCCATCGGTATCAGGGCAACCTGCAAACGCAACCAATCCTTTTTCGTTAGGGCAGGCATCTTTACTGTCTTCAATACCATCTCCGTCGCTATCAGGGCAACCGTTAAATGCTGCTAAACCTTTTACATCAGGGCAAACATCAACTTCGTTTAATACACCATCAGCATCACGGTCAACTGGGCAACCATCTTTACCAACAATAATACCTATTGGAGTTCCTGGACATTTGTCTTTTTTATCGCTTACGCCGTCTTTGTCTTCATCAGCCGATGCGCCTAAGTTAAACGAAACACCAATTTGATTAATTAACCAACCATCATTAAAACTTTTAGCTGTAGGTATAAAATCGCGTTTGTCGTGGTTTGAATACAATAAAGTACCTACATATTCAAGATTAAACCAATCATTAACGGCGTAACGTAATCCTAAACCTCCTGTAATATTAGCGTCAGTTCCTTTAGTAGTGGTGGTGGTAGCTTCTAACGTGTTGTTGTAGTTAGCAAACCCTCCTCCTAAGTGTAAGAAAGGAACAAATTTAGCACCTTCTTTTTGGTTTAATTTATATCGAAGTGCTATGTTAGCTTGTAATACTTTACCTAAAAATGATTTAGTACGAGCGCTTGTAAAATAAGCACCATCATGACCATAAGTACCCATTAAGGCTACGTCAAACGCTTTGTTAGCATAACGGCTAACACCTAAACCTAGGTTGCCATAAAATGCTTTTTTGTAATTAAAAAATGTGCTCCCTAAATCACCATTGTATTGGTAACTTCCTCCGTAAACGCCTAAATTCCAAGGCTTTTCGCTCGTTTGAGCTATTGCGCTAGAACCTACTACACCAGCTAATGTTGCAATTAGTACTATTTTTTTCATTTGTTTTGTTGTTAATTATTAATTTTAATTGTGGTGCAAAAGTAATTTTTTTGCCTATTACACCTATTTTTGCACCAACTATATTTCATACTATCGATAGAGAGCAGTTAAACATTGATAAGAGTTAAAATTTAAACCAAATTAATTAAGCAATACTACCTCAAGAGTACAAATTAAATTAGTAACAAGCAAGATTGCTACCCGCACAATTAAACTATAAAACAAAACTCCAAACAAAATAGTTGAATCATTTTCACAATTAGTTTCACTGATTATAACTATTACGTAAAACCAATTTTAGTTAGTGGCGCTCGTTTTTAGTTTAACGCAGAAAAGCCCACGCAATGCGTGGGCTCTTCTGCGTTAAACTAAAAGATTAAAATTATTTCCCTTTTAAAGCTACTAATGTAAAATCAATAAAAAATTCGTTGTCGATAGCTTTGTCGCCAATACCTTCAAAAAAACTTTTTGAGCCATACTTAATATCAAATTTTGTACGGTCAACAGTTATTTTACCTACCATAGCCATTGCTTTACCTGTGTTTTTAATAGATGCAGGAAATGTAATTTCGTTAGTAATTCCTTTAATGGTTAATTTACCAGTTACATCAAACTGACCATCTTTACGTAGGGTAGTTTTTACAATTTCAAACGTGGCTGTTTTGTTTTTTTCAGTATCAAAAAAATCAGCTGCTTTTAAGTGCCCAACTAATTTATCAGCTCCTTCTTCAGCTTTTAAATCAGTACAAGTTATGGTATTCATGTCAATGGTAAACATACCACCTGTTACGTTAGCACCATCAACGGTTACGTTACCCGAAGCCAATTTAATATTACCTGAATGCTGTCCAGTTACTTTTTTACCTAACCAACCTAATGTTGATTTTGCCACATTGATTTTGTAATCACTTGGCTTAGTTGCAAATACGCTAGTTGCCAATGCAATTGATACTGCTAATACTACTGTTTTTTTCATTGTTATTTATTTTAGATTAATTAATTTTTTGATGCAACAAAACTACATTATATTTAATTTACTTTTGTTATTAGTTACCTTTTAGAAACTACTATACTAAAAGAAACTAATTGTAATAAATTACAAAAAACTAACTTAGTTTGTACTAGATTAACAAAATTACAAAAACACTGAACAGATGGCAATGCAAAAAAAAGAGGTTGTACAATCGAGCATCTGCGCCAAGCACCTTATGGGCATAGCCGATACTATGGAGTTATTATCAGGTAAATGGAAAATAAAAATAATAGCTACACTAATGCAAAAAGGCAAACTACGCTTTATGGATTTGCTACGTGAGGTAGATGGCATAGCTGCAAAAATGCTTTCGAAAGAATTACAAGAATTAGAACTTAATGAACTGGTGAGCCGTACCGTGTGCGACACAAAACCTATAACGGTTGAGTACGAAATAACTGACCACGGCTTAACGCTTCAAAAAACAGTGGATGAAATAGCGAGTTGGGGCATTGCACATCGTAAACGTTTATTTAAAAAAGAAAAATAAACTGCGTTTAATTTTTTACAAATACCTTAACAACAGTAGTGCTACCGTTAGTTATTTTAACAAAATAAGTACCTGCCAATAAATTATTTACGGTAATACCATCAGTACTATTGGCCATTGTGTTTTGTTGTACTATACGTCCGCTAACATCATTTATTTGCACATTTATTGTGCCTACTACATTTCCCTCTAGCGTTAGATGTAATTTATCAGTAGTTGGGTTAGGGTATAATTCTACTGTTAAATTATTATTTACAGTATTAAGTGTTGTGGTATTAAGGTTTCCCAATACTTTTTTCAACACCTTAAAATTAGGATCAACTACAATTTGTGAAATTGTTTTTCCATTAAGTTTAAACTTAAATTCGTTGTTATTAGCCGTTTGATAACCCTGTACAATAGTATCGCCCTGTGCCGATTTTAGTTTATACTCCATCAACATTTTAAACAAGGGAGTAATAATTGGTGCAGATGTAGCTTGATTAACTTTAAGCGTAAGAGTGTCGTTAGCCTGCGACCACGCCAACGAATACTTAGGATAACCCTCGCCATAATACCATTGATTAAAAAAATCAGCGTACGATATGCCAATAGTGTTTTGTAGCACTGTTTTTAAATCTTCGCCTGTGGCCACTGAATCTTTAAACTGTGTTTGAAAATTTTGTAACGCTTTAAAAAACAAGCTGTCGTTTTGTGCTTCAAAGCGCATCATGTGTATAATAGCTGAACCCTTGTCGTAGGATAGCACGTTGTCAAATATTCTAAACTCGTTGTATAAGTCGGCTAGTGGCACATACACACTGCCATTGGTTTGGCTAAGCACATTGTTTTGCACACTTTTTATTTTGGTTAATGCTTGGGCTGGAGTACCTGTGCGCTCAATACCAATGTATTCGCAGTAGGAGGCAAAGCCCTCGTTAATAAATATATCGCGGTACGATGCACAGGTTACATTATCGCCCCACCATTGGTGTCCAAGTTCATGGTCCACAAGGTCGTCACTAAATCCTCCGCCTATCGTAGTCATGGTTTGGTGTTCTTCGCCCCCCCCTAATTCACTTTCACAGTGTCCGTATTTTTCTTTCCAAAACGGATACAATCCAAATGCGTCCGAAAATACCTCAATGTATTTACCCGTTTTATCAATTTCGGTTTTGTAGTTAACAAGTGTGTTTTGGTTGTATAAATAATTTTGTATTAGTATTGAATCGCCCACTAATTGTGTAGGATGAGCGTAGGTATTATATTCGATATATTGGGCAACCGCTGCCGAAATCAAGTAGTAATTAATCATATAATTACTATGCCACTCGTAGCGTTTTTTGTTACCTAATGTAGTTACGTTTTTTAATAACCCATTACTTCCTGCTTTGTTGCTAGAGTCGGTGGTTATCCACATATCTACTGAATCTATTTTATCGCTCAATATTTGTTTGCATGGCCACCAATCGCGTCCTTGATAGCTTTCCGACAATGTCCAGGTTACTTGAGGAAACTGCGAATTGGTAACGCCCGAAAAAAATCCGTGATAAGGTGCAGCGCCATGGTAAAATACCTGTATACTTGCCAAGCTACCATTGGGCGTTGGAGCGCAAGGTGTGTACAGGTGGTCGTTAGTGTGGCTATAATTAGTTACTAGCTGATTATTTACCTTAACAGAATCTACCACTATGGCTTGTAATAACTCTAGGGCTATGGTGTCTAGCACTGCTATTTTAGCCTGTATTAACAATGTTGCACTACCAGCAACATTAATACTGGTGCGCTCCATGGCAATATCCAGTTTTACGTACTTAATATCGTAGTTGTTGAGCAAATTACTCTGCGCATATTGCACACCTGTGCTTTTATGGAGCTTAGCGTGGCTACATTTATTATTACTTAGGCTTGACGTAACCTGCTGTGCTGTTGCGTTTAGCGTTATTAACGTTATTATAATTAGTGTAGATTTTAATTTCATAACTTTTTAATTAATTTATATCCAGAGTTTCTCTTTTTCCCATTCAGTCGGAAATCCCATTTCTTTGCTTTGCGCTAACGGACACGTGTTCATTAACTGCTTTAGTTGACTACCAAAACTTATTTCCAGATTGGTAGTTTTTAATACATATTGAATACAAGCAAGAGTTGCATATAATTTATTTGCGTGAATATTTTTATTTACTAAAAATAAATGTGTTGGACGCTCTGGTAATTTAATAGTGGGTAGTCGTCTATTCCAAATTCGCCCGTGGTGGGCTAAAATATTACGTAATGCACAAAAGCAGAACATCCAGTTTTCTAATAAAGAAACGTCTGAAAGTCCAAAATGTGTTGTTATTGCTTTCTTTTCAGTTGTTTTTTTTAGGTTTTGAAAAATCTTAGATAGTAAACCCATACTACTCACCTCTAAGCTCATCCAACATGGGGGAGATGAAGGCTTAGAGTATTTAGTGTTATAATGTTCTATAAAAGTTTCGTTACTTCTATCTACTTCTTTTATTAGTGTACTTGAATGATTAATAAAACGTTCAAAATCTCTAAACAGTTCAATTTTTAAATGCCAGTGACTTCCATGTTTTATTGATAAATTATAAATAAGTTGTGTCCTAAAACTTATTTCTATTTTTTCAATACATTCAAAAATTAACACACTTAGTTTTCTATCAAAAGTATATAGTTGTATAATTTCTTCAAATGAAATACGTTGCTTAAACGACTGATTATTTGAATCATTATTTTGAAAGGGGTATGTGTAAGCTCTTAATCGGTAATAGCTAATGTTGGCAAGAGTTTTAGTCGCTTGAGACTCATTTGCAAATAGAAGACCTCTACCCTTGAGTTTTGTTATTTGCTCTGCTATTGTAAGAGAGGGCTTATTGTAGAGCATGTAAATTTTAAAATACTAAAAGGTATAAAAATCTAAAACCAGCCCGGGTGCGCTATCCCAAATAAATTTGGGCTTGGAAGCGTGGCTGGTATTGTTGGATACAAATGTAGAATAAAAATTAGGATACACAATTAATTGTGTATCCTAATTTTTATTAAACGTTTTAACAACTACAGTTGTACCGTTAGTTATTTTAACAAAATAAGTACCTGCTACTAAGTTGTTTACATTAATAGCGTTAGTTACTATAGTACTTTGTTGTAACACTATGCGTCCGCTAACATCAGTTATTTGTACGTTAATGTCAGTCGTTGAGTTATCAACTAGTGTTATATACAATTTATCAGTTGCTGGGTTAGGGTATAATTGCAGATTGTTTTTTGTGCTATTGTTTTTTAAAGCCGTAGTTCCGCTACAAGCCGTAGAGGTTAATATAGCAAGGCGTTCGTTGTTTAGCGCAGCGTCTATACGAGCGGTTTGCCCTTTGGTAAACATATTCATGCAAGCATCATCTACATAATCCATGTAGTTCATGTACATTTCGCCATTAGCACCTTGCCCGCAGCTACCATTTGCATTGTGCGGAAATGCTGGGCATCCAAAATTAGCCGCTTGAGCAATTTCGGTATCCGTTACTAAATCATCGCCACAAGTATTATCGCCCCAAATATGAAACAAATTTAACCAATGCCCTACTTCGTGTGTAGCAGTGCGACCATCGGCAAATGTACTGTAGCCATTAGTGCCCGCTGTACCAATGGTACCAAAACTATACACGTTTATTACCACACCGTCTTCAGTTGGGTTTATTGCTAAATCAGTTGGGAAGGTTGCGTATCCAAGCAAGCCACTTGCGTCAGCGTTGCACACCCACATATTAAGGTATTGCGTGGCGTCCCAGTTGTCGTGCCCACCGTTTGAGGTGTATTTTTCGTCGCCATTACCTGTAAAAGAAGTAGTGGCGGTATAAGTACGGGTTATACCATCGGTGGCATTACCATTAGGGTCAGTCGAAGCTAAGCAAAATTGCACTTTGGTATCAGCTGTAACACTTGCAAACGGATGTGTACTAGGTAATGTATCTATATTTAATTTTCTGTAATCAGCATTTAGTACATCTATCTGTGATTGTATTTGTGCAGCAGAAATATTTTCAACGGTAGTGTTATAAATAACATGCACCACAACGGGTATAATTACCACTCCTCCAGTTTGTTTGTTTTGCGTGCGTTGAGCTATCCAAGCTTGCGTGCGCTGCTCAGCTTGTTTGCGTTGCAGCACGAGGGCAGGGTTGTACTGGGCTCTTTTAGCATATAATATTGCCGCTCCGCATTTACGTTGCGCTTGCGTATAGGTGCTTACTAAGGTTAATCCTGCTAGTAATAGGCTGTGGCGTAGTGTGTTCATTTTTTTATTGTGTTAAATTATTTAAGGTTAAATGTATCGTTTAATTTCATCCAAAAAAAATACATTGAACAAATGAGGTATAAAAATTTAGTTTAAGCGTATATTCCGCCTTGGTTTCTGTCCCCACGAAAGAAGGCGTATAAAGAGCTAATTAGTTATAGCCAAGTTCAAAAATCAAATACTTTAGCTAATATTAAACTCTAATTATATAACAAATAGTATGGAATTATTTTCGCACGAATATTTTATGCGTGAAGCATTAAAAGAGGCGCAACAAAGTTTTGATAAAAACGAAGTGCCTGTGGGGGCTGTAATTGTGTCCAATAAAAAAATTATTGCACGTGCACACAACTTAACTCAGTTATTAAATGACGTTACAGCACATGCCGAAATGCAGGCCATAACTTCTGCAGCCAATGCTATTGGTGGTAAGTACCTTAATGACTGCACGCTGTACGTTACGCTTGAACCCTGCGTAATGTGTGCAGGGGCACTAGCATGGAGCCAAATAACCACAGTAGTGTATGGTGCGCCCGACGAAAAACGTGGCTACAATACCATAGCCAACCCATTACTACACCCAAAAACACAAGTGGTGCGAGGTATTATGGAGGTGGAATGTAAAGAATTATTACAATTGTTTTTTAAAAAATTACGTACTTAAACTATTGCGCTAACACATTTAAAATAGTTACTTTATACTTAAATTTAAAATATTAACGCAACTACACTATGCTCAAAATAGATTGCCACGCTCATATACTGCCCCATTCGTGGCCCGACCTCAAAAAAAAATATGGCTACGGAGGCTTCGTTTCCATGGATCACCAGCCCGATGGTACGGCTAATATGATGCACGACGACGGACGTTTTTTTAGAAAAGTAAACGAAAATTGCTGGAACCCTGACGTTATAATTAAAGACATGGACGCACATAACGTGCAGGCTATGGTATTATGCACGGTGCCAGTACTATTTAACTATTGGGCTAAACCGCTGGACGCTTGGGATTGGAGCAAGCTACTCAATAACCACATAGCCTCAGTGCAGGCTAATTATCCTAAACGCTTTGTAGGCTTGGGTACACTGCCCATGCAGGACGTAGCAATGAGTATTAAAGAGTTAGAACGCTTAAAATATTTGGGGATAAAAGGCGTGCAAATAGGGTCGCACATACAACACCGCAACCTGGACGATAGCTATTATTTTGACCTTTGGGAAGCCGCAGAAGAGCTGGATATGGCCATATTTGTACATCCTTGGGACATGATGGGGCAGGAGAAAATGCCTAACTATTTTTTACCTTGGTTAGTGGGTATGCCTGCCGAAACTTCGTTGGCTATATGTGCTATGATTTTTGGTGGAGTGTTTGATAAGTTTCCTAAACTACGTGTGTTATTTGCACACGGTGGAGGCTCGTTTCCGTTTACGGTAGGGCGCGTAAGCCACGGTTGGCAATGCAGGCAAGACTTGTGTAACGTTAACAACATACAAGACCCTCGCAATTATATTGGTAAATTTTGGGTGGATGGTATTACGCACGATACGCCTGCGCTACATTATTTGATGCAGACTATGGGCGTAGATAAAATTGCGTATGGCACTGATTATCCTTTCCCTTTGGGCGATTTGGAACACGGTAAGTTTATTGAAATCGACACTGCAATTTCTATCACTGACAAAGAACAATTATTTTCAAAGTCAACACTAAGCTGGTTAAACATCGATGAGAATTATTTTAAATAAATTAATACATATAGTTATGTATATATGTGTATGTACTACTGTAATTGCACAAAGTAACATAACTATTAAAAAAAACTATCCGCGGTTTGATAGAGTGCGTTATGAATACCAAGAAACCACCGATTCCGTTAAAAACGGAAATTTTGTGGAGTATCATCTCAACAAAAATATTAAGTGGAAAGGGCATTATAACCTAGGTAAAAAAGACAGTGTGTTTACTGAATATTTTGAAGACGGAAAAACTATTAAAACCCTGCAAGACCACACTAACGGAATTGAAAAACAATATTACAACGCCAAAAAAATAGCACACGAAGTAGCGCTTGCTAACGAAAAATACAACGGTATTTTTAAGGGGTATTACATGGACGGAAGCCTTGAAAGTACAGGGCAGTACGCTAACGGAAACAAAATTGGCGAGTGGCTATTTTACCACAAAAATAAACAATTAGACATGAAGGGTAGCTTTGTAAGTGGCGCACAGCAAGGCGTGTGGCGGTACTACTTTGCTACGGGTGAACTAATGACCACCGGAAATTACCTTGAGAGTAAGCGTGATAGCACTTGGACAGTATATTATAAAAACAAACAAATTGAACGCCAAGGAAACTATGCCAATGACTTGCGCACGGGTGTATGGACTACCTATTACGAAGACGGAAAAAAACTACAACAAGGAGCTTACTATCTTGATAAAGCCGATGATAAGTGGTACGCATGGTATAACGACGGTACAGTAAAAGACGAGGGAGATTATAAAAATGGACTGTCGGAGGGCGTGTGGAAAGGTAACTATCCCAACGGAAAGCCTAATTATACTGGTAATAAACATAACGATTTAAAAGAGGGATTGTGGAAATATTATGACCAAAAATCGGGCGTATTAATTAAAGAGCAAGAGTACAAATTAGGTGTCCCCGATGGTTATTTTAAAACCTATTACGCGGCTACTGGTAAGCCTGAGCAAGAGGGCTATTACAAAAACGGACTAAAAGAAAATACTTGGAAATACTACTATCCGTTTGGAATGCTATTGATGTACGAAAATCACAAGGCGGGAAAAATGCATGGCGAAAAAGTTACTTATTTTGAAAACGGAAAAAAGAACAGCGTAACAGGTTATGTAAATAATTTACAGCACGGCAAGTGGACTTACTATAACGACAAGGAAGAAAAACTATACTCAGTAACGTATGAGTTTGGCAAAAAAGTAAAAGAAACCAAATATAACAATGGCAACCCCGAGGAGATAAAATACACCAAGGATAAACCAAAAAAAAAGAAAACATAATTTGTTATTTAACACGGCATCATGGCACATTACACACTATCGTACGGTAACGCAACTACACAATATGTTGACATAACATTTGTTACTGATGTAAGTACCCCAACTACCGAAATAGCCTTGCCCACTTGGCGACCAGGGCGGTACGAGTTAGGGAATTTTGCTAAAAATATACAGCAATTTGCCTGCTATAACGAACGTAACGAACCCTTAGTGTTTGAAAAAACAAGTAATAGTAAATGGGTAATAAACACCCAAAATTGTACGCAATTAGTAATTAAATACAACTACTATGCGGCCGAATTAAATGCAGGTGCTACGTTTTTAAACACAGAGCAATTGTATGTGAACCCCGTTAACTGTTGCCTGTACGCCACTACACAACTTAACGATGCTTGCTTACTAACTATTAACGTACCTGCTAATTACGCTATTGCCATTGGCTTAGCTAAAGTTGAAACAAACACCTACCAAGCTACTAATTTTCATACCCTTGCCGATAGCCCCTTTATAGCTAGCGCTACGCTACAACGCAAATTATTTGTGTTAGATGGGGTAGAAATTAATTTGTGGTTTCAAGGTATTTGTAAACCCGATTTTAGTAAATTAATTAACGATTTTTTTATTTTCATCAATGAGTCATTTGTTACCATGGGTGGTTTTACAGGTAATGAGTATCATTTTTTATTTCAAATAACTCCCTACTTTATACATCACGGAGTAGAGCATTTTAATAGCACCGTTATTGCGCTTGGCCCAGGTTACGACCTTATGCGTAAAGCCAACTACAATAACTTACTAGGTATTAGTTGCCACGAATTATTCCATAGCTGGAATGTAAAATTAATTCGCCCAGCGGATATGCATCCTTACAATTACGGGGGAGAAAACTACACTAAGCTAGGCTATATAACAGAGGGGATAACCACTTACTACGGCGATTTTTTATTGTTTAGAAGCGGAGTATTTAACGAGGACGACTATTTTGAAACATTTAACACACAACTCGACAAGCATTTTAATAACCCCGCACGCCACAACATGAGCGTAGGAGCAAGTAGTTGGGATACTTGGCTCGATGGTTATGTGCCTGGCGTACCTAACCGTAAAGTAAGTATATACACTGAGGGGTGTTTGTGTGCATTTATGTTAGATGTTATTATTAGGCAACATACCCATAATACTAAGGGTTTAGAACACGTAATGCAATTAATGTTTACGCAATACGGACAACAAAACATAGGTTATACCGAGGCTGGTTATAAAGCCCTCTGCGAACAAGTAGCAGGCACTAACCTCGATTACTTTTTTGCAAACTATTACAACGGCACTACCAACTATCAACCATTGCTTACTGAATGTTTAACGCACGTAGGCTTGTTGTTAAATGAGCAACCTTGGGATTTGCAGGCTGATGCGTATTATGGTTTTAGATACATTGATGATAGTACCAAATGTAGTGTAAAAACAATATACCAAGGCAGTATTGCGCAGGAGCAAGGTATAACAGTGGGCGATAATATATTGGCCGTAAATGGTATAAAACTCGAAAACAACTTAGAGCAATGGTTACGCTATTTTAACAACGAGCCTATAACTTTAACGTTGAGCAGTAACGGTACGTTAAAAACAATTGAACTACAAAAAAACACTAACATAACGTACTACAAACACTACACAATAAGCAAACTACCTTATGCAAGTACTGAGCAAAAGCTTAATTACAAAGCATGGTGCAAGTGCGACTTTATGCTCGTATAATGTACTACCGTACTATTATATGATTTACTATATTTGAAATAGTAATTGTATAATACAAATAGCTTTTAACCAATAGACTCGAATACTGATGAAAAAATTCACTCCTATTATTACAGCACTTTTAGCGGCGATGTCGCTAATTATTAATGCGCAAAATACAATTGTGTATCAAAACAACAATCAACTATTTACACAAAAAAATAAAGATAAACCTATACTAGTAGGCAAAGATTTAAAAGTACCTAATAACGAGCTTAACATCGGTTTTAGACGTTATTATAAAGAACCATTATTAGGTATTGAAAACACTAGTAAACCTTGGCTACTGTTTCAAGGTATTAAATCGCACGATGATAAAATAAAAGTGTACACCCTACGCGAACGCTTAACCAACAATAACAAAGTATATTGGGTACAAAACAATGAAACTAGGGAGTTGTTTAACCAAGCTAATGATGCCGTTGCTGACGGAATACTTGCACCAATTGCATTAATTAACAATAATACCCAAATTGTATTTGAGTTGGAGAACTACACTACCGATAATTTTCACGAAGGTATATATGTGTACACTATTAAGTCAAAAATATTTTCGCAATTAAACGTAAGTGCAAAATATATGTGTACACCCATAGTATCTGCTAATGGCAAAAAACTAATATATACCACTACGGATGCTGTAATAAAAGATGTGGTGGAAGGCATAGGTAATAATGTGGTAGAGTTTGACATTAAAACACAAACTGAAAAAATAATATACGATGGCACCACTAATAATTTTATAACAATCAATGGTTATTTATATGCCAAAAAAGCTAATCGAAGCAAGCTACTTAATATCAATGCGGTAGACTTGTCAAGTAACCTACGTAGTAATAATACCCCTTCGGTTAACGTGCCATCGAGTACACAATTTAAACTACCATTTGCTAGCGGACTTGATTACTGCGTGAGCCGTGCAGGTACACCTGCTCCAACAGGGCCACACACTCCATTTGCATTTTGCAACTTGTACAACTACAATCAACATGGTTATTATGCTACCGATTTTGATACCCCAAATGGAGTATACGATGCTTTGTTATCGTCAGACGATGGTACTGTACTATTTGCAGGTATATTAGCATCAAACTCATTAACAACGGGTTACGGCAGATTAATTAAAGTTGAAAATTCTGACCAATCAATTACCTATTACGGACATTTAGAATCATTTGCTGTAATTGCCGGGCAAGCGGTGTGCAAAGGCGAAGTACTTGGCGACCAAGGAACTACTGGTGGTTCGAGCGGCGACCACATACACTGGGAACTGCGTGATGTGGGCGGAGCAAGCGGTAGTGTGGGCTACGGTACATTTATTGAAACGGGCGGAATACCCTATGCTGATTATTCGTACAAATCACAAAACACATTAAATTGTGCCCCTTCTGACACCATAGCCCCTACCACATTAATAACATCGGCCACTACGTTTGAAACACAAGCATTTACAGCTACTTTTACTGATGCGGATGAAACAGGCGGTTCTGGTTTACAAAAAAGCTACTTTAACATTTCGGACAATAATGGTACCGAATGGCGCGCCAACAATACTCGTGGTTTTTTTACTGATGATTTTAATACGGCTATTAACACCGACTGGACGTCTAACATAGGTACTTGGAGCATCGTTGGCGGAGCACTTAATCAGTCTGATGAAACAATTACGAATACTAGTATAAGCGCTAGTTTAAACCAAACGCTATCTAATAGATATTTATATCATTTTGATGCTAAAATTGGAGGAACGGGCACTAATCGTCGGGCGGGCTTTCATTTTTTTTCAGATAATGGAACCTTACCTAATCGTGGTAATTCGTATTTTGTATGGCTAAGAGCCGATAATCAAAAAATACAGGTATATAAAGTAATTAACGACGCGTTTTCGAGCCCGGAGCTAGATTTATCTTATCCATTTACTGCAAATACAACGTACGATGTTAAAATTATTCATGATCGTGTGTCAGGGCGAATATTGGTATATATTAACGATGCTTTAAAAGCAGATTATTTAGATGATACTCCATTCCCCATTACACAAGGTCAGTACATCTCGTTTAGGAGTGGAGAGTGTAATTTTACGGTAGATAACTTTAAGGCTTACCGCAGTAGAGTAGCGTCAGGTACCATTAACGTAACCGTAGGCACAGGTAACTCGTATGATATGCGCTACCAAAACGCCAGCCCTAGTGCGTTTGCGGGGCGTATTAATTCAATAGTGCAAGACAACGTAGGCAACTTATCATTGGTAGCCACCAGTGATAAAAAAATAGATTGGACTGCGCCAGCGCCAGCTACTACTGTAAATGATGGCGTAGCGGCTGACATTACTACACAAGTTTCTACCACACAGTTACAAGGTAATTGGGCAGCAGTAACAGACGCACACTCAGGTTTGTCATACTACGAATATTCTATTGGCACTGCTCCTGGCGCTACAGACGTAACAACTTGGAAAAATAACTTTGTATTTAACTCGTTTACCAAAGCGGGCTTATCGTTAACAGTAGGTACAACCTATTACATTAATGTGCAAGCTACTAATAACGCAGGGCTAACATCTAGTATAGTTAGTTCTAACGGAGTGTTAATAGTAGCCCCAACAGCAATAGCGAGTATTACGAGAGATGTGTTTAAAGCATATCCAAATCCAACTAATGACGTTACTACTATAACTATAGATAGTAATGACAGGTACGACAAGTTATTACTCTACGATGCTAAAGGAGAATTAGTACTCCAAAAAAACATAGTTAAAACCTCTACCATTACTATTGATATGGTAGCATTAGCCAATGGTAACTATATAGCCAAATTAAGTGGAAATACTATTAAAAACGAACTTATTATTATAAAACAATAATAACTTAGCTTTATTAATTTTAGTGTATTTGCGTTAATTTAATACTTGTTTCAATACCCAAAAAAATTACTTTTGTCTAATTTATAACTCTAACTAATTATGCCAAAGAATTCAAGTATTAAACATGTGCTCATTATTGGGTCGGGTCCTATTGTTATTGGTCAAGCCTGCGAGTTTGATTATGCTGGAAGCCAAGCTAGTCGTAGCTTACGCGAGGAGGGAATTACCGTTACATTAATTAACAGCAATCCAGCCACAATAATGACGGATAGCGTAACAGCCGATAATGTATATTTGAAACCATTGACCAAAAAATCAATCATTGAAATACTTAAAACCCATGATATTGATGCCGTGCTACCCACTATGGGCGGACAAACAGCGCTTAATCTTGCGCTAGAGTGTGAGAAAGCAGGTGTGTGGGCTAAGTACAACATACAAATGATTGGCGTAAATACCGATGCGATAAAAACCACCGAGGACCGCGAAAAATTTAGAATGTGTATGATAGGCTTAAATGCGGGAGTGTGCAAAGGACGCACGGCTACGAGCTTTTTGGAAGGTAAGGAAATTGCACAAGAAATTGGCTTCCCGCTAGTAATTCGTCCATCGTTTACATTAGGTGGCACAGGCGGAGGATTTGTAAACACTGCCGAAGAGTTTGAAAAAGCACTTACCCATGGCTTACACTCCAGCCCTATACACGAGGTGTTGGTGGAGCAAAGCATAAAAGGTTGGAAAGAATATGAACTTGAATTATTGCGCGATGGTGCAGGCAATGTTATTATAATTTGCTCTATCGAAAACTTTGACCCTATGGGCATACACACGGGTGATAGCGTAACAGTAGCGCCAGCAATGACCTTAAGCGATGTTACTTACCAACGAATGCGAGATTTAGCAATTAAGTGCATGAACGGTATTGGACAATTTGCGGGCGGATGTAACATTCAGTTTTCAGTTAACCCTAATAACGACGAGGAAATTATTGTAATTGAAATTAACCCACGTGTATCGCGTTCGTCAGCATTGGCGAGCAAAGCCACGGGCTACCCTATTGCAAAAATTGCAGCTAAATTGGCTATTGGTTATAATTTAGATGAACTTAAAAATCAAATTACTAAAACAACTTCAGCTTATTTTGAACCTGCGTTAGATTATGTAATTGTAAAAATACCTCGTTGGAATTTTGATAAATTTAAAGGTGCTGACAGACATTTGGGTCTTACGATGAAAAGCGTAGGCGAGGCAATGGGCATTGGGCGTACGTTTCAAGAAGCGTTACAAAAAGCGTGTCAGAGTTTAGAAATAAAACGTAATGGATTAGGAGCCGATGGTCGTGAACAAAAAAGCCAAGCCGAATTATTAGACAGTCTGGAAAACCCTAGTTGGAACAGACTTTTCCATGTGTACGATGCATTTAAAATAGGCATACCATTTAACACCATAAAAAAACTAACCAAGATTGACGGGTGGTTTCTTAATCAAATTGAAGACTTAATTAATTTAGAGCGTCAAATTGAAAAACACACCATTGATAACATTACGGAAGAACTATTGTTTAACGCTAAGCAAAAAGGCTACGCCGACCGCCAAGTGGCGCACCTATTGCGCTGCCTCGAAAGCGAGGTGTACAAAAAACGTAACGACTTAGGTATAACTCGCGTGTATAAAATGGTGGATACTTGCGCTGCCGAATTCGAAGCTAAAACGCCTTATTTTTACTCTACCTTTGAACGCTTTGCCAATGCAGGCAGTGGAGTTATTAGTAACGAAAGTGTATCATCCACCAACAAAAAAATTATAGTACTTGGTAGCGGCCCTAACCGCATTGGGCAAGGTATTGAGTTTGATTATAGCTGCGTACATGGCGTGCTTGCTGCCAAAGAGTGTGGTTACGAAACGATTATGATTAACTGCAACCCCGAAACCGTAAGTACCGATTTTGACATTGCTGATAAGCTATATTTTGAGCCTGTGTTCTGGGAACATATTTACGACATTATTCAACACGAAAAACCTGAAGGGGTTATAGTGCAGCTTGGCGGACAAACAGCATTAAAGCTTGCTGAAAAATTAAATAAATATGGCATTAAGATTATAGGTACTTCGTTCGAAAGCCTTGATTTGGCAGAGGACAGAGGGCGTTTTAGTACTTTGTTAAAAGACTTAGGTATCCCCTACCCTAAGTTTGGTACAATAACCAATGCTGACGATGCCATACAACTATCGCGCAAGTTAGGATTTCCTCTATTGGTGCGCCCTAGCTATGTAATTGGTGGGCAAAGCATGAAAATTGTTATTAACGAACAAGAGTTGGAGGAGCACGTGGTAAATATACTACGTGACATGCCCGAAAATCAAATATTATTAGACCACTTTTTGGAACAAGCTATTGAAGCCGAGGCCGATGCTATATGCGACGGCACCGAAGCCTACATCATAGGTATAATGGAACACATAGAGCCTGCTGGTATACACAGCGGCGATAGCAATGCCGTATTGCCGCCATTTGATTTGAGCGATAGTGTGATACAACAAATTGAGCAACACACCCACACCATAGCTAAAGCAATGCAGGTAAAGGGATTAATAAATATACAATTTGCCATTAAAAACGAAGTAGTGTATGTGATTGAAGCTAATCCACGCGCCAGCCGTACCGTACCATTCATAGCTAAAGCCTACAACGAACCCTATGTAAACTATGCTACGAAAGTGATGCTTGGGCATTGTAAGGTAAAAGACTTGGTATTTAACCCTATAAAAAAAGGTTATGCTATAAAAGTACCAGTGTTTAGCTTTGATAAATTTAAAGATGTAAATAAAGAACTTGGTCCCGAAATGAAAAGCACAGGCGAAGCCATACATTTTATTGATGACTTGCAAGACGAATATTTTGAGCAGCTATACAACGAACGTAATTTATACTTGAGTAAGTAAAACACATTTAGCTTCGATGAGTTAATTTGCTATGCTTTTTAGCAATGTCTTGTAAAACCCGCATTATAAAATTCCCTGCCTGAAAAAATACCACAATAAATAAAGGGGCTTACTAGCAAGTAAGCTCCTTTATTTATTGTGGTATTAAAATTGTTTTGAAAACTACCGCTTTCTACCTGTTAATATAAACATACCCTTTAATTGGTGCTTTACCATCAACCCCTAAATCTAATATGTAGAAATATGTACCCACTGGTAACAACTCTCCCCCTACTCTTAATCCCTTATTACTAGTTGCATTCCAATCATTTTGGTAATTAGTAACAGCATACACTTCATTACCCCAGCGATTGAAGAATGTAAGTGTATTGTTAGGATAGTTGTTCAGCCCTTTTATTATAAACATATCATTTACACCATCGCCATTTGGACTAAATCCTTCTGGTACAAAAAACTCGTTACAAATAGTTGTGATATATACCCAAGCACTGCTACATCCTGCTGTGTTACATAGGTTATACTGTATACTATCTAATCCACAACTTTCGTTATTAGGCACATAGGTTATTGTTCCATTAGTATTAACTACTGCTTGTCCGTTATGTGGCGGAGTTATTATGGTTATTGTTCCACCAGTTCCGTTAATATCATTTGCCAACACATTAATAATTACACCTTCACCATGTGAAGTTATGGTGTCCTTAACAGCTATTGGAGGGGTTACTATTATTATAACAGTACTATCATTTACTGGTGTTACTACTACTGGTACTTTTACAGTATCGCAGTTGGTGCCGTTACATACCGTTAAGCACAAGGTATCATTACCATTATAGTTAGCACTTGGTACATAAGTTACACACACTACATTACCTGTTACTGTAGTAGTAGCGGTACCGTGGTTAGGACCGCAAGTTAAGTTAGCTATTAGTGGTGCATTACTAGGGTTTAGTATTGTCTCACAACGTGTTACCGTACTATCTTCGGCCGTAGTTAAACTAATTGGTCTAGGTATTAATACTCCATTTAATGGTATAACAACTACTGGCACTTTTAGAGTATCGCAAGTTACACCGTTGCATGCTACTAAACATAAAGTATCCTTTCCGTTATAACCTGCCACAGGAGTATAAGTTATACAAACTACGTTACCTGTTACAGTAGTGCTAACACTACCATGACTTGGTCCACAAACAAATGTGGTACTTACCACACCTCCATCAGGGTTAATTAGTGTGATACACTTTGTAGTTACACTGTCTTGAATAGCTCCAATAACTGTTGTAGGAATTTTAATAGAGTCTATCACTGGCGTTACTGTGAATATTACTATTGCAGTATCGCATTTGCTTGGCGCACCATTATCGCATACAATATACGTTAAACTATCTGTACCGTTAAAGTTACTACCAGGCGTATAAGTTATAGTTCCGTTAGCATTTACTACCACCGTTCCGTTTGATGGATTAACTAAAATACTTGGTGTTAATACTCCTCCTTCCGCATCGGTATCGTTACCTAATATTGCAACAGTTACTAGCATATCTTCTGTTACTGTAGCAGTATCATTTGAAGCTGCTGGTGCATCATTTACTGGCGTTACTGTGAATATTACTATTGCAGTATCGCATTTACTTGGTGCACCATTATCACATACAATATACGTTAAACTATCTGTACCGTTAAAGTTACTACTAGGCGTATAAGTTATTGTTCCGTTAGCATTTACTACTACAGTTCCGTTTGATGGATTAACTAAAATACTTGGTGTTAATACTCCTCCTTCCGCATCGATATCGTTACCTAATATTGCAACAGTTACTGGCATATCTTCTGTTACTGTAGCAGTATCATTTGAAGCTGCTGGTGCATCATTTATTGGCGTTACTGTGAATATTACTATTGCAGTATCGCATTTGCTTGGTGCACCATTATCACATACAATATACGTTAAGCTATCTGTACCATTAAAGTTACTAGCTGGGGTATAAGTTATTGTTCCGTTAGCATTTACTACTACAGTTCCATTTGATGGATTAACTAAAATACTTGGCGTTAGTATTCCTCCCTCCACATCACTATCGTTACCTAATATAGCTACAATTGTAGGAGTATCTTCGGTTACAGTAGCAGCATCGTTTATAGCTACTGGCGCATCATTTACTGGTGTTATAGTAAATACTACTTTTGCTGTATCACACTTGCTTGGTGCTCCATTATCACATACAATATACGTTAAACTATCTGTACCATTAAAGTTACTAGCTGGGGTATAAGTTATAGTTCCGTTAGCATTTACTACTACAGTTCCGTTTGATGGATTAACTAAAATACTTGGTGTTAATACTCCTCCTTCTGCATCGGTATCGTTACCTAATATAGCTACAATTGTAGGAGTATCTTCGGTTACTGGAGCAACATCATTTACAGCTACTGGCGCATCATTTACTGGTATTATAGTAAATTTAATATTCGCTATGTTAGAAGTAGCTCCTGCATTATCATTTACGGTGTACGAGAATGTTACTGTTCCATTATAATTATTAAACGGTGTTAAGGTAACGTTACCAGATACATCAACTGTAACTGTTCCTTTACCCACTATTGTAAACATGTTTTGAATACCAGCCATAGACGGATCTAAATCAACTGTGGATACTACAATAGTACCATCAACGTCAGCATCGTTACTTATTACTGAAATAGTGATAACCACATCTTCATTAACTATAGCTGAATCGTTGCTCGCAACAGGTGGCGTTGTAGCTAAAACAGTAATGAAAATAGTATCGTTAACACATTTTGCAGGTAATGGTAAACCATTGTCGCAGATATTAACTACTACTAAATCCGTTCCTATATACCCTATACTAGGAGTATAGGTATACGTTCCGTTAGGAGCTATTACTATAGTTCCGTGAACTGGAGACACGAGTGTAGCTCCTATAGATAGAGCCGTTTCTACATCAAAATCACCTACATCAGTTAAATCGCCAGTATAGCTTGTATTTACACCAACTGAAATAAATTCATTATCAATAATTGGCGTATCGTTTACTGATGTTACGTTAAACACTACTGTTGCGGTATCGCATTTGCTTGGTGCACCATTATCACATACAATGTAAGTTAAACTATCTGTACCATTAAAGTTACTAGCTGGCGTATAAGTTATTGTTCCGTTAGCATTTACTATTACAACTCCATTTGATGGATTAACTAAAATACTTGGTGTTAATACTCCTCCTTCTACATCACTATCGTTACCTAATATCGCTACAATTGTAGGAGTATCTTCAGTTACTGGAGCAACATCATTTACAGCTACTGGAGCATCGTTTACTGGCGTAATTATGAAGTTAATAGTAGCGATGTTAGAAGTCAAACCACTATTATCATTAACCGTATACGAGAATGTTACTGTTCCGTTATAGTTATTAAACGGTGTGAAGGTAACGTTACCAGATGCGTCAACACTAACTGTTCCTTTACCCAAAATTGTAAACGTATTTTGAATGCCAGCCATAGACGGATCTAAATCAACTGTGGATGCAACAATAGTTCCGTCAGTATCTGTATCATTATTTATTACTAAAATAGTGATTACTCCATCTTCATTAACTATAGCTGAATCTTTGTTAGCTACAGGCGTAGCTAAATCATTGTCGGTGATAGTTACCATTGCCACTTGTGGTGTAGCACTTTCTGCTGCGCCATTACCGCCCGTTACATTCGTTATGTCTGCTATTACAGTTTCATTACCCTCGAATATTGCATCGTCGGTTGGTGTAATTGTTACCGTACCGCTAGTAGAACCTGCTGGTATTGTTATAGTAGTGCTT
>JAYWFU010000057.1:0-2697 GCA_043778625.1 Bacteroidia bacterium | reverse complement strand
TGTTGCGCACAAATTGTTGCTCGCCACCATTGCACCAAAGCTCGTTGTTTTGTCCACCAAAATTTAAGTTAGGCTTACTATTTTTATTTTTAGTTAAGCTATTTGTTTTACGCTCAATGCAAGTTTGGACTTCGGCTAATGAAGCATGAAATTGAGGATTACAAATAGTTACATCAAACAACTCGATAGTATGAACACCAATGATTTTGTCCATTACCCCTGTATTATATCTACAAAATTAATAATCTTGATAAATAATTATATATTTGTGTCAGAAACAAATTTTAATACACTATGAAATTAATTTACACCCTATCAAAAGTCATTTTTACGTTATCGCTACTGCTTTTTGTACAAACGTTATTCGCACAAAGTAACGTTGGCATAGGCACAATAACACCTAACAGTAAGTCAATATTAGAACTAAAGGCTACCGACAA
This sequence comes from Bacteroidia bacterium, assembly GCA_043778625.1. Classification (GTDB taxonomy): domain Bacteria; phylum Bacteroidota; class Bacteroidia; order UBA4408; family UBA4408; genus JACMRI01. The sequence continues at coordinate 2,257 of JAYWFU010000057.1, read as the reverse complement.
AGGTTTTATGGCACCACGCCTTACTACTGCCCAAATGCTTGCCATAGCACCAACAGCCACCGAAAGTGGCTTGTTAATATATAATACAGATAGTGCTTGTTATAATTTTTATAACGGCACAGCATGGAAAAATCTATGCGCTAAAGTTGGTGGTAGTAATACATTAGACACCACTGCTATTAAAAATTACTTGAGTAGCCATGCAACTACCATTATTAATATATTAAATGCTGATACCAGTATAACTAATGTAGCTACCGTAAATATACTCACTGTGGATACCAGCATAACTAACGTAGCAGTAATAAATAATGCCACTATTAACCAATTAACGGTAGACTCGAGCATAACTAATTATACCAATATTAATAATGCGGTAATTGATAGTAGTAAAACTAACGTAGCAGTAATAAACAACGCTACTATTAACCAATTAACGGTAGATACGAGCATAACTAATTATACCAATATTAATAATGCGGTAATTGATAGTGCGCAAGTAAATTACATAAATGCTACTAGTGGGAATTTTAACACACTAACTGTAGGTGGGCAAAACATAATGCAAACCATGACCGATAGCATAGGTGCGCAAGCTTGGCTGTTAAAAGGTAACACAAATACTAACCGCGCTACCAATTTTTTAGGTACTACCAATTTGCAGCCTATATTATTTAAAACTAATAACATACAGCGTATGATTATAGACACTAATAGTACTGAGGTACGTAGAGCTTTTGTAGTTAAAGACACCATAAAAACAGGAGGTACAGCATTTCATTCAGTTTCTTACACTTACCATCCAAGTAATGCGCCTGACTACGTGCGCCATAATCAATTATTGAGTACTAAGCGTGTGCCTTCAGGCACTATTGATGCTGGCTACAGTATTGGTTTATGGTCGCAAACTTATAGGGGCTTAAATGATAATGCGCAATACTATCCGCCTGCTGGCGATGATGATGGAGGAACACTATCCTCATTGGTAGGTATATTTTTACAATATGGGCATCATAATTATGGTAAATCATTTCCTAGTATGGCTAGTGCCGTTACTAACGAAGCTACAGGTTTGTTTGTTGATGGTGCTCAAGTATACGGTACAGTAACTAACGCGTATGATATTAGAACAGGGAATAACGTAGCAAGTACAAACCATTACGCATTGTTTGCAGATGGAGTATTTAAAAAAAGCTATTTTGCAGGTAATGTAGGTATTGGTACAGCCAGTCCAGCTGTAAAATTAGATATTATAGGCGATATTAAAATAACTGACGGAACACAAGGTGCAGGAAAAATACTCACGAGCGATGCTGCAGGTAAAGCATCATGGCAAAACAATAGTAGCAACTTACCCGCAGGCTTAGTAATGCACTTTGCAAATATAACAGCACCCGCAGGCTTTTTGCAATGCGATGGTGTAGCAGTTAATCGTGTAACTTACGCAGCCTTGTTTGCTGCCATAGGCACATTATATGGTGCAGGCGATGGTAGCACAACATTTAACCTGCCCGATTTACGTGGTGAGTTTATACGTGGTGCAGATGCGGGTAGAGGTGCTGACGCTGGGCGTGTATTAGGCACAGCACAAGCTGAAGCCTTTAAAGCACATAATCATACTTTTGTAGCTCAAAACTGGGGAGGGACGGTACTTCCCCCTAATGGGGTGTCAGCTAATGGTTCAGGCTTAGATGGAGATTTAGATGGTTCAACTGTTGTTACAGGTTACGATAAGGTGTCTGTACCTTTAGTACTTAACAATACAGGAGGTGCGGAAACTCGTCCGCGCAATGTAGCTATGATGCCCTGTATAAAGTTTTAATTAAAAGGAAAGTGCGGACCAGTGGGTTCTTTCAGTTATATTTTTGGAGAGGGATATAGTTGTTTCATGACTACTGGTTCGTTACTTTTAATTTTTAGTAATCTTATAAGCAAAAAATAGTTGCAACAAACGTTTTTTGTTGGTTGTTCACAGGTAACAACTCAATTCATTTTATTACAACCACCTGTCTTTAACCCATTGCGTTTCTTGTGGTGAGGTTAAAAAAGTCCATGCTAATAAGCGACTTATTTTATTACCTTGCCCCATGTCAATAGTTTTTACTTCGAGCGCTTGTACTTGTTTAAGGGTATTGTAAGCGTGTTGCAAATTACTTTGTTTTGATATTAAGGTAGTAAACCATAAGCACGAATGTTTAAATTGGCTACTTTCTAATATCATGTTGCGCACAAATTGTTGCTCGCCACCATTGCACCA
>JAYWFU010000056.1:0-24255 GCA_043778625.1 Bacteroidia bacterium | reverse complement strand
AATAGACTAGGATTAAGAGTTAAGCAACTACAAGTAAAGCCCACTATACATTGAGTATGGTGGGCTTTATTGATATAATAAAGGAAATGGGTGTGGTTGGAGCAACAGATAAAATGGTTGGTAAAAATGGCTGAAGGCATATAAAGATGTATTTTTGCGAGAAATAATAGAACTGAAAATGTGACATGTGTAAAAAATTGGACGCGCATTATTTTTAAACTTAAAATTTTAAGAACACCTCACAAACACCATAAATAATTAATAAGTTTGTAAAAATATAGATAGTAACCATGGCATCATTTGAAATAATTGGCGGTAAAAAACTTTCGGGCGAAATAACTCCGCAAGGCGCTAAAAACGAAGCATTACAAATATTGTGTGCAGTATTACTCACGCCTCAAAAATGCGTAATACACAATATTCCTAATATCGTTGATGTAAACAAACTCATTGACCTAATAGCCGACCTTGGTGTAGAGGTGCATAAAATAAATGATAATACTTATTCGTTTGAAGCCAAGGAAGTAAATATCGACTACCTCAATAGCGAATTATTTAAAAAGAAAGGTGCTGCATTGCGTGGCTCTATTATGTTGGTAGGGCCGCTGCTAAGTCGCTTTGGGCGTGGGTATATACCTAAACCAGGTGGCGATAAAATTGGCCGTCGTAGGTTAGATACGCACTTTATTGGTTTACAAAAATTAGGCGCCGAATTTGTGTACGACGAAGTAAATCAGTTTTACAAAGTAGAATCGCCAAAGTTAAAGGGTACTTATATTTTGTTAGACGAAGCATCGGTAACAGGTACTGCAAACTTAGTAATGGCTGCAGTGTTGGCCGATGGTGTAACCACATTATACAACGCTGCTTGCGAACCTTACTTGCAACAATTATGTAAAATGTTAGTGCGCATGGGTGCTAAAATTGAAGGCATAGGTTCTAACTTACTCGTTATTAATGGTGTTGAAAGCCTTGATGGTACTGAGCACACTATGCTACCTGATATGATTGAGATTGGCTCTTTTATTGGTTTAGCTGCGATGACACAAAGCGAACTTACGATTAAAAACGTAAGCTGGGAAAACTTAGGTATAATACCCAATACCTTTGAACGCCTTGGTATAAAGCTCGAGCGCCGTGGTGACGACATATACATACCTGCACAAGAACGTTACGAAATTGATACTTTTATTGATGGTTCAATACTTACCATTGCTGATCAAATATGGCCAGGATTTACCCCCGATTTATTGAGCATAATATTAGTAATAGCCACACAAGCTAAGGGTAGCGTACTTATACATCAAAAAATGTTTGAAAGTCGTTTGTTTTTTGTAGATAAATTAATTGACATGGGCGCACAAATAATTCTCTGCGACCCTCACCGTGCCACAGTTATTGGTCTTAACAGAGAGCATTCGCTTAAAGGCATATCAATGACATCGCCCGACATACGCGCTGGCTTAGCGTTGCTTATTGCAGCTATGAGCGCCAGAGGAAAATCAACATTACATAATATTGAGCAAATTGATAGAGGTTACCAGTATATTGACAGTCGCTTGGCCGCACTAGGAGCAAGTATCAAGCGTATTGATTAATTACAATAACCATAAAACATTACAATGGAATTAAACGACGACATAGTTAAACGTATTAAGTTATTAGACGAAAAATTTAAAGCCTCAGGGCAAGATTTAGTAGGCTACTTAGATGGCTTGTTGCACGCAAGCTACCTCACCTATTGGGATTATATACACCTAGACACGCTGCTAAGCCTACAAACTCCAAAAACAGCAATACTTGATGAACCTATATTTATTATGTACCATCAAATTACTGAATTATACTTTAAATTAGCTTTGCACGAAATGGAGCAGGTGCGAAATAACGACAGTTGTACAGGCAATTTTTTGCTGAAAAAAGTAACACGTATTAATCGTTATTTTGAAATGTTGGTACGTTCGTTTGATGTAATGATTGACGGAATGGAGCACAAACAATTTTTAGAATTTAGAATGAGCTTGTTGCCCGCAAGTGGTTTTCAAAGTATGCAATACCGCACCATTGAACTAGGCTGTACCGAAGTAGTTAATTTAGTAGCTATGGATAAACGTGCGCATTACAGAGCCAATAATACTGTGGAGTTGTACCCCGAAATGTACGAAAATATTTATTGGAAAAACGGCGCTACCGATGCCGTTACAGGCGCTAAATCATTAACGTTGGAGCAGTTTGAACAACACTACGACGGTTTGTTTTTGCGTACTATATATGCTAATCAACACAAAACAATTAATAGTAAATACAATGCACTTACCTCTACCGAACAGCAAGAGCCTCAATTAATAGCCGCTTTGCGCGAGTTAGACACACAGGTAAACATTAATTGGCCATTAGCACATTACAAAAGTGCGGTGCGCTATCTTAACAAGGGCACTGTTGATGCACCTGCTACGGGTGGTACTAATTGGCAAAAATATTTGCCACCACGTTTCCAGCAACGAATATTTTTTCCAATCTTGTGGAGCGCCGAAGAAATAGCGCAGTGGGGAAAATCATGGGTAGATACTGTAGCTAAATAATGCCTCAAAATTAACGAGGTGCAAACAGTAGTAGTAGTTTAAGCTAGTATTGGTTTAAAATTAAATTCAAGCCTATATTTTTAAGTATTGGTACTACACAATTGTATGTTAATAATTACCCATTGTGTACTTAGCTAAGTAGTGTATTAGCAATAAATTTGCAAACTATGCTTCGCAAATTAGCCATTACCTTTTTTGTCCTTATTCTGCTTTTGGGCGGAGTGCTGGGTTATTTGCAATACATGAAAATTAAGAAACCCATAAGCCCAGCTATTGATGCAGTTCCCGCTGATGCGTTTATGATTATTCAGTCGGTTAATGCACAAGCAATATGGCAAAGTTTTAATCAAGGTAACGCCCTATGGACTGACTTAAAAAAAGTAGGTTCATTTGATGGACTTAATGCTAATTTAGCAAAGCTTGATGCAATAATAACCGCTGATAACAGGTTAGAGGATTTGGTGCAAAAAAGCCCAGTATTCATTTCGTATCATGCTGCGGATAGTAATAATGTGGAGTTACTTATTTCGTGTAATATACCTAACTCAATTGAGGAAGAGGAATTAAAACAATTGATAGAAAACAATGTTGACAAATCAACAGTGTTTTCGGAGTACTTATATCAAAACACTATTATACACGAAATAAAATATCGAAGCCCTAATAACTCTACCTTGTGTTATACTAAACTCAAGGGTACTTTTATAGCAAGTTACTCTGCTAGTTTGTTAAAAAAATCAGTTAATCATTTAAACTCAAATACAACATTAGCGCAAGACCCAGCATTTAATAAAGTGTATAATGCGGCAGGTAATAATGTGGATGGTTCAGTGTTTATTAATTTTAAATACATTGATATACTTACTAAAGTAGTATTTAATTCAACGACTATTAATCAATTAGCTGGGGCTAATAATTTGGCAAGTTGGGCAGTACTCGATGCAAAACTTGCGGCTAACAGCATACAACTTAATGGCTTTACGTACGCTAACGATTCGTTAAATAATTACTTAACTATATTTAAAAACACTACCCCTCAACCATTAATGGGTACAGCTGTAATGCCTGCTAGCGTGGCTTCGTACCTTAGCTTAACCTTTAATGATTACAAAATATTTAATCAGAACTACAAAAATTATTTAGCTAAAAACAACAACTTAAAACAACGTAACGAAGCGGTTGAAAAAATTAATACCAAGTATACTATTGATTTAGATAAAATATTGACAAATGCTTTTATTAAAGAAATTGATTTATTTAAAATAACAGCGCAAGATTCGGAAAACAACTCGGACATAATAAACATACATTGTACTGATGGTGTGGTGGCTTATGCACAATTTAAAACATTGTTTAATGGCACAGTAAGCAATGCTATTGGAGGCGAAGAGGAGCCTGAGCCTGCTGATAATGATAGCTTACAGCAAATACAAGATTCTATTCAACGTTTAAAACCGAAAGCTGGATTTTATAAAGTTAAGGCAAATAATATATTTAGCGCAGTGCTAGGGAGTTTTTATACGAATACTAATAGTAGTTATGTGTTGTACTATAATAATGATTTTGTGTTTGCTAAAGATATAGCAACACTGCAGTTGGTGTATACTGCTATTAAAGAAAACACCACCTTGGCACAAACGGATAGCTATATGAAATTTGCCCTGTCAGCAGCCGCTAAAGCTAACATACATTGGTATGTTAATGGTAGCAAATCAATTACTACTATTGGCCCAAAATTAAACTTAGTTGCAGCTTTGGAATTAAATAGATATTCAGAAATAATTGAAAAGACGGAAGGCTTTATTATGCAATTATCAAACGCAAATAACGGCATGTTACTAACCAATATTTACGCGCGCTATAACGCATTAAGCAAAACACCTGATAATACCTTGTGGAAGGTAAAATTAGATTCCACAATAATATCACAGCCATTCATTGTGGCTAACCACACCAATAATACTAAGGAAGTTATTGTGCAGGACGCAGCCCACAACGTATATTTAATAAGCTGTACTGGCGAAGTACTTTGGAAACGTAATATACACGAAACAATTCAGGGTAAAATAACTCAAGTAGATAAATTTAAAAATAAAAAATTGCAGTACGTATTTAATACAGCTACCGCTATTTATATGCTAGATAGAAATGGAAAAGATATTGAAAATTTCCCTATGAAACTACCCGCTAAAGCAACTAATAATGTAAGCGTTTTTGATTATGACAAACAGCGTGATTACCGCTTAGTAATAGCCTGCGACAATAACAGAGTATATAACTATGATACCGATGGCGGAGCTATTGGTGGCTGGAATAATACAGCGTACCCTACTGCAATACATGCTAATATTGGTTGGTTTAATGTAAAGGGTAAAGATTACATAACGATTGTGGAGGATAATGGTACCGTTACTTTTGTTGATAGAAAAGGGACTGCCATTAACACGTATAACAAAGTATTTGTAATGGGTAGCAATCACCAACTCTGCTACTCACTTACTGATAAAGTGGCTACTACATGCGTACTTACTACTAATAACGAGGGTGCTATACAAAAACTATTTGTGGACGGACGTAGCGAAACAATATCCATTAATAAGCTGAGCCCTGCACATTACCTAGATGTAATTGATTTTAATGAAGATGGCGAAGATGATTACATGATTACTGAAATGAATTATGTAGCAGTGTTTGATAAAAACAAAAAAATGTTGTTTAATCACAAGTTTAAAAGTGCAATTACACAACAGCCAACCATTTACAAAACAAATGCTAACCACTATAAAATTGGGGTAGTAACGGCACTATCTTCCGAAATATTTTTGGTAAACAATGATGGTAGTGTTGCCGAAGGTTTTCCTAAAAATGGAATTACTAACTTTACATTAACTGATGCTAATAAAGATGATATTAACGATATAATAGTAGGCACATCACCTAGTTATGTAACCGCTTACTCGCTTACAGAGGCAGGTAAGTTATACAAACCTAAGGAGGTAGTGGTAGAAAAAGAGGAGGTGAAGAAAGAAACCAAAAAAGAGCTTGAATCGAAAGTTAAAAAAGAAGAGACTAAGAAGGTAGTAGCAAAAATAAAAACGGAGAAAAAAGAAACCGCAACTGAAAAAAAGAAAACTCCAGTTAAAAGTACAACTGACAAAAAAGAAAAGGACGTTAAAATAAGTAAAGAAAAATCTAAAACTACCAAGAAATTAGACGTAGAAAAAGAAACAAAAACTAAAAAAGACGGAGTAGAAAAAAAGAAAAGTATAGAGATAAAAAAAGAGACTACGCCTAAGAAAACTAAAGATAAAACAAAGCCTAAAAAAGAAGAGCCCAAACATGACGACTCTGATGATGAAAAAATAATTAACGACAGCTCCGAGGGATAATAAAAAGCCAGGTATTACGCCTTGTTTCATCGAACTAAAAAAATAGTTGTTTTTTTTCACTTTTTATTTTGAAATATAAAAAACTTATCTACTTTTGTGCTATTAAAATTGCCCGATCGTCTAATGGCAGGACTCTAGTTTTTGGTGCTGGCTATATAGGTTCGAATCCTGTTCGGGCAACTTTTAAAGGTTTTTATGGCCGTTTTTTTTTAAATAAGTCAAGTGTAATGCTTGACTTATTTTTTTTGCATAACTTTATAATCTAATTAATAAAATAGTTAATTTAACTTGATGTTTTTTAAAACAATATTTTTTTTAGTTGTATTTACTGTTTGTAGTAACGCATTGTTAGCACAAGTAAAAATAGCGGGTGTAATTATCGACAAAAAAACAAAAAAACCAGTAGAGTATGTTAATCTCGGCATTGCTAATCAAGGTGTGGGTACCGTGTGTAACGAAGATGGTAAGTTTGAATTAACAATACCCGAAAACCTACGTGCGAGCACTATTACTATTTCACGAATTGGATATAAAAGTTCAACCCTTGATATTTATAAAATTGAAGGTGAGTTTAGTAAACTGAAAATTGAACTGCAAGAAAATGTAATTAGCCTCAACGAAGTTAATGTATTAGCTACTGATGAAGTACAACTTGGACAACAACCTGATGGATTAAGGGTTAAAGGAATGTTTAAAGCATCAGCGCTGGGTTTAGAATGTGGTACGTTAATAAAAAATAAAGGCCGAGTGCGCATTAACGATTTTAGTTTCAATGTACTTAAAGTTCCGTTTGATTCCTTACGCTTTAGACTTAATTTCTATAGTGTGAAAAACGAGCGTCCGTTTGAAAAAATTAACACTAAAAACATTTTATTTAATATCGCTAAGCGTGATACTGGTTTAGTGCGGGTAGATATAGCGGACGATTATATTGAAGTAACTGATAATTTTATTTGCACCATCGAGTTAGTTCACACTTACGGCGCAAAAGAAAAAGAAGCCGAATTTATCTTCTCAGCAAAGCCCGATACAAAAGGCTCAGTACACAAAAAAGCAATTAGTATGGGGGCGTGGGAAAAAGTGAAACCATACAGTTTGTGTTTTTGGTTTATAGGAAATAAATACCGCAAATAATTTTTTGTTTTTTAACACGAACAATGCACCAATCACAACGCGCACTATTTATGCAACACGTGGCATTAACCACGCCAGCTCCTATTGGTTTGGAAGTAAAGCGAGCCTCAGGAGTGTTTATATATGATAACGACAACAAACCTCACTATGATTTAATAAGCGGCATAGGCGTAAGCAACATTGGGCATTGCCACCCTGCAGTGGTTAAGGCAGTGCAAGAGCAAGTGGCACAATACATGCATCTTACTGTGTATGGCGAGTATATATATTCGCCACAAGTACAATTAGCCAAAGCATTAACAGAAGCCTTGCCTCCAACATTAAACAATTGCTACTTTGTAAATAGCGGGGCCGAGGCTATTGAAGGCGCAATTAAACTAGCCAAGCGCTACACTACTCGTACCGAAATTATAAGTTTTGAAAACGCCTACCATGGCTCAACTCACGGTGCATTAAGTATTATGGGTAGCGAAGAATATAAAAATGCATATCGCCCACTATTACCCAATACAAAACTATTACGCTACAATAATTTTGACGATATACAAAAAATATCTTGCTTTACCGCAGCCGTTGTTATTGAAACCGTGCAAGGCGAAGCGGGCGTTATTGCCCCAATACAAGGATATTTAGCCGCTGTAAAAAAACAATGTGAGTTAGTAGGAGCGCTTTACGTAGCCGACGAAATTCAAACAGGTTTTGGGCGCACCGGAACTTTATTTGCATTTGAACAACACGCTATTGTACCCGATATTTTGTGCTTAGCCAAAGCAATGGGTGGAGGTATGCCTATTGGCGCTTTTGTAGCCGATAAAAAAATAATGGAAACCCTAAGCCACAACCCAATACTTGGGCACATTACCACATTTGGTGGGCATCCCGTAACGTGCGCTGCCGCATTAGCTAACTTACACGTACTGCAAACTGAACGTTATTATAGTGATGTAGCACGCAAAACAACATTGTTTCATACCCACCTGCAACACCCTGCTATTAAAAGCCTACGCACCGCAGGATTTATGATGGCCATGCAATTGGATAATTTTGATAATGTGCTAAAAGCAGCTGATGCTTGTATGCAACAAGGTGTAATTGTAGAGTGGTTTTTATTTAATACCGATAGTGTACGTATGGCGCCACCACTGATAATTACTGACGAACAAATAATTGATGCCTGCGCTAAAATAATTACTGCACTCAATAAGGTGTATGCTTAACGGTGTGCTCAAAGTAACACTATTGTTTTTAAGCGCCCTGCTTTTTAGTACTGTGTTGTGTGCGCAAAACACATCCATTACCTACGTAGTTAGACTAAACGATAGCTTACGTACTGATTTAATTACGCCAGCAATCAAACAACGCTTAACAGTAACCGATTGGCAAAACACTACGAATATTACGTTACAAAAAAATAGTTATTATGTAGCCACCGTTAATTTTGATAGTACTGCTAACACCTTACAAATAGGGCTTTACAACAATTTAACGGTACGTGTAATAGCTGTTGTCGACTCTACTAATAACGATAGTAAAGTACGTTTTTTTTCGTGGAAAGATTGTAACACATTTATACAGTTACAACTTTCTAGCTATGACAATAGTGGCTATCCGTTTGCTACTATTCAACTACAAAATAGTATACTTAATAACGATACGCTTACCACTAGTTTAGTAATTAATAAGGGGGCTAAAAACCATATTGACTCCTTATTAATTACTCCAATTAATAGTATTAATTATAATTTACTAACTCATATTTTAAACCTGCGCAAGGGTAATACTTATAACCAAAGTGCAATAAATGACATTGAAAAACGAATTAATAAATTAGGTTTTATTCAACTAAAAAACGCCCCTGTAGTGGAGTTTATTTCGCCTACCGTTTCATTATTAAAACTGAATGTGCAACCCGTTAAAAATAATGAAGCTGAAGCATTAATAGGGTTTTTACCTGATAATAATACCGGTAAAATACTATTTACAGGCTACGCAAATTTCAAATTAAATAACGCCTTAAAATACGCTGAACAATTTATAGTACGCTGGAAACGTAACCAGCCACAAGTGCAGGAGCTAACTACCCAGGCTATGGTGCCACATATTGCAGGCTCGCCTCTAGGAGCAAACGCTAACTTACAAATATATAAGCGCGATAGTACGTTTTTAAACACGCAATATGGTGTAGGTGGCACTTACCGTTTTACGTACACTAACTACGTGCAACTTTACTACCAACGCAAAAGCAATAATAGCTTAACCAAAACCACAATAAGCGAACAGTATTTGCCCAATACACAAACTAATTTATACGGATTAAAATTTGCGGTAGATGAAACCAACTATGCTCTCAACCCAATAAAGGGAGTAGTTGCGGAGGTTAGTGTAGCTTCGGGATTACGTAAATTAGCGAAAAGCAAAAATAATTTTTCGCAACTAGATGCTAACATAAGTACGTATGTTCCAATAATTAAAAAATGGGTATTACATCAAAAAATAATTGCAAACACAATTTTTTCTGATAGTATTTATGCCCACGAATTGTTTAGAACTGGAGGCGTAAAATCGATGCGAGGTTTTAACGATGAATCAATTTTTAGCAGTAGTATTTTACAATCTACTACCGAACTACGTTATATACTTGGCAAAAACGCCAATTTATTTGCACTATACGACATTGCCTACCTCGAAAATAAGAGTACCCTTGCTTATAAAAACAATAACGGACTCTTGCTCCATCAATTGTTACAAGCCACAGGTATAGGGCTTAATATAGATACTAAAACAGGTATTTTCACACTAATATACGCGCTTGGTAAACAAAACAACAATAGCTTCGACCTCCGTACAGGCAAGCTACACATTGGTTTTAATGTGCTGTTTTAAATTTAGCCGTTCAAACAAACAGCTTGTCGGTATAAAATAACACATGGTATAAATTAGTTTATTTTTTTGTAGCGAATAATTTTTTAATTGCTTATATTCGTATATTATTTAAATAAAACTAGTAGCTATGAAAACAATTATTCCATTATTAGTTGCCTTAATTGCACACACACAATTAGTAGCGCAAACCAGAGCAACAACTACCCTATATAACGCAAGCGAAACTTGCGTTAACGAATTTAACAACCACCTGCCTACTACACAGTTAGGCCACGAATACTTATTTAAATTATATGCACCAGAGCAAAACTCACAGGAATGTTTCTTAATAAAACAACTGAGCGAAATATATGGTAGAATAGTGAGTGTTAATACCACAAAAAACAAGAGAGAATATATAATTACTTTACAACCTAATTTACACCCTACCGATTTGTTACAGTACTTAAAAAGTAAAAATATATTTGGGGAGTATTATACTACTACTGGCTTAGTAATACAATTAGATGTAAATAATAAACCATTTGAAAACAACATAGTTAAAAAATAAATACACTAGAAATCATGAAAAAACAACTACTATTTATGTGTGTAGTACTAGCAAGTATTGTTAATACGCATGCTCAAACTTACTTAATACAAGGCGGTACAGGTAACGGTAATTTTGAAGCTGCAGTAGCAACATCCACCTGGACGCCTGTAAGCAGTTCAAAAAGTGCATGGGAAATAGCTACCGCCGAAAAATTAGGCGGAACAAAAGGTGCATATATCCGTCTAGTAGGTGGGATGCCCGCACTTAATAATCTTTATGATAAAAGTAGTAATCAAAAAAGCCATTTGTTTACTGCTGTAACCTACACTATACCAACATCAGCTAATTGTGCGTACCTTTCGTTTTGGTACAAGGGAATGGGCGAGCTAGGTAAAGATTTTATGAAAGTGTACTTAACTACTGGTACACCTGCTGGAGGAAGCGTTCCTCCGGGTAGTTCTACACAAATAGGTGCAACGGAGTACAGTATGCAAGGTACATGGGTGCAAGCTATAATACCAATTCCAGCATCGTTATATGGTACTGCACAAAAAGTACATTTTTATTGGGAAAATGATAATAATAACATAGGTACAACTCCTGCTATTGCGATAGATGACGTGGAATTATATTACAATACTACTGGCCCCGCTAATGATAATTGTGCAGGTGCAATAATGTTACCTGTGGGTGCTTTTGGTACATGTAGTACAACTGCTGGCGATGTGTTTTGTGCCAGTAACTCAGGCATAACAGCTCCAGTGGGCACAGCCGATGATGATTTATGGTATTCATTTGTATCCACAGCTTCTATACACACAATTAATGTGGGCAGCACAACTATAAACCCAGTAATACAAGTATTTAGCGGAACGTGCGGCGCACTAACTTCTATAAGTAGCGCTAATGCAGGTACAGTTTCGGCAACGGGATTAACTGTTGGTACTACCTATTATGTTAGAGTGTATTCTTTTTCGGCTACAAAGCAAGATAAGGGTGCGTTTACTATTTGTGTTACTACTCCTCCCGTGTGTCCCGCTGACTTAGGTGCTGACTACACTACAATTTCGTCATTACCTTACTCAGTAACAGGGGCAACCACTTGTGGTATGATTAATAATGTACTTGTGGGTAGCACAGTATCTTGTGGTAATAGTGCTTTTTTTGATGGCGAAGATGTGGTGTATAGCTTTACTCCAACCGTAACGGGTAGCGTAGCCATTAATTTAACCTCAAGTGGTACCAATACTAGTTTAACATTGTTTCAAAATTGCCCGTTTTCAGGGTCGTGTATTGGGTATAATCAATCAGTATCGGGTACTAAGAGCATTGGTTGTGCCAACGTAGTAGCAGGTAGTACTTATTATTTGGTTGTTGATGGCTTATCAGGTTGCAACCCGTATGATTTAACCATTACAGCGCCTAGTACATTAGGCGTGCCTAATGATGATGCTTGTGGCGGAACATCTGTTTTTGCTAATCCAGGATGTAATTTTAATATATATGATTTAACAGGAGCGTGTAGCTCAAGTAATCCGCCACCTACAGCATCGTGTGGCGACTATAATGGGCAAGATGTATGGTTTAAATTCGTAGTACCTACCTCTGGCCTCGTATATACTTTTGATACTAAAGAAGGAACAATGACTGACGCCTTTATGGCTATTTATCGTAGCTCAACAGGTTGTGGAGGAACACTTAATTTAATATCGTGTGATAATGATGCCAGTGCTAACGGATTAATGCCAAGCATTTCCTCAGGTAGTTTGGTAGCGGGCGAAACTATTTATATTCGTATTATGCCCAATGGTAATGCGGCAGCAGGTACTTTTCAACTCTGTATTAGCTCTCCTTGTGTAACGGGTAGTCCGTCTAACGACAATCCGTGTGGTGCACCTACTATTGCCATTGGAGGAACGTCCTTTGGTGATAATACCTGTGCTACTGATGGCAGAGGCACTAACGAACCTCCCGTGCACCCCACACTTTCGGGTAGTGAGGGTGTTTATAACAGTTTATGGTACAAATTTGTGCCCACTAATAGCGCAACAAGTATCCGTACCACGTTAGGTTCGTTGCGTAATACAATGATATCAGTACACAGTGGTACATGCGGTACTGGTTTGGTAAACGTAGGGGCTAACGATGATATAACCATATGTTCTAAAGGAAGCCCAAAAAATTCCTCGTTAGATTTAACAGGACTTACTGTAGGTACCACCTATTACATTATGGTAGACGGCTATCAAGACCAAGTAGGTGATTTTTCAATTGCGGTACAAACTACCAGTGTGCCTTGGCCGTTAATTAAAGGGTCAGATTGTGGAGCGGCTAAAGATTTGTGTGATGATACTACCTCAGTTGCCAACCCTGGCTACCAAGCCTTTGGTAATTATTGCGATTTACCCATTACGGGCACTTGTGTTACTTCTGGCGAAAAAAGTAGCGTATGGTTCAACATTCCTATCACTACTGCAGGCACATTAGCATTTGATATTGTACCCAATGATTACGGAGTAGTTAACCCATTTACAGGGCAAAGTAACCCTAGTTTTTCGGGTACTAGCACTACCGATTACGATTTTGTTGTTTGGAAAGTTTCGGGTATTGGCCCTACCGCTATAACTAGTACTTGCGCCACTATTGCAAGTACACCCGCTACTGGTTTAGTTGGCTGCAACTATAAAGGAATAGGTGTTACAGGCTTAGCTAACACAGGTAATGCCCCAGCCTATTTTGGTTCTGCTTTTGATGCCGCTTTTGAGCCTGAGGTAGCTGTTGCTGCTGGCGAAAGTTATTTGCTAATGATTAATAACTTTGCTAACAGCACGCAGGGTTTCACCCTTAGGTACACAGGTACTGCTACCCCTAACTTTACCCTAGGTGCTGCTACTACTAGTGTAAACTGGACGGGGGGTAACAGTACCACCAGCTGGAACAGTGTGGATAATTGGGGAGGCTGCGTTTTACCCGCCTGCGGTGTTGATGCTATTATTGATCCGTTATTAATACAGCCTTTAATTACGGCGGCAATGGGTACGGTATCTGTTAATAACTTAACCATAAACCCTGGAGCTATATTGCGCCTAGCACCAGGTGCTACATTAAAAATATGCGGTAGTTTAAATAATTTTGGCTCATTACAATGCGACCCTACCAGTACTATTTTGTTTAACGACGAAAATATTAATCACGGGCTTAACGGTAGTTTAACAGGTGCTGATGCCATAGGAAACTTAATAATTCAAGACGCTAATAATTTACTTCCGCCTAATTGTATAGTTAAAGCCAACGTAGATATTGATTTAAAAGGAAGTTTTACTACTATAAATAATAGTAGTATATTAAATATTAACCAAAAATACATGAAGCTAGCGGGTAATTTTAACAACAACGCTAATAACGTTACGTTTACAGGCTCTAATGGTCCTGCGGGAACTCTCGAATTTAATGGTACTGGTATACAAAGTTATTCTCAAGGAACTGGTAATTTAATATTGAATAATGTAGTTATAAATCAAAGCCCTGCAGGTAGCGTAAATGTAGTTAATAACACTGCTTTTAGCAAAATGCAATTATCTACTACAGGTAGCTTAACGCTTACTAGTGGCAAAATAACATTTAGCGCACCTGCTACACAAGATGTTTTTGTGCAAAATACAGCTAATACAGCCGTAACAGCAGGTAATATCACAAGTTATGTAGAGGGTAAGTTACGCCGTATGCTAGCCAGTAATTCCATAGGGTCGTATGATTTCCCTGTAGGTAATACTAGCAAGGGCTACCAACTTATTAACTTTAATTTTACTACCGCAATTGGTACTATTCTTAATAGAAAAGTATCGTTAGCCGCTAATTTTAACAATTGGGGAGGGACTTTCCCACAGCCTGCTCCGTTAGGTGTAACTGAATGTACTGTATTGTTTAACAACCAATGGTTAGATAACGGCAACTGGTTGGTAGATACTTATGATTCCACTTTTTTAGGAGGCTTCAATGGTATAATGGCAATACCAGCTACTTACAATGCTACGCTGTACAACCGTAGTTACGCTAATGCAGCCGCGAGTAATGGTTGGACCATTGCCAAGAGTCCAAGCGTAGCGCCTGCATGGGCTATGGATGGAGTATGCCAAGCCACCCCTGTTACTGCTGTACGTCGTAATAATATGACAGGCTTTAGCCGGTTTGCCACTATACAAAGTGCAGTAGTGCCATTACCTATTGAGTTGGCTAATTTTAATGCCAATGCTGAATTAACCTACAATAATGTTGAATGGATTACGGCTACCGAAACTAACAACAATTATTTTGAAGTAGAGGCCAGCCAAGATGCTGTAAACTTTATAAAAATAGCTACTGTAAAAGGTGCTGGTAATAGCAATGCCGAACTACGTTACGCTATTAAGGATAAAAATTATTATCCAACTACTTATTATCGCTTAAAGCAAGTTGATTTTGATGGTAAATATTCGTACTCGGAATTACGTGTAGTAACTCGTTTTAACAAAAATAGCAAAGAGCTATTCATGGTAGACATATCCCCTAACCCTACACAAAACGAAGTTAAAATAATAGTAACCAACGGTGTTAAAGAGGAGTACAGAATAGACGTATTAAGTATTGATGGTAAACTATTAATGAAACGCATTATTGACGCAAAAGATTTTACCAAAGGCGCAACACTCGACCTAAGTGCGCTCGAAAACGGATTATACCACGTGGAAATTTCTAATAGTGTTGGGTATGTAATGAAAAAAGTAATTAAGCAATAAAGCGTAGTAAATATACATAGTACGTAAGTACGCTCAAAACGTCCCGTTTTAAATACAATTTAAAACGGGACGTTTTGGTTTAAAAATTTATTACTTACTTTACTTTAGCTATATCTATTAACTATGTTTTTTAACTCATTAAATTTTGCGGTATTCTTTCCTGTAGTATTTGTGCTCTATTGGTTTGTTACCAATAAAAGTTTAAAGGCACAAAATATACTATTGCTACTGGCAAGCTATTTTTTTTATGCCTGCTGGGATTGGCGCTTTTTATTTCTACTAATATTTTCTACTTTTTTAGATTATTACACAGGATTAAAAATGGATGAGCGGAGTACTGACCGCCAACGTAAAGTCTGGTTTTGGTTAAGTATAGGTATTAATTTAGGCTTTTTAGGTGTATTTAAGTATTATAATTTTTTTGCCGATTCGCTGGCTACAAGCCTTGCTACATTAGGCGTTACGGTTAGTCCATACTCGTTATCGGTAGTGTTGCCTGTGGGTATTTCATTTTACACGTTTCATGGGGTGTCGTATGTAATTGATATTTACAAACGTCGTATTTTGCCTGAGCGCAATTTTATTGAGTATTCGGTATTTGTAAGTTTTTTCCCACTGTTAGTGGCAGGCCCTATTGAGCGTGCTACACACTTGTTGCCCCAAATAAAAAAGTCCCGTGTATTTGATTATAGCACAGCGGTTGATGGTATGCGCCAAGTATTGTGGGGTATGTTTAAAAAAGTGGTAATAGCGGATAAATGCGCTGAGTACGCCAATATGGTATTTAATAACTCGGCGGATTATTCGGGGAGCGACCACGTGCTAGGGGCAGTATTTTTTGCGTTTCAAATTTATTGCGATTTTTCCGGTTATTCGGACATTGCCTTGGGTACAGCGCGCTTATTGGGCATTGAGCTATTAAAGAATTTTAACTTCCCGTATTTTTCGCGCGACATTGCTGAGTTTTGGCGCAGGTGGCACATTTCGCTCTCTACATGGTTTAGAGATTATTTGTACATACCCCTAGGTGGAAGCAAAGTAAGTACACTCACCAAGGTACGCAACACGTTTATTATATTTATTGTAAGTGGTTTTTGGCACGGCGCTAACTGGACATTTATTGTGTGGGGAGCCCTAAATGCGTTGTACATTATGCCGTCAATCATTTTTAATAATAACAGAGCTAATATGGAAATAGTAGCGCAAGGCAAGCTATTACCTACCGCTAAGGAAGTGGGGGCAATACTACTTACGTTTGCACTTACGGTGTTGGCGTGGGTGTTTTTTCGTAGTGCTAGTGTGGCCGATGCGTTGGAGTTTATTACGGGTACATTTACCCAATCGTTATTTACTCTGCCCACACTTAATGTTAAAATAATTAGTGTGTTACTCCTGTTGTTTTTTGGCATTGAATGGCTTGGCCGCGAGCAACACTATGCTTTAGCAAGCATAGGTATTACTTGGCACAGGGCATTACGCTGGAGTTTTTATTTATTATTAGTGGTGCTTATTGCTACGTATGCAGGAGCTAAGCAACAATTTATTTATTTTCAGTTTTAAAACAATGATGAAAAAATTCATACTCAACGCTTTGTTTTTTGCTGCCTTAATACCTGTGGCATTGCACGTAAAACCGCTATATTTATTGTATAATAATAAGTATCAAAAAATGGTAGCAGGCCACGAAATTTATTATTCAATAACCAAAAGCAAACAAAAAAACAGGGCTAAAAAATTAGTATTGGGCGATAGTGTAGGCAAGCAATTGTTTAGCAACACTACTACTACTACTATTAATTCCTTGGCTTGTAATCAATCTATTGGTGTGGTGGGGCAATATTTATTATTAAATAATTATTTAGCAGCGGGTAATAGTATCGACACCTTGTATTTATTTTTTAATCCGTTGAGTTTTCGTAATAATTTAGATCAAGAATATACGTACCATTATTTTCTTAAACCCTTTTATAACAAGGAGTACAGTTCATTATTCACACCTACTGTTACACATCAAATTAATAAAATTAACTACCACAGTATATGCACTACGCCCTATATTTTAACTAGTAATTGGGCACCTGATTTTACCTCTATTAACAGGGATACTACTGCACTACTTAGCCCAATAAGTGTACAATATCTAACTAAAATAAAAACATTAGCTACGCAACATAAGTTTAAATTTATAATTGTACCCACTCCTGTAAGTGTTGCTACCAAAGCCATTGTAGATAAATTATCTATTGCTGAAATTGCACAAAATAACTTTACTGCCGAGTTTACCAATTATTTTACGAGAATGCCTTGCCTTGCTGATAGTTGCTTTAGTGATGGTACGCACCTAAAACACCCGAGCAAGTATATTCAAGAGTATCATCAAAAATTTCACGCCCACAATTTTTAATTTTTTAAATCACAACAAAAAGATAGTTATTTTTATACTCTAAATTATATTGTCTCTAATGGAAAACTACGATTTTTGCACGTCATTATTTAACTACAAACGCTTTGCTACACGTGAGGTTACCATAGGCGATTGTGCCATGGGCGCCAACAACCCGATACGCCTGCAAAGCATGACTACCACCGACACCCTTGACACCGTAGCCACCGTAAAACAAACTATTGAACTTATTAAGGCGGGTTGTGATTATGTGCGTATAACAGCTCCTAGTTTAAAAGAGGCGCAAAATCTCGAAATTATAAAAAAACAAGTGCGTGCCGCTGGATTTACCGCTCCCTTAATAGCCGACATACATTACACTCCAAATGCCGCAGAGCTTGCGGCACGCCTTATTGAGAAAGTGCGTGTAAACCCTGGTAACTACGCTGACAAGAAAAAATTTGATACCCTAGAATACTCCGATGCTGAGTACGACAACGAAATACAACGCATTAGAGAACGTTTTATTCCATTGGTTAAAATATGTAAAGAGTACGGCACCGCAATGCGCATAGGTACTAATCATGGGTCGTTGAGCGACAGAATACTAAGTCGCTACGGCGATACGCCTCACGGAATGGTAGAAAGTGCGTTTGAGTTTTTGCGTATTTGCGAAGACGAAAACTACCACAATATTGTACTGAGCATGAAAGCCAGCAACCCTAAAATAATGATACAAGCCTACCGCTTGTTAGTAAATCGTATGATAGCCACCAACCGTAATTATCCCATACATTTGGGCGTAACCGAGGCGGGAGATGGTGAGGATGGACGTATAAAATCAGCCGCAGGTATTGGCGCTTTGCTCGAAGATGGCATTGGCGATACTATTAGAGTTTCGCTTACTGAGGACCCAGCACTTGAATTGCCCGTGGCTAAACTATTAGCGCAACGCTACAGCAACAGAGCAAGCGAGCAAAGTGTTATTGAACCCGTGAGTAGTTTTAATTACAATCCATTCGAATACACCAAGCGCACCACGCTTACCGTTAATGACATTGGAGGAACTAACGTACCACGTGTAGTGGCTGATTTTAGTGCCAAAGAAAAGATTACCCCAGCAGCATTGTTTGCCGTGGGTTATAACTACTCAGTGCCGTTAGATAAATACAACATTACTGACCAAGCATGTGATTACCTATATATTGGCGATAAAAACATTGATTTTGAAATACCTGGTACATTAGGTATTATACAAACTATTGGAGCTTGGGTTGACGGAAAATATAAACCAAGACACTACACGATGTCATCAGCAGATAGTTTTGTAGGAAGTAATCTAGGTTTTATTGGACTTAGTTTTGTACAATGCACCTACGACGATTTATCACTTGCTTTTTTGGCTCGGTTGCGTGAGGCTAATGAAGTAGTACTAGTAGTAAGTACAACCAATGTTAATGCGGTGGCCGAGCTTAGAGCTTTGTTTTTTAAACTACAAATTAATAACATAACTAACCCAGTAATTGTACAGCGCAATTACACTACCAATGCCGAAACAACACAACTACACGCCGCTACCGATTGTGCAAGTTTGCTGTTAGATGGGCTATCGGAAGGTGTGTGGATTACTGCACCAGCTGTACCAAGTGTTGAGATAAATAAAATAGGCTTTGGAGTATTGCAAGCTACACGTACACGAATATCTAAAACCGAATATATATCGTGCCCATCGTGTGGGCGAACATTGTTTGATTTACAAGAAACCACACAAAAAATACGTGCACGCACACACCACCTTAAGGGAGTTAAAATAGGTATTATGGGTTGCATTGTAAATGGCCCAGGCGAAATGGCCGATGCTGATTACGGCTACGTAGGCGCAGGTGTTGATAAAATAAGCCTGTATAAAGGGCGCGAAGTAGTACAAAAAAACATTCACCCTAACGAAGCTGTTGACGCCTTAATTAATTTAATAAAACAGCATGGCGACTGGGTGGAGATGCCTACGTTAAACTAGATTGCGAAGTAAAATATCGAATTTAAAAAGTTGCTACAGCCTGTAAAAACAAATGGCAATCCGTTAATTTATTCTACTACTATTTTAGTAATAGCAGCGCCGCCTTGTAATTTTAAGATATAAATACCTTGCAGCAAATTATTAAGTACAAGTGCATTGCTAGTAAGTATGTAACTATTAATGCGATTACCCAAAATAGTATACACCTCAATAGTTTTACCTAAATTTTCTGTTGTTGAATGTACTGTAAATGTGCCTTTATTGGGATTAGGCGCAACAGTAACACCTATTGTTGAATGCGGAAAAGGTACGGCAGTAACTATACTAGGCACTGCCCACCAATTGCCCGAAAGCACAATTAAGGCCATCATCTTAATAGTATTTTCAAAATAACCTTCGTTGGCTAATTGCAAACCTATTAATGTATTATAACTATTATTTAACCATGCTTGATTTATACTACTATCCATAGCCGCAACAGCAAATGGAGCCACGAATGCGCTAGATAGCGATGTACTACCAGTAATACCCGTGCCGCTTAAATGATAGCCGTCTTTAATAGTAGCAGCGTTATTACTTGTTTTAACACGTATCCAAGTGTTCATTTTATCTAAAGCTGTTTTGGCTCTAACATCACCATTTAGCAAATAGTCAGTACTTATGCGCCAAGGTGTACGACACGAATTGTAATAATAATGTCCGTCGTAAGCACTCTCTAAATAATTGGCTGAAGCAGGTGTAGGAGTGGTGTTACAGTTTACTATAAAATCGGGCAAAAGCCCAGTGTTAGGGCTTTTGGTGGCTTGCATAGTATTAATAAGTGTATAGCATTTATTAGTTACGTTGGCCCAGTTAGCATTGTTACTTGCGGCATGAAATGCTCTAAAATGATCCATCATAAAATCGGAACACCGCGTGTCGTAATACATGGGGTCGGTACTGTTTGCCCAGTCTCCTAGCTTTGTAGTAAACGTTATGGGATTAATTTCATCTTGCATAATTGCAGTAATTAACGCATTGGCTTTTTGTAAATAATTAATTGTACCTGTGCTACCCCATTGATTGTGGGCAAGTAGTAGTGCGTAGGCTATATCTAAGTCGCCATCGGTAGCGGCATCACCTCCTCCACTTGGGTTATTACCACAGCCCGTAATTTGTTGCCACGCCATAAGTGTTGGGTTTATAGTACTCTTGTGGGCGTTGTAATAATTGTATAATCCATCAAAATAAGTTTGCGCATTGGGGTCGTACCCCGCCATATATGCGGCTATTAGCATACCGTACCCTTGCCCTTCGGATACGCACAACGTATTATCGCCTGCGGGTGGCTGAAACCAAACATAGTACTCGTTAGTAGCACAATTGTTTTTTAAATACACGCCTTTCCATTGGTTATAAAATGCAATAGTAATACTATCTAACTGCGCTTGCGTGCGGTTGTTGGGCAATATGCTGCCAGCGGTATAAACGTAATGTTGCGGGAAAGGTTTAGCCGTTTGCGCAACTATTTTTACGCTACAAAATAGGCAAACTATAATTGTTTTAACGAGTGTTTTGGTTGTCATAATAATTGTTTTTTAGGCAAGTACGCCGTTGTATAATTCCAAGCGAGTAGCACGCACACGCTCGTCGGTAATGTATTCGTCGTAGGTCATGCGTTTATCAATAATACCGTTAGGAGTAATTTCAATAATGCGGTTAGCTACCGTTTGCACAAATTGATGATCGTGCGACAAAAACAATAAATTTCCTTTATAATCAGTTAACGAATTATTGAGCGACGTAATACTTTCCAAATCTAAGTGGTTAGTGGGTTGGTCTAATATCAAGGTATTGCGCCCTTCCATCATTATGCGAGATAGCATACAGCGTACTTTTTCGCCTCCTGATAGCACCTTACATTTTTTTAAAGCCTCCTCACCACTAAATAACATACGACCTAAGAAACCACGCACATAAGTAGTTTCTTTTTCAGGACTATAATCGGTAAGCCAATCTACAATGGTAGTATCAATATTAAATATATGTCCGTTTTCTTTAGGGAAATAGCTTATTGAGGCATTGCTACTCCATTTAAAAGTACCGCTATCTTCTTTGGTTTCGCCTGTTAATACTTGAAACAACTCTGATACCACGGCATCATCCTTACACAAAAAAGCTATTTTATCGCCACTGTCCATATCCAAACTAAAATTGTTAAATAGTTCGTAGCCGTCTATTTTTTTGTTCAAGTGTTTTATTTCTAATATTTGCCCTCGGGTTTCCTTATCGGTTTTAAATTGGATAAACGGATATTTACGTGTACTAGGTTTTATATCATCAAGCACTAATTTGTTCAATAATTTTTTACGTGATGTTGCTTGCCTACTCTTAGAGGCATTGGCACTAAAGCGCGCCACAAAGTCTTCTAATTCCTTACGTCTATCTTCGGTTTTTTTGTTGGCATCTTGGCGTTGCTTTAATATTAATTGCGATGATTCGTACCAAAACGAATAGTTACCTGTAAATACATTTATCTGACTAAAATCAATATCGGCAATATGGGTACACACGTTATCCAAAAAGTGACGGTCGTGGCTTACCACAATAACTGTGTTTTGAAAGTTCGCTAAGAAATCCTCTAACCACAATACAGTATCCACGTCCAAGTTATTGGTAGGCTCATCAAGTAACAATATGTCGGGGTTGCCAAACAAGGCTTGTGCTAACAGTACTTTTACTTTTTGGCTACCGCCAAGGTCCGTCATTAGTTTAAAGTGCGCATCTTCTTTAATACCTAAGTCGCTTAATAGTTGTGCAGCTTCGGTTTCGGCCTCCCAACCATTCAATTCAGCAAACTCCGATTCTAGTTCAGCGGTGCGCATACCATCAGCGTCAGTAAAATCTTCTTTGGCATACAACGCATCTTTTTCCACCATTATTTGATGTAAGCGCTTGTTACCCATTATCACTGCTTTTAATACTTCGGTGTCGTCAAATGCAGTTTGATTTTGACTTAGTACCGACATTCTATCGCCAGGCGTCATGGTTACACTACCTTTAGTAGCATCTATTTCGCCCGATAGTATTTTTAAAAACGTTGATTTACCTGCGCCATTAGCACCAATTAAGCCATAGCAATTACCAGGGTTGAACTGTATGCTTACGTTTTCAAATAATATGCGCTTGCCGTATTGTAGTGTAATATTGCTTGATGCTATCATAGTGCTTATAATCTGTTTTTTGTTTAGGTGTACGAAAGTACTAAAATCTTAGTAGTAAAAAACAGGTTATTGCATAGAGCATAATAATTCGTTTTTTTTTGGCAAAAAAATCTTTTGTAAATTATTCTTAGTATATTTATATGGAATTATTTTACAATTTAAAACTCTTCTTATAATGAAATTAATTTTATTCTCCTTGCTGTTATTTGCTTTTAGTGTTTGTAAACTTAACGCTCAATGTACCGCTACTTTGGGCAGTTCCTCTGGTAATATGATGATAAACCAACTTAATAATGGACCAGCTACCTTTGGAACAATTAACTTGTCATCTTGTATTCCTTCTGGTCAGTCTTCTACAGTTAATTTTGATATTGTATTTGGAGCAACAGCTGATGATTGCGGAGGTGTAAATTTAGATGTATATGCTGAGCCTGGTCATGAATTAATATATACTGCTGGTTGTAATATTGATTTTGCAAACTGTCCAGGTATTGAGGGCGTGCATTCTATTACATTTATACCTTCTAGCGCTGTTTGCTCTTTAAGATTTAGAGGAAGATATACTGGGCCTAATCCATGCGGATTTTATGCAACAGGTTATGGTATTAGTATAGCTGCAGGAGCAAGTGTATCTACTACTTACGCATCTAGTCCATCAGCCACCGCAAGCGTAAGTAGCAACGTAACTTGCGCAGGAGCAAGCACAGGCAGTGCTAGTGTAAGCCCAAGTGGCGGAACTCCGGGCTATACCTATGCGTGGAGCAATGGCGGCACTGGTGCAAGTATAAGTAGCGTACCTGCTGGCAATTATAACGTAGTAGTAACCGATGCCAACGGCTGTAACGTAACCAGTAATACCGTAACCGTGAGCCAGCCTGCTAGCGCGCCCAATGCCACCGCAAGCGTAAGTAGCAACGTAAGTTGCTCAGGCGCAAGCACAGGTAGTGCTAGTGTAAGCCCAAGTGGCGGCACACCAGGCTATACCTATGCTTGGAACAATGGTGGTACTGGGTCAAGCATAAGTAGCATAACTGCTGGCAATTATAACGTAGTAGTAACTGATGCCAACGGCTGCAACGTAACCAGTAATACAGTAACCGTTAGCCAGCCAAGTGCTGTATTAGCTGCCACAGCTAGCGTTACAGGTAACGTAACAACTTCAGGGGGTAGCGATGGTAGTGCCAGCGTAAGTGTGGCAGGTGGTACAGCAGGCTATACCTACGCTTGGAGTAATGGTGGTACAGGAGCAAGTATATCAGGGCTACCCATAGGGAGTTATAGTGTGAACGTAACTGATGCCAATGGCTGTTTTATCACCAGTAATACCATTATAATAACTGACCCTAATACACCATTA
>JAYWFU010000055.1:0-24255 GCA_043778625.1 Bacteroidia bacterium | reverse complement strand
ATTGATGAAGTAAGTATGCTCCGTGCTGATATTTTAGATGCCGTAAGTACCGTATGCAAAATAGTGCGCCGTAACCCTAACGCTGATTTTGGTGGGGTGCAAGTGTTATTTATTGGTGATATGTTACAGTTACCCCCAGTAATAAAGCCCGAAGAATGGAAAATATTACAAAATTATTACAAAACAATTTATTTTTTTGATGCGCTATCATTAGCTAATCAATCGCCGATATATGTAGAGTTAGATAAAATTTATCGCCAAAAAGACGAAGTGTTTATAGCTCTACTCAACAACTTACGCAACGGTATTATTACGGCGCAAGATATTGAATTACTTAACCAACATTACAACCCTAGTTTTAAATCAACCACCAATAATAAGTACATAACCCTTACCACCCACAACTATAAAGCTGATGCTATAAATAGCGAGCAGCTTAATGCGTTAACCACTTCGGCCTATAATTATACCGCGACAGTGGAGGGCGAGTTCGCCGAAAATAATTATCCCGTAGATAATAAGTTAGTATTAAAACTAGGCGCACAGGTTATGTTTGTTAAAAACGATGCCGAAAAACGCTATTATAATGGTAAGCTAGCCACGATATCAAAGTTAGCCACTGATAGTATTGAGGTAACGTTTGAAGACAGCCCATACCCCTTAAAAATTGACACCAATAGTTGGAAAAATATTAAATACGTGCTTAACAGTGCTACTAATCAAATTGATGAGGAAGTAATAGGTTCGTTTACCCAATACCCTATAAAGTTAGCGTGGGCAATAACCGTACACAAAAGTCAAGGTTTAACGTTTGAAAAAGCTATTGTAGATATTGGACAAGCATTTGCGCCAGGGCAGGTGTATGTAGCGCTATCGCGCATGCGCTCGTTAGACGGGCTGGTAATGAGTTCGTACATTAACAATGGTTCGCTTACGCAAGATGCTACTATTGTGGCCTATGGAAATAACAAGGCTTCGGCCGAAACATTAACTACGGTTATACAGCAGGAAACTCCTGTGTTTTTGCGTAATTATTTGTTACAGAGTTATAATTTTAGAGAGTTATACACTGCTGCACAAGAGCACGAGGCATCGTATACGGCCAAGAGCGAAGAAAAATCAGCCAAGCAAAAACACCATAAATTTGCTAAGGAATTGTGCGCCGTAATTGCTCCGTTAGAAGTAACAGCCAACAAATTTACCAACGAAATTAATAACTTGCTATACACGCCCACCAACGAAAATTTAGAAAAACTACATGCACGAGTTAATGCTGCCGAAGGATATTTTATGGGGCAACTTACCTCACAATCCAAAAAAATATTTGAATTATTATTAAAATTAACTACCGAAAAAAACGTAAAAGCTTACGCCAAAGAACTACAAACCTTGGAGGCATTGTTGTACAAGCAACAAGAGCGAGTAAAAAAAGCTACTGCATTGTGCCTAGCGGTATGTAATAATACTGAATACACTAAGGACGATAACAGTAAAGTAATAAACCTTACGCAACGCTTACAAGATATGGCGGAAGCGGTTACTGCTAAATATTCGGCAGATGAAAAACCTGCAAAAGCAAAAAAAGAGGCTAAACCTAAAACAGAAAAAAACGAAGGATTAGAAAAAATACCCACCAAACAAATTACTTACACGCTATACAAACAAGGCAAAACAATAGCTGAAATAGCCGTAGAACGCACCTTGGCAGTAAGTACTATTGAAAGTCATTTGGCAAGTTATATAGCTACTGGCAAATTAAAAGCGTTGGACTTTTTATCAGTTGAAAAGTTAGATACCATACTAGCCGTAATTGACGAGGATAACCATCACTCGCGTACGTTAATAAAATCGTTGCTTTCGGCTGATTATTCTTTTGGAGATATTGCTTTTGCGCAGGCGCACTATAATTTAAGTAAGTTTAAGTTAGAGGATTAAACACTAGGCGCAAGCCATTATTACACCACAACTTAGTGCCTATTTAACATATATTATCTATTATATTTGTTGGATATAAACATTGTTATTATGACTAAAATTATTGCCACAGTATTACTTTTTATTACTATTAATTATTCGTTTGCGCAAGAAACTACCTTCCCTGTAAATGGCGTAAATACACAGGTTAATGTGTACTATGCGTTTACTCACGCCAAAATTTATATTGACCCTACCAACATTGTAACCGATGCCACCTTGCTTATACGCAATGGTATAGTGGAGCAAGTAAGCACTAACATGGCATTGCCTACTAATTGTGTAATAATTAATTGTAGTAATAAATGGATATACCCATCGTTCATTGATGTATTTGCACCTAATGTAGGTATCGCCGAAAGTAAGGCTATACCTAGCGATGAAGCGCAATACGAAACAAATAAAAAAGGGGCATATTACTGGAACGAAAGCATTGCGCCCGAATATAATGCTGCCGAAAATTATAATTATAACGATGCGCAAGCCGATGAACTGCGTAAACTAGGCTTTGGTACCATAAATACGTTTAACGCCAACGGTATTGTACGAGGCACTAGCGCAATAACTACATTGGCTAATAATAAAGCATACGCTACGTTGTTAAAAGATAAAGCCACGTTGCAATTTTCGTTTAATAAAGGAGTATCAAAACAAGAGTATCCATCATCGCTTATGGGTAGTATAGCTTTGCTGCGTCAAACGTTATACGATGCACAATGGTATAAAAACGAAGCTAACAAAAAAGAAAATAATTTATCGTTACAAGCACTAAACGATAATTGGAATTTGCCATTGATGTTTGACGCCACTGATAAACAAAACTTAGTACGTGCCAATGCCATAGCTAAAGAATTTAATAAATCGTTTTTATTAAAATCATCAGGGGACGAATACCAACGCATAGCTGATGTTAAGGCGCTTAATATACAATTAATAGCTACTGTAAACCTACCCGCTGCGTACGATGTGGAAGATGCTGCCGATGCCGAAAATGTATCGTTACAAGAACTTAAACATTGGGAACTTGCAGTAACTAATTTGGCTACGCTCGAAAAAAACGGAATTATATTTTCTATTTCAACACAAGGATTAAAAGAAAAAAAAGAATTTTGGAACAATTTGCGTAAGTACGTATTGTATGGTCTATCGGAAACCACTGCCCTAAAAGCCTTGCTAACCGTGCCTGCTGAGCAATTAAATGTGAGTAACAAAGTAGGGAGTTTAAACATTGGGCGTTTGGCTAACTTTATTATTACTAATGGTAATGTGTTTAATAGTAAAACAAACATTATGCAACATTACATACAGGGCGAACCTTACGTGTACCAAACGCTCGAAACCAATGATACACGTGGTAAGTACCGTATGAACTATGATGATAATATTCAGTTTGTATTGTCGGGCGAGGTGCAAAATCCTAAACTTAAATTAACCCACGACACCACTACTTACAAAGCTACCTACAAAATAGAACGTGCCATTATTACATTAAATTATGACGTGCCAGCCTTAGGAACGGTGCGCTTAACAGGCGTTGCCAGCGCAGAGGGTAATGTATTAAATGGTTATGGTTTTGATGAAAATGGAAAGCAAATAACATGGAAAGCTACACGCATTCAAAATTATGAAGACACTATAAAAACTAAACCCGACACTACAAAGCCTTATGAGTTAGGGCATGTAACCTACCCTATGATGGCGTATGGGTTTGATGAATTACCAACCCCTAAAACGTATCATATAAAAAACGCTACCGTGTGGACTAACGAAACTGATGGCATTGTTACCAATACTGATGTGATACTTGCTGATGGTAAAATTAAAAGTGTAGGCAAAAACTTAGCTACTCCCGCAGGTGCTGAGGCTATTGATGCACAGGGAATGCACCTTACCGCAGGTATTATTGATGAGCATTCGCACATTGCTGTAAGTGGTGGCGTTAATGAAGGTGCGCAAGCCGTAACGGCCGAAGTAAGTATTGCCGATGTGGTAAACAGCGAGGATATAAATATTTATCGTCAGCTATCGGGCGGAGTGGTAGCATCGCAATTATTACATGGCTCGGCTAACGTAATTGGCGGGCAAAGTGCTATGATTAAGTTGCGCTGGGGTGTAAGTGCCGAGCAATTAAAAATAGTAGGGGCTGATAAATTTATTAAATGTGCTTTGGGCGAAAATGTTAAGCAAAGTAACTGGGGCGATAAGTACACCAAGCGTTTCCCACAAACACGTATGGGCGTTGAACAAACCTTTGTTGATGCGTTTACACGTGCACGTGAATACGAAAAAAAGAAATTACAACCCAACTATCGTAAGGATTTAGAGTGCGAAACATTGTTAGAAATTGTAAATAAACAACGATTCATTACTTGCCATAGTTACCTACAAAGCGAAGTAAATATGCTGTTGCACGTAGCCGATAGTTTTGGATTTACATTAAATACATTTACCCACATATTAGAGGGCTACAAAGTGGCTGATAAATTAAAAGCACACGGTGCTAACGCTAGTACCTTTAGCGATTGGTGGGCCTACAAAATGGAGGTGCAAGATGCCATACCTTACAACGGTGCACTGCTACACAAAATGGGAGTAAACAC
This sequence comes from Bacteroidia bacterium, assembly GCA_043778625.1. Lineage (GTDB taxonomy): Bacteria > Bacteroidota > Bacteroidia > UBA4408 > UBA4408 > JACMRI01. Next base: position 19,681 of record JAYWFU010000055.1, on the reverse strand, counting down.
GAGCTTTAATAGCGATGATGCTGAAATGGCACGCCGATTAAACCAAGAGGCGGGTAAGGCTGTAAAATATGGTAACATAAGTGAAGAAGACGCCTTGAAATTTGTAACCCTTAACCCTGCCAAGATGTTGCATTTAGATGCCAAAATGGGAAGCATTAAGGTTGGAAAAGATGCCGATGTAGTGCTATGGAACAATAACCCATTAAGTGTGTATGCACGTGCGCAAAAAACATTCGTAGACGGCATACTATACTACGACATAGCCCGCGACGAGCAACTACGCAACATCATTGCCTACGAGCGTAACCGCTTAATACAAAAATTAATTGTAGTTAAAAATAACGGAACGCCTGTTATAAAACCAATGCCAAAAAAACAACTACTCTACGACTGCGAGAGTGTTGAAAGTAACTATTTAGCAAAATAATTTAACCAATAACTTTACAATGAAATTACTATCTACACTCATATTACTTGCCTTACATACCTTACTATTAGCACAAAGTAAACGTATTGTGTATACTAACGCTACCTTACATATTGGTAATACACAAGTAATAACCAAAGGAACATTAGCTATTGAAAAAAGTAAGATAATTTCAGCTAGTAATAACTACTTGCCACTTGCTACGGATAGTATAATTGATGTTACGGGGCAGCATATTTATCCTGGTATTATAGCTCCGTTTATTACGTTGGGGTTAACTGAAGTAGATGCCGTACGTAGTACCATTGATTTTGCTGAGGCAGGTTATCTTAACCCACACGTACGTGCGCAAATAGCCTATAATACTGATAGTAAGATAATACCTACTGTACGTAGCAACGGAGTGTTATTAGTGCAAACTACGCCACGTGGAGGATTAATTAGCGGGCAGTCGAGCATAATGAGCTTAAATGGTTGGAATTGGGAAGATGCTACTATTAAAGCTGATGATGGAGTACACCTAAATTGGCCTAGCCTCCTAGTACCTAGTGGTTGGAGTGAGCTTGGCCCAACGGGATGGGAAAAAAATAAAAATTACGAAACTCAATTACAGGAGCTTACTCAATTTTTGAACGAAGCCAAAGCGTATAATGCAAGTACTACGGCAACTATAAATAACCAAAAATTAAAAGCAATGAAAGGAGTATTTGATGGTAGTAAGCGTATGTACGTGTATGCCAACACCACCAAAGAAATAACCGAAGCTATAACATTAATGATAAAGTTAGCAATTAAAAAAATTGTAATAATAGGTGGTGCCGAGGCGTGTAAGGTGGCTGATTTATTTATTAAAAACAATATACCTGTAATTGTAGGGCGGACACACGCACTATCTTATAAGGAAGATGCTGACATATATGCCAATACTAAATTAGCAGGAGAATTAAAAAAACATAATATACTGTTTGCCATAAGTGACGAGGGCGATATGGAAGCTATGCAGGCTCGTAACCTACCATTTCAGGCAGGTACAACAGTTGCGTTTGGTTTAACGTCCGAAGAGGCATTACAGGCTATAACATTAAGTACCGCAAAAATAATAGGTATTGACGAAAGCTATGGTTCGTTAGAAGTAGGTAAAAGCGCAACATTTTTTGTAAGTACAGGCGATGCGCTTGATGCTAAAAGTAACAATGTAGTAGCTGCGTACACTAACGGTATTAGCGTCGATTTATCTAATCATCAAAAACAGTTATATAGCAAATACGCCAAGAAATTTGGGGTTAAGGAATAACGTTATAGATAATAATTTTAAGTGCTAAAATATTTTATACCTTTGGGTATTATACCAAAAGGTATAAAATAAAAAACAATGAAAGATTCGCCATTTATTTACGGAACAACAGTGAGCGAAAAATCGTTTACTAATAGAGAGGCAGAAACATTAAAGCTACAATCCAACTTAGTTAATGGAATTAACACAATGCTTATTTCTCCACGCAGATGGGGTAAGTCGTCGTTAGTAGAAAAAGTAATAGCAAATATTAATAAGAAAGATAAAAAAACAAAAACTGTAATTATAGATTTATTTTCAGTAAGTAGCGAAACTGAGTTTTTAGAGCTTTTTGCAAGAGAAGTAATTAAAGCATCGTCTAATAAATGGCAAGATTGGACGGCAAGTGGCGGACAGTTTTTTAAAAAACTAATTCCTAAATTTACATTAGGGATTGACCCTAATACCGATTTTAACTTGAGTTTTGATTGGAAAGATTTAAGTACGAATAGTGCCGAAATAATAGATTTGCCCGAAATTATTGCCAAACAAAAAAACATACGTTTTATTATTTGTTTAGATGAATTTCAAAACTTAGCACATTTTGCTAATTACGAAGTATTTGAAAAAAAACTTCGTGCCTGCTGGCAACGCCATAAGTTAGTAACTTATTGTTTGTACGGAAGCAAACGCCACATGATGACTGATATATTTAATAATCCGTCGAAACCATTCTATAGATTTGGAGACATTATGTTGTTAAATAAAATTACAACTGAAAAGTGGGTAAAATTTATTTGTGAGAGCTTTGAACAATCAGGTAAAAAAATATCTCCAAAAATTGCTGAAAAAATACCTAATGCTATGAAAAATCATTCATGGTATGTACAACAATTAGCACATTATACTTGGAATATTTCTCAAAAAACAGCCACGATTAGTGATGTTGAAAATGCCTTAAATGAACTAGTAAGAGCTAATACGCCATTATATCAAAAAGAAGTAGAAACAATTAGTGCAACACAACTTAATTTATTAAAAGCCATTGCTAAAAACGAAACTCAATTTACGAGCGTAGCTGTTATGCAAACTCATCAATTAGGCACTCCTAATAATGTAATTAAAAACAAAGCTGTATTAATTAGTAATGATAGTATTCATGAAGTAAATAACCAGTTTGAATTTTTAGACCCCGCATTTGAATTATGGTTTAAAAAACAATATTTTAATCAATCGTATAACAATCAAATTTAATTTTATACCAAATGGTATTATACCATTTGGTATAAAATTATTAACACTTAAAAAACGCTGTAATTTGTTAGTAGAAAATACCAATATAGCTTTACAGGCTATTCGCAGTCAAAAAACGCGCACAGCTATAACTGCTTTAATAATAGCCATTGGTTTGATGGCATTAGTGGGTATACTATCGGCTATTGATGCTATTAAGCAAAGCATATCAAGTAATTTTGCAGCTATGGGTGCTAATACGTTTACTATACGTAATAGAGGTATTAATATGGGACCTAGTAATGCAAACCGAAAAATATTAAAAGATATTTCGTTTGATGAAGCAATGCGTTTTTGCAAAAAGTTTGAGTTTCCTGGTGCGCAATCATCTATAAGTTATATAGCAAAATTTGATGCAACAGTTAAATACGCTAACCAAAAAACAAATCCGAACATAAGGTTGTTTGGTGTAAACGAAAATTATTTTACTACCTCAGGAATGAACATTGAATACGGACGAGGCTTTACTTCTACCGAAATTGATGGTGGTTACCCTTACGCAATTATAGGTAGTAGCATAGCATCTAAATTATTTGGTAATAAATGGCAAGCCGTTGGACGTACTATAAACATTGGAAGTTATAGGTATAAGGTGTTAGGTGTATTACAAAGTAAAGGTTCGGGTATGGGTTTTAGTAATGATAATAATGTATTTATATCTATTTATAATGCTAGGCAATATTATAAAACACTAACTGTAAGTTATAATATAAGCGTAATGACACGTCTTATACAACAACTACCTGTAGCAGTAAGTGAGGCTACGAGTGTATTTAGACGAGTGCGAAAAATTCCGTTAGGAAATCCCAATAATTTTGAAATTATTAAAAGCGATAGCCTTGCAGCCAAGTTAATGGACAATATTAGTTTTGTAACTCTTGCTGCCACTGTAATTGGCTTTATTACTTTGTTAGGCGCAAGTATTTCACTCATGAATATAATGTTAGTATCGGTTACTGAACGCACGCGCGAAATAGGCATTCGCAAATCAATAGGCGCTACGCCACAAGTTATTAAAGCACAGTTTTTAACCGAGGCAATTTTAATTTGTTTATTTGGAGGTGTTGCAGGTATTGTATTAGGTGTAACTATTGGCAATGCCGTGTCATTAGTTATCGGCGGAAGTTTTATTGTGCCGTGGTTATGGATAGTTATGGGGCTATTTTTGTGCGTGTTTGTAGGTATTGTAGCAGGTTATTATCCTGCAGCTAAAGCGGCTAAGTTAGACCCTGTGGAGGCATTGCGTTACGAATAATAATTTAGTAGTATTGTATTAATAATAATTTAGCACCACTTTATGACCACAGTTGCAGTATGTATTCTTAACTATAACGGCGCAAGTATTTTACCTACGTTTTTACCTTCGGTAATTGCGCACTCGGGTACGCATAAAGTATATGTAATTGATAATGCCAGCACTGATAATAGTTTGGAAATATTGGCTAATTATCCTAGTATTTATATTATTAAAAACGACACCAATAAAGGCTTTGCAGGGGGCTATAACCAAGGCTTACAGTACATTACTGAAGATGTATATATACTACTTAATAGTGATGTAGAAGTTACTCCCAATTGGATAGACCCAATTATTAATTTAATGAATAGCGATGCTACAATAGCTGCTTGCCAACCAAAAATTAAAGAATATAACAACAAAATAAATTTTGAATATGCAGGTGCTGCAGGTGGTTTTATTGATGCCTATGGCTATCCTTATTGTAAAGGGAGGGTATTTAATACGGTAGAAGAAGATAAGGGACAATATGATGCCAACTACGAAATTACATGGGCGTGCGGAGCTGCATTATTTGTAAAACGCAATATTTACTGGCAAGTACAAGGGTTGGATGAAGATTTTTTTGCACATCAAGAGGAAATTGATTTGTGTTTACGGATTAAAAATATTGGCTATAAAATTTATTATTGCTATCAGTCTCAAATATATCATTTGGGAGGAGGTACGCTTAACAAAAGTAATCCTCGCAAAACATTTTACAATTTTAGGAATAATTTATTTTTGCTTACCAAAAATGATTACCGTTGGTATAGCTTTATAATAATAGCTATGCGTTTTTTATTAGACGGTATTGCAGGATTATTTTTTGCGTTTAAAGGAGCACCGAAAGATTGTGTAGCAGTAATAAAAGCACACCTTAATTACTATGCTTCGTTTACTAAAATGCTCAGTAAGCGAAAATTATTACAATTACAACGTGTGAAAACTATTGGTACGCCTGTGTTTCAACGCAATATCATTCCATTGCCGTTTTCAAAACAAGTGTTTTCAAAAATAATTTAGCCTATGCGTACTAATACCATCAATAATTATTTCTTGTTAGCGGTAGTAGCGCTTTTTATAATAATAAGTGCGCCGCTATTGCTTGCTAACGGTATGTTTATGGACGGAACAATGTACGCCAGTATATCTCGTAACTTAGCACAAGGGTTAGGTTCGTTTTGGAAACTATACTTTAGCGCTACGCTCTATCCTGAGTTTCATGAGCATCCACCCTTAGCTTTCGGGTTGCAGGCATTAGGTTTTTATGCCTTTGGCGATAGCATTTATGTAGAACGTATATATTCGCTACTTGTTTTTATTAGTTCATTTTTCACATTAAAACAGTTGTGGACAGTAGTTACTAAAGAGAGTTCTTTGTCGTTTTTGCCACTTTTATTTTGGGTTATAGTTCCCGTAGTTACTTGGTCGTGCGCTAGTAATATGCTCGAAAATACGATGACACTTTTCGTGTTATTAAGTACGCTGTATTTTTTTAATTACAGTACATTTCCTAACAAAATAAGCTATCTCATAGTATCAGGATTGTTTTTAGCGTTAGCATTTTTAACTAAAGGGTTTGTATGTTTATTCGTATGGAGTATTCCGTTTTTTTTATTTGTAAGTAAGCAACAACCTAATTTTATAACTTGTGTTAAGCACACGTTATTTTATATTTTAGCAGTACTATTCCCGCTAGGAATATTGTTTTTAATAGTACCTGAAAGCTTAACTTGTATTACAACTTATGTGCAAATACAAGTGGTTAATAGTATACAAAGTGCCGTAACGGTCAACTCTCGTTTTTTTATTCTCAGTAAATTATCTCAAGAGTTACTTATTGGTTTGGCTTTATGCTTGGTATTATTTATAATTACTCGTATTAAAAAACGAGCCTATTTAATAAGTAACGACAATAGGCACAAAGCTCTACTTTTCTTTTGTATAGGGATTTCTGGCGTATTACCTATTATGATAAGTCAAAAACAAAGTGGTTATTACATTGTGGCTACTTATCCATTTTTTGCTATAACAATGGCGTTACTCATGCAGGTGTACGTGCGTGATTTTGTAGCTATATTAAAAATTGATGCAACTTATTTTAAACGATTTAAAATCATAGTTGTGTGTATGGTAGTAGTGGCTTTAGTAATTATCTCCCTTCAATACAAGCGTATTGGACGTGATGTTGCCCAAGTAACTGCTGTGCAAAAATGTGTTGCTATCATTGCACCATTAAGTACTATTAGTATTGACGATGCCATGTACACCGACTGGGCATTACACGCTTATTTTCAACGTTATGGCAAAATAAATTTAGATGTAAAAATTAAAAACCATCCCTTTTATTTAACTGAAACTAATCAATTACCACCACAATATACGCTACTGCTAACTAGTGGCAGCTACAAATTAGGGCAACTTACTCGCTTAGCGCACTAAGTAGTATTGTTGTACTACGTTATTTATTAATTAAGCACTTGTATCTATTCTTTAAACTATATCAGAGTAATTGTATTGCAGAATTATATTATAATGCCTCTCTGTTATCTTTTTAAGACGCACACTTTTTTTAATACTTGAATCCACTATTTTATACAAACCAATAACAACATTGCTATATTTGTGCTTAATGATAAATAACACCGCCCATTACTACGCACCTAATTATCCTACGGGTAATAACTACCATGTAAGCATTATGGTAAGTGCCGAGAGCTTATGTATGGCAGTACTTAACAAAACTACCAATAACTACGACTGTATTATAAGGTATGAGCAAGGCATAGCGCAATTAACTCAAGCACAACTTACTACTGATTTAAAATTATTGCCTACACAAATTAATAGTGCCGCAGCACAATTGTTTAAAACAGGTGCTTACCTATTGCCTAATAATACTGCAGTTATTGATGATTTGCACACCACTACTACTGATGTATTACAACTTATAAACGCTACACTTCATTACAACATTAATGGGAGTACGTTAGATAAACTACAACAAATTTCGCCAGCATTAACGGTGTGCCACCACACACAGGTAGCAGTATATAATGCCCTTACAAGCATTGTGCAACAGCCTAATCAAAGTTTTGTAACGGCTACATTAGTTGGCAAATTATTACACGTGTGTGTAATTAAAAATGGAGTATTTACGCTAAGTAATTATTACGATAGTAAGCACGACGACGATATTGTATATTACATTTTATTTGCCTATAATCAATTACAATTAAGTAATACAGAGGTGGAGCTTTACTTATATGCCAACTCAACTTACACTAAAATAATTAACGATAAGTTGGCTAATTTTATACAAACTATACACATTACGCATACCTTACCTATACCTTACACATTACATAGCAGCATTGATGCAGACCTAATTACTGAATTATACCCACTACTAACTATGTACGCATGCGTATAGTAGCAGGCAAATACAAGGGTAGACAGTTACCGTTTATGAAAGAGGGCACACTGCGCCCCACCACTGATTATGCGCGTGAAGCATTAATGAATATTTTGCACAACTCCATGGCCTTAGACCAATGTCGGGTGTTGGATTTGTTTGCAGGCACGGGAGCAATGTCGTTTGAATTACTATCGCGAGGGGTTAAAAGCAGTACCTGTGTAGAGTTAAATAAAGTGCATCATACTTACATAAAAAACGCAGCTAATTATTTGCAAGAAAAAAACATTACTATTTTAATGAGTGATGTATTTACATTTATTAAAAAAAATACAAGCGAGTATGATTTGGTATTTGCCGACCCGCCTTACGACCTCAAAAACTTAGCTGATTTACCCACGCTTATTTTAGCCAGTAATAGTGTTATTGCTAACGGAATACTTATTGTAGAACACCCTGCACACTACGACTTTAGTACCTACCCAAATTTTTATAACCATAAAAATTATGGTAAAGTAAATTTTAGTTTCTTCAAAAAACAATTAACCACTACACCACATGAGTAAACGTATTGTATTGTTCCCAGGTTCGTTTGACCCTATTACCAAAGGCCACGAAGCGCTTGTATTGCGTGCTATACCTCTGTTTGACGAAGTTGTGGTAGCCGTAGGAGTTAATACAGCTAAGCAAACTATGTTTACTTTAGCCCAACGTTTAGAATTTATACGCAACACATTTGCTAACTACCCCACCGTAAAAGTTACTACCTACCAAGGGCTTACCATTAATTATGCCGTGCAAATAGGTGCTAATACTATACTTAGAGGCTTGCGTAACAGTACCGATTTTGATTATGAAAAAAGCATTGCGCAAATGAATAAAGCTATTAGTAATCAAGTAGACACCGTGTTTTTTATAACCGACCCCGAACTTGCAGCAATAAGTTCTACCATTTTGCGTGAGCTAATTAAAGGCGGAGCTAACGTGCAACCATTTTTACCCAATGCTATAACCATTTAACAATGCTTAAACGCCTAATAAATACGCTGTTTTTGATGTGGTGGTGCATTAGCACTTACGCAACAACACAAGTATTAATTATGGGTAAAGCACCACAATTAGCTGGCAAAACAATAGTAGCATACACGGTTACCGATTGGTTTAGTGAAAATAAAAAATGTGTGTCGCCTCGTTTTAAAATTGACGAGGAAGGTAATTTCGAATTAAAATTTCCGCTCGAAAAACTTACCTACATAACCTGTATTAGCAGTGGCTACAAATTTGAGTTGTATTGTATGCCTAACAAGGTATACACTGTAGCCGTACAACCTAACGATAGCAATACGTTGCGCCCTAAGGTTAATGCCGAAGTGTATTTAAACTATACCATACAAAGTGCTGATGCCCACGACTTAAATAAATTAATAACCGAGTACACCTACATGTCGGACATGTTTTTTAGTGCGCACTACCCTGTAATATTGCATCGCATGGCTACTATGGAAATAGATAGTTTTAAAAAAGTAACTACCGCTAAATTTTCACCCGCACAAAACACGTATTTTAATAATTACTTAACTTATTCCAATGCCTTGCTAGAGTATGAGTGCGTACGTACTACCAAAAAATTTAACCGACGGTTTACAAGTAATATTCAGTTAGATAACAGAGCCTATGTTGATTTTTTTAAAGAATTTTATAAAAATAAATTAGACCGAGAAACCAATAGTATAGTGGGCGAAAAATTACTTACGTACATTAATCAGTATAAAAGTTATACTGCTGTAAATGCTTACTTTACCAAAGATTCGTTGCTAAAAAATGATACTTTGCGAGCATTAGTGTGTGTGCATGGTTTGCACGAATGCTTGTACAAGCGAGGTTATAACACTACTAATATTATTGAAGTATTGCAACATGCTGCTGACTCCTGCACTATAACTGCTGTACAGGATATAGCAAAGCAATACATTATTAAATTTAATAAAGGTAAAATTGGTGTTAAAATTAATTTAAACGAAAAACTACTTACTGAAACCAACGATACCATATTATTAGCCAGTTATAGTAATAAATACATTTGCTTGGCTATTGGTAATAGTCGCAGTGCCGACTACTGGCAAGAAATGCGCTTAATACCTCGTTTGAACACGCTATATGGGCGCAATATAAATTTTGTGAGCATTACCATTGACGGTAATTATGCAAAGGTATTGAGTATTAAAAAACAAAATAAATACAATTGGCCCTTTGTTAATGGAGAGCAAGCACAGGAATTATTAGATGCTTTAAACTTACGTGCCATCCCTAGTTTTTATATACTATCGTATGATGGTACATTGCTTATTGGCGCAGGTAGCAAGCCTAGCGACTTACTCGAAAAAAATATTCAGTATTTAAAAAAAGGATATTAACTAACCCAACTATCCCAAATATAAGTTTGGGAACAAGTGGTAATAATCTCTTTTATGTTAACTAATTTAATTCACTTTGAATAAATAAATTAGTAAAATATATTACCACTACTTGCTTAATTTTAATTTTATAGCAGTTATTGCAGTTATAATTTCCTCAGTAGTAGTAGGCATTCCTACACTAAATCGAATGCTTGCTTGTGCCTGCAACGCAGTAAGTCCCATAGCAGTAAGCACGTGCGAGGGTTCATTAACAGCACTTGTACACGCCGACCCTGTGGCTATACATAATTGTGGGAACGTAGTAATAAATTTATTTGCCGTAATTGTGTTAAACCTAACGTTAGTAGTGTTGGGCAACCTATTACGCGTACTTCCATTTATAGTTATTAATTGTGCTGCTTGCAGTTGCTGCTCAAGCATAGTACGTAGCTTGCTGGTATGCGTGCCGTAGTGCCATAAGTTATTTGTAGCTAATTCGCATGCTTTACTCATGCCTACAATACCAGATACATTAAGCGTACCACTACGTAAGCCTCGTTCGTGGCCACCGCCGTAAAACAGAGGTAATATAGTTACTCTTGGATTTTTGCGGCGGAGGTACAATGCTCCCACACCTTTAGGCCCATATAATTTGTGAGCACTTATGCAGGCAACATCTATCCCCAATTCATTTACATCAATGTGCATTTTACCAATAGCTTGTGTGGTATCGCTTATTAGTATAGCATTGTTAGCGTGAGTAATAGCAGCTATTTCAGCCATAGGTTGCACTACTCCAGTTTCGTTATTAGCAAGCATTATACATACTGCAAGTGTGCTGGGTGTTATGCTTTGTTGTAGTTGTTGTGCGTCAATTACTCCTTCAAAGTTAACGTCTAAATAAGTAATGTGTGCCCCCTGCGTAGCAAGGTATGCGCAGGTTTCAAGTACTGCTTTGTGTTCGGTTTTACAAGTTATTATATGGTTTCCTTTTTCTTTGTAGGCGTTATAAATGCCTATTAGCGCCATGTTTAGGCTTTCGGTAGCACCACTGGTAAAATATAGTTCTTGCGGCTCAGCATTTATGGTGTGTGCAACTATGTTTCGGCACTGTTCTATTTCTTTACCTAAAGTTATTCCTGCTATATTACTACCACTAGACGCGTTAGCGAATTTAGTGGTAAAATAAGGCAACATAGCATCTAGCACAGCTGTATTTACAGGTGTTGTGGCGTTATAGTCGAAATAAATTAACTGCATGTTAAAACAATGATTTTAGTAACTAAATTTGTTATACAAGTATAATAAAAAATGCCCCAGGTTTTTAGTGAGGCATTTTAAACATTCGTAATTAAAATCATTTTTTTTATTTTTTACCCAATTTACGCACACTAATAATACGCACATCTTGCTTGGGGCGGTCTTGCATACCTTTTTCAACAGCGGCAATTTTATCTACCACATTAAGCCCTTCAATTACTTCGCCGTACACGGTGTAGCCACCATCTAAGTGAGGTGTACCTCCAACGGTACTGTACTGCTTATGTTGCTCGGCACTCATCGTAAACGGGTTTTTAGCATATTCAGCTTCAATAGCAGGTTGTATAGTTTGTGTTATTAAATTATTTAATTTTTCGGTTTGTCCACTTTTTTGGTAAGCCGTTAAACTATCGCCTAACGCTTTGTTTTGAGGCTGTTGCATATACACTTGAAACAGTTCTTGTTTTTTGCGCATTCCTAGGCTATTTTCCATATTAGTAATTTCGGCTTCGGTATATGTTTTACCTTGTACAATATAAAACTGGCAACCACTTGATGCCTTAGCTGGGTTTACATCATCGCCTTGGCGTGCCGCTGATAATGCACCTTTTTTATGAAAATATAGTTTGTTAATTTCGGCAGGTACCGTATAGCCCTCATCACCATTGCCAAGCATAGCATCGGGCGTAGCTAATTTACTTTGTGGGTCGCCGCCTTGTATCATAAACGAACCTATCACACGATGAAACAATAAACTATCGTAAAATTTTTGGGCTACTAACTTGGCAAAATTATCACGGTGCAAAGGGGTTTCGTTGTATAATTTTAGTTTAATTGTATCCAATGTTTTGCTGTCGCCTATTTTAATAAGCATTATGTACTTTAATTCTGGACTAGGCTTGACCGCTTTTTCAACTTTATTTTTTTGTGCAAAAGCCAATGTTGATAGGCAAAGTGAGCCAATTAGTAATGTAGATGTAATTAATTTCATAATTATTATTTTTTTTAATGTTAATATTTCTTATTTTTGAAAATACAATAATAATACCACTACTTTAATTAAACTACTATTATGAGCAATAAAATATCAACTTTATTTATAGCATTAACAGCTTTAGGCACATCAGTACTATCATGCAAGCAACCTGACCCTCCCAAGGGCAGCATACGTGTAGTAATAGATTCGAGCGGTGCTGGGGCATCTAACACTACTATACGTGTTACAAGTGTGGGGGCTAAAGGCAAAACTACCCTCGAAGGTATTGATAAAGTTATTACCACCAATGCTTACGGTGTAGCCGAAATTGAAGTTAAACTTGATGCCGTAGTACAATGCTATGCTACCAAAGCAACGGGCAGAGTACCACCTTACGATACACTGCGTGGTGTAAAAAGTTTACAATTAGTTAAAGACAAAAAAAACACAGTAGATACTGTAACCATTCGTTTACGTTACTAAGTAGCTATACTACTTATTTAAAGTGCTAAAAGGACTAAACAATTTGTTTAGTCCTTTTTTTGTTTTGGCAACAATTAACGCATTGTTTACACTTAGATTTTGTTATTTTTATACACAAATAAATATTCTATGGATAATTTTGTAGTATCAGCACGCAAATACCGCCCTGCCACGTTTGACACAGTAGTTGGGCAACAATCAATAACAAGTACATTACAAAATGCAATTAAAAGTAACCATTTGGCGCAAGCATTTTTGTTTTGCGGGCCACGTGGTGTAGGCAAAACTACTTGCGCACGTATTTTGGCCAAAACTATTAATTGTACTAGCAAAACCGATAGTGTAGAGGCTTGCGGAACATGCGATTCGTGTACGTCGTTTCAAAACGGACAATCGTTAAATGTATATGAGCTAGATGCCGCCAGTAATAACTCGGTAGATGATATTCGCCAACTGGTGGATCAAGTGCGTTTTGCGCCACAATTAGGTAAGTACAAAGTATATATTATTGATGAAGTACACATGCTGTCTACGGCAGCTTTTAACGCTTTTCTTAAAACATTAGAAGAGCCACCTGCGCACGCTATATTTATTTTGGCCACTACCGAAAAACATAAAATAATACCTACCATACTTTCGCGTTGCCAAATATTTGATTTTAACAGAATACAACTTGCTGATATTGCCAATCATTTACAAAAAATTGGTGTTGCCGAAGCTATTGAAACCGAATATGATGGCTTGCTGCAAATAGCACAAAAAGCTGATGGTGGCTTGCGTGATGCGTTATCAATGTTTGACCAAATTGTAACCTTTGCTGGAAAAATTACGTATGCCGTTACCATCGAAAACTTAAATATACTTGACTACGAATATTATTTTAAAGTAACCGATGCCCTATTACAAGCCAAAGTAGGCGATTTATTATTACTGTTTAACGAAGTATTAGCACAAGGTTTTGACGGTAATAATTTTGTAAACGGACTAGCCGTACACCTACGTAATTTGTTAGTATGCCGCGACCCACAAACCTTACAGTTACTGGAAGTGAGCGAAAATGCTAAAGCAAAATATCAACAACAATCGCAGGCAGTTACACAAGAGTTTTTGATAAGCGCGTTAGGGTTATGTAGTAAGTGCGACCTAAATTACAAAGCCAGCAAAAACCAACGATTACTGGTAGAACTATCGTTACTACAAATAATGTCGCTACTAAAACCCTCTACCACAGCGGACACTACGCAAGTTAAACAAAATTATTTAATGCGTCCGTACTACTTAGTGGACGAAAAAAAACAAGAAGCCTTACCCACTACTCAAGTTCCTGCGCCAACAATAATAAGTAGTACAGAGCAACAACCATCAATAACCGTAGATGCCAACGTAACTAACCAATACATACCTCAAGCTAAAAACACCAATGCTAAAGTGCCGCTAAGTAATTCGGGGCAAGCATTGGCATCGTTACTTGGAGGTAGCACAAGCATTGCCGAAATACAACGTATAGCAGCATTGGGTAAGGCTAGCACTAACAGCACTAGCCACAATGCAATAGTAGCTGAGCCCGAAACAAGCTACGGTAACGAAACCGTACAGCAAGAGAACATAGATGCAGCATGGCAAGTAGCCATTAATAGCCATGCCCACAACATGGTTATATGTAGCGTGTTAAAAACATATATGCCAGTGCTTATAGCTAACAATGTAGTAGATATAGCACTTACAGCTTCATTTGAACAAAATACATTGAATGGAGTAGCTGCTGATATTTTGCAAATTTTACGCAAAGAGTGTAATAATAAAAGTATACTGTTAAACATTAGGGTAGACGAAACACTAGCGCAAGCCAATGTACAAGAAGGGCGCGCACCTAGTGCCAATACCGTGTACGAAACTATGTTAGCCAAAAATCCACACTTAGCACTACTTGTACAACAACTTAATTTAGACACCACTAATTAATAATAACTTATGAAATATATTATACCATTAATAGCTATATCCCTTGCAGGATGCAGCACAGCACCAAAGCTTGTAAAAACTGAAACGCAAAGTATTCATTTTAAAACTGCCGAAAATAATACGGAGAAAAAAAATGCTGTAGATTTTATTGCGCCCTACAAAAAATTAATTGATGCCGAAATGAATGCTGTACTAGGGACTGCCGACATTGCTCACGTAAAAGACTTACCCGAAAGTACGCTTGGTAACCTCGTATGCGACTTGGTGCAAGAGCAATCAAGTATTGCATACCTAGCTAAGTACGGGCGCAAAATTGATATTGTAATGCTTAATAACGGTGGGTTACGTGCAAGCTTGCCCAAGGGTGATATTACTCGCGGTAAATTATTTGAACTAATGCCATTTGAAAACGACATAGCTGTGCTTACATTGAGTGGGCAAAAAACAAAAGAATTATTTGAATATGTAGCCCGCAACCACGGTATGCCTATGGCAGGAGTTAAACTAGGCATAAAAGATACTATTGCACAAACGATATTGGTAAATAAAGTTCAGTTTGATGTAACCAAAACCTACACCGTAGCCACAAGTGATTATTTAGCTGCGGGAGGCGATAAAATGAAGTTTTTTAACTCTCCATTAGAATATCATTTACTTGGATTAAAGCTACGTGATGCAATAATACAAGGAGTGGAAGAAAAAACAAAACAAGGCAAAACCCTTAATTACCCTAAGGACGGACGCATTTATTACGAAAAAAAATAATTCCGTTTTTTTATTATTACTCAACCTACACATATTAACACTTACTATCATGTACGCATATACTAACTTTAACAACGATAATAGCCGCCGTAATTTTATAACTAAAGCCTTTGGAGCTACTGCTGCTATTGGGCTTTCGGGTATTACTACTAGTGCATTAGCCAAAAAAGAAATTGTAAAAATTACGGTCTTACACACTAACGACGTGCATTCGCACATTGACCCCTTCCCTGATAACGACCCTAAATTTGCAGGATTAGGAGGGGCTGCACGCCGTGCTAAAATTATTGAAAACATACGCAACAGCGAGCAAAATGTATTGCTGTTAGATGCTGGCGATGTGTTTCAGGGAACGCCCTATTTTAACAAATACGGTGGTGAGTTAGAGTTAAAACTAATGAGTATGATGGGCTACGATGCAACAACCATAGGCAACCACGACTTTGACAATGGTCTAGAGGGCTTGCTTAAAGTAATGCCTAATGCAAATTTTCCGTACCTAAATACTTCGTATAATTTTGACGATACTGTGCTTGCAAGTAAAACAATTCCGTACAAAATATTTGTTAAAGACGGTATTAAAATAGGAGTATTCGGCCTAGGTATTGAGTTAGAGGGCTTAGTAGATAAGCGCATGTACGGTGCAACACGCTACAATAACGCTATAGAAAAAGCAGCAGAATACACCCACAAATTAAAACACGAATTAAAGTGCGATTTAGTAATTTGTTTGTCGCACTTAGGTGCATTTTAAATAAGTTTTAAAACATCCCTATTTTAACCTACTTTCTGTAGTAATAATACACTAATTGCTACGAAAAACCATAGTTAACACCCTCAATATCAATAAATAAGCGATGCCACTGTGTACCTGTTTTTAGCTTGTGAATAATACACTGTATAATTTTAATACGGCAAACCTTTGATGCAAAACCTCTTTTATTTGCAGGAATAAAGGGTAAGACGTGTTGTGCTATTTCAGCTTTTGTTACATTTAACAACTTGTGGTTCATTAAGTGTAGTTTGTTGGTACAACTACAATATACACTTTTTGAATCGCTTGTAAAAGTTTAAATCACTTCGATTTAAAAATAGCCCAAAACTGAAAATTAATTTTTAAAGTTCGTTTTCAGTTTTTTGTCTATATTCACGGAATAATTAAATATTAAAAATTTAAAAATCATGAAAAAAGTTATTGTCATTTTATTATGCTCATTAAGTAGCTTAATATACGCCCACTCTGTTAGTAACGAACATACTACTATTAGACACTGGAATATTGCCAAACAAGATAAAGCAATTGACGGGTCATTTTATATGTATAAAAACGGTGAAGTATTTATTGAAGACTTAAAAAGTAATATAGTACATTTTCCATTGACGCAATTTTCTAATGAAGATCAAACATTTGTATTAAAAAAAGACGAGTGGATTAAAGCAATTAATAATCGAATTTTAATTAAAAACACAGAGGCAGTAGCTAAAAATAGTTTTCTTGACTTAAAATTGTGGTTAATTATTAGCGGATTATTAATTCTTGGGTTGTTAATGCGTAGGTTTTCGAATAATAAAAAGATGAAATATTTAATGCCAATTTTATCTATTGGAATTATTATGATATTTTATAGTTTCACTAAAAAAGCAATGAAGACATTACAAACTACAACAACTAGTATAGCTTTTATGGACTCTGCATTTGCACCATTTAAACCAAATGTAAATACATATTATACATCAACTTATTTTTATGTCGAATCAAAAGGTATTCCAACAACGCATACAATGATGGTAGGCATCTCGAACAACGGTTGGCAACAGCAAGTCCCAATTCCTCAATGTTATATTGGATCAAATGCTTGGCCAATACCAATAAATCCAGTTGTGGCAGCAACACCAGTTCCTGTTAATGCGTCACATTTTTTGAGAGGCGCAATAGCTATTGCAACTAATGGAGTTGCTATTTTTAACCCATATACAAACACAGGAGTTGATGCTTTTTTAGATGGTCAACTTGATACATATGGCGGGCATTGTGGTAGAGCAGATGATTACCATTATCATACAGCCCCTATGTTTTTAGATAGCCAAACATCTGATGTGCTTCCTATTGCCTTTGCCTTAGATGGTTTTGCTGTATATGCAAACTATGAGCCAGATGGTGGTGCTATGCTACCATTAGATATTAATCATGGCCATTATAGAAGTGGTGTTTATCATTATCATGGTTCGTCCGCAGCACCATATATGATTGCAAATATGGTAGGACAAATTACCGAAGATGCAACGAAACAAATTATACCACAAGCGCAAGCAAGCCCAGTAAGAACTGAAAACTGGGGACCCTTAGGTGGCGCATTAATTACATCCTGCACGCCAAATGGCACAAGTAATGGTTACAATGTATCATATACTCTTAATGGGACTTCAGGTTATGCAACTAACTATAGTTGGAATGTATCTGGTCTTTATACTTTTAAATATGTCGTGCCAACTGGCACAACAACAACAAATTATAATGGTTTTACACAATGTTCAGTGCCAACATCAATAACCGAAAATGTTATAGAACAAAATAGTATAACTGTTTATCCAAACCCTACTTCTGACATTTTAAACTTTAATCTATCAAAAACGATTAAAGAAACAGATATTAAAGAGATTATAATATATTCTTTAAAAGGTGATGTCATTCATAAAGAAGAAGGTTACAAACAAAATATAGATATAAAACAATTATCTAAAGGAACTTACATTGTTAAAGTAATGTTAGATAAAACACTGTTAGTAAAAAAAATAGTTGTTCAATAATAAAAAACTATATTTATTTTTATTAAAAATATCATTTCATTAATAGCGCTGTTAATTCCATTTTTTTGTTATTCGCAGTATGCTGTTACAGGCTCTATAACACAGGGTGTTGCAACTACCATAACAAGCAATTTGTACAGTTGTACTGGTGGTCGTATTGCAGGAATAGGCACAAAAACCGCCACAGATAATTCGGTATGGATTTTACCTGCGGTTGTAAACTTTACAAATACAAGTTTTCCATTTGCATCTAATTTACATAATGTTTGTACGGGTGCTAATTATACTTCATCTTCGGCTGCATTAGCAGTACTTACATGAACAGATATTGTAACTATAGATGCTAGCGGAGAAATTATAACGGCTTATATTTTTGCAGATAACTATTTTGAAATGTACATTAATGGTGTAGCTGTCGGCAAAGATAATGTGCCGTTTACTCAATTTAATTCAAATATAGTTCGCTTTAAAGTTAATAAGCCATTTACAATTGCAATGCTTTTAGTTGATTGGAAAGAAAACTTAGGATTAGGTTCAGAAAACAATAATGGCTTTACCTATCACCCTGAAGATGGTGGCATGGTGGCTGTTTTTAAAGATGCAAGTAATAATACCATTGCAACTACCAGTAGTAATTGGAAAGCACAAACATTTTACACATCACCAATCACAGATTTATCTTGCCCAACTGAAAGTGGAACAAATCGTTTAACTACTAATTGTAGCACAGCTGATTCAAATAATGGTTCTGCTTATTATGGCTTACACTGGAACAGACCCGCAAATTGGACGACCGATTCTTTTAATGATTCTTCATGGCCATCCGCATCTATATATTCAAATGCTACTATTGGTGTAAGTAATAAACCTGCTTATACTAATTTTACAAATATTTTTGACGATGCTACAAATGATGCTCAATTTATTCGGAGTAGCAACGTAATTTTAGATAATGAAATAATTGTAAGGTGTACGGTTAATGCCACCACATCAATTAAAGAAACCAGCAATATCAATAAACTTATTCGTTTATATCCTAATCCTGCAAATAATGAATTAAAATTAGACATAGATAAAACAATTAAATTAAGTGATATTAAGAACATAAGTATATTTAATAGTAATGGGCAAAAGATATATGAAACTAAAACCTATGATGGAAATATTAATATAAATACGTTTTTAAAAGGACTATATGTTATAAAAATTTTGTTAGATGATTATCAGATTACCGAAGAATTAATTATATCATAAGTATTACTACTTACATTCAAGTAATAAACGCAACATTCTTTAGGGTTTAAAAAATCTGCACTCTAGTTTTTTTTTGCCCTTAGGGCAAAA
>JAYWFU010000054.1:0-24932 GCA_043778625.1 Bacteroidia bacterium | reverse complement strand
GGACTTTGATGTAGGGTATAACACGAGCCGTATGAAGCGAGAGCTTCACGTACGGTTCTGTGAGAGGCTTGGGCTGAAATGCTTTTGCCTACTTGGCCCTAAACTACACGATTACTTAACGTTCGCGCTAGCGGGGGAGGTTTAATCATAGTGGGTTTTGTCTGTTTTTGTTTATTGAGTTAAAATGCGTAGTATTACGTGTATTATAGAGTTGGTGGCAAGCAATACAGACCCTATCCTAACAGACAAAATTTGACGACAATGAACATATTTCAAATTATAGCTCGGACAATTATTAAGAAATCATTTCACTTGTCGGTTTGGACAATCGAACAGTTTCACGACATTGCTCTTTACGAACAAAAAGCAAGACAACTAAAAGAACTTCCAGACGGAACACTTGGAAAGGACATTGCAAGCTGTTTAGAGCAAAATAATTTACGACTTGTTCCAAATTACGAAAGCCACGACTTGAAACACGTTTTACTTAATTTTGAAATGACACCTGTTGACGAAATAAGAATGCAGGCTTTTATGTTAGGAAACGGCAACTACTCAATTCCAAGTTTTGCAATCTTTATTTTTGGAGCATTATTGTTGCCTGACTTGTGGAAGACATTTTATAAAGACTACTTAAACGGACGAAACTCAAAACCGATTAAGACTTGGACAATTGAAGAGTATGCTCATTGCCAAACTTCAACTTTACGACAAATCGTAACAAACTATTTAACAAGACAACAAACAGAATTTAATATGAAATCACTTGTAAGACTTGGTGCTTTTACAGCAATTATACTTGGGACATTTGGAATGCTATTTTGTTTGCCATTTTTATTTTCAAGTAATATGGCAGACTTGGTTGGTGCAGGTTTTCCATTTGTAGGCGGAGCAATTATTGCAAGTGCTGGACTAATAACATTATCAAACTTGACAAAACAACCAAGACAGTTAAACCAATTGACATCATAACGAAAAATTTGCCAGCCACCAACATCGGTTTGGCAATATGGCGGCTGAAGTGCTTCTATGAAACATTTGTGCAAAGTTCAACAGCAGTAATTGTATTGAACTTTTGTGCTAAAAATCCGCCACATCGCCAAGCCGCAAACCGTTGGGCGAAAGCATAAAACACACCTCGTTACAAAATAACCACAAAAATTATCACTAACTTTACTGAAAAATTTAGGACAATATAAATGGACGATATATTATTATTAGCTGACAAAGTACGAAATACTCTAATTCTTGGCGAAAGTCATTTTAGAGAATTCAAGTCTGCTTTGGATGGACGACCTGACAATAAAAAGTCAAGATTAACCAAATCAATATGTGCAGACATTGGAGAAGCTTTGGTTTCATTTGCTAATGCAGATGGAGGAGCAATATTAATTGGTGTAGAAGATGATGGAACAATAACAGGGATTCCCCATTCTGAAGAAGATATTCAGACTATGCTTAATTCTATAAATACTCACATATATCAAGACCAACAACTTCCACTTAATAATGCTAATAAACTCGTTTTAGAAAATAAAACTATTTTATATTTTTCAGTTAATAAAGGGACAACAATGATTTATCAACTTCCAGATGGAAGGTGTGTAAGAAGAAAAGATAAATCAACGATGCCTGCGTCTGTTGACCAAATTCAATTTGAAAGACAAGAAATTAAATCAAGAGAATATGATAGTCAATTTGTAGATGGTGCTATGGTAACTGACTTAGATGTACAGTTACTTCAAGGTATTGCAGACCAATACATTAAAGGGTTAAGTATTGAGAGATATTTACAACAAATTGGATTAGCAGAGTATGCTCAAAATGGATTAAGATTAAAACGAGCCGCTTTATTACTCTTTTCAACCGATATTGACAGATGGCATCCAAGAAGCCAAGTTAGGTTTTTAAAAGTTAAGGGAAATACATTAGAGGCAGGAGAAAAATATAATGTTGTTAGTGATGATACTGTAAAGGGGAATATTTTTGAACTAGTAATTAAATCTTGGGAGCATTTACGTTCCTATTTGGCATACAAAACAGAATTTGGAGCGAATTCACAATTTGAACAAAAATATATTTATCCAGAAGATGCTGTTAGAGAAGCTATTTTAAATGCAATTGCACATCGGGATTACAGTATTTCAAATGCTATTGAAATTTATATTTTTAACGACAGAATGGAAATAAAAAGTCCAGGGGCTTTAATTTCAACTTTAACAGTTAAAAATTTATATGAATTAGAAGGTTCTCACGAATCAAGAAATTCTCTAATTGCGAGAGTTTTAAGAGAAAACAAACTGATGAGAGAACTTGGAGAAGGTATGAAAAGGATTTTTAGCTTAATGCAGGAACAAGAGCTTGAAAAACCTGAATTATATTCAAATGGACTTTGGTTTCGTGTTACACTTTCTAACAAAACTATTTTTAGTTCAAAACAGTTAGAATGGTTGCAACAATTTGACAAGTATAATTTAACTAAAAATCAAAAACAAATTATTCTGCTTGGACTTGGAGATAAAGAAATTTTAAGTAATGATATTTTTAAAGCCTTGAATATTAATAATACTGAAACTGAAAAATTCACACAGGAAGTGACAGTTTTGAGAAAATATGGTATTCTTGAAAGTTTTAGGACTTCAGAACAAGCAAAAAATATGGCTTTTAAATCCAAGAAGAACAAAAAAGACATTCCAAGATACAAAGTAAAGACACCCTAAAATGCCTTCGCCCAATAAGGGTTTTGCAAAAGTGGGGCATTTGTGCTAAATTTGAGCATTTGTAATACTAAAAACATTTGTGCTTCTAAGCCCACCTTCGCCAAGTCGCAAACCGTTAATTGTAACGCTATGGCAATAGTGTTAGCTCGAAACCTTATGCAAAAAACAAAAAGGCAATAACAAACAAATAATAAAATCATGACAACTCTAAGCACAATTTTACTTGTAATAGGAGGCATCATTGCATTGTTCTTAATCATTGCTCTTTTCATGAAGAAGGGATATAATACCTACAGTGAAATTATCATCAATATATCCCGACAAAAGGTGTATGATTATCTAAAACAAATCAAAAACCAAGATAACTTTAATAAGTGGATAATGATTGATCCTAATATGAAAAAAGAATTCAAAGGAATAGACGGAACTATTGGGTTCATTTAAGCATGGAACGGAAATAAGGAAGGAGGCGAAGGTGAACAGGAAATTAAAGCACTTGAAGAAGGGAAAAATATTAAAATGGAAATTCGTTTCGTGAGACCTTTTGTAGGAATTGCATATGCAGAGATGACGACAGAATTCTTATCCGATAATCAAACAAAAGTAACTTGGTGTACCGCCAGTAAAATGAAATATCCGTTGAACATCATGCTACCGTTTATAGTGAAAATGCTGGAGAAAGATATGAGCACAAGCTTGACAACTTTAAAAAACATCCTTGAAAAATAATCTCCTGCATTGTAGGGCTTTTGTTGTTTTACCGTTTATGAATACCAGCAACATGCTGGCACTAGCCTGAACTGCACGGTTACTTAACGCTAGAGCTAGCGAGGGATTTGGAAAGGACGAGAAAAGTATGGTAGTGTTTTAAAGTTTTTGATTTTTGATTTTTTGTAAAAAATTGAGAGGTAAAATTTATTAATATTTTTAAAATCATCTACTTGTTTACTTTTTACTGGTGTAAGTTTGTTTTTATTTACCTTTAAAATAAAATTATTGAAATAAATTTTTTGTCCTTCGCGTTCGTCTAAAGTTATTAAAATACATTTTTCATAATTTAAATTATCCCAAATAATTCTTCGTGCACAATTCCATCCTGGGAATTCAATAATATCACCTTTTTTAAAACTATTACTGTTTACATGTGTGAAAATACTATCTCCAATTGACTCTAATTTACAATCAATTATTTTCTTAAATTTCCCTAAAGAATCATAAATCAACACTGTTTTTGATGAAAAGTAAATAACAGAATCTTTTAACTCTTCACATTCTACTTTAGTAATTTTTAAAGGTTTTATAGTAGAATTTAATATGATTTTATCATGAACCTTTTCGTATTCACCACTATCTATTCCACAATTATAATATCTTAAATAAAATTTATTGTTCTCTGATAAATACAATGAACCTACTCCTTTACTTCCTATATATGTTTGTGCATTAACTAAATTAACAGTAAGACAGATAGTCACTATCATAAAATTTTTCATTATTTTGCATAAGTATTATTAAAAATAAATGACTTTTTATATTTATTGTGAAAATAAACCTTCCCCCGCTGGCGTGAGTATTTTGCCCCGCTGGCGCGAGCATTTTTACTCGTGTCCGCTACCATCGTACCTAACCTTATTTTCTTGTTTAGTTTCATTTTTTTTCATATATACTATCAATAGGCTTGCATTAGCTTAGCAACCAAGCCATAATAACACGCAACTAAAATAAAACTTAACTAACACAGCTATATGGAGCTGCCTTACGCTTGCGTTAACAGGGGCTTTTAATTTTTATACTGTTATGAATACCAGCAAAATGCTGGCACTAGCCTGAGAATTTTCTTTCGAACCAAATACTGTATTCAATTTGATTATATTGTCCAAAATCTCCTGCTAGCGCGAGCATTTTGCTCGTGTTCGCTACCGTAGTACTTAACCTTATTTCCTTGTGTATTATCACTCTTCATTACAATTGCTTTTTATACCGTTTATGAATACCATCAATATGCTGGCACTAGCCTAAACTACACGGCTGCCTCACGCTTGCACTAACAAGGCTTCATATATTTTGTAATTACTCATGTAATTATGCCTCTTGCTTTTGTTCTTTAGTATTAAAAAATAATCCTACACCAATAGCCAATACAAACATTACTGATGATACCCCTGCAAGAGTTAATCCTAATTCGTGCATTTTTGGTTCAAACTTAAATTCTATTTGGTGTTTTCCTGCGGGTATTTTCATTGCTCGCAATACGTAGTTTACACTTGTGTGCGGTACGGGTTGCCCATCAACAAAGGCTTGCCAGCCCTCTTTATAATATATTTCGGAAAACACGGCTAGTTGTTCTTTGCTAGTAGTACTTTCGTATTTTAAATCGTTAGGTGAATATTCAGTAAGTGCTATAACGTCGGTTACGGTGGGTGTAGTAGGTGTAAAGCCTGCTAGTTCCTTGGCAAACTTAGCTTCTACTATTGCAGTTTGCTTGGCATTAAAGTTTGCCATGGCATCAAGGGCTTCATTAGCGTTGGCTACGTTTTTAATACTACTTACAAACCACGCATTGCCTAGGGCACTAGGGTTAGTAAGCGGTGCAGCTTGTGCATTGTATATTAAGTAGCGCATATTTAGCATGTTTAATACTTGTTGTTGAGCAAATGCGTTTTTAATAGCACTATCAGTAGTACTGCCTTGCAATACTTTTATTAACCCCTGAATATTATCGCCTAAGCGGGTATCAATTAACTCTTGGTAACGCTTTAATTTAGCACCATGATACCCTCCAATTGATTTGTGGTAGTACGACGTACTGGCATCGTTAAAGGTACTTACTCCTACATTTAATACTCTAAAATTAGGGTCCTTATCTTTTAATATAAATGTATTGGCAGGCTGCTCTTCAAATGCTATGCGGTTTTCGGCCTTGCTCACAAATAATTTATCGTTAAGTGAGCGTTTGTCTATTGGCCACATATCTATTAGTATAAACAAACCTATGGCTATGGCTACTACCACCTCGCTTTTAATAATTTGTTTAGCGTACATGTATAGTATTGCTGCCGCCACAGTTATAAAAAAGAAACTGCGTAGGGCATCAGCTTTAAATAAAGCAATGCGAGAAAGCTCAATATTATCTAAAAAATTACGTGCTAATTCTGCCCCATTAGTTTGTGCTATTTGTGCTAACAAACGGTCGTATTCGCCGTCGGCGAAAAACTCAGTAAGCGTTGGCATAAAATAAAATACTAACGACACACCACCCGTTAATGCAAAGGCTAGGTAAAATAACTTATCCATGCTAACCTCAGTAAGCACTAATGGTAGTTGTAATTTTTGGGTAAAAAAGTCCTTGGTTTTAATTAATTTATCTAACGCTAATATTGCTAACAATGGCAGTGTAAACTCCACTATTATTAAGCAAGTAGATACGGCTCTGAACTTATTATACCCCGGAAAATGGTCAAGCATAAAGCTGGTTAAACCCATGAAGTTTTTGCCCCAAGCCAACATCATAAAAAACACAGTGCCTATTACCACCGCCCATTTAATGGTACCATCAACAATAAACAAACCTAACACAAACAAAAATACAATAATAGCTCCCGCATAAGTAGCGGTGGTAAATGGCTGATTACCCCAATATTGGGGTTGTTGGGCTATGTTGTCTTTAAACTGTGGGTTTACATCAGCCAAGGCAGTTTTACTTTCGCCCGTTGCCATGGTTGATGAGTAGCCTTTAAACGATGGTATTAGCAACGACATAGTTTCGGCTTTGCCATAGCTCCATTGTGTGGCATAGTCTTTATCTAACCCTGTGGTGGTATTGCCTGCGGTAGCTGTTAACTCTGAAGCACCACGCGTGGTGTAAGGCGTGTGCGATGCTGTTATTAATATGTTGCGGGAGCTTACGCCTACCGCTAATATGGAGGCTACGCATACCAAAGCAAATGCTTTGCCTAAGTACATAAACTCTTTGTTTTTGATAAATTTAATAGCTTCAAAAGCACTATAAATAAGTGTAAACAACACAAAATAATACGTAATTTGATAGTGGTTAGAATAAATTTCTAACGCTAAAAAAATGCTAAACACCACAAAACCTAACGCTAGTTTGCGGTTGAATAATAAATATACTCCAGCAAAGGTTGGTGCCATAAAGGCTATAGCCATTGTTTTGGTAATGTGCCCCACCTCAATAATAGTAAAAAAGTAGGTGGAAAACGCAAATGCAATAGCACCTACAATACTTAGCCATCGGTTTACTTTAAGTACACTTAACAATATATAAAACCCTAACAATAGCGCAAATACTAAACTCGCAGGGTTTGGCAAGCCTAACGTAAATACTCTAAATATATGCTGTGCAATGTTAGTGTTGCTCTTAGGTAATACCGTTTGGTAGGTAGGCATACCACCAAACATTGAATTACCCCACAACGAGGGTTTATCGTGGGTTTCGTTGTAGGTTTTAATTTCCTCGGCCATACCCTTGGTGTTAAGCATATCGCTTTGACGAATTTCTTTGCCCTTGAGTAATGGCGTTAAGTAACTAAACGTAATGAGTAAAAACACTCCAATTGCTATTAGATGCGGAGTAATTTTTTTAAAATTAATGGTGTTGAACATGGCGTTGGTGTGCTTAGTGGCGAAGGTTTAACTAATTAAAGCGTGGGTACTTTACCGCAAATAATAAAAAATTATAGTTTGTAAAGTACCTGCTTAACGGCTTTAATAATACGGGGCGCATTAGGTAACGACGCCTCAATAAGCGTTGGTGCGTAAGGTAACGGTACATCGGCACAGGTTACACGCATTACGGGGGCATCAAGGTTATCAAAGGCATAACGCTGTATGTTGTAAGCTAGCTCGCTACTTATGCTTGCCAGCGGCCATGCTTCCTCTACAATTACACAACGGTTAGTTTTTTTAACTGATTTTATTACCGTATCGTAATCAATAGGTCGCACGGTGCGTAGGTCTATTATTTCGCAGCTAATGCCGTCTTTAGCCAGCTCTTCGGCGGCGGCGTAGCATTGCTTAATTATTTTACCAAATGATACTATGGTTACATCAGTTCCTTCGCGCTTAACGTCGGCTAGGCCAATGGGTATTATGTATTCGCCTTCAGGCACTTCGCCTTTATCGCCATACATTTGCTCACTTTCCATAAATATTACGGGGTCGTTGTCGCGTATGGCGGCTTTTAATAATCCTTTGGCATCGTACGGGTTACTTGGCACTACTACTTTTAATCCAGGGCAGTTAGCATACCAGTTTTCAAATGCTTGCGAGTGTTGCGAGCTTAGCATACCTGCACTTGCCGTAGGGCCTCTAAATACAATAGGTACAGTAAATTGTCCGCCACTCATACTCATCATTTTGGCGGCGCTATTTATTACTTGATCAATAGCTACTAGCGAAAAATTAAATGTCATAAACTCTACCACAGGGCGCAAACCGTTCATAGCCGCACCTACTGCTATACCTGCAAAACCAAGTTCGGCAATGGGGGTATCAATAATTCGTTTTTCGCCAAACTCGGCCAGCATACCTTGCGATACTTTGTAAGCGCCGTTGTATTCGGCTACTTCCTCGCCCATTAAAAATATTGATGGGTCGTTGCGCATTTCCTCTTGCATGGCTTCACGCAGTGCTTCACGAAATTGTAATGTTTTCATTGGTATATATTAAGTAATGATTATAGTTTATTTTTATGTAAAAATATCATTTTAACTATAACTAAAATATAGTTGTGTATTTATTATTAATAATTTATTGAATAACCACAAATTATGGCGCAATTAAATTATGTTTGTGTACTACTATGAAACAACTATTTACCAAGCTTTATTTACTAACAAGTGTATATTTATTAATTGCAAGTTGTAGCAACACTAACACTACTAATACCGGTATTGACTATTGGTATGCCTTGGGTAAAAAATACCACAGCACTGATAATGATTCGTTGGCTTACGTAGCCAAAGTGTTAGATAGCCTAACCACTAATGCCAGCGGTACTGATAAAGTAAAGGCGCACTTAATTAAGGGGCGTGCAGCTAATTATGTGAGTAATAATAATTTAGCAATTATTGAGTACAAAAAAGCTAATAATTTATTAGTTGATAATTTAGATAGTAACAAATATTTTGTACTAATGCGTATTGGTGCTACTTACAGCGATTTAGGTAATTTTAACGAGGCATTAAGTAACTATTATGCTGCTGAAAAATTGGCTACGTTACAAAACAACCCTTCTTACTTGGGTAAGGTATATAGTGCAATAGCACAAGTGTTTCAAATTAAAGAGGACATAGCTACAGCCAAAATGTATTTGCAAAAAGCTATACCATTAGTAAAACCCGACTTAAAAGAACATTATAACACACAACTTACCTTAGCCAACTTATATGGTATGACAGGGGCTATTGATAGCGCAATAGCTATTGATAATAGTAACTTAAACGAATTGAAAGGGGAGAACAAACCAGAGTACGAATCGTTTTTTTATAACAACAAAGCTAATTGTTATTTGGTAACTAATAAGTTTGATTCAGCGCAAAAATATTTTTATAAATGTTTGGGTATAGATACTCTTAGTGCCAATAAAAAACAAGCTGCTGATACATACACTAATTTAGTAAACCTGTATGCCGCCAAAAACGATGTAACTACTGCCGAAATAATTGCACCAAAGGCTATTGAATATTGTACTGCAATACAGTATCGTATGGGGTTGTTATCTATTTATCAAAGCCTTGCCGAGATGTATGTTACAAATAAAAATTATGCAAAAGCTATTGTGTATAAAGATTTATCATCAAAAAATTACAAAGCATTAATGAACGAAAAATCAGAATTAAAAATAGCGCAACTCAAGGTGCAATTTGATACTGATAAAAAAGAACAGCAATTAGTACAACACCAACAACAAATACGCCAACAACAACTCGTAATAGTTATTGTGCTACTATTATTACTAAGTGCAATTGTATTTATATACAGTTATCGTAAGCAATCTCAACTCAAAAAAACACAAGCCGTATTACATGCTAAACGCAATGCTAAGGAGCAAGCTAACAAAGCCGTGTTTGAAACCGAACAAAAAGAACGCATACGCATAGCCCGCGACTTGCACGACAGTATTGGACAAATGTTGGCTTATATTAAAATGCAAAGCAACGCCACTGATAATGCCATGCTTACCCAAGCTATTGATAACACTATAACTGAGGTGCGCAATATATCGCACGAATTAATGCCGAGCGACCTTAATTTTGGCTTACTTAAAGCATTACAAACACTTATAGAAGGTAGTAAATTAGCCACAAAATTCACCTATAATACTGAATTTGAAACTACTCAATACACCGAAACATTTAGCGTAACCCTCTATCGTATAATACAAGAGTTAGTAAATAATACTATAAAACATGCGCAGGCATCTACGCTTAGTTTTGATGCACAAAAACATAATACTACCATTACGCTACTATTTTACACCAACGGAAAAGTCATTGATGAACAAGCACTGGAGCAATCAACAGGTATTGGTTGGCAAAATATAAAAGCGCGTTTAGCATTACTCAACGGAAATATTAAAATTGATAACACTCCAATACACAACGGTGCTATTATTACCTTATATTTGAACAATGGAAGCACCTAAAATTAAATTGTTAATAGCAGATGACCATCAGCTATTTGCTGATGGAATAAAAAGTTTATTGCAAACCCAAACTGATATTGAAGTAGTAAGTATAGCCTGTAACGGGCAGGAAGCTTTAGCTATTATTGAGGCTAACCCAACGGCTATTGACTTGCTATTAACTGATGTAAGTATGCCGCTAATGTCAGGGATTGAATTGTGCCAAGTGGTTAAAAATAAATATCCACACATTAAGGTATTAGTTATTTCGATGTTTAATAACAGTACCGTAGTTAAAGAAAGTATACTGGCCGAAGCCGATGGATATATTTTAAAAACATCGAGTAAGGATATTTTCTTTACGGCAATACATCGCCTACAGGAAGACGGTACGTATTACGATGAAAAAATAATGCCTATCATTTATCAGCAATACAACAAAGAAAAAAATGTAGCTACCGAAAAAGCATTGCTCTCCGACCGTGAACTCGAAGTACTAAAACTTATTGCACAAGAATGCACGAGCAACGAAATAGCACAAAAATTATTTATTAGTAAAAAAACGGTAGACAATCATCGCCATAATATTTTAGATAAAACCAACTCTAAATCTACGGTGGGGTTACTAAAATTTGCTATAAAAAATAATATTGTGTAATTGTCTATTTTTGAATTGAATTTAGCTAAACACTCAACATCATGCACAAAATAATTTTAATTGCTTTATTACTACTTTCTTGCTGCATTGGTGCGCAAGGGCAGTCGTTTAAGCAACAGCTGGCCGAACAATATTTACAAAATAAAGAGTACGACAAGGCAGTAGATTTGTACAAAGACTTGTACAACGATAATCCCACCACTTATTTTAATGGTTATGTAACCTGCCTTGAGGAAACTAACGGTAGTAAAGAAGCCGAAAAAGTAATTAAAAAAGCCATAAAAAAAGATAACCAAAATATTGAATTAAGGCTGCGGTTGGTAACCCATTATTTTAAAACTAATAATCCCGAAAAAGGCAATAAAGAACTTGATGCTATAATAAACGACACGCCCTCCGATGCCCCCACAGTAGTGGCATTGGGTAATGTGCTTAATAAATTAAAACTATACGATTACAGCATTAAATTATACGAAACCAAACGCAAAACTGGCAATGGCGATTATACCTACAACGTAGAGTTAGCGCAGGTATACCAATACAAAGGTGAAAACCAACGTGCCATACAAGAGTATGTAAACCTACTAGAGCATGAGCCACAACTATTAGAGCAAGTTAAAAGTGCATTGCAAACCCTTGTGGGCGATGATGCGGAGGGCGAACTGAAAAAGGTACTAAAAACACAATTAATTAAAAAAATAAACCAAGCCCCTGATAAGGATATTTATGCTGATTTATTAATATGGTATTTTGTGCAAGATAAAGATTTTGAACAAGCTCTTAATCAAACCAAAGCTCTTGATAAACGTAAGCGTGAGGAAGGACAACAGGTAATGAACCTTGCTACTATTTGCTCCAAAAATAATGACTACGCTACAGCTATTAATTGCTACGAATATGTGCTATTGAAAGGAACAACTAATTTTTATTACAACGTAGCCCTTGCTGAACTTGCCAACACACGCTACACGCAATTGGCTAATAATGCCAACTACAATACTACTGATGTGCAACAGGTGGCCACCACTTTAACTACTACCTTAGCTACATTGGGTAAAAGTGAAACTACGTTTACCGTGGCCTACAACTACATACAACTATTAGTATATTATTTAGACAAACCCAAAGATGCCGAAACCGAAAGCGACAACCTACTACAAACCGCACGATTAAGCACACAGCAACAAGCACAAGTAAAATTAGT
Organism: Bacteroidia bacterium; assembly: GCA_043778625.1. GTDB lineage: Bacteria > Bacteroidota > Bacteroidia > UBA4408 > UBA4408 > JACMRI01. The sequence goes on along the minus strand of JAYWFU010000054.1, from coordinate 12,705 downwards.
AAAGGCTGATGCGCTAATAATACAGGGCGACTTGTGGGAATCAGCCTTATTGTATGGGCAGGTAGATAAACAGTTTAAAGAAGACCCCATAGGTGCTGAGGCCAAGTACCGCAACGCAAAATTATCGTTTTATAAAAATGATTTTGAGTGGTCGCAGGCACAGCTCGATGTGCTTAAAGCCAGTACGAGCAAACTTATTGCTAATGATGCACTATATTTTTCGTTGTTGATACAGGACAATACCGTGGATAGTAATTTTGTACCCTTGAGTTTGTTTGCCAAGGCCGATTTATTGTTGTTTCAACACAAATACGATGTTGCCTATACCACGTTAGATAGCATTGCCACACTGTTTCCTGCGCACCCGCTTAACGATGATGTACTGTATCGTAAGGCACAAATAGAATTGCAACGCCGTAATTACGAAGCCGCCACCAACTATTTATTGGAAATAACTAAAACTTATTATAATGATATTTTAATGGATGATGCCTTGTTTCAATTAGCACAAATGCAACAAAATAATTTTAACGATAAAGTAAAAGCAAGTGCCTTGTACGAAGAAATTATTACCAAACACCCAGGGAGTATTTATGCCAACGAAGCCCGCAAACAGTTTAGAATATTGCGTGGCGACAAACTCAATTAATTAAATTAAAATTGATATGGCGCAAAACAAATTATTACTCTGCGTAGTTGGCCCTACGGCTTCGGGCAAAACGGATTTAGCTATAGCCTTAGCGCAGCACTATGGTACCGAAATTATTAGTGCCGACTCTCGTCAGGTATTTACCGAGCTAAATATAGGCACAGCCAAACCCACACCAGAGCAGTTATCTAGCGTTACGCATCATTTTATAAACTCACAGAGTATAACACAACTATACTCAGCGGGTGATTATGCTCGTGATGCGCTTGGGGTAATTAATACTCTGTTTGAAACACACAATGTAGTTATACTATGTGGAGGCACAGGCTTGTACATTAAAGCCCTATGCGAAGGATTAGACGACCTACCACACGCTAACGAAGCACGCAGACACGAGCTAAACCACACGCCCATTAACGAGCTGCAACAACTACTACAAGCCATTGACCCTACTTATTATTATGGTATTGATATATACAACACGCAACGTGTGGTACGTGCTATTGAGGTGTACGAAGTAAGTGGTAAACCCATGAGTAGTTTTTTGCAGGCACAAACGCAACAGCGTAATTTTAGTGTTGTAAAAGTAGGTATTGATATACCGCGCGAAGAATTATACAACCGCATTAACACACGTGTTGATGCCATGATGCACAATGGTTTATTAGCCGAAGCGCAACAGTTTTATAACCAACGTACGCTCAATGCTCTTAAAACAGTGGGCTACAAAGAATTACACGATTACATGGACGGCAACTATCCTAACTTGAATGAGGCAGTAACTAAAATAAAACAGCACACACGCAACTACGCAAAGCGCCAACTCACTTGGTTTAAGGCAGATAATGTTACTTGGGTAAAAGGCATAACAGAGGTACATGACTTAATGCAAAAACTAGAAAGGAAGTAAACTTAGTTTGTAAATTATTGTGTTTCCCTTTTAATTTTAATGCGTTTTAAAACGTAACCGAATTATGTTTTATTTTATTAATAATTTTATATGCCACATCAAGCGCAGCGTAGCCATCTTCAATACTTACGGCAGGGGTAGTGTTGTTGGTTATGGAGTCGTAAAAACTTAGTAGTTCCTCACGTATGGCATTGGTAGCTGCTACAGCAGGGTTTTCAATATAAATTTGTTTTACACTGTTAGCAGTAGCAGTATCAAGCGTTATAGCAAATGGGTCTTGTTGGTCGTAAGCAACTTCTTTTAATCGAATAAGATTAGTTTTCTTTTCCAAAAAATCAATACTTACGTAGGCATCTCGCTGAAAAATACGTGTTTTGCGCATGTTTTTCATACTCATGCGGCTTGCTGTTAAGTTAGCCACACAGCCATTATCAAACTCAAGGCGAGCGTTAGTAATATCGGGCGTTGCACTAACTACCGACACACCATTGGCGCTAATTTTTTTAATATTTGATTTTACTAAACTCAACACAATATCAATATCGTGTATCATTAAATCTAGTACTACTGACACATCAGTACCACGCGGGTTAAACTGTGCTAAACGGTGGGTTTCAATAAACATGGGCTGATTACAAAACGGTTGTGCCGCCACAAACGCAGGGTTAAATCGCTCCACGTGCCCTACCTGCACCATTACATTAGCTTCTTTTGATAAACTCAATAATTTTTTGGCTTCGTCAATGGTGTTCGTTAGTGGCTTTTCAATAAACACATGTTTCGATTTCTTAATAGCTTTTGCAGCCACTTCGTAGTGAGTAATGGTAGGGGTTACTATGTCTATTACGTCGCATTCGTCAATAAGTTGATCCATATTAGGGTAATAAGTAACGCCAAGTGTATTTGCCACTTCGTGCGCATTTTTAGCATCTACATCATAAAACCCAAGTAACTTGTACTCTGCAATTTCTTGGGCACATTTAATATGTATTTTGCCTAAGTGTCCAGCTCCTATTATTCCAAGTTTTAACATTGTAGTTTAGTTATTAATGATGTAGTTTGTAAATTTCAAAAATAAACCTAACAGTAGCCAATTACCCTAACCCCACTTATAACTTTTGCACAGTGTCTTGTTTACTTTAATTTTTAAGGCTATGTTTATACCCATAATAGTAAACTAACGTAGCTACAAAATGAGCGATTTTTACAAAAAAATAATTGATAATAATAAAGTTTGGGTGCAAAGCAAACTAGCTATTGACCAAGACTATTTTAAAGATCTTGCCGTAGGCCAACAACCACCTCTGTTATGGATTGGGTGCTCCGATAGCCGTGTACCCGCTAATGAAATTATAGGCGCACAACCAGGCGAAGTATTTGTGCACCGCAATATTGCTAACATGGTTATTCATACTGATATGAATATGTTAAGTGTGCTTGATTATGCTGTAAACGCTCTTAAAGTAAAACACGTAATAGTGTGTGGGCATTATGGTTGCGGAGGAGTTAAAGCCGCTATGGGTAGCGATTCCATAGGTATTATTGATAACTGGATACGCCATATTAAAGATGTGTATCGTTTTAATCACGTAGAACTTGATGCTATTAAAGACGAAACGGAACGTTTTAATAAATTTGTAGAACTTAATGTAAAAGAACAAGTGTACGACCTTGCCAAAACATCAATTGTGCAAGCAGCATGGGGGCGTGGGCAAGAGTTAACCTTACACGGTTGGGTATATGGTTTAAACTCAGGTTACGTAACTGATTTGAATGTAAACTTTAGTTGCAATACCGATTTAGACGACGTGTATCAATTAGATTTTGAATAATAAATAATACGGCTTTCGTATAAAAACAATCCCCTTTAAATTTTATATTGAGTAGTGCATAACGCTATTGTAGTTAATAGTGTTTGTATAGCGTTGGGTTATTTAACGGTGTATACTTATTTTTTGTTGTGTTACTGAGGCGTTGGTTGGGTATAGCGTAGCTATATATACTCCACTAGGCAGTGCGCTTGTATTAATAGTAGTACTCGGGTTGGTTAATACTATGCTTTGTACCACTTGCCCTAGCACGTTAGTGAGTGTAAGCGTGGCGGCACCTGTGCCGTTGTAGCTTATGTTCATTTCATTACTTGCAGGGTTGGGGTAAGCTGTAAATACACTGTTTTGCGCTTGCTCGTTTAAATTTACAGTAAAATAATTAAAGGAAGTATCAGTCACTCCGCACGTAGTAGTGCCTAATGAGTCCGTTTTAATGTAATGGTACAACTCAGTAGATTTACTAATGTTATGCCCAGAATCTGTACCATTTAATGCCCACTTAACACAACCAAGTTCGTTTACAAATATTGACACCTCACTTTTTGCGTCATAAGGAACTAAGCATGGGTACGATGCTGACTCATTGCTTATACTATGTTTATAGCCAATAGAGCAATAAGAGGAGTCAAAATAAACGCTCTCGGTATGGTTAGATGATGTAGTGCTATCACACGCAATGTTACGAGAGGGCAATGCCACGGTATCATTCAAATTAGTGTAAGTTACCACGTTTGTACCCGTAGTATAAGCTTTTTTTGTGATTACAGGAGGCCAAGTTCCTGTTTGTACTAAATACTCTTGTATATAATAATATTTACGCCCATATTGTACAGTTGAGTCATTAGTATAAGTTTTATTAATTATTTCAAAGCGTTGTAAATCGCCTAAACTTGGCTGTAAAGTATAGCCAGTTCGTGTGTATTCAAACACATCCCCTACATTAAAATTATACACATTACGATAAGTAGTGTAAGGTTGCGCTATACTTGTTAGTGTGCTTAACACAACTAATAGGGGTAATATTAAATTTTTCATGGCGTTGAGTTATTTAACGGTATATAATTATTTTTTGTTGTGTTACTGTGGCATTGGTTGGGTATAGCGTAGCTATGTACACCCCGCAGGGCAGTGCGTTGGCGTTTATGGTAGTACTCAGGCTGGTTAATACTATGCTTTGTACCACTTGCCCTAGCACGTTAGTGAGTGTAAGCGTGGCGGCACTTGTGATGTTGTAGCTTACGTTTATTTCATTACTTGCAGGGTTGGGGTATAGCACAAACTCTACACTAGGCTGCTCTTCTGCTAGTGCTGTAGCACGGCAATTGGTTTGCACGCAACCGTTGGCGTCTAGTTTAATTAACAAAAATGGATTGGGGCTGGCACAAGTAAAAAAGCCTGTCATTACATAACCACCATCTTTAGCCAAAGCTAAGCCATGAAAAACATCTTGGCAGGTATTAGGCGGATTGATATCTACTTGGGTACACCAAATAATAGTGCCATTAGGGGCTATTTTGCACAATTGAAACATATCATTAAAACCCAAGCCTTTAGCATATGTGGTATCTGTAGCACCTCCTACTATTAAGGTGTCCCCAGCTAGCACCTCAATAGTACCTGAGCCATTTACACCACCCTCTGCACCAAATTCTTTATGCCATAAAGTATTGCCGTGTACGTCTAACTTTCGTAGTGTTGATTTTTGCATCACAAACCCTCCCACACTGTTAGCAGTGTTGTACGACCCTGCTACTATAAAGTTACCGTCGTGTAATTGTTTAATACTACCAGGTACTCCTCCATAAGGTTCATTAATATACTTAGTAGTTATATTGTTACCTGCGCTGTCCACTGTGCAAAATACTGACTTATACACGGTATAGCCTCTATATCCCATAAAAAAAATCTTTTTAGTTACAGAGTCTTGTAATATTGACGAGATACTTTCTGCACCAATTGAAGTAAGTAAGTTATACTTTTTTTTCCAAACTACAGTACCTAATGAATCAATATTAATTAAAACAACTTTAACATCACCACTATTTGAGTTTGCATTCCAAGCTCTGCCTCCAAGTATAAAACCTCCCGAGTATGTTTTGGTAAAATTATCTATAACTAAAATACTATCTACGGCATCGCCCATATAATCTCTGGTCCATAGGGTATCTCCCCACTCGTTTAGTTTAAAAAAGGAGTTAGAAGGATTGCTTCCATAGATTTTATTAATTACGGAATAATAGCTTTCACCTACTTTTTGTAAATATTTTAGCGAAGCCCAACCTGCCCCTACTGTATAAGAGCTATCTCCATAATTTTTTTGAAACAGTTTATTTCCTAACGTATCTATGCCCATAACAGTATAAGTAAAATAACCGTTCGGTTTATGTATGGTATCAACAGATATACCTGCCATAATGTAGCCATAACTCGTACTAACTACATCGTAGCTTTGGGCATCAAAATTTGGAGTGCTGTAATATTTATTTACAAACCCTTGCGCCATAGCGGTAGCACTAAGTACTACTACTATGAAGGTGCTATATAGCTTCTTCATAATAATAAATAGTTATTTGTTTATTACTATTTTGTATTGTTCAGTAGCTTTACCCTGCACATATACCGTAGCGGTATAAAAACCCTGCGCTACACTTTGTGTAGTTAAGGTAGTTACTCCAGTTTTTAAATTGCTTTGCAATACTGTTTCGCCTAATACATTGGTAAATACTATGTGCGCATCAGTTACATAGTTGGGGCAAGTAATGTTTATTTCATTACTTGCTGGGTTGGGGTATAGCACAAGCCCTACACTAGGTTGCTCTTGTGCTAGTGCTGTAGCACGGCAGTTGGTTTGCACGCAACCGTTGGCATCGGTTTTAACCAAGATAAAGGGAGTGGGAGAAGAATTGGTTAAGTAACCAGTCATTAAATAACCACTACTTTTTGCTAATCCTAAGCCGTGATAAACATCTTGATAAGTATTGGGTGGATTAATATCTACTTGGGTACACCAAATAATAGTACCATTAGGAGCTATTTTGCATAATTGAAACATATCATTAAAACCCAAGCCTCTAGCATAAGTAGTATCAGTACTTCCTCCTACGATTAAGGTATCACCCGCTAGCACTTCTATTGACGCAAAGTTATTTCCAATACCCTCTACACCAAATTCTTTATGCCATAAAGTGTTACCGTTTATATCTAACTTCCGTAACGCAGATTTGCGCATTACGAATCCTCCTACACTGTTAGCCGTATTATATGCACCCGCTGCTATAAAGTTACCATCGTGTAATTGTTTAATCGTTAATAATTCACCACCGTACGGTTCATTAATATACTTAGTAGTTATGTTGTTTCCTGCACTATCCACTGTGCAAAACACTGACTTATATACCGTGTAACCTCTACTACCTGTAAAAAATATTTGTCTAGTTGTTGAGTCTTGTACTATCGATGAAATATATTCGCCACCAATTGATGTAAGTAGATTATACTTTTTTTTCCAAACTACAGTACCTAATGAGTCAATGTTAATTAAAATAACTTTGGAGTCAATACTAGTACTTGCATTCCAAACTCTCCCACCAAGTATAAAGCCTCCCGAATACGTTTTGGTAAAATTATCAATAATTAAAATACTATCTGCAGCATCTCCCTTATACTCTTTAGTCCACAAGGTATCCCCCCACTCATCTAATTTTAAAAAAGAACTAAACCAAACATTGTTTCCATAGTCTTTACTTATGGCAGAATAATAATAATTAGCTACTTTTTTTATATAATCAGCACTACCTAAAAAAACTTTAGAGGAACTATCTCCATAGTTTTTAAGCCATAACTGGTTACCTAGCGTATCTACTCCCATTACTGTATAGGGTAAAGAACCATAAATGCCATTTCTGGAAGTGTCTGTTATTCCACCTGCCATTATATAGCCATAGCTAGTTTGCGCTACTCCATAACTATAGGCTTCATAATATTGAGTATAGTTTTTTTTGATAAATCCTTGAGCGTTTAGTATATTACTAAGTAATACACTAAACGCTATTGCTAACAACGCTTTCATAATCTTAAAGTTATTTAAGTACTATTAATTTTTGCTCGCTTATTACCGCTCCGTTACAATACAATTTAACAAAATATAATCCGTTAATTAGATGTTGGGTAGCATAATGTGTAGTACTATTTTCAGTTAAGCTTAGCCTATCTATAACTAGTCCGTAGATGTTAGTTATTACTAGTGTGTAGTTACAATCATTAGTGCCTTGTAAGCTAAAATTAACCTCGCTCTTAGCAGGATTAGGGTATGTGGTAAATAACAGTTTTTCGCCACTAGCTACGTTAATAGTTGTTTGCGTAGTTAGGCTATCAATATTAGCTACCGTATTAGCCACACGGTGCGTACTGCCTACACTTACCGAAGGCAAGCGGGTAAGCGTAGCGTAGTTAGCCCCTTGTGCAAGGGTAAGCATAGTTTGCGCTTGGGCATACATCGGGTGGCTGTAGTTAGTGGCTATGGCGGTAAGCTTAGCTAACATGGTTTTGTCCTGCACCAAAATTTTAGCACCCTGTGGGCGCTGTTGCCATTGGGTTTGGGCACGTAATAGGGTGCAGGCATCGTTAACGCCTTGCTTTAGCTCCTGCGTGGTTAGTAGTTGGTTAGCTAGCGCATAGTTGCCCTTGTGCAAGTGGGCTTGTATGGCCTCAGTAGCGGTGGCACTACGCCCCTCGGTGGTAATGGTAGCTATTACTGAATCAATAGCTAGGGCAGTGTTAAGGGTGTCGCGTAGGTAGTTGCTAATTTTTAGCGATACTAGGCTTTGTACCTCGTGGGCAGCTAGGTTTATTTGGGCTAATGCGCCATCGCGCAACGATAGCCCCGTTTGTGCGCTATCTATTTGTTGCTGTATGCCTTTGGGTAGGTTAAGCTGTTGCACAGCTGCAAGCACGGTAGGGCTTAGTGGCGAGTTAGCTACTGCCACTGCCTTAATGTGCCCTGCAGGCGGGGTTGGGCTTTTGGTAATGTAGGCTAGTAGCACACTATCAGTTAACAGTAGTCCTTTGGCACTAAGTGTGGTGCTTAAGCTGTTGGCGTTAGTGCTTTGTTGCACAGTGGTGGTTAGTGTGGTGGTGCTACCACCGTCCAACACTGCGTTATAATTAGCTTGCAATGTTTTTAGCTCTTGCTTAGCCGCTAATAATGGTGCATTAGGATTAACTTTGCAGGTAGTGCAAGGTGGGCCTAATGCATTAGGGCAGTCTTGTGCGGAATAAGTGGCAACCTTTGTTTGAACATTTACAACTAAATCGCTACAGCTAGGTTGTGGTAAGGGTGAGTAACTAGCGCCAGTATAGGAGCCGTGTACTATTTGTTTGCTAGAACCATCTACATAAAACTTACTTTCGTTACCACAGGTAGCAGAATAAGCGTTACGAACCAAACTAAAATTATTTGAGCTTCCTATAATGCTACCTTGTGTAGTTGCAATAGAAGTTGCATTGCCTGTTAACGATGGCATTACGGCTATGTCGTACTGGTTGGCGGTAAACACATTGCAGTTTATTTTAAGCCCATCGGTAGTGTTGGTGGTTCCGCTGTTGTCGTCCAGCGGGGTTATGCCTGCCGTTAGGTTGTTAAACGTGTTGCGGTATATTTGGTGCAAGCCTGCGCCACTATTTAAGGCATATATGCCTGTGTAGCCTGCGTGGGTGGTGCTAAAGGTATTGTTTTGTATTTTGTAGTATTTGCAGGCTTCAAGGTATAACCCCCACGAGTGAAACTCGCCGCCTACATCCACCGTGCAACCATTAAACACTGGGTAGTTTATCCCCTTGAGTTTGGCTGCGCCAAACCCATTGTTGGCAAACTGTACATTGGTTATAGTGGCTACCATTAAGGGGTTAGTGTTTTCGGATACTATGCCATAGTCCCAATTATTTATACTGCTAGGGGTAGTAGTAGCACCTACATAATCGGTTATGGTGTATTGGGCATCAATGCTGTACAAGCCACGTCCCTTGGCGTTAGATGGGTAGGCTGAGGTGTTTTTAACTACACAGCCTCTAAAATTAATGTTTTTAACATTCCACATAGTAACCCTATTGGTAGGGTTTACGGCGGTGTTAAGGGTACGGTTAACCTCAAATGTACATAGGTCGAAATACGTTTTGTTATTGTAATTAGGGTAGCTTAGTAGCTGTACGTCGCGCTTATTGTTTACAAACTTAGCGTTGGTGGCATAGCATATTCCGCCAAACGAATTGTAGTCGATATTGCCTACGGCATCGGTTACGCCAAAGGTAAGGGCGTCGTTAGCGTTTTGTACAGTAGCACCATTAATAAGTTGCGCCATTGCTTGATAAGGGCATAGGCCGTTAGCGGCTATGGTTTGTGGTTGTGTGCCAGTACCTTGCAATTGCACGCCTGCCCATAGGTTATTGCAACTATTGGTAAGCGTGCCGCCATCTACTACCAACTTTGCACCACGTTTTACAATAAGTAGCTTATCCTTAGCAAAGGCTACTGTGCCTTTTACGGTATAGGTAATGGCCGAATCTACTATTACATCGTTATTGTACACTATACTCGTGCCTAGTGGCACAGTAGTATTGGCATTAAGGTGTATAGCCGGCGTATTGGCAAGCGTAGCTTGCCATATACCGCGGCCATAGGTAGCGGCAGTAATAGTGTTTTGGCAAGGGTTAATGCGTATTTTGCGTACTATGGTAGGGGGCAAACCGTTGTTAAAACACTGCCACGTTCCGTTTTTGTAGTAATACACGCCCGCATCAGTAGCGGCATATAAGTAGCCATTTTTTTGATATACTAATTGGTTAACAGGCATACCCGTAAGTCCGTTGGAAATATCAGCCCAACTAGCTCCTGCGTTGGTGGACATTAATACACGGTATTGCCCATTTTTATCGTAACCTGCGGCACTAGCAAATACTATGTTGGCATCGGTAGGGTCAGTTTCTAAATCCGTAATAACGGAGTAGATACATACTCCTTTTATACCACCAGGGTTAAAGGATAAGTCAGTCCAGGTAGCTCCACCATCCATTGACCGCTCTAGCGTATAAGGATTAGGGTATGCTCCCCAAGTTGGACTCCAATGCGAAGCGTATATAACATTGCTATTAGCACGCGCTACTTCAAAAGCTTCGATACGCATAGGGTTAATTGAAGTATCTTTGAGCGTAATTATATTGTTTGTAATATTATAGGTGTATTTCTTTTTTGTTGCTTTAGAGTTCCATATTATATTGGAATTATTAGGGTCAGGGCAATTATCGTTAGCATAAAATAGCCAGTTGCTATCTGTCCACATAGTAGAAAATGTTTTTCCTCCGTTGCGCGAAATAAGTTTGGCTCTATTAGATTGTGCATAGGTAATACTGTCGTAAGTACTGTTTACATCTGTCCATCCACCATCTCCACCAACTACATTTTTCCAAGGCGAAGTTTTGCTATCTTTAAGTTTAGTGCCATTATCTTGCAAACCTACAGTTATGTTATCGCTATTAGCAAACACCCCTACACTATAGGCTTCCCCTATACTTAGTCCGTTACCGTTAAGGTTTTTAAATGATATTGCACTATTAGTAGTTTTAGCTATACCGCCATCGTCTCCCATATACAACACATCTTGCCCTGCCAAAGTAGGTAATTGAAAAAACGCTCGTATATCAGCATGTGTGCTAGTACTCGCTGGAGTTGTTGGAGTATAAGTGTAAGAACTTGGTACAACCCAAGTACCCCCCCTATTAGTAGTTTTTACAAAGTTGTCTCCTCCCATGTACATGGTTACGGTGTCTTTATTAGACACCTCAAACTCGTGCTTCCAATATCCAAAATTAAAATTATTGGTTGAGGTGGGATCAAAATAGCGAGTGGGGACAGTAGAATTAAGTAAACGCCAATGCACGCCATTATCAATAGACTTAAATACAAAGTGTTTTTCGTAGACATATTTAGCTGTGCCTATTTTAGTTATAGTATAGGCTACCTGTAATGCATACACTGCATTAGGCTCAGCAGGTGTAACGTCAATAGCCATAACTAAACCATTAAGCCCCGAAAAACCTAAAGGGGCTTTAGTCCACGATGCGCCAGCATTGTTAGAAACATAAAATTGTGCTACGTTAATAGAATCATTTGCATAGGTAGAAGCATAAATAGTACTAGTATTAGCAAGGCTTATTTCTAAATCGCTAAAATGAACGTGCTGAGTGGCATTAGTAGTATTATTGTATACAATACTCCAATTAGTTCCACTATTAGTACTTTTATAAATATATCTATCGCCTACCGCATAAGCGATATTAGTATCAACAGGATTATATCTAATAGCCTCTATATTATAATGAAAATCAGGGCTACTTGCTATAGAAGTGGTTACCCAAGTTAATCCACCATCAGTACTTTTTATAACCCCTATTCCCTCTATAAAACTATAAGGACTATCAAACTGTAACGATGCCCCATAAGAAGTAGTTCCTGTACCTGCTAGTAGTATGTTAGGGTTTTTGGGATTAATAGCTATTGATTTTACTCCAAGCCCTGTAATACCAAGTCCGTCAGTAATATTTACCCAGTTAAGTCCACCATCAATTGTTTTAAATATACCACTGCTACCTGTACCGGCATATATAATGTTATTGTTAGTAGGATGTACTGCTACGCTTATTATAATACCTATTTTTTGTAGCGTACTATCTACTATAGGATTTTCGCCTATGTTACGCCATACACTTTCGGCAGGGCCTGTAGCACATAGTGTATTTGCCACACTTGCAGTAGTTATACCACCTGTGGTAGTAGTGTAAAAATTATTACGCACATAAGCTTTAGCGCCTAATACACTCCCGCCTACAGGTGCTGTAGGATATAAGCAACGCGACATAACATCGTTTTCCCAACGGCGATAATTTTTTTCTTCTTTGGTGGCTACGCCACCATTGGCAGCACTACTTATGGCATAAAGGCTGTCGGCTTCACGTTTTATTTGCATAAACGATTTAGTACTCGTGTTAAGCCCTCGGCTAAAATAGTTTTGCGCATTGGCTATTGCCGTAAGGCTTACTAAGGCACACAGGGTTAGTGTGTGTAGGGTTAGTTGCTTAACAACACTATGTGTTGTCGCTGCGCTTGATATTACACTTGGTTGGGCTGTTGTTATCATAATACTTGTATTTTTAATTCAATATAAATGTAATTAAATTAATGAATAAACTACAATAATTGACAACGCATAGCATTACAACTATTACACAACCGCTAGTTCCCTGAGTTTTTCATCGAAGGGACGTTT